>JBJORF010000014.1:0-59099 GCA_046049545.1 Cyanobacteriota bacterium | reverse complement strand
CTCGACCTTCTCGATCGATGTCGATACTGCTTCCTACAGCAATGTCCGCCGGATGATCGCTTCCGGTAGCCTGCCGCCCAAGGATGCCGTGCGCCTAGAGGAAATGATCAACTACTTCCCCTACCGCTACAGCCCGCCCAAAAATGACCAACCCTTCTCCGTCAACACCGCCGTCGCCGCCGCCCCCTGGAATCCCCAGCACCGTCTAGTCCGCATCGGCCTCCAAGGCCAACAGCTCGAAACCCCACCGCCGAGCAACTTAGTTTTCCTCTTGGATGTCTCCGGCTCCATGGAATCGCCCGAGAAACTGCCGTTGGTGAAGCAGTCGATGTGTCTGCTGGTGCAGCAGCTCAGCGCCCAGGATCGCGTCTCGATCGTGGTCTATGCAGGCAGTTCGGGGCTGGTGCTACCGCCGACTCCCGGCAACGAAAAGCAGAAGATCATGGCCGCGATCGACAACCTCAGTGCGGGCGGTTCGACTGCTGGCGGGGAGGGCATCGAACTGGCTTATAAACAAGCCCAGCAGGCATTCATCAAAGGTGCCAACAACCGCGTGATCCTGGCAACGGACGGCGACTTTAACGTCGGGCCATCGAGTGATGCCGAACTGGTGCGCCTAATCGAATCGAAGCGCGATCAGGGGATTTTTCTGAGCGTGCTCGGCTTTGGCACGGGCAACTACAAAGATGACAAGATGGAACAGCTCGCCGATAAGGGCAATGGTAACTATGCCTACATCGATACGCTGAACGAAGCCCGCAAGGTGTTGGTCACGGATCTGCGGGGTACCCTATTCACGATCGCCAAGGATGTCAAAGTCCAGGTCGAGTTTAACCCCAGCCAAGTTCAGGCTTATCGCTTGATCGGCTACGAAAATCGAGCCTTGCGCGATCAGGATTTCAACGACGATCGGAAGGATGCCGGGGAAATCGGGGCGGGCCATCGGGTCACTGCACTTTACGAAGTTGTACCCACAGGGATTGCCAGTGACCTCAAGATCCCCGATGTCGATCCCCTGAAGTATCAGCCCGTCACCGATACTGTGACCCCGCGCATTACCAGCGACGAGCTGATGCAAGTCAAACTGCGCTACAAAGCCCCAACGGGGAATAAGAGCCAGCTGATCACGCAAACGATCGCCCCGCAAATCACGACTGCTGACCCGGATCTACAATTCGCCGCCGCCGTCGCGTTGTTTGGCATGATTTTGCGGAACTCGGAATACAAAGGCAAGGCGAATCTCAATGATGTTTTCCGTCTGGCCCAAGCGGGTCTGGATGCAGACAAGGAACAGTATCGTCAGGAGTTTGTGCAGTTGGTCAAACAGTACCAGCGCTTGAAGCAAGTTGCCAAAACCGATAGCTTACCAGCCGATCGGGTAGAACCCTAGCTTCGGCGGTTGCTCAGCCCTCCTGGCTTTCTGGTGGGTCGGGCTTCGGCGGTTGCTCAGCCCTCTCAGTTGCCTAGTGGGTTGAGCATCAACCAAAACCCACCCACCGATCACCCAGTGGGTTGAGCGTCAGCCGAAACCCACGTCGCTCTAGGCGCTTTCGGGTTGACTCATCACCTGTGGCGTAATTACCTCAGCCACTTCCCGCGTTTGGAAGCTCTTGGACAAGCAGTAGATTACCTGCGACTGCCACCGATCGGGGGTGACGGTCGAGAGCTGCTCAAGGGGGAGCATCCGCCGATCGAGCTGCACTTGTAATCCACTTAAAGGATCACTCCCACTGGCGAGAATGAATGCCAAGTTATCAACATATTCCCAGTTGATGAGATGCGTCAAAAGTTGTCGCACCGCTTGATGATAGGGATGCTCGGGGTCGATATACCAATCGGAATGCTCACCGAGGGACTGTTCTGTACCCAAGGTGACAATCAACGATGACTGTCCCAGCAGGGCCGCTGCCATCGGTCGGGTTTCTTCCTTTAGCATCATGCCGCATTCGCGAGCCACGAACCGCAGTTTTTCCAGCCGTTCATAATGTTCGGTCAGGGAAGCGGGCTGATCCTGCCAGCGAATCGCCAAGGTCAGCAGCGAGCTACGCATGAACAAATGACCCAGCTTTTCGGCTTTGGTGGTGAGATAGGCAGAGTTAAATGGATTGGCTTCGATTAACAGCGGCACCCGATCGACCATCTCCAGGCCATAGCCCTTCAGTCCTGCAATTTTGCGCGGATTATTCGTAATTAACCGCAGCTGCCGCACGCCCAGGTCACTGAGCATCTGTGCCCCCACGCCGTAATCGCGCAGATCCGCCGCAAAGCCCAGATGTTCGTTGGCTTCGACGGTATCCATGCCAAGATCTTGGAGGGAATAGGCTTTGAGTTTGTTGATCAGCCCAATGCCCCGGCCTTCCTGGCGCAGGTACAGCACTACGCCCCGTCCGGCATGTTCAATCATTTTCAAGGCGGCTTGCAGCTGACCGCGACAGTCACAGCGCAGCGAACCGAGGGCATCCCCGGTCAAACATTCCGAGTGGACACGCACCATTACAGGTTCATCCGCGAAGCCAGCGGGATTGCCTTTGACGATCGCCAGATGTTCGGTACCATCCAAGCGATTGCGGTAAGCATAGACATCAAACTGACCAAACTGCGATGGTAAACGCGTCACCGCTTCACGATCGACGAACCGCTCATGCTTCAACCGATAACTAATCAAATCGGCAATGCTAATCAGCTTCAGGCCATGTTCCTGGGCATAGTCGATCAGCTCTGGCAGCCGCGCCATCGTGCCGTCGGGATTTTGGATTTCGCAAATTACGCCTGCGGGGTAGAGACCCGCCAACTGTGACAAATCAACGGCGGCTTCCGTGTGTCCCGCCCGCTTCAGTACACCGCCATCCTTAGCCCGTAGCGGAAAAATATGCCCCGGACGGCGCAGATCTTCAGGTTGGGTTTTGGCATCGAGGATCAATTGAATCGTGCGCGATCGATCTTCTGCCGAAATCCCTGTACTCACCCCAAACTTCGGTGCCGCATCGACGCTGACGGTAAAGGCCGTCTGGTTGGGATCAGTATTATTCGTCACCATGAGCGGGATGTTCAGTTCATCCAGGCGCTCACCCGTCATCGATAGGCAGATTAGGCCCCGCGCCGCCACTGCCATAAAATTAATCATCTCCGGCGTAGCAAATTCCGCCGCACAAATGAGATCGCCCTCATTCTCGCGATTTTCATCGTCAACCACGACGATCGCTTTTCCCAGCTTCAGATCCGCTAGGGCATCTTCAATCGAATCAAACACAAGGGACGAGGATGTAGGTTTAGGGTCAGTCAATCGGATTGAGAAGTTCAAGGCGGAACACCATTAAGTATTTAGGTATAGCTCGAAAACACGATTCTCTGGATTGAGTCGCCCAAAAGCGCACCCGTTGCCGTAGAATCTTTAGCTACGTTGACTCAGTAAATTCCGCACCCGACATATCTACTCTAGGATAGATGACAAAGGCGGAAAAATAAAGTAGGTTCGCTCGGATACAGTTTCACCATGACACTTCACCATGGCTGTCGCGGCATCCGGACTGTCTCTTAATTCCGGTCACGCGTGTGATCTCAGTTATACATATTCGCGGCTGGGGCCGAATGCCGATTCCTGGCTTCCCCAATGTCCGCATCAGCATTACAATGCAGCAACGCAATCCGCCGTAACGCAATTGCGTAACGCAAATGGGTCGGTCGAAAGGCTGGCGGCGGTTCAGTATTTTTTGTTTCTGGTTGAACGATTATGGGTGATTCAGGCGCTGTTTCGGTCGGGATTGTGGGGGCTTCGGGCTATGGTGGTGTGCAGCTCGTGCGCATGATTTTGCAGCATCCGCAGCTCAAGCTGACCTATTTGGGTGGTGATAGTAGTGCGGGCAAGGGATTTGGTGAAATTTATCCGCATTTGGCCCATGCGACGGATCTGAAGATTGAACCGATCGATGCCGATGTGATTGCCGATCGGGCTGAAGTGGTTTTTCTTGGGTTGCCCAATGGCATTGCCTGTGAGTTGGCTCCGAAGCTGCTCGCGAAGGGGTGCAAGGTTTTGGATTTATCCGCTGACTATCGTTTCTGGAATCTCGAAACCTACGACCAGCATTACGGCATTGCCCGATCGGATCAAGCCGTAGCGGAAACAGCCGTGTATGGCCTGCCTGAACTGTACCGCCGCGAAATTCAAGAGGCCCAGCTCATCGGTTGTCCCGGCTGCTACCCAACGGCGAGTTTGCTGGCGATCGCGCCCTTGTTAAAACAAGGGTTAGTCGTGCCCGACACACTGATTATTGATGCGAAGTCTGGCACCTCTGGCGCTGGACGCACCGCAAAGGTTGGATCATTGCTGGCTGAAGCCGATAACTCGATCGCCCCCTACGGCGTCGTGCGGCACCGTCACACTCCCGAAATCGAACAGATTAGCAGCGACCTCGCCGGCCGCGAAGTCCGAGTACAATTCACGCCCCACTTGATTCCGATGGTGCGCGGCATCCTCGCTACGGTCTATGGCACCATGCGCGATCCGGGCTTGGTGCGGGAAGATTTGCTCACCATTTACAAAGCCTTCTATCGCAATGCGCCTTGGGTGCGCCTGCTCCCCGCCGGAGTCTACCCCCAAACTAAGTGGGCCTACGGTACGAATGCCTGCTACATCAGCGTGGAGATTGATCCGCGCACCGATCGGGTGATCGTCATGTCGGCGATCGATAATCTGATGAAAGGCCAAGCGAGCCAAGCCCTGCAATGTCTAAATATCATGATGGACTGGAATGAAACTCTGGGTTTGCCAGACTTGTCAATCTACCCTTAGACAGATTTGTAGGAGTTTCCTAGGAAACCATCCGGATGTTCCGTGGTTGTGCGGTAGTAATAGATGGTAGATGCACCCTGACTTACCCCCGAAGGACGCTGTTAATGTTGTTCTTTGGGGTTTTTCCATGTTTAGGGTGGATTATAAGTCTGATCTAAACCACGTCCGGCAGCGACTTGCGCTTGCCATACAGCCACCAAAGCCCCAAGCTGCCGAGCCCAATGCCAAGGGCGCTGATCAGCTGTGCCATGCGGATGCCGCCGAGCATCAAGCTATCCGTCCGGAGACTTTCAATCCAAATACGGCCACTGCTGTAGGCGATCGTGTAGACCAATGCAATCAACCCTGTGGGAAACCGGGCTTGCCGATCGCGCCTAAACAACCCCATTAGTACCAAAAACACGCCGAAATTCCAGAGCGATTCATACAGAAACGTCGGGTGATAGTAAGCGATATCAGCCATCTTGTCGGGGCGTTGGCTCACGGGAATCAGTAGTTTCCAAGGTAAGTTCGGCGGTGCGGGTGCGCCAAATGCTTCCGAATTGAAAAAGTTACCCCAGCGCCCGATCGCTTGCCCTAAGGCCAGCGCGGGCGCAACGATATCCGCCAGACTCCAAAAAGCAATGCGCCGGATCTTCGCAAAGGCGATCGCCGCCAGAATGCCGCCAATGATCGCCCCATGGATCGCAATCCCGCCCCGCCAAATCGCCACGATCGCGCCCGGTTGATGAGCGTATTCCGACCATTGGAACACCACATAGTAAATCCTGGCCCCAATCACCGCTGCGGGCACCAGCCAAATCGGCAACTCACCCATCACCTCCGGGGCAATCCCCCGCCAAGGGGCCCAACGCTCAATCAGCAGTACGCCTGTCAGTACGGCCCCGGCGATCAGTAGGCCATACCAGCGCACCTGAATCGGCCCCAGTTCAAAAATAATCGGGCCAGGCGAAGTAAATTCAGCAAGATAGGGCAAAAACACAGCATTCACCGATTGCGCTTTCAGCCCCTAACCATAACATGTCGCCCAAATCTCGATCCTAGCGCCGGGGCAGATGTACCGTGAAGCGGCTGCCTTGATCCGCGATCGATTCGACGGTGATGTAGCCTTGATGCAATTCAACCAGGCGGCGGCTGAGTGCCAATCCCAGGCCCGTACCAATGTTGCTGCGTTTGCCTTCACTGCGGGCGCTGCGGCTGTGACTGCTTTCGATTTGTTGGAACGGCTGAAACAGGCGGCTTTGCTGATCCGCTGGAATACCAATTCCCTCATCCCACACGCAGAGCCGCACCATGCGATCGTCCATCTCCGCTCGAATCCCAATGCGGCCATGGTCATGGGAAAACTTGATTGCATTGCTCAGAAGATTGATCAAAATCTGGCGCAGGCGGAGTTCATCGGCGGGAAGGAGACAGTTGGGTAAGCCGCTATGGTCGATTGTGATTTGTCGGACTAGCGCTGCTTCGCTCACCAATTCGATCGCGCTGGTGCAGACTTCCGCCAAATCAACCGGGACAATTTCCAGTTCCATCTGGCCCGCTTCGATTTTTGAAAGGTCAAGGATGTCATTGATCAGGTTGAGTAAATGCTGGCCGCTGCGGTGGATTTGGCCAATATACTGCGATTGCTTCGGATTCAATAAGCCAAAAATCTGCTTTTCCAAAACTGAGGAGAAGCCCAGAATCGCCGTGAGCGGTGTGCGCAGCTCGTGGGACATATGGGCTAGAAAATCGGACTTGAGCCGGTTCGATCGTTCTAGTTCGAGTTCTCGCTGCTTTTGGATCGTAATGTCACGAATAACAAAAGTCAGGCCGATCGTGCTACCTGTCGGATCCTGGACGGCACTCGCGCTAACAGCGGCTATAAAGGTTTCACCCTGGGCCTGAAGACCGTTTGCTTCACCCTGCCAAGGACTAACAAGGGCACGCTGGATGACAAAGCTTATGTCGATCGCTTCGCTGAATAAGGTCGCGATCGAGGAATGGATGAGGGCGAGGGAACTCTGACGGAACAACCGCTCCGCTGCCGGATTCACATATTGAATCTGGCCGACAGTATCCGTGACGATAAAACTGTCTTGCAGCGTTTCTACAGCACTAGAGAGCAGCGTATCCTGGGAACCAGGTTGGGAGCTGCGAGATGTCAGATGCATCAAACGACGATTTTCAGTGAGACGATTTTCAGCAACAGTCTTGAACATAACCACTGGCAGGAACTCCAGCACACATCTTTGGCATCTTCGATTGGTCTTGGTTCGACGCCGACTGAAGCAATTGACCCCGAGGGGACAACAGTCACTCAGACTGCAAACCATACAGACCAACAGTCTCTAGGGTTGATAAACCTGCGGGGCAAGACCCCTCGCTCAACCTGTGAATATATTGTCGGAAGGGCACAATTTGGAAAATTCGTATTTATACGGAGATCTCTGGGGGGATTCTGGGCCTTGGAGGCAAAATACGTGGATTTACGGAGTGACTTGCCGGAGATTTTGCGGATCTTTTCATGCCGTTGGGGCAAGCAGCCGATTGCCCTTGCAGTCATGCGTCGATCGGCGGTCGATCATGTAGGACGGTCAACCGATGTCAATGGTCGGTAAGATGAGGGAGCGGTTGATTTTGGACGGTGGTGGTTTATGGATGCGGACATTGCGGCGGTTGGGCACCAAGCGGTTGAGCACCAAGCGGTTGAGCACCAAGCGGTTGGCCACCAAGCTCTAGTGGGTGCTTCTCTGGCGGAGCTGACCGATTGGATTCAGGCCCAGGGACAACCTGCCTATCGCGGTAAGCAGTTGCATCAATGGATCTACGATCGCGGTGCCCGATCGCTGATGGAAATGACGGTGTTCCCGAAGGCTTGGCGGGAGGTGATGCAGGGCTATGACTTGGGTCGATCCGAAATCAGCTATCGTGCCGAGGCTCCGGATGGCACGGTGAAATTTTTGTTGAAGGTGGCCCAGGGCGACATTATCGAAGCAGTGGGGATCCCGACAGAGAATCGCCTGACGGTTTGTGTCTCTTCCCAGGTCGGTTGTCCGATGGGCTGTGATTTCTGCGCGACGGGGAAGGGCGGCTTTAAGCGCAATCTTGATCGCCATGAGATTGTTGATCAGGTGCTGACGGTACAGGAAGACTTTGGGCAGCGGGTGAGCAATATTGTGTTTATGGGCATGGGGGAGCCGCTGCTGAATCTGGACAATGTGCTGGGGGCGCTGCGATCGCTCAATGAAGACTTGGGCATTGGCAAGCGGACGATGACGATTTCGACGGTGGGGATTCCGGGGCAGATTCGCCGACTGGCCGATCGGCAGTTGCAGTCTACCCTGGCCGTCAGTCTCCATGCGTCGAATCAGACGGTGCGCGAATCGCTGATTCCCAGTGCGCGGCAATATCCGATATCAGCGCTGCTGGATGAATGCCGCGATTACGTCAAGCTGACGGGTCGCCGCGTCACTTTTGAGTACATTGTCCTGCATGGCACCAACGATTTACCGGAGCATGCCGAAGAGCTGGCTACCCAATTGCGCGGCTTCCAAAGCCACGTCAACCTGATTCCCTACAATCCAATCTCGGAGGTCGATTACCAACGGCCCTCCGATCGGCAGTTGCAGCAGTTCGTCAGTATTTTGAAGTCCCGCAATATCGCCGTTAGTGTGCGGCGATCGCGGGGCCTAGAAGCGGATGCGGCCTGCGGCCAGTTGCGGGCGTCGCGGGCCTTAGCGACGGCTTGAGGCCGGAATGATGTCCTGGCGGTAAGCCTGACTGGGGAAATAGGCTTCAACCACATTGGCCGTCACCGCGCAGCTAATCAGCAGATAGTCGCAGTCCGGGCACTGCGTACGAACCGTTTGAGCCGCCTTGATCCAGCGGCGTTCAGCCGATCGGCTCCCGCAGTTGGGACAGCAGATCGATTGGCTGGAAGTGATTGCAGTTTGCATGGTACGGCTGGGATGACGAGGTTGTATACAAAAAAGCTGGCCAAGAGCGGCAGCGTGATCCCAAAGGAATTCTGTATTTTGATTATTGCGGACGATCGGTGGAGATAGGGGAAAGTTCAGGCTTTCTTTACGTTCGGGCCGGTCTGTTGGGTGTGAGCTTGATGCCGTAGCCGCTGTGGGATAGGGTTTCGTCGGGTTTTGCCCCACGTCAAGCCCACAAGTTGTTAAGATAATTAACCACAGTACCCAAGCAAGGAACGTGCACCGTGGTCGTCAAACCGGACTGGTTAAGAGTTAAGGCTCCACAATGGGAGCGCGTTGGTAATGTCAAAGACATCCTCCGCGATCTCTCGCTCAATACTGTCTGTGAAGAGGCTTCCTGTCCGAATATCGGCGAATGCTTCCAAGCCGGGACGGCGACCTTCTTGATCATGGGGCCGGCTTGTACGCGGGCTTGTCCTTACTGCGATATTGATTTTGAAAAGAAGCCTGTAGCCCTTGATCCCACGGAACCCGATCGCTTAGCCGAAGCCGTGCGCCGGATGCAGTTAAATCATGTGGTGATTACCTCGGTGAACCGCGACGACTTACCCGATGGTGGGGCATCGCAGTTTGTCAAGTGTATCGAAAATACGCGCCAGCTCTCGCCGGGAACGACGATCGAAGTGCTCATTCCCGATCTCTGCGGTAACTGGGAAGCGCTCGCGACGATTCTTGCTTCTAGCCCCGAGGTGATGAACCACAATACGGAAACTGTGCCGCGACTCTATAAGCGCACGCGGCCCCAGGGTGACTATCAACGATCGCTGGAAGTGTTGCGTCGTAGCCGGGAAATCGCTCCTTGGGTCTACACGAAAACCGGGATCATGGTGGGTCTTGGTGAAACCGATGATGAAGTGCGGCAAGTGATGCGGGATCTGCGGGCTGTTGACTGCGACATTGTGACGATCGGTCAATACCTCCAGCCGACTCAGAAACACCTGGGCGTACAGGAATTTGTCACGCCGGAACAATTTAATGCTTGGCGTGAGTATGGGGAATCGATCGGCTTCCTGCAGGTGGTTTCTTCGCCGCTGACGCGCAGTTCCTACCATGCGGGACAGGTGCGGCGGCTGATGGAACAGTATCCCCGGACAAAAGGTGAACTGAACGGTAAATTATCAGGTGAATTGTGCGAATCACAGTAATCGGCGGCGGCGCTTGGGGCAGTACGTTGGCGACCCTGGCCCAGGAAAATGGGCATGATGTCACCGTTTGGTCGCGGCGGCTGGGGATGCCGTTGGATCGGGTGATCACCAAGGCTGAGGTAATTCTCCTGGCGATTTCGATGGTGGCGATTCGGGATGTGATGGGTCAAATTTCCAGCCTTGATCCGCAGACAATTCTGGTTTCGGCGACGAAAGGTTTGGATCTCGAAACCGCGACTGAATTTAGCTTGCCATTTTTGCCCAGTCAGCTTTGGGAAGTTGGGTTTCCCCAAAACCCGATCGTGGTCCTCTCCGGCCCGAACCTCGCCGCCGAAATCCAGCAAGGTTTACCTGCTGCCACCGTTGCCGCCAGTCAAAATGCCGCTGCCGCGACGACGATCCAAACCCTATTTTCCTCCCCGCGTTTTCGGGTTTATACCAATCCTGATCGTCTCGGGGTCGAACTCTGCGGGGCCTTAAAAAACGTAATTGCGATCGCCGTTGGCGTTTGTGATGGCCTTCAGCTCGGCACTAATGCCAAATCCGCGCTAATCACCAGGGGGTTGGCGGAAATGATTCGCTTAGGTCAGCGGTGGAAAGTTGATCCGGGGACATTTTACGGACTGGCGGGTTTGGGCGATCTGATGGCCACCTGTAGCAGTCCCCTCAGTCGCAACTACCAAGTGGGCTATGCCTTGGCCCAAGGCCAATCGATCGACCAAATCCTCACTCAGCTCAAAGGCACCGCCGAAGGGATAAATACCGTCGCCGTATTATTACAATTAGCGCAACAGCAGCAGATTGAACTGCCGATCGTTGATCAAGTCGGGCAATTAATCGCCCAAAAAACCACTGCCAGATCGGCCATGCAAACGCTAATGGAACGCGAACAGAAGCCGGAATAAATTGTTTGAATAACCAGCCGCTAGGGTGGGCCCCGCCTACCCCGACAGGTATATCGAAGGCCCCGATCGCTAAAACCGTAACCCCGTATAGTCCACCGTATAAATCGTCCCCCCATTGGGATTGGGCTTTGTCTGAATCGACTGAATCGTCCCCCGGAACACATGGGTGCCGCCATTGGTGCGATCGAAGGCATTACGCCGGAGATAATCGACCCCGGCTTTGGCATATTGCAAATATTGCGTCACCCGTCATGTGGAATGCGACACAATAGCCATAGACCTGCCGCGACATCGCCACAACATAGTTCCCATCAACAAGCTGAGCCCGAACGCCTTGAACCCGGAAGCCTTGAATGGGCACGATCGCAACGGTTGAGTGAATAACATGGTAGAGGCGACTCCAGCAAACTGGATCGAAGGTGAATCGATTTCCAGTATCGCAACCGCTAATTTTCACTTCATCTGTCCCAGGATCGGCAAAAATGCCCCGATCGCTCTATCGCAATGTAGAGTTTTGGACGGACTCAAACGGTTGCCAAATCGCAACCAGACGGCATCGGTTGAATGGCCTTGGGCCTTGGCGCGATCGCGGGTAATAGCTGCAATGCTTGCACTGGGCAGAGTCGATCGTGCTGTGTCTTACCCACGCGCAAGTTCGGGCCACATTTACAATTTTTCAAACAGCTGGTCGCCTGAACTTCCACCGATCGGCCCAAATCCTGATCCCGAATCGCCTGCTCTAAAGCGGCAATAATTTGGGTTGCGCCCCGTTTGCGACAGGTACCGCGATCGCAAACGCGAATTACAGTTTTTTGCGGGCTGTTTTGTTCGATTAGCGCTGTGGGATTAGCGGCGATCCAAGCCAAGGCGGTGGATTCACTCACCGTCTGTAAATCCTGCACTTTATATTTAATGATGCCTGCATCCAGTTTCACTTTCACCGTCAAATCCAGCCATAGCCCCGGTTGAATCGGGGTCTCGGTACTAATCCGAAATAGCCCTGCCCGCGCCGCTGGGGTTAATTTTGCCGACACTAATCCCGCTGCTGTTTGTAAATTAATTCGCTTAACTTTATAGCCATCCTTCAGCTCATAACTCACAAACTGCCCCATAATGCGGGTCATCTCCATCGTTGCATCGGCTGGCGCATGCAGCGCTACATCAGTTGCCACCATCTTGATCTCCTAGGCGAGCTGCCAGCAAGTTTCTAAAGTTGCCAGTAGTGCCTGCCGCCGATCGGCACACCCCAGCGATTGATGCCGCAATACCATCCAGGCTTGCACCAAATCCTGGGGCGATCGCACTTGCAGCCGCAATGGCTCACCGATCGCGCAGGTACAACGACAACCGAGGGACTGAAGCCGTTGATAAACCGTCCAACGATCGTCCCCCGCGATTTCAATCCACCAGTCCGCCAGCCCCACGGACTCCAACCCCATGGCCTCCAGCCCATGGGGTTCCGGCAAAACGGTAAGCGGCTCTATACAGGATCCAACTAGCACCAAATTTTCTTCGCAATTCATGACAAACTCCCGAGAAAGAAAGAAACTAAAGCTGCAATTTCTACCCATTAGACGGAACTCCGATCAGCTCGCTCCGCCAATCCCCCCAGCCCAACCCAAGTCAATCAGGTGATGAAACCGCTACGCTTGGTACTCAATGTCATCGTCCTGGGCCAATTGCATGGAGCGGTGCCGTTCGCGTCGGGACTGATTAATCCAGTTCATGATCGTGTTGTAGCTAATTCCGGTGTAATGCCCGATCAGTTTTGCTTCCAGGCCATTGCGGTGCATTTTTAAGCAGAG
The DNA here is from genome assembly GCA_046049545.1 of Cyanobacteriota bacterium. Classification (GTDB taxonomy): domain Bacteria; phylum Cyanobacteriota; class Cyanobacteriia; order Leptolyngbyales; family Leptolyngbyaceae; genus Romeriopsis. Next base: position 46,475 of record JBJORF010000014.1, on the reverse strand, counting down.
ATCGCGCACGGGTTGCGGATAACCCCGATCGCTGCGGTCGCCCAGCCACTGTCTGCCGCAGGACTTGCAAATGTACTTCTGCTTGCCCTTATGGAAACCATTGCGGCTGTAATGGGTCGATTCACAGCGAGGACACTTCATAGCTGAGACGCTTCATAACTTAATTGTGAGTCACATTCGAAAATCTTAAGAAAACAGTAAAAAATACGTCAAAAGCAATGCATATTATTCTCATTTAGATTGGAATAAGTCGATTTTATTGGGGTTTGCGCGGCTGGATAATGTTGCTAAATTGAACGTATTGCCTTTAGGTTTTGAGGGCGTTCAATTAATTCCGTCTGTGTTCTGTTTTGATCGTTTTGTTTAGAGGAGCAAATGGCATGACTACGGCAACTTTAGTGCAAGCCTTTAATACCGTCGCCGATAATCCGATCGGACTCGAAAAAACCACCACTGAACCGATCATTGAAGGCATGAATATTGCCTTAGCGAGTTTCCAAGCCCTATATCTGCAATATCAAAAGCAGCATTTCGTGGTGGAAGGGGCAGAATTTTACTCGGTGCATGAGTTCCTCGATGAAAGTTCGGGTAAGGCCAAGGGGTATGTGCATGAACTGGGAGAACGGCTGAATGGACTGGGCGGAGTGCCGGTTGCGGGCTTTAGTAAATTGTCGGAACTCTGCTGCTTCACGCCCGAAGCCGACGGTATCTTTAATTGCCGAGCCATGCTGGAGCATGACTTGGCGGCAGAAAAAGCAGTGATTCAGATGTTGCGTCGTCTGGCCAGTCAGGCAGAGAGCCTGGACGATCGGGCCACCCGCTACCTCTATGAAAAGATCTTGCTGGAAACGGAAGATCGCGCTTTCCATATTGACCATTTTCTTGCTGCGGACACCTTAGTTCAGCGCTAGTTGTTAATCGGTAATGAATCGATCCGGTACTCAATCCTTCTCGCTTGCACGCTGCACTGGGCGAGGAGGATTTTTGCTGGCCATACCTGAGCGTGTCTAATCCTGGATGCGCCTAAGCGGCAGTCAATTCTTCCAATTGCACCTGAACGGAGCGTGTCAACTCATGGTTCAAACTGAGATACTCGCCGGAATGTCCTGAGACCAGCATTGAACCTCGGTCTGATAGCCGCAGGACGCGCAAGAGCATCCCCGGCTCTAGCCCCATCACCATCGACCCACCACCATCGACCACTCGCACCAACGTACCCACAGGAACCTGATCGAGAGATACAGCCATCAAAAACTCCAAAAACTTGTTGCGAACTATTCTATTAAAGACTATCGCAATCCCTAGGGGTTTGGCAAGATAAATTGCATCTATTTCTCAATAAGCTCCTGGCCGAAAAAGTGTTCAAGATGATTCGATCCTTTGAAAACCCCTGAGATTTAAGAGTTTTAGACTGATTTGTTCAAAGGGGTACCATCGCTAATTCACTTAAATTTCAATAAGTTGCTTTACATTTGATGCAAGCTAATTCTATGATTCAGAAAAGTTATTGAGATTCTATATCAATATCAACAAGGATGGATCAATGAGCATTTCTCGGCGGACATTTTTAGCTTCTGGTGCGGCATTTGGGGCGATCGCGCTGCATGATTTGGGCCGATCGCGGCGGAGCGTGGCCCAAGCCCCCGGCGTGCTGAATCTCTATACCTCGCGGCACTATCCAGCGGACAGTGCGATCTATGAGCAATTTTTCAAAGCCACGGGGATCAAGATTAACTTGGTCGAATCGCCGGGAGATAAACTGCTCGAACGGCTGAAAAGTGAAGGGGCAAATAGTCCAGCCGACGTAATCATCACCGTCGATGCCGGAAACCTCTGGCGACTTGATCAAGAAGGTCTGTTCCAGAGCGTCAATTCCTCTAGTTTGCAGCAACGGGTACCCGCCGAACTGCGATCGGCCAATAGCACATGGTATGGCTTCACCAAACGGGCGCGGGTGCTGATGTATAACAAAGAGCGCTTCGATCGCAACCAACTCAAGACCTATGAGGATTTGGCCGATCCGAAGTTCAAAGGCAAGATCTTAGTGCGCTCCTCCAGCAATATTTATAATCAATCCCTCGTCGGATCGATTCTGGCGGCGACCAATGGCAATGAAGCTGCTGTCGAAAGCTGGGTCAAAGGCTTAGTCGCCAATTTCGCCCGCAAGCCCGAGGGCAATGACACCGCCCAAATCAAAGCCCTTGCCAGCGGTCAAGGCGACATCGCCATCAGCAACACCTACTATCTTGCCCGACTAGCTCAGTCGAACAAACCAGAAGAGCGCGAAATCGCCGATAAAGTCGGGATCATCTTCCCGAACCAGGGCGATCGCGGCACTCACGTCAACATCAGCGGCGGCGGTGTGGCCAAAAATGCCCCGAACCGCGATGCAGCCGTGAAATTCCTCGAATACCTCACCACCGCTGAAGCCCAGGGTGTCTTTGCCAGCAGCAACAACGAATATCCTGTCATCGCCGGGGTTTCGTCCAGTGAAGCCGTCAAGCGCTACGGCCAATTTAAATCCGACAAACTCAGCGCCGAAGCCTTCGCCGCCAATAACCAGAAAGCCCTCATGATCATGGATCGTGGCGGCTGGAAATAGTTCGCGCAACTTTCATCCATTTGCCTCACAACACCGATCGGGCAATTTTGATTTGTCCGATCAGTTTTTTATTAACGACAACCCGTAGATTGCGCAGAGCAACACGGAGCCCAACATCCCCCATCAAACACCCCACCGCCGCCCAACATTCCAAATCAAATCATTCACAAGGTTGGCCAATCAACTCCGATCGCTGCACATATTGATTTGTAATCGTTTGACCTACACCTGTCAGCGGCTCCCAATACCAATACTCCGCCTGCTGCTTGGCATTCTGCACGATATACCCCTGGCGATGGCCTTCTTCGTTGCAGATCGATTTGGGTTTCACCTTAAACCGCTGCGTCATCACCTGCTCAAAATCTTGAAAAGTTTGGCTACTGGTTAACTGAAAACAGCCTTGCCCACAACTCGTCGCCCCTAACTGTGTAAACGCATCCGTCCCCGTAGCCACGATCGGCGATGCCGAGGGCTGAGACGTGGGCGGTTGATTTGGGTTTTGGGGCTGAGCGAGAACTTGCTTCGAATTCGCTGCTGCTTGTGGAGTTGCCTGCGGCGAATCAGACGAACGATCGCGCTCAGACCGCTGGGACTGCATCGCTTCTGCCACGGCTTGTTGAATTTGTTGCGATTGATTAGCAGTGGTGGGAGCGATTGCTGCTGGTGATTGAATTGGGACAGGACGAATGGGGGGTGAAGTCGGGACGATCGGTTGGGCGATCGGTGACGGACGCGGCTGAATATCGGGCAGTGCGGCCAAATCCACTTCAATCGCTTCTGATTTAGGCTTTGGTGTGCTAGTCGGCTCTGGTGGACGTGGCAGAAACAACAGCCCCGCGTGAATGAGCACAGCGATCGGCAGTGCGAACTTCAAGAAAAAAGCGGAACTTTGATGGCCCGATAGGGAGGAAAACTGCGTCATCAAAATAGGAACTATTATCAATAATCCCTCAAGCCTAGCAGATTTTCTCGCCACAATGTGATGCCCAACCCAAATTGCCCAACGATAAACGGCGTTCGTCTCCCCGGAAACGAACGCCGTATGCTACTGCGTTATTCGATGATTTAGATTGGTTTAACCCTTAATCTTCGCGGGCCCCGATCGCCATTTGGACAATCATCGGGCTACCACCATCTTGGTGGTAACGATCGGCCCATTGCCGGATGATTTCATCCAGTTCTTCCAGGGCTTGATCGACACGCTCATTGGGAATATCTAAGGCTTCCAACACCCGCATGTAACGCGGTTGCCGATCAGCCCAGCCCTGCATCAATCGGAAGAACTTGGCTGTGTCTTCCACCATCACGTAGGCGCGCTCTTCTTGATCTTCCGGCGAATAGGACGATCGGGTTAGTGCGTAGAACGGCATTCCCCAAGGCGAATCAATCCGGGTCACCGTGCCCGCATAGAGCAGGCGACGCTTAATATGCTCCGCCAACGCTTCACTCAGCGGCATCCGCTGTTCACGCGGCAGGTCTTCCTGCGATCGTCCATGCAAATACTCAATCAATTCCAAAAACTGGAACGAGTTAATCAGCTGCGCATCCGGCAAGTTCTTCGGCAGCTTATCTTCGATCTGCCGCTTCTCTTCCGAAGTCAAGCTGGTTGAAAAAATCCGCGATCGGCCAGGCTGCCAAGGATATTGCTCCAGCCAAACGTAGGGCAACTGAATTAGATAGCGTGGCTCTTGCGAACCCAGCATCTTCAATAACTTGCCTTCAGTCAAGGCTTGGCCGACTTCCTCGACGATCGCCTTTACCCGCTTTGGCTCGATGTGGTGGAGATGACCCGTCATGCGCAGGTTTCCGTCCTGCTCCATATAGGTCATGTAGATGGCGCATTTTGCCGCCGTTGCCGCCGCATCGAGAAATGCCCCATGTCGATGTCCCCCAGTTCGCATTGCGCTGAATGCGAGGTAGAGCATGATCTGATCCATTGCGCTGGGGCTAAGCAGCTTAATCAGATCTAAGTCCTTAGTCATATAAAAAACAATGCACGCAGCAGGTTGGGCTCAGCATACTGAGTATGACAGTTTGACCGAAACTTGAATAGTAGCAAGCATTGCAAATGTGCAATGGTGCCACCCCTCAAGGGTCAAATCGCAGTCCCAGCTTATACCAGTTCGATCTGATCAGCAAACCTAAATTTTCACAGCAGAAAACTCAGAAATTCTCTCCGATCAGAGAACTCCCCATAGTATGCCCAATAAATTCACGATCTATCGATCAAAATTTGAATATTTCCGAGTTTTGTCGGAGGGCAGGATCAGTTTTGCGATCACCGGGGCAGCATTAAGGCTGTGATCAAGGCAAATCTACCAACGTAAATCCACGCTCACCACAGCCCTAAGGCCCAATTCCATCAGCAAAAACCATGAGGCGAAAACCGATCGCGACCAGAATAGCGATCGAGAGTTTGAAGTCCGGTTTTCATCCCTCAAAGAATCAGCATTGACCAATGCCAGCCATGCAGTTGAATGGGCCAGGGTCAGCACTTGGTCAACGACTCAGGATCCAGCTCAACCACCAAAATAATTCGACTAAAACAATTCGAAATTGCTTATTACCAGCTGATTCGCCCGCTGCCCCGATAGGCAACCGTAGTCGAATCATGCGCGGGCTTGTCTGCCTGGGAAGCAGTCGGCTGCATTGTCGAGACCATACCCAAAGCCGCAGAAAGAATTAGGCCCATGCAGGCCAAGGAAATAGGAAAGCGCATAGTCGTTAAAGAAGTCTGTGTTGGTGTGTAACTAACTACTCATACGCGACCTCCGTAGACTGTCAGGACAATCACCTAAGAAATCTGCCTTTTTTTATTTGCCCAATGATGATTCAGATGGAACAGGTATTTCAGGCGTTTCCTACGGCAGATGATCCGCTTTCAATGCCCCAAATTCGCTCAATTCGGATCCAGTTTCCGGCCAAATTGCGTCGTCCTGAGAGTTGGATCTTCTGTTCGTTTGGATACACGGATAGTTGATTGTCAACTTCAGCACTCAGGGTAATCAGCGCCCAAACCCCCGATTCATCGTGCAATTCATATTTTTGCTCAGTAATGCGGTGGAAGACCCCCTGTAGCGTTTCAGTATCTGCCGAAGGGTAGATCTTATCTATCCCTAGGGGGGATTGTTTGATTGGAGCATTACCGCTAGCGGCATAGCTCTCGGGATGGCTGAGGTAATAGGTCTGCCATTTTGACCATTCGGGGTGATCGAGGGGTTGGTTCAGCAGGGGAATGACGGCGGCGGGGGCGATCGGATCGGTAATCAGTGCATTCTGAAGGGCGCGCACGGGCAACTGACGCGGGTTGCACTGCTGCTCGATACAGAGCGCCGCTGCCATGCCGACGGCTTGCCCAATATTTAAGACTAGGGGTTGCAGGCGGGTGGCTCCGTTGGCCATATGGGTCACGGAAATATTCTTTTCGCAGGCGAGGAAGCCGTCGATCGTCTTCGGCACTAAGGCGCGGTAGGGAATCGTGAACGGTGTGCCTGTCCAGCGTCCGCCCCACTGCATTGATTTGGGCGAAAGTTTGATGTCCCCGCTGGGGTAATGGTGGTCGAGGACATAGTTGCCCACGGCGATCGCTTCACAGCAGGATTCGACCGCATCACAGCCTGAAGCACTGACAGCCATTGGCAGGGATGCCGTCCGGGCTTGCGCCGACATCGGCAGCAAGTCCTGTTCCCGCACGGTTGTGCAACCCACCAAGCGCCGGCCTTCGCGGTAGTAGGGATGCAGGGCAAAGGCGGTGAGCAGTTCCGGCGGTAGGTCATAGCGAGCTTGCTGAGCCGCTGTCCAGGGGAAGGTATGGAGCGCTAAGCCGTAGCGATCGCCCAGGTTTCTTTGAATATAGTGAGCGAACCCCAAACTCTGCCAAATCGCTTCTTGGTGGAATGCTTGCCGATCAGCGGCGCTACCCCGCAGTCGTTCCACACCTTCACCATAGTCATTGCCATGGATGGGCCAGTTGAGCATGAATTGCTGATTGGGCAGACGACCATAGTTAAGACAGTTTTCGCCGCCATGATTTTCGCCGCCATGATTCGCCCAGGCTTTCGCATAACGATCGGCGTTATAGTTTGGCGGTGCCGGGATGGGCGGCGCGGTCTGACTCTCCCCGTAGTCTTTGAGCAACACCACCCAAGTCGGTACCTGCACTGGGTAGTTTGCGGTCAATGGGGAATAGCGATCCGGGGCACTGGGTTCACCAAATTCTCGATCGAGTTCCCAGCCCCAACGATGGGGAATATCACCCAAGGCCAGTAAATCGCCGAGTTCAGTGCCATCGATCGTGATTTCCGCATCGATTTCGTAGTCCCCAAATCGCACTCCTGTAATGCGATCGCCCGATCGGATCACCGCCTCCGGTACCTGTCCCTGAATCCAACGTAAGTTAGGCAGCGCGGCCACCCAATCCGCAAAGATCGCCGCCCCAACTTGGGGTTCGTAGGTAAAGCAGCTCACCCAACCGTGATCCAGTCCCTCTGGTTGACGCTGTCGCAGCGATCGCAAAAAGTCCCCCCAAATTCCGGTTTGCAAAGCCTCTAGCTCATTGCCATCGGGTGCAGTGACTCCAGCACTGGTCAACATCCCACCGAGCCATCCAAACTCACTGACCAAAATCGTTGGCACACCGCGCCTTGCGGATTGAATTGCAGCGGCGGTGCCCCCTGTGCCACCGCCGACCACCAGCACCGCCGTCGTCAGTTGTTCCACCATGACCTAATCGTTTCCGTTAAATACCTCTAGCAGCTTACGACAGAAGCGTTTGAGTTGAAATTGGGCTTCTTCGGTGGGAATCTTTTCACCTTCAAAGGCCCAGTCTTGAATGGTCGAAAGATGCCATTGCTTGCCCACATGGGTAAAGCCGACAAGTTCGGCCCCGATCGATTTAATCGCACCGGCGCTGGTGGAATCTTCATCAGGAAAGAGCCGAATCTGCACCAAAATACTGCGACTTTGAAAGCGCCGACTCCAGCCGGGAAAGTGAAAGCCAATATCGATCGAGTCGGGATCAACGAGTTCGAGGGTGTCTGGGTCGTTCAGCCAGGGCTGGAGATCGGCATTCGCGTCGGGGAACTCCTGCTGAAACAGGTTAACGATCGCGGCAATTTTACTGGTCGTCTCCAGAGAGGTGGCTTGTTCGGCGGCATTCATTGCTTAACCCATTCCTCCAATCATTTTTCTAAGGTTACACCGTTTTTTTTGAATGCGTTTTGTCGCCGTGAGCAGTCTCAAAAAAAATCCCAAAAAAATTGAAATCAGTTGTCACATTTCAGGAAAATGCTGGTAACATTATTCATGTAGAGAAGCAATGGGACGTCGCCAAGCGGTAAGGCACCTGGTTTTGGTCCAGGCATTCCTAGGTTCGAATCCTAGCGTCCCAGTTTTAGATTTGTGATTTGATATAGATGTTTTCCTTTTTCGATCAGTACCTTGGTTGCTGATCAGGAATGGTAGTTATCGTGGCAAGTCATGTCGATCGATTCGCTTCCGGCCTATTGGCTCCAGAGCTACTGGCTCTGGATTTTGATGGTGTGATTTGCAATGGGTTACAGGAATATTTTCAGACTGCCTGGGCCGCTCACTGTCAGCTTTGGTCGCCCGATACAGTTGAGCCACCAGCAGGTTTAGCCGAGGCATTTTATCGCCTGCGCCCCGTCGTTGAAACGGGTTGGGAAATGCCCGTGGTGATCCATGCGTTGCGATCGGGATTTTCGGAACAGGCGATCCTGGCCGATTGGCACAATATCGCGATCGAAATGCTCCAACAGCACCACTCCACACCGCAACAGGTGGGCGGATTAGTCGATCATCTGCGGGATGTGGCGATTCAGACCCATCTGCCTGATTGGCTCGGGACACACAGCTTTTATCCTGGAGTGCTCGATCGGCTCAAGTCGATCGACAATTGGCTGATTATCAGTACAAAGGAAGGGCGCTTTATCCATCAGCTCCTAGCGGACGCAGGGATTGAATTGCCACCGGAACGAATTTTTGGCAAAGAGCAGAAACGCCCGAAATACGAAATTCTGCGGGAACTTAAACGACGTTACAAGTCCATTTGGTTTATCGAAGACCGCTTCAGAACGCTCGAAACCGTGCAAAAGCAATCCGACTTACAAGACATTCAGTTATTCCTGGCCGACTGGGGTTATAACCTACCGACCGAACGCCATGTGGCGCAACAGAGCGGTCGGATTCGGCTGATCAACTTGACGCAATTTAGCCAGGATTTTGCGATGTGGGTTGAGCGTCAGCCGAAACCCACTGGGTGATCGGTGGGGCGTGGGTGAGGGCTGAGCCACGCCGAAGCTTTAGCTCACTGGGTGATCGGTAGGGGTTATTGGTCGTGGGCTTCGACTGACGCTCAGCCCACTGGGTGATCGGTGGGGCGTGGGTTGAGGGCTGAGCCACGCCGAAGCTTCAGCTCACTGGGTGATCGGCATTACGATCGAGGGCTGAGCCACGCCGAAGCCCGACGCAATTTACTTTTCCATTGAGCGGGCTGAGCCACGCCGAAGCCCAATTCATAAAAAGAAGGCAGAACCCGTGAGTTCTGCCTTCAAAAGCCTATGAGTTATGGGAGACTGCCAGGAACCTGGAAATCAAGCATCGATGCTGAACTAAATCCGCATCAACTGCTCTTTTTCAGGCACCACGGCATACTCGGAAACAATTCGACGCAGCTCATCACCATCAATGGTTTCACGCTCAACCAGGAGGTCAACGAGCCGATCAACGAGTTCCCGATGGTCACGCATGATTTGACGGGCTTCGTCGTAGCAATGTTCCACGATTGTCCGTACTTGAGCGTCAATCCGGGCGGCGATCCCTTCGGAGTAGTCCGATCGGGAACTTGTCCAGTCACGACCCAGGAAAACTTCGCCCTGCTGGCTTTCCAAGGACAATGGCCCGAGGTCAGACATGCCGTAGCGGGTGACCATTTGGCGGGCCATGCCAGCGACTTGCTGGAGGTCGCCACCAGCACCCGTTGTGACTTCGGCATCACCGAAGACAATTTCTTCAGCGGCGCGACCGCCCAAAGCACCGGAAATCCGGGCCATGATCTGCGCACGGGAGATCAAACCTTGGTCTTCCGATGGCATAAACCAAGTCAAACCTTGAGCCTGACCACGGGGAATCAGTGTGACTTTCTGTACCGGGTCATGGTGCTTCAGCAGCGTACCGACAACGGCGTGGCCAATTTCGTGGTAGGCAATCAAGCGCTTGCTCTTGCTATCTACGAGCGGCGTGCCTTCCATCCCAGCCACGACCCGATCGACGGCATCATCGACTTCGGCCATGGTGATCGCATCTTTGCGACGACGGGCAGTGAGAATTGCGGCTTCGTTCAAGAGGTTTGCCAAATCGGCACCGGAGAAACCGGGAGTCCGACGGGCGATCACATCGAGCGAAATCTCATCGGAGATCTTCTTGTCGCGGGCGTGAACTTGCAGCACTTCCAAACGCCCCTTGATGTCCGGCACATCGACCATCACCTGCCGATCGAAACGACCCGGACGCAACAAGGCTGAATCCAGCACATCCACGCGGTTGGTCGCCGCGATAATGATGATGCCAGTGTTGCCTTCAAAACCGTCCATCTCAGTGAGCAACTGGTTCAGGGTTTGCTCCCGTTCATCATTACCACCACCGATGCCTGCGCCGCGCTGACGACCGACAGCATCAATTTCGTCGATGAAGATGATGCAAGGCGAATTTTCTTTGGCCTTTTTGAACAGGTCGCGGACACGGGAAGCACCCACACCCACAAACATTTCGACAAATTCCGAACCCGAGATGCTGAAGAACGGCACGCCCGCTTCACCCGCGATCGCTTTGGCCAGCAAGGTTTTACCCGTACCCGGCGGGCCAACCAGCATCACGCCTTTGGGAATCTTCGCACCGACAGCGGTGAATTTCTCTGGCTTCTTCAAGAAGGTAACCACTTCCTGAAGTTCTTCCTTCGCTTCCTCGATCCCGGCCACGTCGTCGAACATCACGCCCGTCTTCGCTTCCATTTGGAATCGTGCCTTCGACTTGCCGAAGCTCATCGCTTGGCCCGGGCCACCCGGCATGTTGTTCGATCGGCGGAACAGCAGGAACAAGCCCGATAGCAGCAACACCGGGAACAACAAGTTACCCAGCAAACCCCAAACGGCGCTGTTGTTTTGTGCGGGGTGGGCATCCAGAGCGATGTTCGAGCTGCGCAGGCGCGTCATCAATTCTGGCGCAACACCGGGCAAATCAACTCGCAATCGCTGCACCCGACCTTCCAATTCTGGATCAGTCGCTTCCACGATCGCCGTCCGGCCATTGTCATAGATATCGACAGTCTTGACCCGATTCGCATCCAGGTACTCCAGGAAGCGTCCATAGGTCATGCGGGTACTCGCCGCATTGCGTGCCGCCATACCGCTGTTGTTGGCCATGGGCGTTAATGTGCTTTGCCATAGGAAAATGCCGATCACCACGGCAGGCAAAGCCCACAATAAAGCGTTTCTCCAGGTCGGTTTCATAAAACTGGCAACCTCGCCACTAAATCGATAAGAGAGGAACAGAAAAGAGAGAAACAGTACCACTCATTTGAATTCCAGCCGATTCGATTATGGCGTAATTCACCAGAGTATCGAGAACCACTGTCTTCGATGAGAAGGATTGTTAATTTATCTTAACGATTATCTTAACGCAGGGGTTCACGATTGATCAACGCCTCTGCCCGATCGAGTGATCCAAAAGTCGGCGATCGGTCATGTCAAAAGCGGGCTAAACCATTGGGTTTAGCCCGCTCTGCGGTGATTAATCGATGGATTTAGCCTGGGCTTACTGCGTTTCCGAAACCCGCAACACGTAAGGTACGGATTTCGTTTTGCTGTAGCTGCCGACGAAGACATCGTAGCTACCCGGCAGCCATTCACCGGAAACGCCTGCATCTTTGCCTTGATAATCGTCACTACACCAAACGCCGCCGGGACCTTTAATCAGCATCGTCGTATCGGTGGAACTGGTGGCGACGATGCTGAGATAGCGAAAGCGTGATTTGAGTTCGAGGCGATGGTAGGGCTGGGAATCCATGAATCCGAGACATGGCCCAGTTTCCGTATCGGCTTGGCCCGCGACGGATTTAGCCAGGGATTGGCCGCCCGTGACACCCTTTAGCTGCATTGGATCGGGCGCAAAGCGGGGACTGATGACGGCACTATCAAACGTACTTTGAGCCTGGGCTTCCGCCCCCATGGACACCACTCCGATCGTCGCAAGTGCGGCAATCGACGCAATGGGGAGAATTCGTTTCAACATGACGGCATTCACTTAAACATTCAACTGGACTGGGCATTCAACAGGTCTGTAGACATTATGCGCTGTCTCAAGGTTCCCAGAATTGTAACGAGAGTTTCACCCGCCGATCGCTTGGGCCAACCGCGTTTTCGCCCAACCTTGTTGACTCAGCAACAGCCAGGACTGCATTAGATCTGGGCCTTGCAGCGATCGGGTCAGTCCTGCCCGTAGCGACTTCATCACCAACCCCTTCTTCACACCTTGGGATTGGACGACGTGATCAACGATCGCCTTGGCTTGATCTTCCGTGATCGGGCCTTCGGGCAGCGCCGCTTGCACCGCTTGCAGTACCGGAATCACACCGTCATTCCCCAAATGCTTTTGGGCATCTTCGGTGATCTCGACGTCCTGGACAAACAGATAGCGCGTCATGTCAACGCAATCCGACAACACTTCCAAGCTCGGCCCAATCACTATCGCGATTTGTTCCAGCCAAGCACGATCGGCGCGATCAACGTCGTAACCCGCCGCTTTCCAGTAAGGCAGCATTTGATCGACTAATTCCGCCGCAGGAACGGCATGGAGATATTGGCCATTGAGCCAACGCAGCTTGGCCCAGTCAAATTTCGCCCCGGCCTTGTTCACCCGATCGAAGCTGAAGACTTTGCCAGCGGCTTCCAGACTAAAAATCTCATCCATGCCGTCCACAGGCGACCAACCCAGCAAGGTCATGTAGTTCGCCAAGCCCCCCGGCGTGAAACCCATCTTCTGAAAATCCGATATCGAAGTCACACCATCGCGCTTCGAGAGCTTCGCCCCCTTCTCATTCAAAATCAGCGGCGTATGCCCAAATTCAGGCACCGTCGCCCCGAGTGCTTCGTAGAGCAAGATCTGCTTCGGTGTATTGCCGATGTGATCTTCCCCGCGAATCACGTGGCTGATGCTCATGTCGATGTCGTCCACGACCACAACAAAGTTGTAGAGCGGTGCGCCGATCGTCTTGGGATCAGCCGCCCGGGCAATCACCATATCGCCGCCCAGATCCGCGCCTTTCCAGGTAACTTTGCCGCGCACCATGTCATTCCAGGAGATCTCCCGATCGTCCTCGATTTTGAACCGAATCACGGCTTGACGACCTTCTGCTTCATAGGCGGCGATTTGCTCAGGAGTCAGGTTTCGGTGGCGATTGTCGTAGCGCGGCGCGAGTTTGCGGGCCTGTTGCTGCTCACGCATGGCCGTCAGTTCTTCCGGCGTATCGTAAGCCCGGTAGGCCAAACCTTTGTCCAGCAATTCCTGAATTTTCGGTGCATACAAGCCCATGCGCTGGGTTTGATAAACGGGTTCTTCGTCCCAGTTGAGGCCCAGCCACTTCAGGCCGGACATAATGTTTTCAGTGTATTCGGGCTTCGATCGTTCCAGATCCGTATCCTCGATCCGCAGGATGAACTTGCCGCCATTGGCCTTGGCAAACAGCCAATTGAAGACAGCCGTACGAGCGGTGCCGATGTGGAGATTGCCAGTCGGACTGGGGGCGATACGAACGCGAACGGACATAGGGGTTCTCATTAAGCCGAATTTTGTGCAGTCCCCATTCTAGCGGATTCACCTCCCGCCAAGGTGCAACGAATCCGGCAAGCAGCAATTCCAAATTCAAAGTTGATCCATTGGCGATCAGGATTAAAGGGCAGCGTTGCGCAATTGAGGGCGCGGAAAACGCGCCCGTACGGGAGGGATCGATCATCCCACCCCATCCCATCCATGCCCCGTAGGGGCGTGCATCCCACGCCCACAGCCTCCGCCAACCCACGATCACCCCCCATTATCCCACCCGATCGAGGCAATCCGTTGAATGTGGAATGGCCTCTGGCAAGTGCTTGATTCTGGCAAGTGCTTGATTCTGGCAAGTGCTTTGTCATCGCCGAATTGCGCATAAGTCAGAAATGCGAAAACGCCCCAAACCTAAAATGCCCAAAAATCAAAACCCCTCGGTGAATCAAGACTCAACCAAGGGGCTTATTAAAATGCGGATGACGAGACTCGAACTCGTAAGGCAAAGCCACACGCACCTCAAGCGTGCGCGTATACCAATTCCGCCACATCCGCGCGCTTGCTTACATCACTAGAGGTATTAACGTCACATAAGCTCTAATAGCATAGCAAAAAGCGTTGCCAGCGACGGACTTTTTTCCAAGCAATTCTGCCGCCTGTGATCCAACCTAATCCACCAAAGCTGCCGCCATACTCGCCTCGATCGGCAATACCTGGGCCAAATGATGCAGCGGATGCTGCGGATGGCTGAGAAACGCCTCCATTTTTTCCACACTCATGGCGGGCGCAAACAAGTGTCCCTGGCCGTACTCACACTTCAGCGCCTTGAGCTGCGCCAGTTGCTTGGCGGTCTCAACGCCCTCGGCGACGACATCCATACCGAGGTTCCAGGAGAGGGTCGTGATCGTCCGCACCAGTTCGAGCTTTTCGCCATCGACATCGATGCGGCTGATGAAGGATTGGTCAATTTTCAGCACGTCCATGGGGAATCGATACAGATAGCCCAGGGAGGAGTAGCCTGTCCCGAAGTCATCGACGGACAACTGCACGCCGAGCTTTTTGATGTTGATCAGCATGTTCATCGCGGAATCGGGGTTTTCCATGATGGCGCTTTCGGTGATTTCCAACTTGAGCGAATTGGGGCTGAGGTTGGTTTCTTCGAGGATGGCTTGGATTTGCTCCGGTAGGTTCGGCTGGGAAAACTGGCGGGTGGATAGATTGACGCTGACGCTGAGGGGTAGGTGTTTTGAGAACTTCACCTGCCATTGACAGAGCTGCCGACAAGCCTCGCGCAAGACCCAACTGCCCAGAGACATAATCAGTCCCGTTTCCTCCGCCAAGGAAATAAATTCGCTCGGGGAAATGTAGCCCTTTTCCGGATGGGGCCATCGCACCAAGGCTTCAAATCCAGCGATCCGACCCGTAGAAAGCGACACGATCGGCTGATAGAACAGCTCAAATTCTTGACGCTCGATCGCGCGGCGCAGATCGGTTTCCATCTGCATTAGCGTCACGACGCTGCGGTGCATTTCGGTATCAAAGACCTCATGGCAGGACTTGCCGTGGGCCTTGGCACGGTACATGGCAATATCCGCCCCGCGCAGCACATCCTCCGCACTGGTCAGATCCATGTTCACACTCATGGCAATCCCAATACTGACACTGGTGAAAACTTCGTTCCCACTCAGGTCAAAGGGTTCGGCGAGGGCGCGGTGAATCCGATCGGCCACGGCATTCGCCGCAGCTAGGTCGCTAACCGCTTCCAGCAAGATCGTGAATTCGTCGCCGCCCAATCGCGCGACGAGGTCGTTTTTTTGTAGACAGCTTTCGAGCCGTCGGGCGATCGCCACCAGCAGTTGGTCCCCAATTAAATGGCCCAAGCTATCGTTGATCACCTTGAACCGATCGAGATCCAAGAATAGCAACGCAAAGTGTGAACCGGGATCTTGCTTGGCATAGTCCACGGTTTCGGCTAGCCGCTCCATAAACATTAAGCGGTTCGGCAAGCCCGTGAGGGAATCGTGGAAAGCATTGCGGCGCAGTTGTTCTTCGGCTTGCTTGCGTTCGGTGGCCTCGCGCATGACGGAGACGTAATGGGTCAGTTGACCATGCTCATTATGAATCGGCACGGTATTAATATCCGCCCAGAAGGCGCTGCCATCCTTGTGATACAGCAGCAATTCCGCTTTGGCCGATGCGCCTTGGGCCAATTGCTGGCGTACCCGTTCCAGTTCCTTAAAGGCGGTGTCTTCACCCACGAGCAACTGACTGTTCTGGCCGATCACTTCTCCGGCGCGGTAGCCCGTGACCTTGAGAAAAGCATTATTGATGTAGATGATCCGCAGGTTGAGTGGATCTTCGCCCGTTTCCGCCTGGGTGATCATCACCATTTCATTCGCATTTACGACCACCGATTCCAGCAGTCGGAGATATTCTTCTAGCCATTTGCGTTCGGTGATGTCGCTCACGCGCAACAAATTACCAGCGGGATTACCTGCTGGATCATAGAGCGGTGTGATATCCACCTCGGCCCAGAACTGGCGGCCATCAGGACGCTTCAACTGGCGCTCACGCCATTCATTGACAGCCGCGGGATCATGCTGCAACCGGAGCCAGCCTTCAATCAGCTCCAAGTAGGGCCGCGCCGGATTACCAATCATTTCCGCGATCGGGCAGCCAATCAGCTTGGCCAAACGGGAATTAATCTGAACAACCTGATCGTCAAGATCCGTGATGATGACACCATCATTCAGACTCTCAATCACGGTTTGGAGTAACCAACTCGATTCAGTCGCGATCGCCAGTTGGGCATTGGCGCTACTACTGATAGATAAACCGTTCATCGCCATGGGCAAAATATCCTCGTTGGCCGCAGTTGCACAATGGAAAGCAGAAAGGAATGAAGTAGATGCGAATGATGAGTTCCAGGACATAGAACGATCACTGCGGCAGAACACCAAATTGCAACTGAGCTAACTTAATCAACAAAGTTTGACAAGAGCACCGACGTAACTGATCCAGTCCGGTCACTCCAGTATTCCGCCCGTGGTTCCCAGATGACCTCCGGGAAATCCAGTGTTTTTTGCCGCAGCGCACCGATCGGTTGCGGTAGATCCAGGGAGAATGTCCAAAATGAATCCGCGATCGATCGCAGCGCAGTCTCAGTTAATCGCGAATCGTTCAACCAAGGGAAAACACAAAAGCCAGGAACAACACAAAATACTGGTACCTAGAATACTGAGCAATCGCCAGCGATCAATCTACCCAAAGGCATATTGCCAAAACGCGAAATCCTCGAGTAGCACTAAGTACAAGATTTGAGGTTCAAGGTTTTTTAAGGAGAATTCCTGAGACTTCATCATTCCTGCATGAAAACACGTAGGTAGATAGTTCATAATGGACAGATGCCAATCGAGCTTGAGCTGTTCTCCCATCTCAGACTCCCATCTCAGAAGGATTGAATTCTGAGACTCACCGAGGAGGTTCCTATCATGTCCGCTAAGAGTGCAGCCCGCTTTCTATTTGCCGCATCCCACGATCAGCGTTTGCGCGATCGGTTTATGGGGGTGCGATCGCCGGAGGAGTTTGTGGATATTTCCCAGCGCATGGGATATTGCTTTACCAGCGTCGAACTCAAGACGATCGTTAGTGAGCAGAGCCAGAATGTGGTTTTGCGGCGATCGACCGGGGTGTGGAAATGGTTACGCGATGTGCGCTGGATGTAGGTTAGTCACTCTACATTCGTGACTTCACAGGCAATGGGCGTATCAGCGGATTTTAATACTTCAACACTCCTAAAACTCTCCTGAATCAGATTCTTGGTTCAAAACTCCGAAACGGCATCCCAGCGATGGGATGCTTTTTTATGCGCTGCGTTGGTATCGGGTCGCTGGTATCGGGTCAGATGCCCGCAAAAAAACACCCTGCTGATCGTCGTCAGAAGGGTGTTGCTCAAGTGAATTGATCGGTCAGTTGGACTTTACCCCGAGGATTACATCATCCCCATGCCGCCCATACCGCCCATGCCGCCCATACCGCCCATGCCGCCCATGTCAGGCGCACCAGCGGGTTCGGGAGCGGGTTCTTCGACCACGAGGCATTCCGTCGTCAAGACCATGGAGGCGATCGAAGCTGCATCCTGGAGCGCGCAACGGACAACCTTCGCCGGGTCAATGATGCCGCTGGCGATCAGATCTTCGTACTCGCCCGTCATGGCGTTGTAGCCGAAGTTGAAGTCCATGGCCTTGACCTTCTCGACCACGACCGAACCTTGAACCCCAGCGTTATCGGCGATTTGCTTCACCGGGGCGCTGACGGCACGGGCGACGATTTCGACCCCGAGCCGCTCTTCGTCATTAAGGCTGGCCTTCAGGTCGTTCAACTTGCTCGCCAGGTGCAGCAGGGTCGTACCACCACCGGGAACAATACCTTCTTCGACCGCCGCTTTGGTCGCATTCAGCGCATCTTCGATCCGCAGTTTGCGATCCTTCAGTTCGGTTTCCGTCGCTGCACCGACTTTGATCACGGCCACACCGCCTGCGAGCTTGGCGATCCGCTCGGAGAGCTTCTCTTTGTCATACTCGGAGTCGGAATTGTTCAGTTCGCGGCGCAGTTGCTCGACGCGGGTTTGCACATCAGCACTGTTGCTGCTGTTGGCGACGATCGTGGTGGAATCCTTGGTGATCGTAATTTTTTGCGCTTTACCAAGCATGTCAGGCGTGACGGTGTCGAGGCTGAGGCCGAGGTCTTCGGAGATCACCTGGCCGCCCGTGAGCACAGCGATGTCTTGCAGCATCGAGGTACGGCGTTCACCGAAGCCCGGTGCTTTCACTGCCGCCACATTCAGCACGCCGCGCAGACGGTTGACCACGAGGGTCGCCAGGGCTTCGCCTTCAACGTCTTCGGCCATCACCAAGAGCGACTGACCGGCGCGGGCAACTTGCTCCAGGACGGGCACGAGTTCTTGGATCGAGCTGATTTTTTTATTGGTCAGCAGGATGGCCATGTTCTCAAATTCGGCGACTTGGCGTTCCATGTCGGTGACGAAGTAGGGCGACATGTAGCCGCGATCGATCTGCATCCCTTCCACGATGTCGATCTCGGTGTCCAGACCCTTTGATTCTTCGATCGTGATTACGCCATCGCGACCGACTTTGCCCATGGCATCAGCCAGCATTTGGCCGATTTCGTCATCGTTCCCAGCGGACACCGCCGCAACCTGGGCGATCGCATTGTCAGCGACGGGCTTCGCCGCCGCTTTGATTTCTTCCAGCAATTTCGCTACGGCCTTGTCGATCCCGCGCTTGAGGGCGATCGGGTTGGCCCCAGCGGCCACGTTCTTCATGCCTTCGCGGATGATCGCTTGGGCCAAAACCGTCGCGGTGGTTGTGCCGTCACCTGCGAGGTCATTGGTTTTGGAAGCGACTTCGCGGATCAGGGCTGCGCCTGCGTTCTCCAGCGGATCTTCCAGTTCAATTTCTTTGGCGATACTGATGCCATCGTTCACGATCTGCGGTGCGCCGTACTTTTTCTCAAGCAGGACATTGCGACCCTTCGGCCCGAGGGTGACTTTCACCGCATCGGCGAGGGCGTTGACACCGCGCTCTAAGGCTTTACGCGACGCTTCATGGAAGACAACAATTTTGGCCATAGTTTCTACGATTCCCCAATAGTGCCCTTTGACTTTAGCACTCTAGGGGAGCGAGTGCTAAAAGCAATTTCCAGCCCAGTGAGTGCGGAAAACCGTCCTGATTTTCACCGCATCCCGCCATAATATAAAGCGACTGTACTGAGCGACTGGACTGGGGAACGCGTGGATCATGGCTGAATCACTGGAAGAACTTTTGCAGCAGGGTTTAGATGCGGCGGAACGGGGGAATTCCGCTGAGGCGATCGTTCTGCTTGATCGGGCCGTTGCCCTGAATGATCAATCTCCGGTTGCCTATTTTTGTCGTGCTTCGGTGAAGGGTGACTTTGGGGAATATGCCGGATCGATCGTTGATTTTCAGCGGGCCTTGGATCTGAATCCGAATCTGCCGGAAGCCCATCGGGGCATTGGCGTGGCCTATTACAAAAGTCAGCAGTTCCAGTCGGCGATCACTCAGTACAGTATGGCGATCGCGAAAAACCCGAATCTGGCCTACGTTTGGGGCGATCGGGGATTGGCGCAGTTGGAGGTGGATGACTACCCGGCGGCGATCGCGGATCTCACCGAAGCGATTCGCTTGGATGGCAATAATCCGCTGTCTTATGTCAATCGGGGTCGTAGCTATCACCGTTTAGCCGATTTTCAAAAAGCGATCGCGGATTTCAATCAGGCGATTTTGCTTGATTCGCGCTACGGGGTGGCTTATTACAATCGGGGTTTGGCTTACCAATCGATCGGCGAACCGCAATCGGCCTTCAAAGACTTCGAAAGCGCCATTCTCTATCAGCCCAACTACGCCGAGGCCCATCTCAGCCTCGCCCAACTCCATGAGCAAAATCAAGATCTCGGGGCGGCATTCCAGGATTATGACGCAGCGCTGAGACTCAAGCCTGATATGCCATTGGCTTATTTGGGCCGGGGACGCCTATACCGCAATGCGGGCGATTTAGCGGCCGCGATGGCTGACTTCACCGCTGGAATTGACCTTGCCCCCAGTGCAGCCCTGCATCTCCAGCGCGGTCAAGCCCACGCCCAGCAGACGGATTGGGCCCAGGCGGAAATCGACTTTGCCAGCGCGATCGCCCTTGATCCCGAATCCTACGACGCACATTTTCAGCGAGGACTTGCCCGATCGCAAGCCGGGAAACATGCGGCAGCCGTCGCGGACTTCACCGCCGCAATTCAGCTCCAGCCCCAAGCGGTCGATGCCTACTACAACCGGGGACTCGACCACGAAATGCTCGGCGAATACAATGCCGCGATCGAGAACTATACGCAAACGATTCTGATGGCAGGCACCTTTGTCCCGGCTTGGATGAATCGGGGCAACTGCTATTTGGCCCTGCAACGGGCGGATGTGGCGATCGCTGATTTTGAACAAGTGCTGCGATTGGCACCCAGCCATCCCCTGGGTCATGCCAATTTAGGCCGAGCGCAGGCGACCCTGGGCGATCGGGGGCAAGCCAAACAAAACCTCAAACTCGCCGCCCAACTCGCCGCCAATCAAGGCCAAGTCGGTCTCCAGCAGCAAATCCTCGGGGCATTGAAGCAGATTACGGGGTAGAGTTTTTGGGAGCGCGCGTTGACAAATACTGGCGGAGCAATGCCAAACTCGCCGACTGAGCTAGACCGATCGGCACCAGCGAAACCCCTTCCAGTTCCGACTGTACCCAGCCATCCCCCCAAGCCCAAGCATGAAACCCATCAATGCCTTGGGCCAAGAGCAATCGGAGCCGCTGCGCTTCCACCAGTTCAACCGTATGCTGCACCGGGATGATCCAACCACCATAGCTGGTGAACTGATAACCCGGCGTGAACCGATCGGGCAATCCCGCCGGAAAGCGCTGAAACTTCAACCATTCCCGTAATCTAGCTGGCTCCAACAGTGCGGCCCCGATTTGTTCGGCGGTCGCGGTCAATTCGATGCGCAGATGACTTTGTTGAAAAGTGCCAAACATAAAAGCAGTGAGGGAGTGGAGCCGTTTGAACCATCAAATTTCAAACCTTCAAATTCGCCCTGGGATCGCCGCTGCGATTTGCCCGGAGCTTCTCATACAGTTCCTTCTCAGTATCGCTCAAATCCTTCGATACCGTAATCACCAGCTTCACCATTTGGTCACTGCGTTGACCTTGCTTATCCTTCCAGCCTTTGCCGCGCAGTCGTAGTGATTGACCCGATCGTACCCCCGCTGGAATATTCATCGTCACGCTGCCATCGAGGGTCGGCACCTCAACTTGCGCCCCCAGAGCCGCTTCATCCGGCGCGATCGGCAGTTCGCAGACTAAATTCTCGCCATCGAGCTTGAAAAACGCATGGTCAGCCAGTTCGACCGTCAGATAAAGATCCCCCCGCTCCGAAATGCCAAAGGGGCTAGGCCGACCTTTACCCCGCACCCGAATTTTGGTGCCCTGTTTGGCACCGGCGGGAATGCGGACGGAAATGGTTTCACTGCCGATATTGAGGCGTTTTTCGACACCATTGAAGGCTTCGGGTAGGGTCAGACTGAGACTGGCTTCGAGATCGAGCTGTGGCCCGGCCCCCCCGGCCCCGCCGCCACCGGGCGGATTGGTATTGAATCCAAAGGGACTACGGCCTTGGTTGGCGTAGGGATTATTTGTGTAAGGATTGCCGCCGCCACTGCGTCCCAGCAATTCATTAATAAAGGCATCGAAGCTGCCGTAGCGCCCAAACTCAAAGTTGTCAAAGCCCATGCCGCCACTACCGCCGTAGGACTGACCGGGACGGCCCCCCGCTTGGTTCCAATATTGACCGAATTGGTCATACTTGCGGCGCTTGTCGCTGTCGGAGAGGACTTCGTAGGCTTCATTGACCTGCTTGAACTTTTCCTCCGCCGTTTTGTCGTTCGGATTCACGTCGGGATGATATTTGCGGGCCAGTTGCCGGAATGCGCGCTTAATTTCATCCGCATCGGCGGATTTGTTCACGCCGAGGATGGTGTAGTAATCTTTGAAGTCTTTTCCGGCCACGGGGGATATTCCTTTGCCAACTGCTCCCTACTATAATGCGCTGTCGATCGCCGATTGGGTAGGGCGGATCGCAGCGCAATTCCCGAACTTAAATCACAGCGATCGCAATCTTGCGGTAGATCCTGGTCAGTGGCAGTGGGCAGGCGATCGTGCCCAATTCAATGACTGCTGCACGATCGTCGTAATCAGTCAGAACCCACTGTCCACGATCGTTTTTCGCGAGATGCTCAACATGGATTGAATACTGATCGACTAACAGATATTCGGTAAAGCTGGGAATCGATCGATACAGGCGAAACTTTTCCGCCCGATCGTAATCCTTGGTTGAGTCGGATAAAACTTCGATGATCAGATTCGGATTCAGCACCGTATCCGTCCGATTTTCCAGCATCTGCAATCCCCCGACAATCGTCATCACATCGGGATAGGTATAGGTTCGCGTCAACGGTATCCAAAGCCGCATGTCATTGCTAAAGACACGAACATCTTCACTCAGCGTTTGATCCAGATAGCCAGCAATATTCAGTGAAATCTGATTATGTTCGGGGGAGCCACCAGCCATAGGGATAATCTGTCCATCCAAATATTCATGCCGCGATTCCGACGCTTCTTCCAGCGCCAAATATTCGTCGGGTGAGTGATACTGCCTTTCTTGGAGTGGCATAGTACAAATTACCTGAATAATCCTAGTCTAGCGCAGATTGGCGCGGGCATTGCGCTGCATCATATCGAGCCGAATCCGGCGCAGTGCGGAAGCCGGAAAGTGCCGATCGTACTCCGCCTGATCAAGCTGGGCCAAATCCGTCAACTGCGGTGCCACATTCCATTCATAGGGCTGAAAATCCGCAACGTCGGTTTCCTGGGCGAACCGCTGATTCCAGGGGCAAACATCCTGGCAAATGTCACAGCCTGCCACCCAGCCATGCAGTTCAACGCCCGGCGCAAATTCCGGCTCACGATTCTCGATCGTGTGATAGGCAATGCAACGATTCGCATCCACGACAAAGGGCTGGACGATCGCCTGGGTGGGACAGGCATCCAGGCAGCGCGTGCAAGTGCCGCAATGCTGAGTGTGGGGCCGATCGGGTTCGAGTTCCAGATTCGTCAAAATTTCACCCAAAAACACCCAAGAGCCATAGTCGCGGGTAATCACATTGCTGTTCTTAGCGACCCAGCCAATGCCCGATCGCTCGGCCCAGAGTTTGTCCTGGATTGGCCCGGTATCGGCATAATAACGCGTTTGGATCGCATCACCTTGCGCTTCTAGCCAATGGCTCAGTGCTTTTAACTTTTTGTGTAAAACCTTGTGATAGTCCCGGCCCCAGCCGTAACGGGAAATCTTGGCATATTCCGGGCCGTCGGGACGTTGGTGGGGGGTGTAGTAATTCAGCGCGAGGCAAATAATCGACTGCACTTCCGGCATGATTTGGCGCACATCCTGGCGGCGGGGATTATCCATCCATTGCATCGTGGCTTGGTGGCCCCGATCGAGCCAGGTTTGTAACCCAATGCTGCCGCGATCGTCTGCTGCATCCCAATCTGCAACGCGCACAATCCCCACGCGATGAAATCCCAGGACGATCGCCTGGTTTTTGAGTAATTCAGTCAGGTGTGAAGCAGCGATCGGCATGATTGGATTTAGTGGTGGCGGGATGCTTGTTTCTATCGTAGCAAGGGCACAATAACCCTACCCCTTCCAAGAGTCTAAACGACTGGCGGTGACTGCTTGGTGCAATGGTTAACGCTTGTTCCTGCTTTCTCCCGTAATTAAACTATGTCTTCGTTCATTTTCTGGATTCGTCAGTTTCAATGCTTGTGGTCTAATTGGCGGCGCTTGCGGTGGCAACGGTTCGCCAGCTTGATGTTACTCACGCTATTAACCTGTGGTCTTTTGACCAGTTGCATCCGCGATCCCCTACCACCGCTACGGGTCGGGGCAGGAATTTGGACGGGTTATGAGAGTCTCTATCTGGCGCGTAGTCTAGGCTATTACGATACAAAGTCACTGCGCCTAGTGGACTATCCGAATAACTCAGAAATTATGCGTGCCTTTCGGAACCATGATCTTGATGTGGCGACCTTGACGACTTACGAGGCACTGGTTCTGGCGGAAACAATGGCCAAAATCAAAATTATTCTGGTGATGGATAGCTCAAATGGTGCCGATGTGATCCTAGGGCAACCGGAGCTAACGGAACTGCAAGCGATCCAATCGAAGCGTGTGGGCGTGGAATCTGGCGCTTTAGGGGCGTTTATGCTGACGCGGGCCTTGGAACATGCGAAAATTGACACTAAGGCGGTGGATGTCGTTTCCCTGGGTGCTTCGGAACATGAGAAGGCGTTCCAGAAAAAAGATGTCGACGCGGTGGTGACCTACGAGCCAAATCGGTCTAAACTTCTGGCGATCGGGGCGAACATGCTGTTCGACAGCTCTAAGATTCCCGACGAAATTCTCGATGTTCTGGTCGTGCATGAAGAGTTATTGGAACAGCGGCCAGAGGTGCTGCAAAACTTAGTGCAGGGTCATTTCAAAGCATTGAAGTACCTGGCGGAGAATCCACGCGATGGGGCACAGCGGGTAGCACCACGCGAAGGCATGACAGCGGATCAGTTTATTGAGGCGCTAAAGGGCATTTCGTTGCCGGATGCGGCGGAAAATCAGCAACTGCTCAGTCTGCAAAATCATGATATGTTGCAGCGGGTGCAGCGGGTATCAGAATTTATGCACAAGACGAACTTGTTACGCTCCACAGTTTCCTTGACCAGTTTATTTAGCGATCGGTTTGTGCGCGATGTCCAACCGTAATGGGCAGGCTAGCTTTTTAAAATTTCACGCTGTCATCACCGTTCACCGCAACCCCTATGTCTGCTAAACACCGATCGTTTACCAAATCTTTTCCTTGGCCGTTAAAGGTTTCGATTCCGCTGGTGCTGCTATTTTTTGGTAGCAGTATTAGTATTTTTTCCTTCCAGCGGGAGCTGTCTTATTCAGGCCAACGTGCTGGCCGTCAGATTTTGGAAGAAGCGCAGTTTACCGCAGATCAAACTTCCACCACCTTGGAGTACTTATTTCGGAAGTTGGATGAAGAAGGTGCGAATCTGGTAATTAGTAAGGTTGGCGGCAACTCGCGGGTACGGGTGGCAGCGCTGGTTGATGAGCGCGATCAAGTGTTACTGGCAACCCATTATGAATTACGTGGGACGGCGATTCAGAACAGTGATTTGCGGGTCTTTACTACTGATATTTACGAAGTGCGCCAAAGCCTAGCCGGGCAAACGGTACTGAGCACCGACGGCAATATCGTGCGCACAACTTATCCCGTCGTGCTGGGTGCCAAAGATGGGGAAATTCGCCCGTCTAAAGTCGGCACCCTCGTCATCGAGTATGAGGTAGAAACCGCGAAACAGCGTGCATTTAATCATGCGTTACAACGATCGTTGGAATCGACGGGAATCTTGCTGGGGCTATCGGTGACGGTTTGGTGGCTGTTCTCCCAAACGCTGACGGAACGCGCGAAGCGGCTGAAGCGGGCCAGTGAAAGTTTTGCTCAGGGTAATCTGAGTGTGCGCACGGCGCTGGGTGGCATTGACGAACTGGCGCAGATATCGGCTTCCCTGGATCGAATGGCCGATCGGATTCAAGCCAATCAACAGGCCCTCAAGAGCCTTGCCGATCGCCGGGCGCTGTCAAATCAGCTGTCGGCCCAGATTCGCGAATCGCTGGAACTCGATCAAATCGTCAATACTTCGGTGCAAGCAATTCAACAACTGTTCAGCATCGATCGGTGTAAATTCCTGTGGCGACAGGTCAATGAATCTGGGGCCGTGGAATTCAAGCTCAACTGTGTGGCGACGGACATTAGCCAACTGACGCATCTAAGCCATTATCCCGTGCAGGAGCTGCCAACCCTGCAACCGCATTTATTGAAAGCCGAGATTTTCCGCATTGATGACTTAGAAACCGATGAACAGTTGAGCCAAGCCGATCGCTCCTTGCTGATTGCCAACGGGTTTAAATCCATTCTTTGCACGGCCCTCTACACCCGATCAAATCGAATTGGCATCATCATTTGTGAGCATTTCCAAGCGATGCGCCCCTGGCTCGATGATGAGATTGAACTGCTCAGCAGTGTCGCGGATCAATTGTCGATCGCCATTAGTCAAGCGGACTTGTATCACACGACATTGCAATCCGCGGGTCAAGCCTCGGATCAAGCGGAGAAGCTGCAAACCACGTTAGCGGAACTGCGCCAAGCCCAGACAAAGCTGATCCATACGGAAAAGATGTCCAGTTTGGGCCAATTGGTCGCTGGGGTTGCCCATGAGATTAATAACCCGGTGAACTTTATCTATGGCAATTTGGAATGTGCTGATGAGTATTTAGATAATTTGTTGTCGCTGATTGCCCTATATCAAGCGCAAATTCCCACAGGGAATTCCCAGATTAATCAATTTGCGGAAAAGATGGATTTGCCCTTTGTGATCAGTGATTTTCCGAAATTAATGGAGTCCATGAAACTTGGGGCCGAACGAATTCTGGAAATTGTGTCATCGCTACGCAATTTCTCGCGACTGGATGAGGCGGAATATAAGTCGGTGAATCTCCACGATGGTCTCAACAGTACTGTGATGATGCTAAAACACCGCCTCAAAAATCAGTCCGATCGCGGGGAAATTGCGATCGTGACGGATTATGCGGACATCCCAGAAATTGAGTGTCATGCGGGACAGCTCAATCAGGTATTTATGAACATCATTGCCAACGCGATCGATGCCCTGGATGAATATTATGCAGCGCAAGGTCAAGAACCTGATTTTCCGCCGCTGACAATTCGCTTGAGCACCATGATTACGCCCGACCAATTTATCCGCATCAGCATTGCCGACAATGGCCCAGGGATTGCCGAAGCGACGCAACAAAAGTTATTTGACCCATTTTTCACCACCAAAGATATTGGTAAAGGGACGGGGCTTGGGCTGTCGATTAGCTACCAAATTGTGACGGAAAAACATGGTGGGCGATTAACGTGTCTCTCACAGCCGGGGCAGGGCACCGAATTCCAAATTGATTTACCCCTCCGCCAAAAGCCTGCTGTTGAGGTGGTGACTAGCGCGGTGGCCATCGAGGATGTGAGTTTACGGGGATTAATTGATTGATGGCGCTGATGTAACTGATTAAGGCCGCTGTTTCCAACTGATTGGAAACAGCGGCCTTTGGGTGTGAGCACCAACTGCATGATGCTAGTTGGCTGACCGTTACCACTCGATCGAGTGGTTATATTCAGGTTGGGTCACTTGGAAGCGTCCGGAACGTCGCAGGCGATTCTGAATCGGCGCGATCGGTTTAGTTACAAGCGGATCGCTCAATCGATAACCGCGATGTTTGTTGTAGGCCCGATAGGTCGATCGCGTACCGTAATAGTGAAAATCGTAATGCTCCTCAATCAGATAGTGATATAGCCAGAAATACACGGGCGTACTGTGGATGCTTTTCCAGGCGGCATTATACAACCGGCGACAAGCAAATAAGCCCATGCTAATCGGCCTTGGCAATCGCTGCTCAATTTGCCGTCGCAGTCGCGGCTTCGGCTGTAACACCCGCAGGTAGGGCATTAATAGAAAGAAAACGACACCGCCCGTTCCCAAGAATAGATATATTGGCAGAATGGCCGCCGAGGTTGACCATTGCTCAACGGCAAACAAATTTAAGCAAGTGCCAGCAAAATTGAGTACCCAGCTCGAAAGGCTTTCCGTTTCGGGAGCCCGTCTAGCTTTGTGCAGCGTTGGTAGAAATCCAAGAAAATCGATCGAAATCGTCCAGGCCAATGCCAGCAGCGGCGAGTGAAACTGCGTCAGAATCACGAAGCTAAATAGTGCAGCGGCGATTAAACCGACATCAAACTTACTCCAACGCCCTTCACCATAGCGAATCGACAGGAGCGCTAAAATAAAATGCCCGATCGCCGCACTGAGGGGCAACCAAATCGTACTGCCGCCCCCTGCCGATAGCTGGTTCACCAGCATGACAAATTCTAGGGTGCAAAGCACCCACCAAGTGACACGGTGGGGTTTGGTTTTATGTTGCAGGGTACTGATGACGTAGGGCAGGGTGCAAATGGCCGACAGAAGGCCAGCACCCATGCCCGCAAGGGCATGAAAATTGGACATGTTGCGAATTAAGCTGTGCAGGAACGGGGGTAGATCGCCCTTACTTAATGCAACTGTTGCAGCACAAATAAATTGGGGCCAACAGAACTCAAATCGACCAAATCGCAGAATTAGGGTGATTAATCGCATGCTGCCTCAACAACATATGATCGATCACCCCGGTCATCCTATTCGTAACTATCGCTCAGCCACAGCACAAAGCCGCAGCGCAAAGCTAAATCACTCAGCTACAGCGCTGTTCAACTCGCGCTTGATCAACGCCAGACATTCTTCATTCACCTGGCGGAAGAACGACTGCTGCATCGTCGCGAAGGCACTAAAACCTTCAAATACCCACCGGGAGACCATTTCCTGATCATCCGGCAAATAGCGAGTGGCAAGATTGATCGCGCTGAGCGCTTCATCAAAGTGCTCTTTTTCGACGCCCGACTGGGTGTGACTACCATGCACCGCGACCCAATACCAGGAACCAATCGTGTGGCCTGCCACTTCGACTTTGCCATGACCATCACGCAGGTAAGCGTCATAACCTTGATTCTTGTTCTCGAAGCGCACGATCCGGTCGATCGCCACATACTCCCGATCGGCCAGGACTTCCGAAGCTGCATGGACACCCATGGCGGTCATCAAGGCTTGCAAGTTATTCGGTTCACCTTGGTAAGCCTGGGTTTGGGCTTCCATCATTGTCGCCAACCAATCGGGGATCTGCCCCAATTCATTCCGCTCGGCAGCGCTGAGTTGAGCGTAATCGCCAACACTCTTCAATGTAGCCTGGGCCAGAGAGCGATGGGCTAATTCTTTGCCATGGGCATCCGAATGCTCATCTACAGTAGCAGCGATGATGCGAGCGGCAATTTCCATACCCCGATCGGATTCGTGGTACACATCCGAATCCCGATCAACAAATAAAGTGCGCGATAAACCCACCGAACTCGCCAACCGGGCAACGAGTGAACCAGCCTGACTGTTGAAGTGAATGTAGCGTTGCATGAACAGGTAGAATGCTTTCGGGTGCTGAACGGCAGTCCGGCAGGCTTCTTCGGCAAACTTATTTAAGTTATCGACGTTAAAGCAGCTATCGAACTTTTCTGGGGTGAAAACAGGGCGTTCAAGACTAAGCATAGGAGTAGGGAACATCTTTGTGTAACGACTCCCTCAGTCTAGCTAGGGTCGCTCAGAAATGATGAGCGTAGATGTAAGGATCTTGATTGTGGAGTTTCGACCGCTGCGCGATCGCGGTATCCGTTATTTCCGCCACCGGCTCCGCTAGTCTACGGAGAAGCCTGGCACTGCCTTAATCAATGGATGTCGCATGATCCGTAGATTTACGATCGATGGACTAATCAACAAAAACCAATGGGCCAGTTAGGTTAACACCCATCCGGGTAAACTAAAACAATGAAGAACCTGAGAAGATTGATGACTCACAATTGCTCAGTTCATCCGGTTTTGCTTCTATGATAAGTGACCACCTAAGATTTGAGCTACGAGCGCCTTGCTATGGTTATGATGATGTTCGATCTGATGCAATTTAGCCAATATGTTCTAGCGGCTTCTGACCGCGATCACTGCGAACAGTGCGGTGAAGTACCTGATAGCTTTGATCGGTGTGGTTGCGATTATTGCGTACCAGCTAGCCAGCAAGACTGAAGCAATGAGGTAATCAATAAAAATCGGATACTGACAATTAGGAGAAAGCACTACTCAACATTTAAAAGAAAACGCTTGTAGTTTAAGAATGGCTCCAGCGAGATTTGAACTTGCGACCTTGGGCTTATGAGTCCCCTGCTCTACCGCTGAGCTATGGAGCCGTAACACATAAATAAGATTAGCATACTTTTGCGATCGCAACGCAAGTCGATTGGATTTTTTGTCCGGTGAGTGCCGCATGAAAAAGGCAGCGACGATCGTCGCTGCCTTTTCATCAGTCAAACTCAGTTAAACAATGAACCTTTAGCTCTGATTGCCGAGGAACGCCATTGGGTTAACTGGCTCGCCACCGCGCGGGTGGATCTCAAAGTGTAGGTGTGGGCCTGTACTGAAGCCAGTGCTGCCCATCTCCGAGATTTGCTGACCTTGGGCCACTTGTTGACCCTTCTCCACCAAAATGCGGTTGTTGTGAGCGTAGCGGGTCATTGTGCCATCTTCATGCTCAACTTCGACCATGTAGCCGTAGCCACCGTCGTTCCAGCCTGCATAAATCACCTTCCCAGAAGCCACAGCAACAATCGGCGTACCGATCGGCGCAGCAATATCAATCCCCCGGTGCATCCGACCCCAGCGCCAGCCATAACCAGAACTCAGCAGACCCTGGGACGGCCATACAAACCCTTGGGAGCTGGAACCACCAGGAATATAAGCATCCTGACGACCAATGCTCGGCAAATTGGGTCGAACCATTTGCTGCACAGCGGGAGTCACGGGCGTGGCATCAACTTCAGTGCCGACGCTAGCGCGGGCCACAATCTGCGGCTCAATCTTCTGCGGCTCAATCTTCGTTACCTTGGCGGCATTGGGTTTTGCCGCTTCACCGGATTCGGATTTGAGTTTGGGATTGACGAAGTTTCGCAGCTCGATCGACAGCGCGCTTTCGGCCTTACGACCCGCGAAGTCAGGATTTGCTGCCACGGTCTTACTTGACACGGGTTCAGTCGGGGTGACCGCCTGGGCTAACAACGTCCGATCGGTCGTACTCGCGAGCTTCTGACGATTCTGGCGGTTGCGCAGGTTGTGGATCTCGGCCAACAAAGGTGTTGGGTTCACGGGCGGGGCCGCATCCGCAGGCGCAGACATCGGCTGCGATTTGGTGGCTGCGACCACCGTCGGCACCACTGGCGCATCGCTGGATACATCCACTGTCTGCGGGATAATCGCCTGTGGGATAGCTTGCGGCTCTGGCCCGCCGATCGCAGGCAATGGCACATTGGCTAACTTCGTTACGGGCAGCCCATCTTCTGCCGACGGCGCAGTTGGCGCTGACTTTGAGGCCATTGACTGCGACACTGTCAACTTCGATGCCTCACCCAACTCCGCCAATTCCGACTTGATTCGGCCATTGTCACTCGGTGTGGCGACCGCTGTGCCCGTTGTGGTGTCAGGCGTTACCGCTTGAGCGCCAGCTGACAAAGCTGGGGTCGATTGCGACAACTGCGCTAGATTAACGGTTCCTGACGTTGACAGCATGGCACTGGTTGGCAATTTCAGTAACTGCCCCACCTTCAAGACGGTTCCCGGTGCAAGCTGATTGGCACTGGCCAATGCCCGAACATCAATTTTGTATACCTGGGCAATCTGCCACAGGGTTTCACCCGATTTAACCGCGTGGGCATTGTTCAGACCCGCAGGCGACGCTGCTTCAAGTCCGGCGGTCGGGGAGGCGAGGGGGGGCTGAGCAATCGCGCCAACTGGCCTAGCAGCAGGTCGTTCGATCGACGTGGCAGCGACTGGAGAAGCGACCACAGGGTTCAGCACCGAAACTTTGACAGGTGCGGGCACGGCGGCCTGCACAGAGAATTGGAATGTGGGGGCGATGAGGCTCCCAGTTCCGAGGGAAAGGGCAAGACCGAGCATGGCAGCGGCATTGCAACTTGAACGACTAACTTCCGAAGTTACTGACTCTCTGTTGTCCACCAGGGGACTTCGATCTTCATTGCTGCTGGGAACGGTCCCAGGCTTCTGCGGAATATCA
The DNA here is from genome assembly GCA_046049545.1 of Cyanobacteriota bacterium. Taxonomy (GTDB): domain Bacteria; phylum Cyanobacteriota; class Cyanobacteriia; order Leptolyngbyales; family Leptolyngbyaceae; genus Romeriopsis. Next base: position 14,549 of record JBJORF010000014.1, on the reverse strand, counting down.
GCTATCAAAAAAACATCCTCCTAAGCGTTCAGCATTTAACTGTCCAGACACCAAATGAAAGTTTCAACTGGTTAATTGAGAGTCAAATCAAACTCAGACGACAGTTAAGCTCAACTTTTGTGAGCAAGTACACCCGCAGGAGCGAGTGACTGATACCAGGCAACAAGATTACATGTCTTCTCACATTTCGACAAGCGGTGAAACTTTCCGGAAAGTTTGGCGTTTCCATTAAAGTTCGCGGAGCTTGTCAGTGATTGGCGCGTAAGGCTTGGACTGGTGGGTTAGCAACAACCCGAAACCGAACCGATAGTCTTTGCTCAAACCCTTTAGTGGCATCGAGCGAAGATTTAGGGCGTTGGTTTTCAGGTATCAGTATGCCAACTTTCGGGCAATCGGCAACATTGCTAATCGCGAGGCTATCCTACTGCGATTTTCAAAAAATGCAAACTTTGTTGATGTCTTTTTTGTAACATAGCTGCCATTTTCTTCATCAATTTGCTGTGCCCCCTAAACGATGTAAGTCTCTTCAAAACGGATTTTCCAGCTTTTCTAGGAGAATCGAACAGCCTTGAAAAAAGGCGCTCATCAGCAGAAAAAATACCCAACTCTACGGAGAAAATTGGCAATGCCCGATCGGGACAACTGGGGTCAATTTTGAATAGGAATTTTTTATCGAAAAGTTACGGTTTTCGTAGCCCAGAACACGAAAATCCTGGCAAAACCAATTGGGGCGGTGTTTTGCCAGGATAGTCAAGGACGAATCATTGCGTTTTGGGCTGGATTCAAACGCGGTTCATACTTAGATAATCATGAATTTATTCGATCGTCCGTTCTAGGTTTGTGGCGTTGGAGTCATATCCGGCATCGCCTTCGGGGGGGCAAGCAGTTGGCCGAGCTGACGTTTTGCTTCAAATAGGCCGATCGACGCACTGACCGAGAGATTCAGGCTGCGCACGGCGGGCTGGAGCATCGGAATATAGGTCGTATCGTGGCAGCCCGCCAACTGTTCGGGCAACAATCCCATGGTTTCACTGCCAAACAATAACCAGTCGTCATCGCGATATTCAAACTCTAAATAACTTAATCGTCCTCTAGTTGTATATCCGAGGCGGCGGCCACCGCGTGCATCGGAATGGGCGATAAATGCGGCAAAGTCATCATGTACCGTCAGCTTGACATGGGGCCAATAGTCTAGACCAGCCCGCTTGAGATAGCGATCGCTGAGTTCAAAGCCCAAAGGCGCGACGAGATGCAGCTCTGTACCTGAAGCGGCACAGGTGCGGGCGATGTTGCCAGTATTTGGCGGAATCAAGGGATTTACGAGGACAACGCGTGGCATAGGAAACGGAAAGGGGAAGAGTTGATGTGTGAAATATGGGGAATTGATTACTCAATCCGAAGGATTTTTGCCTCGGAATGATAGGAATTATTAATGTTTAACAGAGTGGTCGATAGCATGGGGGGATTGACCCCTTTTTGTGGATCCGTATTTTGGCTGGAACCGCCTAGCTGATTTTGGTGGGGCTAGTGGTGCAAAGTGCTTCCTGAAGGTCAATTTCCTGCTCTTGCATCCGCACGATCGCTGATTGGAGGACTTGTTCTGGGGTGAGGCCCTGACTGATCAGGCTGAGCCAGCGCATGGCTTCGTTGCCTTCCCGCAGAATGCGGGGAATCGGGTCGAGGAAACAGGCAATGCCTTCGGCTTTGGCGATCGCTTTCACACTTATATATATGTCATTGATCCAATCGCGGGCAGTGATGCTTCGACCATCTTCCCAATGCTCCAGTTGGGCATCCAGACTGCGCTCAGCGGCGGCGGTTTCATTGCGATCGCTGAGGGCCACGAGCTGCTCCGGTGTGAGCTGACTCTGGACTAAGGGATCGAGGTCAGGATTGGTGATCAGTTGGAGCAGGCGGGCTTCGATGAGGCTGGTGATGGCCAGTAGGTCGATCGGGTTGCTGACCATATCGCAAATTCGCAGTTCCACCCGATTCAGGTCGTAGGGGCGGCGATCGCCGTTGGGCCGTACGGAAGACCAAAGATGGCGGACGTTTTGCATCGTGCCCAGGGCGAGTTGTTGCTCCGTCCACTCGATGAAGTGGGCGTGGCTGGTGAATAGCGGCACATGCAGCGGCGTTTTCGGGAAGACGGCCCAGCGGGTAGAATGTTGACCCGTAACTTTGCCGTTAAAGAAGGGCGAGGCGGCACTGAGCGCTAAATACAAGGGCGCTTCTAGTCGGACTAACCGACAGGCCCGCATCAGCACCTCTGGGTCAGCAACACCGATATTAATATGGACGCTCGCCGTCACAACATTGGTGCCGTAGGTTTGCTCAATATAAGTGTGATAGGGATTACCAGGGTCGGAGCGCTGGAATTTGTCCGCGCCACTGAGAGACAGGGCACTGCCGGGAATTAAGGTATAGGCTCCCTGCGATCGTAGGTATTCCCGCAGTTTGAATCGGGGCAACAGCAAGTCGCAGAGGATTTGGTCGTAATCGTAGCGGGGGTCAGTGACGTACTCGACGTTGCGACTATCCGGTTCGCGCATAAAGCCGTCGAGGTCAGCGGTGATGCGATCGGACAGCCCGACGATCGTCCCGTCCGCTTGGCCCGTGTAGACTTCGACTTCAAACCCCTTGGATAGCAGCATATTGCCCTCAATCTGGTTTCTGCATGATTCCTTTCCAGTATGGAGGAAATTGGGCGGAGCAGATCCGGGGTGCGCGTGAGTTTTAAGTTTTCCCGGTTGAGTTGAGTTTAGTTGAGTGCTTGCCAGAGCTGGGTGGCTTGCTGCTGATCGGCCTGAGCGCCACTGCGATCGCCGATCGCTTGTTTGGCTTGGGCGCGGATTTGGTAGGTGTCGGGTTGGTGGGGATTGAGCTTCAGGGCGGCATTGGCATCCTGAATGGCCGCTTGATGTTGGCCCAGGTGGTAATGTAGTTCTGCCCGATCGCTGTAGCGCGTTGGGTCCTGGGGATTGAGCCGGATGAGGGCGTTATAGTCCGCTAAGGCAGCAGCGGGTTGGCCAAGGAGTCGCTGGAGATGGGCTCGGGCTTGGTAGCTAGCAGTTTGATGGGGATTGAGCTTGATTGCTTGGTTGTAATCGGTCAGTGCCTGTTGCAGATCACGGGATGGTCCCGTCGATCGGGGTTGTGGGTGATCAATGACGTTGATTGCTGGGTTCTGACTGCGGGCATAGCGCTGTTCGTAGAGCCGGGCGCGTTGGAAATAGGCGGTGGCCGATCGCGGTTGGCGTTGAATTTGGCGATTGGCTTGGCGGAAGGCTTGATCGAATTCACTCGGGGAATTCGGCGCGGCGGCAACTTGATTCGGGATTTGGGGCAGTACGGCGGCCACAGTGCTGACTAAACCCAGCATCAGGCTCCCAGCATAGATTCCGGCTAACCCCCAACGGCTGGCGGCGGAGGCAATCTGTTCCCGCTGGCGATCGAGCAATTCCTTGGCGATCGTGTCCCGTTTGCTCCAAGGCAACTGACCATAACCCGCACTTTGCATTTCCTGGAAGACGATCGGCAGCAGATCCGCCGGGTGGAAATCATTGCTTCGCTTCAGTTGTGCGAGTTGGCGCTGGATCACCAGATTGAGCTGAGCGGTGCGATAGCTGTTCGGGATGCTGATGGCGGTGCCGATCGCGAGGATCAGAAAGGTTGGACTAATCGCGCTACATAGCCCAAATAGCAGCACGGTAACGCCCTTGAACAGCACATCCGTCCAGGGATAGCGCGAGAACAGCAAGTGGTTAGCGATCTTGCCGCCATCGAGGGGATAGATCGGCAATAAGTTCAGCAGATTCAGGGAAATCAGCATCCAAGCCGCGTGCTCGATCGCCTTGGCATCGATCTTTGTGGGCAGCAATTGCGCCGAGAGACTGGCCATCAAACCCAGACCTAGCAATAAACCCGGTAACGGCCCCGCTAACAGCACCCAAACTTTTTCGGTCAGACTGGCATCGGCTTTCTTGCCCGTGACAGCGGCACCGAACAGTGGCAGGAAAAATAACTTCGTGTCTTGATAGCCAAACCACCGCATGGCGAAGAAATGGCCCAGTTCATGAATCAGCAGCACGCTGAGTAATAGCAGTAAATCCCAGGCTTTGAAGGTGCCGAGGGTTTGGGGCAAGACGATCGCCAGCAAAACAAACAAACCCAGCGTCACCAGGAATATCCACTTGCCCAAGCGCAGATCGCGGTGGTTGGTTTCCAGGGCGCGGAGGCGTTGGAAGGTTTGGATTTGGAGCGGGAGGGGAACGGTTTGGCGGGCGTCGTGGTTTTGGGCCACGAACGCTTGACGCTGGCTGAGGCGCTGACTGACTTGGCGTTGGGCGCGACGGATTTGCCAAGCGGTTTTGAGCGCCGATCGGTTCGCCAGAAACCAGCCTTCCCGCGTCACTTTCACAATCCGCTGGGCCAGCAGGTGATCGACGTAATGCTGCTGATGCTTTTGGAGCGCGGTGATGAATTGATTGGGCGTGAGCCGTTGGGCAACTTGGCCAAAACTGGCAAATTTGGCTTGGTGCGCGGCCCATTGCTGGGCGATCGTCGTGCAGTACGGATCAACGATGATTGCTTGGGGAATTTGATCAATCACCCCATGGGCTTGACCATTCAGCGTGATCAACCAACGCTGATCGGCAAGAATTTGATAAAAACTGACATGGATTAGGTCGCTGCTGTCCGCCGGAAAGCGAATTTCGACTTCGGCAAAGGTTTTGGACTCGGGGTGATACAGCAGCACCGCCCGATCGTCGGCGGGAGCCAAATGCAGCATTTTCTGCATCCGGTAGGTGCCACTAATTTCAAAGCCTAATGCTTTGAGTTCAGCGATCGCTGGGGTAAACGCCTGTTTCAACGCGATCGGCAAATCTCGGAGAGACTGCACTTCGTACTTCGGATAGCGAAAGCGCAATTGCAGGAGGCGTTGAGTTTGGAGATAGAGTGCTGCCCCTTGCAGCAAGACCACAAGGATGGGCAGCACCAAAATCAAATTAAGCATCGACAGAAAAACACAACAGGGAAAACCGACTGGCCATTTGATGCACTCTTGCATCAAGGCCCCCACAGCATTAGCGTTGAACGCGCGGCGCTGGGTATAAACTCAAGTTGCCCGCTGGGTTATGTCAGCGTCTCGGTATAAATGGGGGACTCTGGAGCCTGTAATCCATGGCATCCGTTAGACCACGTGACCGCGCTTGCGCTGATCGGCGCAATTCGGTTCACCCTGCCAAAAATAAAAGCGAATTCCCCGCAGGAAATCCGCCTTTGATCGCGCCAAATTTCAGAATTGTGCCAATGGTCTAGTCTTGCGGGCCCCAGCTGCTTCCACTGTTGCCCCGATCGGTGGATTCGACGGGGGTAAAGTCGGTGTAATCAGCGGCAGGAATATCGTCGATCACTTCGGCGTTCACGTCTTCCACCCGATCGGGACGGCGACGGGGTGGGCGTTCGTCGGGATTGCGGCGGCGGGGTGCATCATCGCGGCTGGGTCGATCACCGGAGCGATCGCTGGGCCGCCCAAACTGCTCGTCGCGATTATTGCGTTCTGGACGATCACTTAGCTGACGCGGTGAACTCCCGAAGCGATCCTCGGGCTGACTGTTGCCATAGTTGTCGAACCGATCGCTGCGGTTTGGGCGATCGCGGCGCGTACGGTCATTGCCCCGGTCGTTGTCGCGCTCGTCCCGGCGGGGTAGGGAGCGATCGCCACGATAGCTATTACTGCCATATCCGGCATCTTGGTACTCACCGCGCAAACCCGCCGACCCTCGGGGCGGATTGAATTCTTCGTATTCGCTGACCCGATCGGCGCGGTAGGGCGTGCGGCGACCGGCGCGATCATCGTCCCGGCGATTGTCGAAACTGCGACGGGCATCTGGGTTGGGGGTGCGGTTATTGATGTTTTCCCACATCAGAAAGATGCCCATACCCGCGAGGAGTAGCTGTTCTAGGGACGGGACGATCTCTTTATTGAAGGACACAACACCAAGAATTCCAGCGATGATCGCCAGTACAGCGTAGATGTTGTCAGAATCCTTCTTGATGTCCGGGCGGAAGTTGCCTAGGAAAAATAGCACCAATCCACCGGAGATCAGGATCAGTCCAATAACTAGACTAAGGGGAGTACCAAAACCCACTGATGTTGCCTCGCGCGATTTGATCTTTCCTATGATAGCCGTTTGTGTAGAAAGCTATCGGTGCAAAAGCGATCGGGGTTCACGGTGTTTCTTGGGTCGGCGCGGGTGTTGGAGCGGTCGTCGGTACGGTGGTTTGGGCTTTCGGTGTTTGAGTCGGGACTGGTTCTGGGGCTTTGGGTTGACGCTTGTCTTCGATTTTGGGTTGCTTGGCGGCTTTGGCTTTGGCCTCGGCGGCTTGGAGCTGTTGTTGCATTTTTTGCTGAATCGGTTGGTGCCGATCGATGCCTTCGTAGCGGTAGCGATCGTAGTTGCCCGCGATGATCAGTTGCTTGAGGTTCGCTTGCCGTTCGCTGCCAGCGGGATGACTGGAGAGCCATTCGGGGGGACGACCCCGATCACGATCGGCTTTTTCTTCCTGTTCCAGGGTTTGCATCAGGTTCAAGAGCCCATCGGCAGGATAACCCGCAGCGGCCAATAGCCGGGTGCCGACGGCATCGGCTTGGCGTTCCATGTCGCGGCTGTAGCTAAAGGTGATCGCACTTTCGGCAATGCCGCCAACGTAGGGGATGAACTGGGTGACGTTGGCGGTGAGGCTGCCTTGGGTCATCAGTTGGAGACCGTGGGCAAGGACGGCGTGGGCTAATTCGTGGGCCAGGAGTCCGGCGAGTTCGGCTTCGCTTTGAGTCTTAGCGATCGCCCCGGCATTGACAAACACTTTCCCCCCCGGCAACGCAAAGGCGTTCAGCGTCGGTTCTTCGACCACAACAAATTCATACTCAAAATCCTCACGGCCTGCAACTTTAGCGAGTTTTGCGCCGATTTCATTGACGTATTGGTTGGTCGCTTCATCGGTAACGATCGGCAAAGCCCGTTTGGCTTGTTTGGCGACGCTGGCCCCGAGGGCGGATTCGCCACGCAGTAAGAGGAAACTGGTTTGCAGGGAATTGAGCGGCCCGATTAAGCTGCCTGTAACGGCGTAACCCAAGGCTCCGGTGAGGACGTTGCCGATCGCATTGCCAGTGAGCTTTTGCTTCAGTTTTTTGCGGTAGATTTGCAGGTTTTGGTCGGCGAGTTGGGTGAAGGTAGCGGCGGCAGGGTCGGTGGGATTCAGTAGGGCAAATTGGCGCGCCGCGATCGCGGCTTCCATCCAGTTTTCGGTTTGGGCGAGGGCTTGGATGCGGCGTTGGAGGAGGTCGGTGTCGTTTGGATAGCGGCCTGAGGCGGACTGGAGGACAGCAAGGGCGTTTTCGGGCTGTCCGTAGGCGTTGTAGGCATCGGCGAGTTTGATTGCGCCGGGGGTGAATTCGGGATATTTTTCGACGAGGAGCTTGAGGGGGACGAAGGTGCGGCCCTCGAGTTTTGAGGCGATGCCTGCTTCCGCTTCGCGCCAATAGACCTGGGCAGCGGGGGAAAGCTGGGTGATGTCGGTAACGGCGGGTTTAGATTCGATGATGCTGGATTCGGCAATACTGGTGTCGAAATTCGGTTTTGCCTGACGGTAAAGGGCAATGGCGGCTTCCCGATTGCCCGCTTGGTAGAGCCGATCGGCTTCGCGCAGTTGATTCAGTCGCAGCAAGGCTTCCGGTGAAAGTTTCGGGGCTTCCGGCACGGTAAACGTCGGATTTGCCTCGGGGGAAGCCGGGGGCGTTGGGGGCGATTGTGCGAGGCTAGGTATCAACGGCAAAACAGTCAGCATCAGGCCCAGACTGCAAGCAATGAAGCGTCGCCGCGATCGCGATCCAATTCGCAGTTGTAAAAGTTGTGATAATCGCGGCAGGAGATGGAGCGATCGATGTTGCATAGCAATTTACCAGGGAAAGGGATGCGGGGCGGGCGTGACCTGCGGTAATGCTTTATTCTTAATTCCGATCGGGACTTCAGGACGGTATTCTTCAACCATCGCATATCTGACGAGGATGCGACAGCGTGGGATAGAGTGGAAAAATTGTCGTTTTGGAGCGTGATCCGATGGAAATGCAAGTGATTCATCAGCCGGATGAGGCGCAGTTGACGGAGCTGGGCGTGAAGCAATGGCCGACTTGGAGTAAAGAGGTTTCGACTTTTCCCTGGACTTATGATGAGCCGGAAACTTGCTATTTCTTGGCGGGGGATGTGGTGGTGACACCGTCGGGGGGTGAGGCGGTGGCGATGGGGCGGGGGGATTTAGTGACGTTTCCGGCGGGGATGAGCTGTACGTGGGAGATTCGGGGCGCGGTGAAGAAGCATTATCGGTTTGGGTGATCGATCGGGGTGGTGGGTGGCTGAATGGATGGATTCATCATCGATCGCCCGCCCCACCTTGAGTTTAAACTCAAGGCTAATAGCTTAAGTCCGCTAAACCGGACTGGGCGAACCACGAAACCGGACTAGCAATAACTAACGCTACACTGAAAGCAACTCCTGCGTTACCTGTCACCATGCCACTCCAAGATCTCCAAACCCAACTCCTCTCCCTCTCCCCCACCGAAAAAGCCCAAGCCATCCAAATCCTCGTCCAAAGCCTCAGCAACACTTGGACAGGCATCGAAAAAACACCCGGAATCTGTGGTGGCGATGCCTGCATCACGAATACCCGCATCCCCGTTTGGGTGATTGTCCAAGCCCGCCACCTCGGCAACACTGAAGCCGACCTTCTCGCCAACTATCCCAGTCTCAACGCCACCGATCTAGCGAATGCCTGGACTTATGCCGCTGCAAATCCAGTCGAAATTGCTCAAGCCATCCAGGAAAACGAGGCCACTTAGTCTGTGGCAAAACTCTACGCTGACAAACAATTTCCCTATCGTGCTACCGCCCATCTGCAAGCCCTTGGCCATGATGTCCTCACTGTCCAAGCCGCCGATCGCGCCAATCAAAGTATTCCCGACGATGAAGTTTTGGCTTTTGCCACCGCCGCTGGTCGTGCCGTACTGACACTCAACCGTCGAGATTTCGTCCGGCTGCATCGTGAAAGCCAGGATCACGCTGGCATTATCACCGCCACCGATGATGCCGACAAGATCCGTCTAGCTGAACGCATTGATCTGGCACTGCAAGCTGAATCAAACCTCAATGGAAAACTGATTCGCGTCGTAAAACCCAGCCTTTAAGGGATACAGCCCAGGAAGATCACTTTACGCTATGGCGATCGCAAGTTTCTTTCCGCCGTACCGCACCACATCAGTACAAGGAAGTCCGGTTTCAGCCTGGGTTGTGGCGATCGCTTCATCCGCTGCCCCCTGATCCAAATGCCCCGTATTCAACGCAATCCCCACCACCTTCGCTGGGGTAAAAGCACCACCCGCAGCGGCGATCGCTTCATATAGCTCAATCACCTTGGGTAACGACGGAATCGCCACCTGCGGATGATTGCGAACGTGGGTTTGGCCGGCCCGATGGACGAGGATTAAATGCGTCGGTTGACTGCCGCGCATCAGCGGCAAAGTCGCCGTCGAACCCGGATGCAAGATCGAACCTTGGCCTTCAACCCAAAGATAGTCAAATTGATCGCCTGCGGCCATCACCAACTGCTCGATCGCACCCGCTGCAAAGTCCACCCGCACGGCATCGAGGGGAATCCCCGCGCCAGCAATCATGATGCCCGCTTGGCCCGTGCCGAGAAACTGCGACTTGTAACCTGCCACCTGGGCCGATCGGTGCAATTCCAAACAGGCCGACATTTTGCCCACACTCATATCGGTTCCGACGGCGAGAATCCGCTTCGCCTTGAGCTGCCGCGCCGCACCGGAACCCACTTTCAGCCCCGGCGGTTCCTGCCGCATATCCCAAATCACTTGCCCTGGCTGCAATGCCTTCGCTTCCGGCAAATCGGCCATTTTACTATGCAACCCATTGGCGATCGACACCCCCGCCCGAATCCCCGCCGCCACATCGGCCAGCCACTCCGGCGGCAACTGCCCTCCCGATGGCGCAATCCCGATCGCCAACCAATCGGGCTGATACGGCATCGCCTCGGCCATCGAACCGACTACAGGCACATCCAGCGGAATCCCGGTTAATTCACGAAACGACTCGCCCACTGCTTCTTGATCGATCGCCACCACAATTTGCTCCGGCCGATACCGCACCAGAGCCAAGCCCGTTTTCCCCTGCGTCCCTCGAATCCCGCCATGGAGCAGCACGGCAATCCGCGATCGGTCGTTCAACATGGCACCTTATGCCTCGAACAATGGATTCTCATTATTCAAGAGTTCCGGCCAGAGGCCGTTAACGTTCGGCTTTTTTTAAGACCCCATCGGCGATGACACACCAGGCATCGCGCAGCGGTTGATCGGCTTCGCTATTGGTCAACGCGCGACCCTTAACCTGAGGATACTTGCGGTAAAACTGCTCATTCACCCGCCGATTCAGCTCCGCATAGCCCAATCCCGATCGCGTCGCCCGCCCTTCCAAGTCCCGGCATCCCTGCCCCGTACTCTGGGACTGCGAAAACTGCGGAAATTGCGGTAGGGAAATATTCGGGAGCCAGTCGGGTTTGCCGATGGTCGAAGCGATCGCGCCGCCCCCCAGCAGCAACAGGATCACAATCAACCGAGTCATCCAGTTGAACATCATATCGATTAGCCGAATCCCGCGCCACAGCAGTTTGAAGCTCCACTTGAGACAGCGAAATGGCAGTAGTACCAAACCCCACAGCAGTTTGCCAACGCTCCAGCGCCGAGGCCGATCGGCATACTCAACTTCTGGGTCAAATGCTGCCGCTGCCGCTGCAAACTCCGGACTATGCGCTGCGTAACCTGTACCAGCGACTGGCTGAGCAGCAATGGGTGCGGCGATAGGTTGAGCCACGGCACGGGCTTTTTCGGGTTGAACCTTCTCAGGTCGCGCTTTTGACGGGCGGAAATCCGTTGGGGGTGGGGGCTTCCAGGCGGGGGCGACGGCGACGGTTTTGATGGTGGAATAGGCTGATGACGGCACGATCGGCGGTGTATCTGGTGCTGCCAAATTCGTGGGTGGCGGGGCAGTGGGTGGTGCGATCGACGTTTCAACAATGGCGGCTTGAACCCCCTCGGTCTGGGTAATCACCAACGGTGTGATCGCGGCCCCCGCTAGTCCTACGATCGCTTCCGTAACTGCTTCCGCACTGGGATAGCGATCGTGGGTATGCCGCGCTAACATCCGATGCAGCACATTTTCGAATCGAGGATTTAACTGAAGGTAGGGTTGCCAATCCCACTCGTTGGTTTGGGGACTGAACAGTTCCGTCGGCCCTTTCCCCGTCATCAACACCAGCAATGTCACCGCCAGGGCGTACAGGTCGCTATTCGGATAAACCTCGCCTTTGATCTGCTCAAAGGGGGTATAACCCGGTTTATGAATCTGCGTTGCCGGAATCGGGCTACCAATCAATCGCAGCGCCGTTTCCGTGACTTGTTTAACGCTACCGAAGTCGATCAAGATGGGTTTGCCTGTGACCCGATCGTGCATCAGGTTATCCGGCGAAATATCCCGATGGATCACCCCCATACGGTGAATGTAGGTCAGTACGGGCAGCACATCCTGAAGAAGCTGTACCGCTTGGGCTTCACTGAACACCTGTCCTTGCTCCAGCCACTCACCGTAGTTATGCCCGTCGATAAACTGTTCAACGAGGAAAAGCACATTTTCTCCGGCGTACTGCACCGATGACAGGGCGCGAAATTCGGGGATTTGGGGGTGGTTGAGTTTATAGAGTGTCCCCGCTTCCCGCTGGAACAGCTCCGTGGCCTTCTCCAGTACCGCCGCTTGGCTGACCTGAGGCGCAAATTCTTTCAACATGCAGGGTTCATTGAACCGATGTTGATCCTGTACCAGATACGTTCGCCCAAAGCCACCATGGCCAATAAAGCGCACCACGTTATAGCGGTTCTCGAGTAGCGTTCCGGGGGGGATGGGCGCGAGCAATGGCATAGGATTTCGGGTGCGGTCAGGCGGGCGACGATCGGCCTTCTGAGATTACATCACACAAAAGACGCGCAAATCCGCAAAAATGTCCCCACAAAATTTGTTGCCGCTGGTTTTCTACTGTTGGTCGTTCAGCCACTGTACACAGTCATCGATGCGACTAAAGTCCAATAGCGCTTCGCCCAAGGCTTCCAACTGCGCGATCGTCAGATTTTGCAGCGGCTGCACTATTCGATCGGGCAATTTCCCAAAACGGCGTTCCAAAAGCCGTATAACCAGCGATCGAGCTTGTTGAAGCGCACCTTCAGCTTTGCCTTCACGCTTACCTTCGGCTTTGCCTTCACGCTTACCTTCGGCTTTGCCACGATCGTAGCCAATTCGCTCAACACTGCTGATGTAGGTCATTTTGCGCGCTGCCTCGTAGGTCTGTAACTCTTGCCAAAACTCAATTTCTAGGGGTTTCGGCAACTTGAGTAACCAGTCGATGAAATGAAAGAGGTTGATGATATCTGTTTTAGCATAACCGGATTCATAAAGTTGCCGGATCAGCTGCATTTTCCCGACTTTGCGGGCGATCGGATCATCTTTGGTATCCAGCATTTTGAGATGAGTTTGGACGACCCAGGCGAAGGGGTTGGAATTTTGGGCGAGTTCGGGCCAGCGATCGCGATAATCGAGCAGCTTGACAGTGCCAAATTCAAAGGTCAGGCGAGTTTCGGGCAAGCTGAAGCGATAGTCTTGGGGATGCCAGCGGGGATTGGCATCGCAAAGGATCGCAACGCTGATGGCGGGTTGTCGGAAATATTCAAAGATCCGAATGGCGTAGATGAACATTCGCTCCGCAAAGGCCGTTTCGGAGGAAGCCTGAATTTCGATGTGGAGCAGGAGTACGAGGCTAGGGCCAGATTTTTGTTTGAGCTGGACGAGTTGATCGGCGTAACGTTTGCCGACTTTGGCTTCCGGTGCAAGTTTGCCAAATTCTTTGTCAAGAAAGACAGGAGCGACCTTCCAGTCAACCACGGCAGCGATCGTGGGAAAGAAGAATTCCACGGCTTCCCGAAGATATTGCTGCAAAATCCGTTTCCAGGGTGAGTCCTGGCTGTCTTTTTGAGTCGATCGCGCGGCCATACTGCATTTACATCATTCTCTAGTGCAATCGTATTCTTGGGTGTTGGACTTTCACCTCAGTCTGCGGACAGAACTTCGCCGTAAATGGAATCACTCTTTGCTACGATCGCGGTTAAATTTTTAGGGGTTGGCGATGCACTTACTCATTCCGGCGGCGGGCTCTGGTAAACGTATGGGCAGCGATCGCAATAAGCTGCTGCTCGATTTGCGGGGTCGATCGGTGTTGGCCTGGACGTTGCTGGCGGCGGAACAGTCGCAGGCGATTACTTGGATTGGGATTATGGGGCAGCCGATCGATTTTCCGGATTTTCAAGCGGCGATCGACGGGTTGGCGTTATCAAAACCTGTGGTGTTGATTCAGGGCGGCAGTACGCGGCAGGAGTCGGTCTATTGCGGGTTACAGGCGTTGCCGGAAGATGCCGATCGGGTGCTGATTCACGATGGGGCGCGGTGTTTGGCGACACCGGAATTGCTCGATCGCTGTGCCGCAGCGTTGGGTCAGTATGACGGCTTTGTGGCAGCGATCGCGGTCAAGGACACGATTAAAGTCGTGGATGGTGCGATGCAAATTCAAGACACGCCCGATCGCGCGAATCTCTGGGCCGCCCAGACACCGCAGGGCTTTTCGGTGCCACTGTTGAAGCAATGCCACGATCGGGGTCGGGTTGAGGGTTGGGAAGTGACGGATGATGCGGCGCTATTTGAGCGCTGTGGTTTGCCTGTCCATATTGTGCCGGGAGAGGAGACGAATCTGAAGGTGACTACGCCCGTTGATCTAGCGATCGCGCAGTTCATTTTGCAGGAGCGTGGTTCAGCGCAGTAATCCTGTTTGTTTAAGCCAACTGTACAACTTGCCCAGTCTCCGCTGCTTTGCGGGCCGCTTCGGCAATGCGCATGGTGTAGATGCTTTCCGCTAGGGTGACATAGAGCGGCTGACCTTCCAGCAAATGATCCAGCACTGCCGCTGTATCGCGGGCAAACAATCCCCGTCGTCCGCTGGTTTCCAAGGGTTGCTCACCCTGGGCACTAATCAAAACCCCTGCGTCACCGTTGAACACTAATGCACCCCGATCGCCCTGCACTTCCAGCTTCCGCTCCGGTACCCAAACGCCTTCACCCTTGCCATAGATCACATCCGCAATCAAACCACTGCTAAACCGCAACTGCGCGGTGCAAAGACAAGACGTGTAGTAACCGGGCACCGCCGACGGCAGATAGTTGGCCTGACAACCCACCTGCGTCACCTGTCCAAAGGCATTGGTAAAGCGGTGCAGGCGGGACAACGCCCCCATCAATGGGAACCCAAACAGTTCATGGTTGAAGTAATTTCCCAAACGTCCTGTTGCCTGAGCAATCAACATTGCTGGAGCGAGCGCATCAGCA
>JBJORF010000013.1:0-59879 GCA_046049545.1 Cyanobacteriota bacterium | reverse complement strand
GCAGAGTGTTGGCAATTGTCACCCCTGGGTAGATGTGCCTGTACGCAGCAATTGCAACGATTGATCAGCACCTCTCAGGCGACAATTGGGGACAGCAGCGTGAGGAGTCAGCTTGGACACTCACTATCCCCACGCTGATGCAATAGTCAGGCTGAATATCGATATTCACTATGCAGCCTGCATAGTCACCATGCTACTATGAATACAGGCAAAGTTGTATTTCAAGAAGGAGAATCTCCCTTGAAAGCTATCCGTAAGGCTCTTGGCAATTTGAGTCGTGAAAAATTCGCTGTCCGAATCGGCACCGTTTCCAGCACTGTGAAACGGTGGGAAGAAGGCGGAAAAATTTTACTCACGCTTGAACAGGCCCAGAACCTCAATCGCGAGTTACGAACCCTTGGGATGACGATCGAGGATTTACCCGTAAACCTCGGCCCGTATGCTGAAAGCGCCTGAGTGAATCACCCAAGCGCTTTCAATCTGTAAATTCAGTTCAGGCAGGCAGGGGGAATGGCGTTCCCCCCGCCCTCGCCTCCAATCCTTAAAACAAATTGGAGACTTACCAATGATGACCGAAAAACGGGCGATCGCTGTAGCGATCGCCCTAATGCCAATATTGATTGCCAGCGCCGCCCGTGCCGATGTGCTGGATCAGATTAACGCCTACCTCACAGGCACCCCGGCCCCAAGCGCACCGATCGCCTATGGCACCGGGAACGGCCTCACCCCCCGACAATCCAACATCTTGCGCCGCCGGGAACTGGCCCTACCACAGTCCTACCCGGCCATGATTGCCAAATTCGGCTACCCCGACCAACGCGACACCCGCGCTGATTACTACCGGATGGATGATGGCCGCACCGTCGCCGTCGTCTACCAGGGACGATCGGCCATCGCTCTGGAGGGTCTGTAAATGCAACCCGATCGCGTCATTGTTCAACCCGGCGAAGTCATCGATCGCGCTACTGGTGAAGTCACCGAATTCGGCTCCATGCCGATTAGTCCTACTGAGAAAGTCACCCGTGATGATGCGCGGTGGCCGGAAGCCGTCGCCCAAACCTGCGGTACTGATTCTCACACTTTCGTTAAACAGGCTGATGGTACATACGCACGGGAGGTAAATTAGGATGAAACGTTCACTCAAAAGCCTCATGGTCTACGCCCTAGAGTACCTACACAACGGGCTTATCCTCACCGCTCACCTCATCCCCGTAGACGCTGGTAACGGTGTCATCATGGATGATGCGGGCGATGGATTCATGATGGGTCGGTTGACCACTGGCGGCAATATCCGGGTATCCCTAGAGAACATCGTTAACCTTTCGGTGCTTGATGTCTTCTGGCGCAATAACCAGGGCACCCATAACCATTCCAAGTGGGATGATGATGTGATTGCTGATCACCTTGACCGTTGCCCCCGCGATGATGACGGTGTGGTTCAGACCCCACTGCACCGAATCGATAGTGGTGATGGCGAAGTCTACAACAGCCGTCGTCGGGATGAACCGGAACCGGAACCGGAAGCAAAGCAAACATCGTTATTCGGTGGACTATTCGGCTAATCCGTTAGTACAACTCTCCTCAATTGCATGATTCAAAGCCCTCAGAAATGGGGGCTTTTTTGTACCCAAAGTTGTGCCATTAGTCCCCTGATTTGTGCCAACTGTCCCCAATAAAAAGGCCGATCGGGTCTTGTCGATCGGCTATCGATATATTGAGTGCATCTACTGACCCCATTGTGGCACTGGTACAGCAAAAAGCCCGACCAATCGATCGGGCTAGAATAGACATAGTTAATGCGTGAAACCATTATGAGCGACAACAGCCTAGAGCAAGTCAACAACCGCTTAGACCGCGTCGAAGAAATCCTGGTAGCCCACAGCGAACGCATGGACACCATGACCCAAGCCATCACCCAACTCACCCACATCGTTGAACAAGCCCACGATCGGCATGAGCGATCGCTTGCCGACCATGAGCAACGCATTGCGCTGATGGAAGAAGTTCAGCGCGACACACGCCAGATGCTCCAAATCCTCATCAGCCGATCGGCGGGTGAGTAACTGGCACATTGATCACGTTGGACTGGAATCGGACTACATCGCTAAACGGCGATGGTTGAAACCCTTGATTTTCGGAATGTGCCAGTTGCCGATCGGCGAAGGCCCATCCCGAGAGATCAGGGGTTTTGGCTTTGGACTTCTGCCCTATGAGCAGGCGATCACAGTATCCCGGCATAGAGTTTCATCCGCTCTTCCATCAAATCGTCATAGGCCCGCCGCCATGCCTGATCCTCAGTATCGCCACGCTGCCGGGATTGCTCAACCTGCACCCGTGCCCGCTCTACAGTCTTACAAATTGACATCAGTTGAGATTTAGCCTCAGCACTAGGCGGTGCTTTGGGTTGAACTGGATTAGGTTTTGGCTTTGGGGCCGCAGGCGCTCCGGGCATCGGCATCAAGCCGTCGTAAATCATTCCGCCAATCCGAAGATACCAGTCCCACGATTGACCGGGCATCGCTTCACGCAGCGGATGCAAAATTTCATCAGGAATTTGAGTCGCCATAATTTAAAAGGGTAGGAACAGCACTAATCCTTAAATGCCATGGTAGAAGGCGTGCTGTCATCTGTGGCGATACGGACTCGTAGGATTACCACTGACAAGCCCCCATCGCCTGTGAATACTGGAGTAGTTGATATTTACCGCTGTTCCCATGGTTGCTGCCAAATCCACCGTTACCTACCTGCAAAACATCATGCCCGGTCAAACCAACGCATGGTACCAACGCATCGCCGCAGAGATTACCGCAGGGAAAATGCCACTTCCAACAATTGATGAGGTTCAGCTTCCCATGGAAGTAGTTGCAGAGCTTCCCC
This sequence comes from Cyanobacteriota bacterium, assembly GCA_046049545.1. GTDB lineage: Bacteria > Cyanobacteriota > Cyanobacteriia > Leptolyngbyales > Leptolyngbyaceae > Romeriopsis. The sequence goes on along the minus strand of JBJORF010000013.1, from coordinate 57,002 downwards.
CACTAGTCGCCACAAAACCCACTGTACAGCGCAATTCTTGGCATAAACCCGAGGCCTCTGCCAAAGCCAAGCCGATCTACCAGCATCAGCCCCAAAACCCACCGCCCAAGGTCGGCATCCCAAATACACCCAAAGCCGTCTTAGAGCAATTTCGCAAACAACGCCCTGAGCAAAAAGCCAGTGCCGCCACAAAATCAAAACTTGTGCGCCTAGTGCAGGGCGATCGTGAACTTGCCGCCCGATTGGTCAGCTTTGCCCGCGCAGGCAATCCCGATAAAACCGAAAAATGGTGCTGGGAGAAAGCGATTCATGATTTAGAGCGCGATCGGGGCCGCTAACGTTAGCCGTAGAATCACGGTGGGTATTCTGGGATCCAACTGTAGTTTTACCCAGATACTCCCATGGTTGCTTTTGCACGTGCCACCGACCTACCCACCAATATCGATACGCTGGAAAAATTAGCAATGTGGCTGATCGCCACCTTTCGCGCCACCTATGGCACGCGATCGGTCGTTGAAGTCGAGGGACTGCTTCCGGAACGCCAAACCCAGATGAGCTTCATTGAATCCCCGAGCGGTGAAACCTACTGCGTGATGCGAATCGCCGTTAAATTGGATCCACTTTTTGTTGCTGACAAATCCAAGAAACAATGGGAATTTGCCCAGGAAGGCGTTACCTCTGCAATTCCCGCACCTTACAAAGTCAACTAGCCCCATCGCCCCTTCCAGTTCACCGCCTGCCTCTCACCGGGGGGCGGGCTTATTTTTTAGGATCCAATCATGCCTCAAATTCATCTCAGAGCGAGCGTATCAACATCTAACGTTGCTACCGCGATGCTTGCAAATAAACAAATAGAAATCTTGGATGCAGAGCAGTCGATCGCAAACACTAACCGCTACGTTGATTCGCTTAATCCAAGGGAAATCCTTGATCGTTCTCAAGCTACTCGAAACGCTCAACTAAAAGAATACGCATCAAGACTTGCCGCCGCCGAAAAGTCGGTTGCCAGCACAAGTCGATACGTAGATTCGCTTAATCCAGGAGAAATACTTGATCGTTCTCAAGCTGCTCGGAATGCTCAAATGAGAGAGTACGGCTCAAGACTTGCCGCTGCCGAAAAGTCGATCGCTCGTGCTGAACAATTGCGCTATGCCGAATATTCAAGAGCCGCAGAATTTACAGCCAAACCGTTACCTGCCAAAGCGAAATTAGCACTAGTACCACTCCCTCAAAAACTTGATTTAATGCCTTTACCCCCAAAAGGTGTTACCTCAACCCAACCTCAGCCGATCAGTAAACCAGTTCAGTCGGCGGCTCCAACCGTTCCTTACCCTGATGGCCTGACCCGCCGACCACGGCCCATAACGGCCCCCGCCGTCGCCGCTACCCCCCGCGTCCCTAACGCCGCCGCCACAGCAGGCCGATTAGGAGCACAACGCGGTGCAGCCTCCGCCGCGCGTGGTGCAGCCGCTGCCGCCGGACGTGGTGTAGGCGCAATCGGTGGGCGAGTAGTTGGGGCCTTTGGCGGGCCCGTGGGTGTTGCTGCAACAGTCGGGCCAGAAATTAAAAAAGTCACCGATAACGCCTTCGATCAAGCATTCCCGGCTTTAGCACCCTACCGACAAGCCGCCTGGTCAGCAACACCGATCGGCATGGCAGAAGCGATCCAAAAACACCCCTATAACCCGCTGAACCCTTTTGGTAAACTCTGGGACTGGGCACCGTGGAATCAGAAAGGCCCGAATAGTTTAAATCCAAATCCAACAACAAGTAGCCCTAATGTAGCTCCTGATGGAACACAAGAAATTGAAAATCGCCCATCAGAACCAATCGAAATTAATTGGTATGTGCCTATTTACTATTTAGCACTGAAAAATGGAGATGGCAGCGTAACCAATCCTTGGACGATCGGCGGTGGGGGGAATGGGAACGGTGTTTTGGGGATCCCGCTACGCTTTCGTACTGTCAGTTCAGGCCGTGCCCGACAGCGTTACTTGGAATACTCGGATCGATATGGGGTGCCGCGATCAGCCTTATTGTTAAGCTATAACCTCTTTGTTGAACCAATGACCCCGTTTACCGGGGGCGTTCTGGGGGATCCCTCCATAGAATTTTCAATGGGTTCAGCCCAGCCCGCACAAACCCAAACTCCTGTAGACCTTGAGCCGTGGCGATCGCTGCCTACCGACGTAGACATGCCGCCAATGATCGAACCAGAGGCGCGGCCTGAATACCAACCCGAGCCTTATCCCCAATCCTACCCCAACCCTGCAACCCAGCCCCAAATCTCCCCCCAAGGAACCCCATATGTTGGGGCCTCGCCTTTGCCGCAAAATAGGCCCTCCTCAGTGCCAAAACCCAACATTGCACAACCAAACCCCATTCCAAACCCCGAACCCAAGCCACAACCCGACACCGACGCATCACCTGACGGTCTACCCCGATACAACCCCTTTGCACGGCCCTTTGCACCCGGTACCGCTAGCGGCACTGGCACTGTACCAGAACCAACAATACGCACCAGCACTAGCACCGTACCGCAACCAAGGCCCGCCTTTGAGCCATGGCCCGCACCACAGCCGAAACCTGTGCAGGAAATGATTTACGCCAATAATCCCGAGGCAGAACCAAAACCAAAACCCGAACCAGAAAAACCCGCTCCCAAAGAAGACCTATGCAAAGACCCGTGCATCAGCGACATGCACAACACTTCCAAGGGACAAAAACCAACCGAAATCACCTACAAAGTTTTCAAAAAGTGCGGCGAAAACGGCCCCGAGTTTGAAAACAAGACCATGGATGTCCCCGGTGATGAGGCTGAGGCAATCAAAGCGCTATTAGATGATATCGCCGATCGGAAGGCGGAAAAGTGCGATCGGCAAGATGGCACACTGACTATTCCCGAATGGTGGGCCGTGCGACCTGGGGCCGATCGGCCCCAATTTGTCATCATGTTTGCCGAAATCTATGGGACTGGGAAACTCGGGAAAAGCCGATGGCAATTGACTATCCCACACTACAACCGTCCCAAAGGTGCTAAACCATCAATTCCCAAATATCGAAAGGGCAATTGGCAAGGAACGCTAACGCTAACAGACAACTCAAAAATCAGAATCAACGCCGCAACCGCTAGCGAAGCAAAGCGAGTTATCAACAAACTCAAAATTCTCATCCCTGTGCAATATCGTACAGTCAATGGAAAAGCCATCAAACCCACAATTCTGGAACGTGCGGATGGCGACATGAAAGAGTGTGACGTAACACCAATCCGAGGGGACTACTACAAGACTGGACAGCGGCAAAACCTGCCCGATTGGTCAGTCAATTTTCGGTAGCGGGTGAAGGTGTGGGGATATATGCCGAAGAAGTTTCCCGCCCTGAAAATGTTGCACCCCGAATCGATCGGGGCAAAACTTAAATCACACACATCAACCAGCTCAACAACTAAACACTATGTCCGCAATCGATACCTTAGGTTCATCCCTCAAAGCTGACTACAAAGCCGCTGCATTTCTCGAAGCATGTTTGCTTCTGGACACCGCAGAAAAGGCTCGCAACTCCGCAAACCCTGGCATCGCACCGAAAAATAACGTTTCGGTGACTTTCTCCAGTGAAGAAGGCGTTGCCCAGATTGCGATCCAGTTGCCCGCTGCCCCGGCCGCAACTGGTGCGGGCCTGGTTTATGTCCCGACTGACTATTTAGGCGGTGCCTACGCAGCATTTACGGCGGGTGGTGATGTCACTGCCACTAGCGCAATGGCCGCAGTTTCTCAGGTTGCTCACATTCTGAGTGCCGCAGAAAAAGCCGTTCAACCTGTGGAAGATCAGCCGAACAACGTGCAGATCGAAAGCAGTTCGGAAACTGGCTTTATCAACATCACGGCCACCGTGCCTTACACCCAGTCGATCGATGCTGACGGCAACATCAAGATCGTCGCCCTGGATTACGTGTAATCCAACCTTAAGCAAATTCCTTAAGGAGGAAAAACACAATGGCAAAGAAAGGGCAAAAACTAGGCCGCCGCGTCGCTGTCTCTTGGGGTAGCGCAAAAATTAAAGTCAAGGGCCGCACTGCTACGGTGCCTTTGATCTCGATGATGGTGGAATCGGTGTTTAAGCGCACAGGCTTGCAGGAGTTCAAGGGTGCTACAACACTGAAAATCACCAAGGATAAAAAGGGCCGTCAACGCATCGCCGCACAAGGTATCACCCGATCGGCGTCGCGATACGTTTTGGTTTGGTTTGGTGATTTATCGACTAAAACCAAACAGAAAAAGTGGCACCGCGTCCCGATTCCCCCGCGTGTCTCTCTCGCAACTGCGGCGAAACGTCTGCAAGTGGGTAAGGGTAGCGTACTGGAAGTTCGCTTGCCATCGACTCAGACAGGCCGTCAGGCTGTGCTGAAGAGTCCTACCAGACGTGGGCGGTAATGCTTGATCCATTGCTGTGGAAACCACGGTTTTCCGTGGCGTATAGCAGCACAAAACAGCGGCGTGAACCCGTCGAAATCCGATGGCAAATCCAGAACCGCCTAACCCGTGTTGAGGTGAGCGATCGTAACCTTAAACCAACCTGGTTTAAGGCGGGTGATTTGTATCGGCTTAATCAGGGAGTGCCATTCGGCCCGCCGCGATATATCGGATGGGGCAAATCCATTCAGGTTTGGCCCGCTGATATGTTCTATCCGTTCGAGCTGAAATGGTCTCCGGTGCCATGGTTTCCAAATGGCAGGGTGCTACGCATTTGGGAATACATCGGAGAAATAAGCGACACGGATTTACTGCAATACATGCAACTGGATAACAGTTATCCAAATGCAGAAATTGCAATGCAAATAGAAATTCTGAGGCAACAAACAATGATTATCAATCCCCCTGGTACCACGACAAAAGAGAAGAAAACCGACTTCCTACAATCGGATAATGCAAACCGTGAAATGGTTCCAGCAAATGCCGATCGTAACGGTGGAAACATCTTCAATCGTGGCAGTAAGGCGCTTTGGGTCGGTTTTGGCGTTAACGCTGAAAAATCCAGCCCACAAAAGGTGATGCCCGGTGGTCAAATCGAAATTCAAGAAGGCTTCACAGGCCCGATTTTTGGGATTTTCGATGTGGCTGACCCGTCCCCCAATGCGAAAGCGATCGTGGTTGAGATGGTTGCATAACCCCGACTAATCGAAAGGCGGGGCCGCTTCCAACGGCTCCGCCTTTCTTGTATCAAAAATTACTCTACCCCCCTTATATCATGGCCAACCAGCATCAGATCGACTGGCGTAATCCCGATTGCTTCATTTCCAAGTATTTTACGGTCGGTGAGGTCACGCAAAACGACCCCCGGCGCATCCCCACGCCCAATAGTGAAGAAGAGATTAACATTTTGACCTTGGCCGCTGACCTGGACTTGCTCCGGGAAGAATGGGACGGCCCGATCGGTATCACCAGTTGGTATCGCCCCGCAGATGTGAATGCGGAAGTGGGCGGCGCACGGTACAGCCAACACATCACGGGCGGCGCGGCTGATGTCTACCCGATCGGCGGCGACATTTACGATTTCCAGGAGTGGGTTGACGAGCGCTGGGGCGGTGGCCTTGGCTATGGCGCACCGAGCGGATTTGTCCATCTGGATCTACGTGAGGGCGGCTGGGAACGTGGAGCCGCTGAGATCCGATGGTCTTACTAAGTCAGAGCCGGGAAACCGAGCGGACGATCGCGCCGCCCCCGCCGTCGCCGTCAATCCCACCAATCGCCGATCGGGGGTGGGCGGATTGGGGCCTGGCCTTGGGTGTAGCAGCTTGGGCCGGGGGCAAAGTATGGGGGCTGTTTTCCACGCAGCAATCAGCCGAAAGCGCTATGCAGCAAAGGCTTATCCTGGCTGTGCTTGATCAAAACAAACTGCTGATTGAAGCCCTGATAAAGCGGCCCTGATGGGGCTAAATTTGTCAGAAGATAGGAGAACACCACATCGGATTACGAACAAATGAACGCTTTTGATGAGCTGGTTAAAGTGATTGAACGAGAATTCAAGGTTGCATCTCAGTTACCCGCTGGATTTTCCCGGCAATCCTTGGATATAATCTACTCGACCGCTGAACGCTTGATGATGGAAAGAAATCAATCAATGCGCCTAAAAAATCAGCCCTAGGATAGATTTTTAGTGACGAAAGATAAGTTCGAGTTCCCTTGGCTCCATTTAAAGAGCCTCCGCTCTGTAAGTTTTTCGGTTTTGGGAGTTTTATAGTCTATGGAATATCGGTAAGATTGCAGACATCACCGTTATCCCCCGCGAAGCTAAGCCCTCGCCTAGAACATGACCACGCTGATCGCATGGCAACGAACCTCCCCGCTAGGCGGCGCTTCGGGTTGAGCCGAATTTGGGGCCGCAGTCGCACCAGGCATCGGCATCAAACCCTCGTAGATTTAGTCTGCCGATACGGGCCACTAATAATAGTAGGGTGAGATACAGCACCAAGCACGTCGATTAGAATAGTGCAACACCCTTCGGCAACTCACAAACCCTTGTCGCTTCCCCGCCCGCCAGCATGCATGACCGAGCCCACTGCTGCCTCAGAACGTCCTGCGTACGACCTTCGCCCCGCGACTCTCGCCGACCATGCTCAGATCCACGCCCTTACGCGACAGTTGCACCGAAGCGCGATCGCTAGTCCAGTCTGGCCAGCCTGGTTCCTTGGGTTTACTATCACGTTGACGATCATCCTGGTCACCCAAGCCACACCACTCCTCCTCGCTGCCTTGATCAACAGCAGTCCCATCTGGATCACCATTCTTTTGACCCTCGCGATCGGTCAGCATGAACAACAGCAGCAGTGCGATCGCTACTGGGTCGTCGAACATCATCACCAACTGATCGGCTGTGGCCGCCTCGACCAACATCCCCAGCATGCCGAAATCTACGACTTATTTGTCCAACCCCAATGGCGCACCCAGGGCATCGGTCACCGCATCATGACCCAACTAATCGCCCAAACTTCCACCCCCATTTACCTTGCCAGCCTGCCCGCCGCCGTCGATTTCTACCAACGCCTCGGCTTCACTGCCATTCCCGCAACTGATCTCCCCCCCTTGCTCGTCAATCGCCTGAGCATCAACAGCCCCCGCTATCGCCGTATCGGCTTACAGCCCATGGTCTTGAAACCCAACAGGCAGGCCCTGAGCCGCCCAGCTTAAATTTGCTTCCTCCAGGATTCGCAAAAATCTATCTTGATCCCAGAAATTGCCGATGCCATCAGCCAACACAGACTCTAAGCTGTGACCCAGGATAAGGTATGGATCAGCGATCCCACGCTGGCCTCAACCCTCGACACCACCCTCGGCAAAACTAATTGATCTAATAATCTTTACTTTTGTTTACAAAATTCGTTACATTATAGAAACAAGTTCGCACGGTTCCGTTCCCTATGCCCAAATCCGCGAAACCAACGGTCGATTCAGTCCGTCAGTATCTTCAGGAAATTGGTCGCTATCCGCTGCTTACCCATGAGCAAGAGATTGCCTATGGCAAGCAAGTCCAGCGGATGGTTCAGCTGAATGCCTTGTACAATGGGCAACTAGAGCAGCGCGACCAGCCATTGACCAAGGCCGAGTGGGCGGCGATCGCCGGTCTCTCTGAACCCGAATTGGATAAAGCCCTGGAAGCTGGGTCGCGGGCCAAGCGGCGATTGGTTGAGGCAAATTTGCGCTTGGTGGTCTCCGTCGCCAAGAAGTATCAGAAGTTGAACATGGAGATGCTCGACCTGCTTCAGGAAGGCGGCATTGGTTTGCAGCGGGCGGCAGAGAAATTTGACCCGACTAAGGGTTATCGGTTTTCAACCTATTCCTATTGGTGGATTCGGCAGGCGATGACGCGGGCACTGTCGGAGCAGAGTCGGACAATCCGTCTGCCTGTCCATATGACTGAGAAGCTCGGCAAGATCAAGAAAGCCCAGCGCCAGCTTGCAGCGCAGTTAGGTCGTCCCGCCACGATCGCGGAAATCGCCACCATCCTGGAAATGAAGCCGGAGCAGGTGCGAGATTGTCTGTTCCAGTCGCGGCAACCGATTTCGCTGGACATCAAGATTGGCAATGAACAAAATACCGAACTCGGCGACCTGCTCGAAGACGACGGCCAAACACCGGACGACTTTGCGACGGTGAATTGTCTGAAAGAGGATTTGGAGCGTTGGCTGCTGGATCTTACCCCGCAGCAGCAGCAAGTGATCCGGATGCGCTACGGTCTCACAAATAATGAGCCGATGACGCTTCAGCAGATTAGTACAATTCTCAACCTGACTCGGGAGCGCATTCGTCAGATTGAAAAAGCGGCGCTGAAGCGGTTGCAACAACGTCAGGAGAACATGAGCGCGTATTTGGCTGGGTAATTTTTTGTCGTCTTCATCCCTGACCGACAATGGAGACAGCGCAATTGCTTGGAGGCTGTGATAGTAGTCAGTAATGCCTTGACTAAATTCATCCGATCGCTCGATGATTTGGAGCGCCACTTTGGGATTCAGCCTGCCAATGATCGCCAGTTCTTCACCGAATGGCAGACCAACTTGCCGGAACTGCCAGAGGGCGACGATCGTCACCTAGAGCAGATTCGCACCCGCTTTCGCTACCAACGCAAAATGGGGCAAGTGGCTGAATGGATGGTAAACGCTTGGGTTGTGACACCGCTTTTGGGGCTAGTGGGGTTCTATGACCCGCCGTTTCAAATGACATCGGAACGCACAATCACCATTGAAACGATCGTGCTCGTTGACCCAACGGTGGAAGACTCTAAAACTAAAACGGTGAGAGGTCGGGTTGACTTTCTGGTGCTGCAAAATCAGTTTTGGCAAGCCGTGATTGAATCGAAGGAGACTTCATTTGATATTGAAGTTGGGATTCCACAAATTTTGGCCTATATGATGGCCGCACCGAAGCCCCAAACCCCTCTGTTTGGAATGGTTACAAATGGGTCACGTTTTGTCTTTATTAAGCTCGATCAGCAGGGTGCAAAATACGGGTTCTCAAATACTTTTTCCACGCTTTCCGATACAGGACAACTGCAAGACGTTCTCCAAATCCTCAAACGCATCGGTGCAATCATTCACCCACAATAAGCCAGGTATTGCATTTAATCAGTGAAGTCTTGATCTCCTGATCGCTCCGAAAAGTGCGTGGTTTCCCGATCTGCCAGACGATAAACTGTGATCAAGGCGTTTCCGGTTACTGAAACAGTTATGCGATATTTCATGTGGGTTGCGCAATTCATGGTGTCGGGGTCGCGAGTTCAAAACGCCAAAAGAGTTTTGGATTCACCGCGAAGTCACAGGTCACAGGTCAAGGGGTAGCATCTCGCTTAGATGAGTCTAGATGAGGCGCGATAGCGTACAGCTCTTCGAGCGTCAACGTATTGCCGTCGATCGACTTAATATTGTCGCGCAATAAGAGAAATTGCTCTCTGTCCAACGGGGGATTTGGCGATTCCCCGTTGTAGATTGCGGTTAGCTGCTCCACCGAGACCAGGCCATTAAGACGTTTCTTCGCAAAGTTGGCGATACTCATGTTTAAAGCGTAAAGTTGCGCCTGCAAGCATTGCGCAATGCGCATCGGCTCAGAAGCACCGAGGTATCGCCAATCTCTAGCCAGCAATTCAAGGATTTCCGGGGAAATCGTTTTCCTTGCGTTGATCTCCAAAGATTTTAGGCTTACGAATACCCGCCTTGCCATCACGATTTCGGCTTCCTGATCGTCAGGCAGATCGGCTTCTTGTTCTGCCTTGTCGTTTACCCGAGTCAAATCGGGACGAACAATCAGGCTGTCAAGTAGAGCAACTGTAATTTCAGTGCGGGTTGCGGTCGCCAGCATATAAGCGATCGCTTCTAGCCTTTGAGTCCCCACTCGACCCCCTGACCTGTTGTTTGCAATCTCCGAAAATGAACTTTTGCCAATTTTAAAAGAAGTTTTCGCTAAAAGAAGCGCATACTTGTCGTAAAAGGCACTAATATTGGGATCACCGTTCGACTTTCGGTACCCCGCTTCGATGATCTGCGCTTGGATAAACGCCGCCAATTTGGCGTAAGACGTTGCTTTGCTCATGTCGAAATCCTCCTGAAGTGCCATCACGTCGGCATTGTAACTTTTTGCGGACTCTGATGACTAAATTTTCTGGATGGTTGCGCTAGCAGGCCGAGCAGTGCGGCGGCAACCAATGTCCCCGGCATCGAAAGCACTACTCTCGCTAACTGGCTCTGTGGGTTTCGTGCCCCGAGCTGGGCTGGGCAGATCCTACCAGCAAGCATTATCGATCTATCAGCAAGTCAACGATCGCAATAGCGAAGCAAACGCACTAAATAATCTGGGTATTATTTACTTATCACTGTCGCAATATGACAAGGCGATCGCCTTCTACAAACAGTCCGTAAACGTGAGTGAATCGATCCGCTATGACCTGCAACAATTGCCACAGGAAAGCCAAAAAGCCTATACCGATTCCATTTCCAAGACATACACCGATCTTGCAAAAGTGCTGAAGGCGCAAGGCCGATCGAGCGAAGCCCAAGCGGTTTTGGCATTGCTCGATCGAGTACCACCCAACAATCCCAACGGCATTTCCCTCACCCCCGCCGAACAGAAAATTCTGGCGGAGTTGTCCAGATGATCAGGAGCGATTGCTGAAATGCGATCGACGGGCTTGAACATTGGCGAGAGAATCAATCGACCACCCTAAAATTGAATATCTTCTCCCGCTGGATGCCGATCAAACTTCCGCAGCATTTTTCGTAGATTCACTACACCCAAATGATTTAAGTGCAGTCGTTCAACCATCGTCCGTCCGATCGCCGTTCGTCCCAGCCCCAATCCCCAAATCTGCCATCACCGTTTCAATCGCACACCCACGCAACATGGCTAATTCGCCCAAAGCCTCAATCCGTCCGACATTGGCTAACTCGATCGACTCACTCATCTCAATCAAATGGGCTAAATCAGCGTCACTAATCGTCTCTGCCTGCCGTTCTGCAATTAATCCGCGATACCGTTCCCACCAGTCCGTCGAAAAACCTAAATTAATCCGCTTTAATAGTTCTGCTTCAGAGTTTTCTGTAGTGGCTTCTTTGGTGCGGCCTCGATCGAACCATTCCAGCAGCACCTCTTCAAACCCTCGCTGGGTTGAATCGGCAACTGCCCGCACCTGTTTAGCCAAACGATCAGGGAGATTTAGGATCACCTGTTCAGCCATAGCTTCTTCACCAGAAAAAACTGAGTCATTACTTGGTCAACGATAGCAAGGTTTCTTAGTCCAGAGGCTTACTCCCCCTACAGCACCCTCGCCTGCCATTCTGCAAACGCCCCTGCCAAATCCGCCTGCGCCATTTCCACCTGCTCCCCACTCGCCAACCACTTCACCTGCACCGTCCGATTCTCCGCCTCGGCATCGCCCAAAATCAAACAAGCCATCGCCCCGGATTTATCCGCCCGGCCAAACTGCTTCTTAAACGCACTCCCACTCAGATCCAGCTCTGCCCGGAACCCCGCCTGCCGCAACTGCTGGGCAATCCGCAACGCCTGCGCTTCCGCCTGCTCCCCCCGCGACACCAAATAAAAATCCGTCGATCGCGCCGGGGCCTCCCCCAACTGCTGCAACAACCCAATCAACCGCTCTAGCCCGATCGCCCAACCGATCGCCGCCGTCTCCGGCCCACCCAACTGCGACACCAACCCGTCATAGCGGCCACCACCACCCACGGCCCCAAACTGCACCGACTGGAACTCAAACGCCGTGTGGGAATAGTAATCCAGCCCCCGCACTAGCTTCGGATTCAGCTTGTAGGCGATCCCCAGGTCGGTTAATAAACCCTGCACCCGCTCAAACCGCGCCACCGACTCCGCCGACAACGACTGCCCCAACAGCGGCGCATCCGCAATGATCTCCTGGGTCTTCGCCACCTTACTGTCGAGAATCCGTAGCGGGTTCCGCGTCAAGCGATCCTGGGAATCCGGGTCGAGATCCGCTTGGTAGGGCGTGAGGTAATTCACCAGTTTTTCCCGATACTGCGATCGGTCTTCCTTCGTCCCCAGCGAGTTCAACTCCAGCACCAGTTCGCCCAAGCCCACCGCCTGGAGAATATCCACCGCGATCGCGATCGCCTCCACATCCGCCCGCACGTCAGCGCTCCCTAACACTTCCAGTCCCAACTGGTGAAACTGCCGCTGCCGACCCGCCTGGGGTCGCTCATAGCGAAACATCGGCCCAATATACCAGAGCCGCTGCACCCCACCCTGAGCGTGCAGGCCGTTCTCCACATAGCTCCGCACCGCTCCCGCTGTGCCCTCAGGCCGCAGGGTAATCGAGCGATCGCCCTTATCGGAGAAGGTGTACATCTCCTTCCCCACCACATCCGTCGCCTCCCCGATCCCTCGCTCAAACAGATCCGTCTGCTCAAAGATCGGGGTACGAATCTCCTGGAAAGCAGCTCGGTCGAGGATATCCCGCGCAATTGTCTCGACCCGCTGCCAATAGCCGACCTCACCCGGCAGAATATCCCGCGTACCCCGAATTGCCTGAATCCCAGCCATAACTCACTACTCAAAAAATGCTCAGTTAACTACTCTAGCGCGCCAACAGCACTTCTAGGTCTCTTCATCTTTGAACGGCGGCAATACACAGCAGTTATGCCCATCGATGCAGACCTTCCCGAGTTGTAGTGCCCAAGTTACCAAAGCCACCCGATTCTGGGTCTCCGTCTTCGTCAAAATATTGCTCACATGGTTATCCACAGTGCGCTTGCTAATCTCTAGCTGCTCTGCAATCTGTTCATTGGTCATGCCTGCGGTAATCAGCTCAATCACTTGCAGCTCACGCTCCGAAAGAATCGGCTGATTTTGAAGACTTTGATCAGACATGGTGCTCGTGAAAAAGGCAGTGTGAATACGTACTTATACTCATTGTTCTATATATTAAGGGGATTCCGTGCCAAGCTCATGAGATTCCAGTAAAATAGGGCAGTGGATCCACACAGACTTGTAATTCTCAGAGGACAATTCTGTGATTTCTGGAGCCATCGACGAAGAGATGAAGGATATTATGGGGCGATCGACTTGCGGTACTGTAAATTGCGAGTAGAATCATCCTTCCCTGAGCTGTTCCTGAGCTATCGAATTAACTGGATTGCATTGCCCCTGCGCCCATGACTCACTCTATCTATTGTCCCAATCCTCTCTGTCAGGTACCGAATCCTGTTCAACGGCAATCATGTCAAAATTGTGGGACTCATATTCCTTATCACTATCTATGGCTACCTAATCTAAAAAAGATTCAGCCCTCAGCAGCTAATCGATTATTTGAAGATCGTTACTTAATTCTCACAAATCAAATTGTATTAGATACAAAACCAAGTCAAGTGGGAAAGTTCATTCAGGAAATGGATGAATGGGCAATTCGTCACGCAGAATTATTTCCTCATCGGCAACATGTTCCGCAAATTTATAGCTATATCGAGATTGAACAGCACTTTTATCCCCTTTTAGAAAATGGCCCGATCTATCCAAAAGGTGCGACTGATCAATCAGGTAAAGATTTATCTGGCCAATTAATGCCAGAAATCTCTGCTATTTGGGCATCTGCTCGACTTGAACAACAAATTAACTGGATGGTTCAAATCTGTGAATTATGGCAACCTTTGGGCCGTTTAGGTCTGACCGAAACATTACTACATCCAGAACTAGTTAGAGTTGACGGAGACATTATTAAGCTCCTTGAAATTCAGCTTGACCAGAACAACAATCCTTCTCTGTCAGACTTTGCGATCGTCTGGGGGGAATTACTCAATTGGGAGGCATCAGAATTTTGGTTAGGACTTGGACAATATATGATCCAAGGTCAGCTAGTTAATAGTGATCAGGTTTTGTCAGCACTGGATCAAAAACTATTAATGATCCATAAGACAAGTGGATCACAGAGTTTCGAGGTTGATTTAGCGACTCTAACAAATATCGGTCCAAATCGTCAGGAAAACCAAGATGCTTGCTATCCACTGTCTGAAAGCTATCTAAGACAGCAGTCCTCTGAAAGTCCTTGGCTGTTGGTTTGTGATGGAGTTGGTGGACATGAAGGCGGAAGTCTTGCTTCAAAGTTAGCTGTCTCAACAATTGAGCAGTACCTCAAATCGCTTGATCTTATTTCTGCGTCTGAGTTAGATATTGAGGTGGCGCTGGAAAAGGCTGTTTTGCTGGCGAATAGTGTGATTTGCGAGCGGAACGATCGAGAAAGTCGTACTGCTCAGCAGCGAATGGGGACAACAGCCGTATTGGCTTATGTGAGAAATAATCAGTTATTCATTACTCATATTGGCGATAGTCGTGCTTACCGAATTACCGCAATGGGTTGTCATCAAGTGACTGTTGATGATGACTTAGCCTCGCGGGAAGCAATTTATGGGAGTGCATTTTATCGTGAAGCCTTGCAATATCCTGGCACTGGATCATTGACCCAGGCTTTGGGGATGGTTGATAGCATGCAACTACAGCCGACGACTCAGCGATTCTGGTTAACGGAACCCTGTATCTTTTTGCTCTGCACGGATGGTTTAAGTGATTTTGATTTAATCGATCGACTTTGGGCGCAGGAAATCAAACCTGTGTTCGACGACCGCACACAGCTATTCCCTATGGCAAAACGGCTCATCGATATTGCAAATGAGCAAAATGGCCACGACAATGTCACCGTCGGATTAATTAATATCTTGAAACCTGCTCAAATTGCGCCCAAAGTTTCGATTAAATCAACTCAAGTAGCCGTAGCTCAATCGGCACCCACTCCGATTAAAACCGTAGCAATCCCAGGCGGCAAAACTCAACCAGCTAAAACTCAACTTGCCCCAGCTCCAGGCACTTCAACTTGGCTGAAAACCGCTTTAGTCACATTGGCGATTTTAGGATTTTTGGGTGGAGTGGGATTGGCTTGGTGGCTGCAACGGCAACCGCGATCGACGCGTCCGATTCTGCCGCCGATCGCATCGTCAGCTGGAAATGATGATATGGCTACGCAATTGCAGAAAGTCAATCAAATTTTGCAAGTCAAGCCTGGGCCTGTTCCATTTTCACTATTACCAAAGCCCGATCAAACCAATACGAGTCCAACTCAGGCGAATCCAATCAAAGTGGGCGATCTTGTACCGGGGACGATCGTGCAAGTGAGCGATCAACTAGTGAGCAATGATCAAGCGATCTGGATTAAGTTTAAGGTCTGTAGTCTCCCAGTGGATGCTGGGAGCACGCTCTCAGGGCCGTTATTGAAAGCTGATGCTGAGGGATGGCAGCAGTTGAGCCAGGTGGCGGCGCATGTGATCTTACCCACAGCCTTGCCCCCGTCACAGTTGGGTAATTGTCTGCCGCCGGGTGCGCCCCAACCGACAGCCAGTCCTGTCGCCAAACCGCTAGAATCACCATCGCCTCAATCCTCAGTTTCCCCGTTACCATCGCCCCCAAACCAGGCACAATAAAGGTTGAGCTTAAGTTTGGTGTTTTTGGGGAGAGTGGAATGTCTACGGGAACTGCGCCGACCTTGAATTTAGCGATCGACCGATTGCGGGCAGGCAGTCCCAATCACTTTGTCATTCATGTGATTCAGGCCCCGTACCGGGCGGGCTACTCGCTGTCGGATACGCTCTGGGATGAATCGTTGAACCAGTTGTGGCAATCCTGGCAGGAATTTTTCTCGACGCGATCGGTGCCGATGGTGCCCTATGTTTCTGCTGCGGGCGGTGAGCTGGCGGCAAGTCAACCCAATCCCATGGCGATTGTGGAGCCACCCACGGCTGCGCCAATGCCCCAAAGTATGCGCCTGATGCAAACCTTGGGAATTAACCTGTGGAAGTGGTTATTTGATGGGGTGATGCAGACGGTGCTGAGTCAGTCCTTGGGGATTGCGATGGGTCAGCAGCAGCCGTTGCGCCTGCGGTTGGATATTCGCGATCCGGACTTGATTGCGTTGCCTTGGGAGACGATGCAAGACCAGCCGGGAAAACCCGCGATCGCTGTAGGCCAGCCGATCTTATTTAGTCGGACGACGAGCGATGTGGAATCGCTTCCACAACTGCGGAAGGATGATGCCCTGCGAATTCTGTTGGTATTGGGCCAAGATACACTGCCATCCGGCGGTGTGGGCGATCCGGCGGAGCAAACGCGGTTGAAGCTGGAGCAAGAAGCAGCGGCGTTGTCGATGCTGTTGACCCGTTCGACCCGGTTTGGCAATATGGCTCCCTGCCAGGTGGAAACGCTGGTGCAGCCAACGCCGGAGACTTTGGTACAGCGGTTGGATACGCAACAGTATAATGTGCTGTTTTATGCAGGGCATGGGGTGCCGGCGCCGGACGGGGGGCTGTTGTTTGTCCGGCCCGATCGGACGATCAGTGGGACGGAGTTGGCGCAGGTTTTGACCCGCAATCAGGTGAAGTTGGCCGTGTTTAATGCTTGTTGGGGGGCGCAGCCGGATCAGGTGGGTGATCGGGCGATGCCGCGTAGCAGTTTGGCGGAGGTGTTGTTGCACCATGGTGTTCCGGCGGTGCTGGCGATGCGGGATGCGATCGCTGATCAGGAGGCGTTGAGTTTTGTGCAGGCGTTGGCGCAGGCGTTGGGGGAGCGGTTGCCGATTGATCAGGCTGTAGCGGTGGCGCGGCAGCAGTTGTTGACGCTATTTAAGTTCAATCATCAGGCTTGGACATTGCCAGTGCTGTATATGCACCCGGAGTTTGATGGGGAATTAATTAAATCGTTGGCGAGTCATTTGACCCAGATTCCGATCGCGCCGACGCAAATTGGGCGACCCGCGCCGCAGGTGATGGTGCGATCGGTGAATGCGACGTTTGGGGCAGCGCGCAGTTGGCTGGTGCGGGGAGGACTGATGCGAGTGGGCATTAGTGAGGAGAATGATTTGGTGCTGTATGGCGAGCCGGGGGTGTCGCGCAAACATGCGGAAATTATTTGTCGCAGTTCGATCGATGGGAATGAGTGGTCGTATTTCTTAAAGGATTTTTCGCGGTATGGCACCTGGATTGCTGGGGGCAATGGCTGGCAGAAGGTGCATCATCAGGAAGTGGAGCTGTGGCCGGGGGCGCAGGTGAAGTTTGGGGCGACGCAGAATGCGGTGTTGGAGTTTGTGGTGGTGGAGGGGGAGTAGCGCGGCGCGGGAATGACCCACGGCAGTCTGGTGCGGTTATGCTATTCTCCTCAACAGTCGTGATTTGTCTGTGGCTATGAAGGCATTGGTTACTGGTGCGAATGGATTTACGGGGTCGCATTTGGTCAAGGCGCTGCGCGATCGCGGGGTGCAGGTGGTGGCCTATGTGCGGGAATCGAGTAACTGCGATCGGCTGGAGGGGATGGCGATCGATTATCACTATGGTGATATTACCAACAGTGCCAAGCTGACCCAGGCGATGCAGGGCGTAGATGTGGTCTATCACATTGCGGCCTATGTGGAGCTGGGCTTGGTCGATGCGGCGAAGATGGAACGGGTCAATGTCCAGGGGACGCAGGCAGTACTGACGGCGATGCAGGCGGCAAATGTGCCGAAGTTATTGTATTGCAGCACGATCGGAATTTTTGGGGATACGCAAGGGCAAACGATTGATGAAACCTTTGTGCGAACGCAGCCGGGATTTTCTTCGGCCTACGATCGGACGAAATATGCGGCTCAGGAATTAGTGAATAATGCTGGAAAGAATGGTTTGCATGTCGTCAGTGTGATGCCTTCGGGAATCTTTGGAGCGGATGACCCGCATTTTGTGCCAGTGCTGAAAACTTTTAAGCGAGGTCGATTGAAGGTGTGGGCCGGGGGCGATCGGGTGACGGGAATTGTGCAGGTGGATGATCTGGTTGAGGGGATGATCCTGGCGATCGAGCAGGCGAAATCGGGGGAAGGGTTTATTCTATCGGCGGGCGATATGACAACGCGGGAAATGTTTCAGATTGTGGGTGCGGAAGTGGGGGTGGCAGCGCCGATCGAAGCCCCGAAGGCGGTGGTGCGCGTGGTGGCAAATATCTTAGACCTTGTGGGCCGCGCCACGGGCTGGCAGCCGCCGATCGACCGAGAACGGGCGCATTATGTCTACGATCGCTGTGTGCGGGTGTCGGGGGCGAAGGCGATGCGAGAGCTGGGTTGGCAGCCGCGATCGGCGGCGCAGACGTTACGGGAGATTGCGCGAGCGGTGTGATAATTCTGAGGGTTACGATCGCTGAAGTTGGCTGATTTGTTCAGGGGTGAGCTGGGTGATGCGGGCGATCGTGGCAATGTCGATGCCCTCTTGCAACATGCCTCGGGCGATTTCGAGTTGAGTTTGGGCGCGACCGATCGCTTTACCTTGGGCTTTTCCTTTTGCTTCGCCTCGGGCTTCACCTCGGGCTTCGCCTTCTTGGAGGATTTCTTGGAAGATGACAGATTCTCGCATAATTCCCTCGCTGAAAACTTGCTTGATCGTTTCTTTATTGTACTTGAGTCCTGCCATGAGTTGCACGTAGGCGGAAACCTGCCGTTGGTCTTGGATTGGCCCGATCGTGGCCACTTGTTCGGCGATCTGTTGAAGCAGGGTTTCGGGGTGGTTGGTTTGGGCGAGGGGGGCGAAGGGTAGGAGGATGGGATTTTTGAGGAAGAAGGCGGGGTCTTGTTCCCACATTTTCAGGACGCTGAATGTGTGGTGGGTGGATTCGAGCTGAAAGGTGTTTTCGATGATTGTGTTGGCGTTGGGGGGCAGTAGGACGACGACGATTTGGGTGATGGGTAGGCGGTAAAGGCGATGGAGCCTGACCCAATAGTCGAGTTGGCGGAGGGGCATGGGGGGATCGCAGAGCCAGTTGGTTTGGAATTCAAAGTGCAGAATCCGGTTGGCGGTTTTGAGGAAGGTGACGGCATCGGCGCGGATGGGTTCGATGCTGAGTTCGGTTTTGAGGACTTCGATGTCATCAGGAATGCTGCCAAATAACCATTCGGTGAAGGTTTGGGGGTGCTTTTCCGCGAGGAGTTTGCAGAGGTTGTCAAAGGCCATGGGCACGATCGGGTGGTGTCGCTTTGGGTTACTCTAGCAAGCGAGAAAGTACGATCGTATCTATCGAAAGTCGGAAATATTCATGTCTGATCAGGGTCGCTAAAACTGCCTTAACTTTCTTCTTCCCATTCTTGCTCAATCTTTTCAATGTCCTTGATTGCGCCCAGTTGGGTGAACAGTTGGTGGGCGATCGTTTCGGGTGATCGGTCTAACTCCGTCTCGGCTGGGCCTACTTTTAGGTTGGGTGCGGGTGGGAAAAGTTAGTGTTAGGCTAGAAATATCTTGGCTGGTAGGCAATCAATCGATGACCAACATTACCGTACAACTTCCAGACGGTCTGCTCGAACAGGTGCAGTCCTTGGCAGGCCATGAGAATCTTCAGGAGTTTTTGATCAGCGCGATCGAGCATGAAGTCGAGCGGCAGCAGCCGTCGGCTACAGCATCAGCTTTTTGGGACAACCTTCAGAAACTGCGAGACGAGATGCAGACAGAAGGTATTGAAATTGACCCGGATGAGATTTGGGGGAATTTGCGCGATCGTTCAGTTGGACGTGAGATTAGCCTGTGAGTCGTTATTTGCTCGACACAAATATCCTCTCCGAACCTTTAAAACTCCAACCCAATGATGCTGTAATGGTGCAAATACAGCGTCATACTGGTGAGATTGCGATTGCGGCAACCACTTGGCATGAGATTCGGTATGGTTGTGAATTGCTCCCTTTATCAAGACGGCGGGATAAGATTGCAACCTATTTACAATACGTTCAAGCAACCTTTCCAATTTTGCCCTATGATTCAGACGCGGCGGCGTGGCATTCAAGTGAACGTGTCCGATTAAGGAATCAGCCACCCGCGTTTCAGGATGGTCAAATCGCCGCTGTAGCAGCGGTTAATCAACTAATTTTGGTCACGAACAATGTCCGTGATTTCGTCAATTTTCAGGGATTGACGATCGAGAATTGGTTCACACCATAATTTAATTTTCGTCGATCAAGACAATCGGCCAGCGGAAGAGGGTTTGGTCGATGACCTCCGGTCGGTCGTAGACCATCGCGGCTTGGATTTGCTCCACGGTGGGAGCTTCGCACTCAAAGTATTCGCCGAATTGTTGGGCGATCGTGGCGATCGCCCAAAGCGATCGTGGGGCGAGTTGGGTGGGGGTTATGTTGGTTCTGAGGACTGACCAGAGGGCTTTGCAGCATTTGGGGAAAGGCGGTATTGAAGGGGATGGGTGGGCTGATGTGGTTAAAGGTTTCATCTAAATACCTACATTCCGTAGGTTAATGATTTCCTCAAATACTTTCTCATTAGCAGTTTGTGGAGTTCTTTCGGGAAATCTGAAGCTACTAGCTGGAAGCATTTTCAGGAAAGTGTACTATCTGCAGAACGTAGATCTTGAACCGTAAATTTATTTCTAGACAAGTGCTAATAGAACAAAATTACCTATTTTCTTGCAAGGTTCTTGTACCACTTAGTGAAAGTCGGCAAATGAGTCCGGAAGAAATTTTCGGTATCAATCTCCACTTCGCACCCTAAACCGATAAAGGGTGGAATTGTTGAGACAGTGCCTTTAATCTTGGCAGCCGCAGGAGCACCTGGTTTGCTTACTTCTACATAGATCTTCTGCAAAATCTGAAGCATCTCATCAGAAAGTTGTTTATTGGCTTTCAGTTGAGGTATTTGCTCTAAAAGCTCTGCCACTACGGGTTCTGCTTCAATGTCAGTGATGTCCGCTCGGCCTGCTTTCTTTGCCAAGAGTTGCCAATATTCTTCCTCAAATGGCCGAAGTTGCTTGCGTAATTCTTGGATTCCCAACTCAATACGAGCGTGTTCCTCCAAAGGGCCTAAAATTTTAGCCTTTTCTTTTCCTGCTATCTGCGTACGAAGGAGTTCCATATTTTCTTCCAGTTGGGAAATACGCTGGTTTGACATTTGGCTTACCTTTACATGCTTTTTAGTTGTTGGACTTGATTTTGAATCAGATGATTGAACTGGACGATCCTTAGATTGTGGCGTTTGTTCAATGTCAGTACTGGGCTGAGATATATCTACTGACTTCGATTTGGCATCGGCACTTTTAATGGTTGGTTTGATACCAAAAATGTCAAGCCAGTCCTCATCAGAAAAAGCATCCTCGATAGCTTCTACAGCCAAATCATTAACCGTATTTTCAACTAGTAAATGCTTCTCAACTAATTTCTTTTTGATTCGCTCCTCTACTGTGTCACGCATCCAAAAACTATAAATAGTGACCCCTCGCTGTTGCCCAATTCGATGGCAACGATCCTCCGCATTTTGCATTTTAGCAGGATTCCAGGGATGATCAAAATGGATCACATAGGTCGCTTCAGTTAGGGTTATACCATAGCCAGCAGTATCAATAGTCGCTAGGAAAACGGTGATTTCTGGGTCTTCGCGAAAATCCCGGACTGCTTGATCCTTCTGTTGAGTCGTTACTTTACCTGTATAGAGGACGTATTTAATTCCTTTGCGTTCTAGTGCACTAGCAATTTTGTCTGTTCCTTCTTCGCGATATTGAGAAAATATTAAAACTTTTTGACCATTTGTTGAAATTGTTTCCAAATATTCAAGTAATAGTTCTATCTTTGGACTGTCTGATTTACCTTTAGCAAAATTGCAGATCTGCTTTAGTTCTGTTAGAAGTGCGAAAATATGTGTTCGTACTTGATTGCTTCTTTCGTTGTCTAGTGATTTCTTGATTTTTTCTTGGCCAGCTTGTAGTGCCGCATTGTAATCTGCTTTTTGATCCCTATCAAGTTCCATCCAAGTTTCTTGTCGAACTTTAGCGGGAAGATCCTGCAAAACATCCTTCTTTAATCGCCGCCGCATAAATGGATTGATTGTTTCCTTTACCATATCCAATGAATCTTCAACACCGCCTCTGAAAGTACCTGGACGGATGAAGGCGAACAGTGATTTGATATCGTCTAGCTTATTTTCAATGGGTGTTCCCGTCAGTGCCCAGCGATATTCCGATTGAAGACGGCGGATAGCTTTTGATGTTTTCGAGTCTTGATTTTTGATTTTCTGGGCCTCATCTAAAAGGATGCAATCAAACTTTCCTAGATCACCTAAAGTCTGGTTTTCAATATCTGTACGTAATGTATCGTAAGTTGTGATATAGACATGAAAGGGGCGTTCCCATGCTAGTTTCCGTTGATCTTGGCTTCCACCACGCATTACAGCAACTTCTAGTTCTGAAGCCCAGTGGTATAAATGGCCACTCCATCCCTCAGAATTACCCGTCTCAATGGTTAGATCAACGCTGCCAATAACCGCTGGAGGAGATACGATCAATGCTGCCCGAATTTTCCCTTGACGGAATAGTAGTCGTAAAGCATTCACCGCTTGCACCGTTTTACCAGTGCCCATTTCATCTGCCAGTAAAGCAGATGGGCTATCTGTCAGCCAACTAATACCTGCCTGTTGGTAACCATGTAACTCACGATAAAAATCAAATTCTTTAGGGAACTCTAAGGAAAGTGGAGCCAGCAACATTGGGTGTAAGAGATCCCATTCACTTGGCGTTCTAGTTGGTATTTTATCAGCACCTTTCTTATACTTCTTCGATTGTGCATTTTCATCGTCTAATTCCCGCTCTTCATTACTACTCTCAAAGCACTTCCCGAAAATTCTTGGTATACATAATCGGGTTAATAAGTTCTCGGTTACTGCGGGAGCTGGTGTATCAATTTTTTCGTATTTAAAGGTTTTCGTGGAAGCAAATAGTTGGACGAAATCCTTAGAGCAGAGATCTTCTTGCAGGAGCCAATCAATGCCACTATTTAAGACTTTAGTAGAGGAAAACTGTTTAAAGCGATTTTTTGAGCATATAGATAGTGGCAAGTTCCAATTAGTATCATAAAACGCAGACACAGGTGAAATCTGTATTTCAGAGATATGGAAATTTCCAGAAATTAATATTGGTTCTTTGATCTCATGAATTTCTGGCAGATCAATTAGGAGATTGCCAGATGGCTTACTTCTAATTATGCCTAGGCAAAGATTTTCGGAAATTAACGTATACGAAAATAGAAAGCTCTGCTGCCAAACATCAGAAGGTAAAATTTGCCAATTTGAGATAGGGTGAATGCCTGGAGACCTCACCCCCGATGTTGCACGAGTAACTTGTTTTGCGATACCTCTAATCAAGAACATAGATTAACTGTCGCCTACTTTACGAGCGTGCAAGTCTGCACAGGCTTTTTCGAGTCGAGAAAATGGCTCCATTAAATCTCTAGTAATAATATTATTATTCAGTTGCTCTACAATCTTCCCTAAGGCTGAATCGGACTTGCCGGAAGTGCAAATTTTAACCGGGGGACGTCCAGAATCTTGAGAATTAAGTGATTTACTAGAGATACCCTTCTTCATGGGAGACTCATCTTCTTTGAGCAAGAGAATTGTTGGGGTTTCTTGTCTAGAGTTCAATCCCAGGAATAAAAAATCTCGGACAATAATCAAATCTGGCTTTTGTTCGAGAGCGGCCAGAAGGGGTAGACCCATCAAATCAACCGACATATGTTCATCTAAAATATCGCCGTAAATCATTTCTTGAAATTTCTGTGGACGAACAGGTGCTGTTACCCGAAACTCTAATGGTTTCATCTCAGTGTCAGTTACCAGTATTCCTCCACGTGTGGCAGTACCATCTTCAAAACGATGCATCGAGAGAAAACCAATTGTTGCAAATTCCATAGCAATCTAAAATATCCAGAATTTCCATCAAGAGTATCATAAGATACTGAGCATGAGATGTATATTAGGGGATTTCTCTAGCCTATGCAAGAGGAACACTAAAAACAATTCATTTGATCTATTCCAAATAAGTTGTTGTGTTGCCACTGGTCGGTTATGTCAATGTCATCATAATCTCCAAAAATCGACGCGGGTAAACCCAACACCTACTCGGCGAACTTCAACGTCCAAGTTCGATTACCTACAATCAACCGCAGGGTATTGTCCATCCACTAATCAATCCCGTGTCTAGTGACTCAGCTATGAGTGTGACGATCGCTCAATACGCTATCGCTCAATACCCTCCCAACCGTTGATTCTCGTTAATTCTGCAATGCCCGATCGGCCTCGGCACGATCGACGCTTTCAAAGAACGCCTCCGCGAACCCGTTCCGAACGAGGTGATTCATGTCTTCTAGAAATGTCCAAGCCCGGATTCAGGGCATACTCACGCTACAAGATAGCTGCCAATCCCGATCGGTTATTCTAAAATAAAGCTACCCCAATCCAGAGGCCAGCGATGACCACCAAAGAACTCATCATCCAAGAACTCGAACGCATCCCCGAAGTAGAACTAACCCAAGTTCTCAGCTACCTCAA
Organism: Cyanobacteriota bacterium; assembly: GCA_046049545.1. Taxonomy (GTDB): domain Bacteria; phylum Cyanobacteriota; class Cyanobacteriia; order Leptolyngbyales; family Leptolyngbyaceae; genus Romeriopsis. The sequence continues at coordinate 32,626 of JBJORF010000013.1, read as the reverse complement.
ACAACTGCATCCAGTCGATCCCCCCACCCAAGCAGCGATCGACGATGAATTCCTGCAAACCTACGCCCACGTCGTTGAACAGCGTCATGACGTCTTCCAACGCCTAGCCGATGCTTAAACATCCATCCCTCAAGGCTGTTCTAGCCCTCCATGATCAGCAGATTCAAGTCTTTGGCGGCTCTTCCGGTATCCGGGACTTGGGCTTACTTGAATCCGCATTGGCCCAACCCTTAGCCAGTTTCGGGGGTGAATTTCTGCATCCGACGATCGCTGACCAAGCCGCCGCTTATCTCTACCACATTGCCAAAAATCACCCATTCATCGATGGGAATAAACGTACTGCCTACGCAGTGATGGAGACATTTCTTGAAGTTAATGGTTATCAATTGCCACTCAGCAATAATGAAACCTACGAATTGGTGATTCAAGTGGCGCAAAGCGACATCAGCAAAGAAGCATTAACCGCAAAACTCAAGGCAACGATCGTCCCCAAATCGCCGCCACCTCCCTAAACGTGCCCCACTGTAAATTCGCTTCATCGACTAAAAATCCACGGCAGCATCCTCATCCCCGATCGCGCCCGGAAACTGTTTCATTAACGCCGGAATCACCGGGCAGGGGGGCCGCTCCTGGAGATTCTCCGGCTTACTCCAGGCGAAGGGTGCTTGCTTCGCTGCTGACATCCAGAGCAAGCGCTTGGCCCGCGTCATCGCCACATACAGCAACCGAAATTCCTCTGCTGTTTTCAGTGCGTTTGCCCGTTCCCAGGCCGTTTCGAGATCCGCGATCGCTGCGCTATGAATCCGCGATCGAATCAATGCCCGCGCCACCTCGGCTAACGTAAAATCACCGAGAAATTTCACCTGTTGCGGCACATAGGGATTACCTGGAATCATATTCTCGTGCAAAAACGGGATAAACACAAAATCCCAATCCAATCCCTTTGCCTTATGCATTGTAATAATTGTCAACTGCTTCGCGCGGGTGTATTTGCTCGTGTCGCCTTCGGCATCGACGGGTTCAAATTGTTCTGAACTCACGATTTCTCCGAGTAGCGCTAGCATTTCTCCGAGCGAATTCTCACGCATTTGCTGAGTGATGCGATCGCACAGCTTATCTGCCGTTGCCAATTCCGTTTGTTCATATTCCAGTGTGTAGGCGAGAAACGTGATCAGTTGGTAGGTCGGCAATTCCTGCCGTGCTTTGAGGAGTCCGCGACAGACTCGTGCTGCAATTTGCGCGGGTTCAGCTAGGGGTGGATCGATCGGGGTGGGATAAAGCAATTGCTCCGGTGCGGCGACTAAGGCATTTAAGTCCTGACTGGGAATGCGGCGGCGCTGAAGAAGGACGGATAATGCGGCCTTGAGATTGTCGGGAGAGTGGGGCCGATCGATGAATTGCAGCAGTTGGAGCATTTCCTGAGGAATTTGCGATCGGCGATCGCTTTCGCCGACTTCCAGAATGTCGAGTCGATTCCCAAATTGTTCGCGGAGTTGTTGGGCTAAATATTTGCCTTGATCATTGGTGCGAACCAAAACTGCCGCTTGACCCTCGGGTTGATCGGCAAACAGATTAATCACCCGCTGGCCAATCATCCGAATCGTTGCGTGAATATCGCTGGGACGATGGATTTCGAGGCCGCTGCCGATCGCGGGGGGATTCGCATTGGCTTGGGGATCGTCGCTGGGAACGGTGTGGATGAGCTGCGATCGGAATGGGGCTTCGGTGAGGGCGCTGAGATTGGGGATGGATTTGGTTTCAGATTTGTTTTTACTCACTTGGGCAAGCGATTCAGGCGTGAGTGAACGTGCATTTTCCCAGCCTTGATTCGTCCATTCCAGCATGAAATTTGCTGCATCGATAATGGCTTGACTGCTGCGACCCGCTTGATTCATTTCAGCGAGCCGATCATTGGCTTCACAAACGCTGCAAAAGTCGCGGAAAAAGATGGGATCTGCCGGAGTAAAAGTGGAATTAATTGCTTGGTTGGGATCGCCCACGCGGACGAAGTTTTGGTCTTTCCCGTCAGGATTCATCGCCAGAATTTCTAGCAATTGCGTTTGCAGCGGGCTAGAATCCTGGGCCTCATCCTCAAATACGGCAAAACATTGTTGCTGCCAGCGTTGTCTGATTTCGGGATTTTTTAATGCCGTTAGCGCTGACAAAATCATTTCGTCATAGTCGATCCAGTTATTGATCTGAAGTTGTTCTTGGTATTGCTCATAGAGTCCAGCAGCGATCGTCAGAATTTGATAGTCATCCTGAGCAAAGTGACTTTGTTCGAGTAAGTCATCAGGACTCAGCCCCGAACTTTTCGCTTCATGGATTACCGTCGATGCCAAGGCTGGTAAAATCTCCGTCCGCAGAACCGACTGCCGACGCAATCGCTCCGTTTCCTCGCCGTCGAAGCTGTGACCTTCGACTAAGCGTTGGTAAAGTGCGGGATTGCCATTGATCCAGCGCTCGACTGTGGTGCGGATCAGACGATGGGTTTGATTCGCGGTGATCAGGACGGCATCACGATCGATGGCGGAGAAGTCAGGATAGGCTTTCGCGATCGTCCAAGCAAGTCCATGTAGCGTCTGCACCATGAAGCCCCCGCCCGGTAAGCCCAGTTCTTTCAGATAGCCCCGAATTTTGGCTTTGATATTCGCAGCGGCCGATCGGGTGAAGGTGACAACGATCAACTGTTTGCGGTTGTGTAATTGCTGTTCAGCGATCGCGATCGCGGCGGCGACGGCCATCCCGGTCGATTTTCCAGCCCCCGGCACCGCCGATACCGCTAATTTCCCGCCCTGCCAATCGGCAATTTCCCGCTGACCGGGCCGTAGTTGATCGCGCAGCGCTTGGCATTTTTCAGCGAGGCTCGGGGTAATACTTTGTGCGATCGTCGGGGATGCGGATTGGGAGGCCATGGCGGATCAGCAGATGGATATCGCCTACTACTCTAACGATTTTTTGGGAAATGCCAGTTTTTTTCGGTCGGGACTTTTCGATCGACAGAACGTGGGAAGCTAGGAAGCGTTCGTTTAAGAAATTCCACTTTTAGGTTGCACCATGACCCGCGACGAAGCTGTCAAACTCCTCCGTCTGTTCACTTGCATCGATCGCCTCCCGCCGGAAGAAATCCCGACACCGGTGGATATTCGGGCCGCGATCGCGATCGTGCGGGAGCATTCGGATTATCAAATCCTCGGAATTTGCGCTGACGATCAAGCCCAAGGCCAAAAAGCAATGACCGCGTATATCCAGGCATTGGACTATCGGTTTCAGCCTGAAGTGCCCCCCGTGGATGGGCCGATCTATATCAAATACAACCCCAAGCTCCGCAGCTGTCACAGCGATGCCTACATCGGCGATCATCGCGGCGTGTTGGTTTCCTGCCAGTCAACGGATGCAGCGGATGTGAATGAACTATTTGGGCATTTGCCGCTGGATTTGTTTGACGCTGTGTAGCGCGCCAGCAGCGCTACATTAACTTTGGTGCGCTGCATAGCCGCGCTACATTGACTCCGGCGCGATCTGAATCGAATTGCGACTGTTGGTGAAATTTTGCTTGAGGGCACCGTAGCCCTCGGGCTTGGCACTGAAGCTAATGCCCAGCAATCGATCTTGGAACGATGTGAAATACATATCGTTGTGCAGGTTGTCTTTCTGCTTCTTTGTGATTGCTTCCATTTTTACCCAGGATCCGCCGTTAATGGCGATTTGATCGCGCTGAATCCATTTGATCCCCGGCATGGTTTTTTCCATTTGCTTAGTCATCGCTTTTTGCAGTTCCAGCAATTGGTTGACGCTGACGGGTTGCGGCGTAAAGCTGATCGCGATGCGAGCGGTGCGATCGCGGTTCGTAAACACATAATTTGGCGGCGCATCACCGGGATATTCGGCCCGAATGTCGTCAGCGTTCAGGGGCACAAAGCCATCGGGCGGAATAAACGACAGTTGTCGCTCGGCGAGATAAATCCGGCCTGGCTCGTCGGGGGTTTGGCTGGGTTGAGCATTGGCGGTGGCTTTTGCGTTCGTTGATCCGGAGTTGACTTTGCCACAGCCAACGATCGGGCCAAGACTCAACAGCCCGATCGCGCTGACGATGATGCCCTGCTTCCAACGGTTTCCATTACGCTGCATGCTCCATTTCTCCTGAAATTCCCAGAACCCATTTGCTGACGGCTTATTGTACTAACTCCCCAGCGCTTTCGAACGATCCGTTGCCGCCCGCACCGCTTCGATTAATGCCGATCGCAAGCCTTGCTTCTCTAATTGGGCGATCCCCGCGATCGTCGTGCCGCCCGGACTGGTGACTTGGTCTTTGAGCTGACCAGGGTGCATTCCGGTGGTTTGAATCAGTTGCGCGGTGCCAAGTACAGTTTGGATCGCTAACTGCATGGCGATCGGACGTGGTAAACCAGCGGCCACACCGCCATCCGCTAAGGCTTCGATCACCAGGGCAACATAGCCCGGCCCGGATCCAGAAAGTCCAGTCACCGCATCCAGCATCGATTCCGGCACTTCCACAACGCTGCCGACGGTTTCGAGAATTCGGCGTGCCTTTGCAACTTGTTCAGGGCTGGTTTGACTGCCGCCCGCGATCGCGCTTACGCCTGCACCGACCTGGGCGGGGGTATTCGGCATGACACGAACGATCGGTTGATTGGGGAATGCGGCTTCCAGTTGCTTGAGGGTGGTGCCCGCGAGGATGGAAAGCACGATCGTGCCAGAGTTGAGTTGGCTGACATCGAGCTGGCCCATGACCAGACCAAAAATCTGGGGCTTAATCGCTAGCAAAATTGCTTCGCTGGCTTGCAGCACCGCTTGATTGTCCGCTGTGACTTGCACCCCGTAGGTGTTGGTTAGATAGTCACGGCGATCGCCGCTCGGTTCGCTGACTAAGATGGCGCTAGCAGGATAGACCTGTTGGGCAATAATCCGCGACAGCAATGCCTCGCCCATTACACCGCCGCCAATCATGCCAAATTGAATCGTCATTGCATTGTCTTCCCAAAAAAACGGAACCCCAAAAACCGGAGCCTCCCAAAACAAATCGGGGGCGTAGTCTACACCCCCGATGCCGAGTTACCAACACTATATCAGTCTGTGGTCGCCGTTATTAAAACGGCGGAGCTAACTACTGAGTAGTCTACTGGTGAGTAGACTACTGGGCCGCAACATTAACTGCATCAGTACCCCAAGCCTGGGCGACAGAGCGAGTCGGGCGTACTGCTGGATTCGGCACCTCACGCACCGTTGCACCATTTGTGCTGACCTGGACACAGCTTGGTGTGAACAGGAAAATGCTTTCGCCAATGCGCTCTTGATGACCATCGATCGCGAAGGTACCACCCGCAACAAAGTCAACTGCTCGTTGGGCTTGATCTGGGTCCATGATGGTTAGATTCAAGACCACTGACTTGCGCTCACGCAGCGCCTGGATTACCTGAGGCATTTCCTCAAAGGAACGCGGTTCAAGCACCACAACTTCGGAGATCCCGTTCACGCTACCGGGCATACCAATTACATTGCTCATGCTGGTGGATAAAGATGCAGTGGCACCAGACTCTTGAATGCGTAGACGACGGCGGGCAGAAGCATCTTCCTGAACCGGAGCTACCTCTTCTTGATAGAGATCTTGGTACTCTTGACCATCCATCTCATCGTACTCATACTCGTAATCCACTTGGTCATTGGCGCCGACAAAATCGCGCAGCTTACCGAAAATACCCATTATTCACACTCCATTACAACCAGAAGACTAAACAGGGGAACAACACTTTTCGAGAATTGAACTGGCCAGAAGGATAGAACCTACCCGCCGTTTCTGCTCAAGTGAAACTACTTAAAAAACTGACGGCCGATATGACCCAACAGCGTGATCTTTCTTAGACGAAAATTAAGACGCAACCCGGATGTTTGAAATGGTGTTTTATTATGAATCAGCTTCGGGGATCCGTATAAGCACGTTTCCTTCCTCGGCAAAACTCGTAACTTTATACACCACTACCAGTTATCAGATCAACGGTGATCAGGTTTTCTTAATAATCGCCAAAACAACTGCTGCGTTAGCTTCCTGGACCTCAATTGGAATAACTGAAGGCCACTTATTAAAACAGGGTCACAACGTAAAGTCAATCATCTTGTCCAACGCAAAAATAAGCATTCTTGTATCAAACTTGACAGACTAAACTAAGGGTTAACAGAGAACGACGACAATTACTTTAGGGTGATGTAAGCCTTACCCGCTTCGAACCAGTAGATCGGATTTACAAGATGAAACTGACCTACATTTCGGTAGCGTTAAAACCAAAGCGTACGAATGCACTCATCGGACTAACGCACGTTCAATAGCCGGAAATAGACTATCACCTTTTGGCTGAGGCCGTCACTCCTACAAAGACAATTTTTCAGCGAAAGCCATGTAATTCTTGCAACTGCCAGGGAATTCCTTGGTTTTGCTGGGTTTTTCGCGATCGGCTGAGATGATTCAGCAAATCCTTTGTAGAAACAAGATGAGTCGTTTGATGTGGATCAAATGACTGCATTCATGGTGTTAACTCCGTAAAGTTGATTCCCTCGACCTGATGTGCTCAAGTTAGCACAGTCTTTTAAAAACTGCTACTAGATGTGGGGGGATCGATTTTTGATGTCCCCATACGCCCCCACATATAGGGTTTTCCTCGGATCAAAATAATCGCCAATGGCGGTTGGTCGGGCTCCCCGGATCCGATGGGATTAAATTAATGACGATCGCCGAATAAGCAGCGGCCTGGACGGATCATCGTTGCACCTTGGGCGATCGCGCGTTCATAATCGTCCGACATCCCCATGGACAATTGATCAAACTGGAGACGTTCCCAGGGCTGAGCCTGAAGTTCGGTTTGGAGTGCTTGGGCCGACCGGAAGACTGACTGTAACGCCTCAGCGTTGAGGTTAAATGGAGGGATCACCATTAAGCCGCGAATCTGGACATGCGCTAGCCGATCGAGGTCAGGTAATGCAGCAATTAGCTCAGCAGGTTCCCAACCACTTTTGTCGGGGTCAGGGACAAATTTAACTTGTAAACAGAGCTGCGGTTGGGGGCGCTGCATTTCACCACTGATGCGATCAACGGTAGCGGCGAGTTTTAAGCTGTCGATCGAGTGGATCCAGTCAAATATCTCCAGGGCTTTGCGAACTTTATTGCTTTGAAGATGACCAATTAAGTGCCAGGTTAAGTCGGTCAGTGCGGTTAGTTGTGCATGTTTGCTCAGCGCTTCCTGTACCCGATTTTCGCCAATGTCCTTGATTCCAGCGGCATAGGCCGTGGTGATCGCGCTAATCGGCTGGGTCTTCGTTACGGCAATAATCCGCACATGGGCTGGAATGCGCTGGCGAAATTCGCTCAGGCTAGCAATCGACGCAGTCATTAGCCAAATACCTTTTGCAGCACTTTTTGAAGGTTCATGGCGGCATCACGATCGCCTTGGCTGCGGGCGGTGCGGATCTGTTGCTCCACGGCAAGACGCGCATTGCTGCGACCGAGGGATTCAATCTTGAGGTTACCGCCTTCCTGCTCGACTAAAAAAAACATGCGCTGGGCATAGAGCGTGGTGAAGAGTTCACGCTTTTTGTCCAGTTGGCAGATCCGGTGAAGCAGCCCAAAGGTGGGGTGATTTAAGTAGGTTTCGGCACTCATGGCAAGTTTTGGGCAGGCGCGTCAATCGTGATCGGCACAGGTTAGGGTGCCCACAATTTTTAGGTGCAAGGATTGTAATCGAAAATGGGATCGTTGACGGCTTAATTCTGCGGTGGGGGCAACGCGGCGGGTGATCGGGTCAGGGGTGGGACCAAGGCGTTCCAAAGAAATGCGATAATTGGTTGACTTGATTCCTTGTCCGTGATCTTGGAGTATCGCTTACCATGACCCAGCCGATCGATGCCTTGGCCACCCCGTCGTTTGAAGTGGATGCGGGGCTAGAACAAGCGCTTGCTTCCAGCCAGGCAGCCCATTCTGACCGCAATAATGGGGGGGCAGTTGCGACACCTTGGTCGATCGATGACAGTGAGGAGCTGTATCGCATTTCCGGCTGGGGCGAGCCGTATTTTGGGATTAATGCGGCGGGCCATGTGACGGTTTCGCCGAAGGGGTTACGGGGTGGCTCGCTGGATCTGTACGAATTGGTGCAGGGATTGATGCAGCGGAATTTGGAACTGCCGTTGCTGATTCGATTTTCGGATATTTTGGAGGATCGGATTGAGCGGTTGAATGCGTCCTTTGCGAAGGCGATCGCGCGCTACAACTACGAGGGCGTTTATCGGGGGGTGTTTCCGGTTAAGTGTAACCAACAACGGCATTTGATCCAGAATTTAGTGCGGTTTGGGCAACCGTTCCAGTTTGGCCTCGAAGCGGGGTCAAAACCGGAGCTGATGATCGCCTTGGCTTCGTTGAATACGCCGGGGGCGCTCCTGATTTGCAACGGCTATAAGGACAGTGAATATATTGAAACGGCGATGCTGGGTCAGCGGTTAGGGCAAACCGTGATTATTGTTTTGGAACAGATTGAAGAAGTGGGTCTGGTGATCGAAACCAGCAAACGCCTGGGGATCAAACCTGTACTGGGGGTGCGGGCCAAGCTGAGTGCCAAGGGAATCGGTCGCTGGGGGGATTCGGCGGGCGATCGGGCGAAGTTTGGTCTGACGATTCCGGAAATTGTGCAGGCGGTGGGGGATCTCAAGTCGGCGGGTTTGCTGGATAGTTTGCAGCTGTTGCATTTCCACATTGGGTCGCAAATTTCTTCGATCAGTGTGTTGAAAGATGCGATGCGTGAAGCGGGGCAAATCTACGTCGAATTGGCGCGGTTAGGCGCGAACATGCAGTATCTCGATGTGGGCGGTGGCTTGGGGGTGGATTACGACGGTTCGCGCAGTACCTTCCATGCGTCAAAAAACTACAACACCCAAAACTATGCCAATGACGTGGTGGCCGGGATTAAAGATGCTTGTACCTTGGCGAAAATCCCGGTGCCGACGTTGATTAGTGAAAGTGGTCGGGCGATTTCGTCCCACCAGTCGGTGTTGATTTTTGATGTGCTGGGGACGAATGAGTTGCAGGTGTCGGAGCCGCAGCCGCCCACGGATGATGAACATCGCCTGATTCGTAATCTCTATGAGACCTATGAATCGATCGCGCCGGAAAATCTCCAGGAAACCTATAACGACGCGAAGCAATTCAAGGATGAAGCGTTGAGTTCGTTTACCTTGGGCTACCTCAGCTTGTTGGAACGGGCACGGGCGGAGCAAATTTTCTGGGCTTGCTGTCGCAAGATCCAACTGATGCTGGCAGATTTGGATCAGGTGCCGGAGGAATTGGCTGAACTTGAGCAAATTATGGCGGCAATGTACTACGTCAATTTGTCGGTGTTTCAGTCGGCTCCGGATAGCTGGGCGATCGATCAGTTGTTTCCGATCATGCCCATTCATCGGTTGAATGAGCAGCCCGATCGGCGGGCGACGTTAGCGGATTTAACTTGTGATAGTGATGGCAAAATTGATCGATTTATTGATTTACGCGATGTTAAATCAGTTTTGGAATTGCATGCGTTGAAGCCGAATGAACCTTACTACTTGGGCATGTTTTTAAACGGGGCCTACCAAGAAATTATGGGTAATTTGCATAATTTATTTGGGGACACAAATGTTGTGCATATTAGTTTGACTCCGAAGGGCTATCAAATTGAGCATGTTGTGCGGGGCGACACCATGCGCGAAGTGCTGGGCTACGTTCAGTACCATTCCGACGATCTCCTCGAAAGCATTCGCCAAAAAACCGAAGCGGCGATCGCGGCGGGGCAGTTAAGTCTGCACGATTCGCAGCGTTTGCTGAAATCCTACGCGAGTTGCCTGGATGCCTACACTTATCTGTCGAGTTTGCAATAGGCGATCGGGTTGAGTCTTAATACGGATAATTCAAACAATTAAAAGGGGTGGTTCATTTTGTGAACCACCCCTTTTATGTTTAGTTTTATGTGTTCAATTTTTGCCCCTGTGAGGGCAAAAATTGTGAACCCAGTCGCTATTGCCTACTGCGGCTGGAAGCCGAGGCTAAAGTAGAAGGCTTGGTCTTGGAGGTTATCGTTTTTCTCGCTGACCTTGCGGAATGGTGCTGCATAGTCAAAGCGCATGTTCAGACCCGGCGCGGGTTGCAGAATTAAACCAATGCCAGCGGCGGTCAGAAACCGCTGATCCGGCGAAGGGGTCGGATTATCGCCCGTATTCCACACGGTACCCAGGTCGAAGAAGGGGGCTAACTGCGCGACAGTACCCCCAGCTTTGTTGCGGGCAATGACGGTGCGATGTTCCAAGGAGAACCGCAAACCACTGTCACCGAAGCGCGCGTTTTGGCGATAGCCGCGCACCGACTGGCCACCGCCGATCGTGAACTGCTGGGAGGGCAGGAGCGCATCCGGCGAGAGCTGGGCGCTCAGCTGGGCGATCAACAGATTGCTCGGATTGAATCGCTGCACCCGTTGGAGCTGACCCGTCCAGCTAAAGAACTGCCCATCCGCCAAATTGCCAGAATTCTTCGTCGCGTCGAAGACATCCAGACCCAGGTTGAACGAGGACTGTCCGGCCCAAGCACCTTGGGCATCCCGGGCAATAAAGTCTTGACCAAATTTCAGTACCCGTGCCTTGCTTTCGGTATTAAACAGGGGCAAGTTGCTGATGTTGGTTTCCCCGTCTTGGACGGCGAAGCCGAGGGACAGACCGACTTCCTTGCGGTAATTGCGGACGATCGGTTGGCGGTAGGTCAACTCGTACAGGGCGGAGTTGCCATCAATGTCAAAAATGCTGCCGATTTCGCGATCGGTGATCTTGTACCAAGCGGGGGCGACGCGCAGTTGCACGGTGGCATTGTTAGCATTGACCGGGGCTTTGTATAGAAAGTCTAGGGCATTGGAACCGCCGCTGGTGGTGCGGTTGTAGCTGGTGAAAAATTCATCGCCGGGGATCAGCGAATTACGTAGCCCGCCATAGATTCCGTAACGCTCCGAACCGACCACGGGGGCGGAATAGTTATCGGAAGTCAGGCCAAAATAGGCGGACTTGGCTTCTTTAACGGTGACGGTGAGCAGGCTCTTGCCCGTGGCATTCCCTGGACTGAGGCTGGCTTCCACGGCGCTCAAGGCGGGGTCGAGTTGCAGCAGGCGGAGTTGCTCTTCCAATTTGTCGGCCCGCAGTGGGGTCTCAATGCCCGCTTTCAGCCGATCGAGAATGTAGCTGTCCGGAAGGCGCTTATTCCCTTCAACTTTAATTTCCTCAATGCCGCCTTCGAGAATCTGGATCGTGACCCGGCCATCGGTGACTTCTTGGTTGCCGAGGAAGGCGCGGGAGCTGATGTAGCCCTTGCTAATGTAGAGCTTGGTAATCGCATCCACAGCTTGGCGTAATTCACTCAGGCTAATTGTTTTCCCTTCGAGGGGCTTGGTGTAAACCGCTAATTCTGCGGTGGTGAAGCGGGTGTTGCCGACAATGGTGATCGTGCTGACTTCAAACTGCGTGCCTTCACTGATCTGCTCCTCGACGACCTCAGTGCGGGTTTCCCGTTGGGGCAGCAAGCTCGGCGAGTTTTGACCCAGCCGTTGGGGACTAGACTGCTGGGTGCGAAGAAATTGTTGAACAGTGGTTCCCGCAGTTGGTTCAGCCACCGCTTGGGCCGTCAGCCAACTGCGCTGAAGTAACTGCTGCCCCACCGATCGCTGCGCGGTGGCGGCTGGAACCGTGGGTGCGTCCGCAGTCGGGGCACTGGCCAGCAGCTGACGCTGCTCCAAGACTGGCACAGGAGACGACATGGCTTGACTCACGTTCGTCGATTCAACAAAGGCTTCTAACACGGCAAATCCTAAAATCCTAAAAGTTTTAAGGCGAGCTTTTGGGTCGGAGAAACGCCGTAGAGTTAGATCACGCCGCCATTATCACCATTGACCTGCTTGAGTTATACCTAAAAAAATATCAGGATGCAATGTTTTCTCCGCAAAATGGCTGATTTTTTATGGACAACTAATAAGGCGGCATCTATGATGAATAAAAATCAGTAAATATCCGATAACTCTCCCTTTTTCGGAGATTGTCCTGCGGTGATTTGATCAGTCTTGATCATGATTTTCAGTTCTCTCCGAAACCTGCCACTTCGCTGTTCGTATGTTGCCCCAAAAGTGTTCCTCAAAACCTGAGAGATAAAGTTATGCAATTCCGCAATTCGATCGTGCCACTGGGTGTGGCGTTGTTGGGCGTTAATCTGGGCACCTCGGCGGCCCAAGCGCAGGTCATCGCCACGCCAGCTGGCACTCTGGGCACAACCAATACCGTTGTCAGCACGCCGACGGGGACGGTGAATATCACGGGTGGTACAACAGCTGGAACGAATTTATTTCATAGTTTTTCGCAGTTTAGTTTGGCCGCTCAATCGACGGCAAATTTCCAAACGCCGGCCGGAATTGCAAATGTTTTATCCCGGGTAACAGGTGGTACCGCCTCGGTGATCGATGGGCAGATTCAACTATCAGGAAATACGGGTGCTAATTTATACTTAATGAATCCCTCGGGGATTATTTTTGGACCGAATGCGACGTTGAATGTTCCGGCTTCGTTTGTGGCGACCACTGCCGCCGCGATCGGGTTTAACGACATTACGACCCCCGGCACGGCGACGACCGCGAACTACTTCAATGCCGTCGGGGATAACGTCTATGGCAATTTGACCAGTGCGCCGACTTCGCTGCTCTTTCCGCCGGGCGCGAATGGCGCAATTGTCAATCTTGGCAATCTGACGGTGCCAGCGGGGGCAAATAATGCCCTGGCAATGTTTGGTGGTACTGTCCTCCAAGCCTCTGATGTAAATGTGCCGGGGGCGAATGTGATTGCGGCCAGTGTGCCGGCCCCGCGTGTGGTACGGTTCTCGCAGCCCGGTAACCTGTTGAGCCTGGAGTTCCCGGCGGGGCAATTCGCGGGGACGAATGGGTTGACCGTGGCAAATGGTGTGGTTTCCTTCACGGGCGCGCCTGTGGCCGCTTTGCCCGCGCTGATCACGGGTGGCGGCTTCGCGGCGGGCGCATCGGGCGTAACGGTAAATGGCGGCGTGGTGACCTTGACGGGTGCGGGCGGTGGTGCGGGCACCGTGGTGAATGCGGGCGATGTCGTGACCCGCAACATCAATATCACTCCGGCGGGCGGGGCCGCAGCGGGGCCGGCGGCGGGTTCGGTGCTGTTGTTCAGCAATGGCAATTTAGTTGCGGGCAACGTCTCGAATGCCGTGGCTTCGGGCGCGAACATCGCCCTCTCTGGCAATGGCAGCGGCGTGTTGGGAGCCACCCAAGGTGGCGGTACAGTGCGTCTGGCATCGGGCTTTTTCCAGGGTCAGGGTAATGCGAGCGGCACGTTGAATGTCGGCAATATCCAAAATGCGGCGAATATTTCCCTGGAAGCTGGGGGTAATTTGGTCGGCGGGCAGCTCTCCACCCAAAGTGTGACCGCTGGTCGAAATGATGCCATTACCCTATTGAGCCGATCGGGCAGTATTAATGTAGTTAATCTGTTGGCGAACAACGCCGATGCGGCGGGCGCAGCGACGGGTGGCAATATTGTGATCAATGCCCCGGCGGGTGCGTTCCAGTCTTCCGGCACCTTGGCGCTGGGTGCCTTCGGCGGCGGTGCAGGCGGGACGAATACCACGCTCAACCTGCTCAATAGTGCGGGGGCAGCGGGTTCGGCCAGCGGTGCCGCTAGCGTTGCGGCCCGTGGGACGATTAACATCAATCAACAGGGCTTGGCCGGGGGTAACTTCATCCAAGGGGCCAACCTGGAACGGGATGTGAATAATGTGATTATCTATCGCTTGGCCAGCGACCAAAATATCCGGGTGTTGATTAATGGTGTGAATGCCGATGGCAGCTTGATCTTGATCAATGCGGCCACGGGGGCAGCGATTCCCGGCGGCGGTAATGTGGTGGTGCGGCAGTTGGCTACAGGCGGCACGATCGGTGGGGGCGGTGGTTCCCAGGGCTTGATCATTCGCTTGACGGGTGCCAATAGCGCGTTGAATGGTAGTTTGGGCCTGACGGGTGTCGCGGGCTCCCAGGGCATTGTGGTCAATACCACCAATGGCGGCGTCATCACGGGGAATCCGGTTGCGGGCGCGTTCCCTGGTGGCATTCCGGGTGCACCAGCCAATCCGGGTAATACCCCAGGTACGCCCGCGAATCCCGGCAACACACCGGGTGCAAATCCTGGGGTTAATCCGGGTGGTACGCCGGGCAATCCTGGAATTGGTAATAATAATCCGAGCGGTAATTCCGGTGGCGGTACCTCGGGTGCTCCGGCTAACGGTAATTCGGCGCAACTTGCTGCCGCGAATGCTCAGGATCAGATTGAACTGACCAATACGGGTGATTTGTCGGCGGCAACGATCGCGGCAGCGGGGGCGCAGAGCGATACGGTCATCGCCAATGATGCGAATGCCGCCGGGGCTGATGAAGGGGTGCTGACTCGGCGCGTCTCTCGCCAAGTTGAAGTCCCAGGGGCAGATATCCCGGCGGTGAAGGACGAAGAAGAGGAGAAGCCTGTGGTTAAGGAAACGAAGAAGCCGAAAATCAAAGTTCTGCCGCAGCTTTGGTAATCGCTCAAGACGGCTGAGATGATTTGATGCTGATCCCTGCGTCGTTGACGTGGGGATTTTTATTGCTCAGCTAGAACAACAAAAAACCTCAACGGCGATTGATGACGGTGCCGTTGAGGTTTGGAGATGAGAATTTGTACGTTGTGCAATTGCTGCACGCGGTACAGTGCCGCGGAAAAGTTTTGGTTGGTCGGATAGCGCGACCAGCTGAACTGAATAGTTAAACTTAAACCAATCGGGAGTAGTATTCCACGACGGTCAGTTCGTTGATTTGGAGTGCGACCCATTCGCGCTCGATCACGCCATTCACTTTCCCAGTCAACTTCGTCTTATCAAAGACCAAGTGGCTCGGGATATTGGAAAGGCCAGGGTATTGAAGGTTGGCTTCCACCAGTTTGCGGCTTGCGTCGCGACCGCGCACGCCAATTTCGTCACCGGGACGCACTTGGTAGCTGGCGATGTCGAGTACTTTGCCATTCACAGTCACGTGACCGTGGTTGACGAGCTGACGTGCTGCCGGAATGGTCGGCGCCATGCCGAGACGGAACACTGTGTTGTCGAGGCGCATTTCCAGCATTTGCAGTAGGATCAGCCCAGTGGAACCCGACTTGCGACGGGCCTTTTGGACGTAGCCGCGCAACTGTCGCTCACTCAAACCGTAGTTGTAGCGCAGCTTCTGCTTCTCTTCGAGTCGCATTGCGTACTCAGATTTCTTTTTCCGAGCTTGACCATGCTGCCCTGGCGGGAATGCCTTCCGCGCCGACTTTCGGGTCAAACCAGGCAAATCGCCCAACCGTCGGGTAATTCTCAGACGGGGGCCACAATAACGCGCCATTCCACTTTCCTCGCAATTCTCAAAAAATAATCCGGCTTCCCAGTATAGGGTACGATCGTGGCATGAGTCTAGAATCCTGTCTGAACTTTCTCTTAATTGGTCTGGTGCGGGGCTATCGGATCGCGATTTCGCCGTTGTTGCTGCCCTGCTGTCGGTTTTATCCAACTTGTTCGCAGTATGCGATCGAAGCGTTGCAAAGTCACGGGCCCCTGCGCGGCAGTTGGCTGACGGTGAAGCGGATTGGCCGTTGTCGGCCCGGTGGCGGCAGGGGCTACGATCCGGTGCCCGATCGGCTAATTTCTTCCCCCGGACAGAACCCCGATGGTGATTAATTCTCTCGCAAGGCATAGGTCGAGATCCCATCGAACCTGCCACCCTAGGGCATAGTCCCATGCTGTCCGGTGAGTTATGCAAATTGTCGCGCCCCGCGCCCCGCGCTTTGACTGGTCAAATGCGATCGAAATCGCGTTTACGCTGGCCACGCTCTACTTCACCACCGGGACACTGAATGGCCCATTGGCAGGGTTGTTGAAGGTTGAAGTGGATACGCGCAACTTGAACTTAGTGGACATGGCCGAATCCGCGACCGATGCGCCGATTTTTTTGGTGTTGAAGATGGCGATTTTGCTGGCGACCGTGGTTTGGATCGCGCTGCGGCAACAGCGCTATCGGGCGATCCTGAGCCGGCCTTGGTTGATTTGGGCCTATACGGGATTGGTGGTGCTGTCGGCGGCTTGGACACCGGAGCCGATTGCCACGTTCCGGAAGGGAATTTTCTTTGTGGCGACGACCTTATTTGGCATTTACTTTGCGGCGCGATTTTCGGTGCGTCAGCAAATTCTCCTGGTGGCCAGTGCGCTGGGTATCAGTGTATTCACAAATTTTGTCTTTGGACTGTTATTTCCGGCCTACGCGCAGCATGTGATGTATTGGGCCGGGGCTTGGCGGGGAATCTTTACCCACAAAAATGCGATGGCCCAGGTGATGGTGCAAAGTGCATTGGTTTTGCAGATCGCCATTCCCCTGGCGGCGGGGCGGCAACGGCGTTGGTTACAGGCGGCGCTGGGTTGTGCCGTGTTGCTTGTGCTGCTGAGTACTTCCAAAACGGGCCTGTCGCTGTTGCTGTTGCTATCGCTGCTGTTGCTGGTGCTGCGATCGCTACGGGTCGATCGGCTCGAAGCGAAGCTCGGAATGATGACGGCGGGATTGCTGTTGGTGCTGCTGGTGGTCGGCTTTGTGGGGAACTTTGAGCTGATTTTGACCAGTATGGGCCGTGATCCCACCTTGACCGGACGGACGGATATTTGGGCCGTGCTGTTGGAAAAAGCGGGCCAGCGGCTTTGGCTCGGCTACGGCTTTCAGGCATTTTGGGCACCGGGGATGGCTGGGGAAGCGGCAGATCTCTGGTATCGCAACCGCTACATTGTCGATACGGCCCACAATGGGTTCATTGATATTCTGTTGCAGTTTGGGGTGGTGGGTCTGGGGATTTTCTTCGCGAGTTTGGCGGTGAATGTGGCGCGGGGCTATCGCTGGTTGATGACTTGGCGATCGCCCGAGGGGCTGTATCCGTTGGCCTTTTTTGCCTATTGGGTGCTGTACAGTTTGACCGAAAGTACGGTGCCGGAATCCTTTGGCTTGAATTGGGTGATGTATGTTTCGATCGCGACTTCATTACTGATTTATCACTTGCCTGACCCCTTATCCAGTCCCTTGCCAACAGCCCCAGCGATCGGGCAAAATCAGGCCGCCGCCTCACTGAGAACTGCCCATGAAACCCTATCAACGCATTCCGATTCAGCCCAGCGATGAGCCGTTGGTCGAGTTGCCCCCTGAATTTGCCCGCGTTGAACCGCATCCCTACGCAAAACTGGGTGCGCCCTATACCGACTATTCTCCCTTTGCGCTGCGATCGGGCGTGATCGAACGGCTCGCGCAAGCCCAAACTCGTCTCCAAGAATTGCAGCCCGGTTGGCGCTTACAAATTTTTGATGCCTATCGTCCGGTACCCGTTCAGCAGTTCATGGTCGAATACACTTTGGCGGAAGTGCTCCGCGATCGGGGTTGGGATGCGGCGCAACTAACCCCGGAGCAACGCGCCGAGGCATTGGCCCAAGTCCATCAATTCTGGGCCGTCCCGAATCTCAATCCCCTCACACCGCCGCCCCACAGTACCGGGGCAGCGGTAGATTTGACTCTATTAGATGATCAAGGTCAGCCCGTAGATATGGGGGGCGAAATTGATGAATTGTCGCCGCGTTCCTATCCGGATCACTATGTTGGACTGGCTGATCCAGTGGCGGAGCAGGCCGATCGGCATCGCCAACTGCTCAACTACTGCATGAGCGTGGCGGGGTTTGAGCGGCACTATCATGAGTGGTGGCACTTTTCCTATGGCGATCAGCTCTGGGCGTGGCTGCGTAGTCGTCGTGATCTCGGCTTTACGCCGATCTCGCAGTATGGGCGTTACGGTGCGGTGGTGAATCCGGAGTAGTGATTAATTCGTGCTAGCCAATTGATTCCAGCGATCGGCGGCATCACCTAGCGCCTGGGGCACGGTCTTGTTCTGGACAACAGCGGCCTGAAGGTTTTCGTAAATTAGGGTTTGCAGCGGCTTGAGATTTTTCATGACGGGAATCAAGATTTCGGAATCCGGCAGTTGGCGGGCGCTGATAATCCGGGCCCGATCGAGCACCGTCGGATTGGCGGGCAACTGTTGGAAATAGGGGTCGGCCAGTGCTGCTTGGATCGAAGGCAAGACGTTGGCGGCTTTGGCGAAGCTGAGTTGGTTATCGGGATTGCTGACAAACAGTGCGAATTTCACCGCCGCATCGGGTTGATCGCTGTCGCGGGGCACCACCAAATTCATCACCGCGACATTTTTCTTGCCTGTGCTGCCCGTGAGCTGGCTCGCGGGGATGGCGGTTTGGGCAATCGTCGGGGCATTTTTGGCGATTGTTTCGAGGAAGCCGGGACTGGCCTGCACCAAAGCCGATTCGCCTCGCTGGAATAAATCAATGCCGTAGCGTTGGCCTTCGGTCAGGACTTCCTTCGGTATCCAGCCTTTTTGGTAAAGCTGCACCCAGCGATCGAAAATCGCCTCGGCTTGCGGTGTATTAAAGGCCGCCGTGCCATCGGGATTGACTAATTGCACCCCTTCCTGGACAAAGGACTCCAAGACTTCGGCGGCATCCCCAGCGACGAGCGTCGAAAAGAACGCTGACTTGCCGGTTTTGGTATGCACCGTTTCGGCGGCTTTGAACAATTCACTAAAAGTTTGGGGGGCTTTGGCGATGCCTGCTTGCTTGAACAGCGCTTGATTAACGATCGCGATCCGCGTGGTCAAATACCAAGGAATCCCAAAACTCTTACCGTCAAGCTGACTCGCCTGCCAGATTTTGGGCAAATAAGCGGCACGGACATCACTAGGAATGCGATCGTCGAGGGGGAGCCAAGCGCCGCGTTCCGCCAACTGTGAGGCGAAAGTGGGATTCAGATTGACTACATCAGGTGGGGTTTTGGCCACCACGGCGGTGAGAATTTTGCTCTCCATCCCCGCCCAGGGCACATCGACCCAACGCACTTTCAAATCCGGATTGCGGGTCTCAAATTCGCGAATCAAGCCATTGAAATAATCGGTGTACTTCGGCTGCAACTGCATCGTCCAGAATTCGATTTCCGTGCGCCGATCGACCGCCCCACTGCCCCCACAGCTGACCATCAGGCCGAGCAATAAACCCAGCATCAACCAGCGGCTCCACCGTTGTACCAGTCTGCGCAACGCAGGGGTGAATGGCATGACAGATGGGTTGGCATAACGCATGGCAAATTCCCGCAAACGGTGGCTTGTTCTTGAGTCTAAAGCGATCGTGACCCGATTGAACCGATGCGTAGCCGAATCGGGCGATCGCGCAAATGATGCGGTCAACGATCAGGGATCAATACGGTGATTATGGATGGTGTAATTTGTTGCATAGATCAGTAAATTGTACGCAGATTGCCTTGATCGGGGTGCTGCTTACGCTCGGGCGTAATTCATCGGCGTGATCAGCAAAAGTGGTGTCGCCGATCGCGTTTGATCAAAATCCCTGATAGTTGGCCAAAATTCCCGTGCGAATCCAAAAATACTGTGTACTATCCTCATGGGGTGTTAGTGCGAATTGGTCGGTCATTCTGGGTTTTGGCATTGATGCGCGATGGATTGAGGGCTTTGTTGTCATGAACTTGTCGCAGCGAAATTGTTAGTTAAGCCCAGGGCTGGGGATCAATGAACAAGTGAAGCATTGCCGGGAACCAGGGCTCAAAATCGAAAGTGCCGCTGCACAAAATCGATCGGGGAGTCGTTAAATCACATCGGAGTAGCCAGCTGTCTTGCTGTGTTGTTTGGGTTTGATGGGGATTGGCAAGTTCATAGGGGTGCGAAATTTAGCGTCATCTGCCCGGCTGCGGTGCGAGATTTCAATTAAATTTGCGGCATTCCGAATTAAATTGTGTACTATGCGGTAGCGGTAACAATTCGTCAGGGGTCTGAATGCACGAAGCTTTAGGCGTTTAACCCGATGAACCTGTGCTGTTACATCCTGGTTCAAAACTCGTTCATGGTAGGCGCAGTAAGCTGTGAGTAAAGGGTTATTTAACAAGAAAACGAAAGGGGTAGGGATCGAACTCGCTCCCGATCGGATTAACGTTGCTCAGGTGCGGAAGCAAGGTCAGCGCTACAAGTTGACGAGCTATGCAACCGTTCCGGTGCCGGAAGGCATCTTCCAAGAGGGTCAAATCATTGACACTGCTGGGATGGCCGAGCTCATCCAGAGCGCGTTAAACGAAACCAAAATTAAGGCCAAGCAAGTTGCCACGGCTGTCCTCGGCGGACGCGATACGGTAACCCGGATTATTCCGGTGCCCGCTGAGCTGGACGACATGGAACTGCGTGAAATGGTGTTGAACCAGGAAGCGGGTTTGTATTTGCCATTCCCCCGCGAAGAAGCGGATGTGGATTACCAGAAATTGGGCTTGTTCGTCGATGAGGACGGCATTGAGAAGGTTCAGGTGCTGCTAGTCGCGACCCGGAAAGAGGTGACGGACAGTTATCTGCGGACGTTTGAGCAGGCGGGTTTGAGTCTCGATGTGTTGGAGATCTCCAGCTTCTCGCTGATTCGCACGATCCGTGACCAGCTGCGCCAGTTCTCGCCCCAGGAGGCGGTGGCGCTGGTGGATATCGAGTTTGAAAGCACGGAAATCTCGATCGCCGTTGATGGTGTGCCGCAGTTCTCTCGTACCGTGCCGATCGGGACGTACCAAATCCAAAGCGCCTTGTCCCGTGCCATGAACTTGCCGCCGTCGCGCAGCATTGACCTGTTGCAGGGGATGACGGTGCCGATTAACCCGATCGATTCGGTGGGCGGTCGCACGGGTGCGGCGAATCCAGGCACGGCGGCGATGCTGCGGGTGTTGGGTGAGCTGGCGGACGAGTTGCGCCGCTCGATCGACTTTTACACCAATCAAGGTGAAAACCAGGAAGTGGCGCAGTTGTTGCTCGCTGGCCCCGGTGCCACGATCGGGCAACTCGATGACTTCTTGACCCAGCGGTTGAGTTTGCCCTGTAGCTTGGTTGATCCAGTTACAGCGCTTGGTCTGGAATCAACTCAAGATATTCCGCCAGCAGTGCGTCCCAGCCTGGGCGTGGTTCTTGGTTTAGGCTTGCGGGAGGCGTAATCAATGTACAACTTAGATATCAATTTTCTCAAAGATCGCGCCGAGTATGCGGGCGCAGCGGGTCGCGCGGGTGCGCGAAGCGGATCTGGGGCGCGGCGCGCGGGCGGTTCGGCCACCCGTGGCGCAAGCAGTGGCGGTTCCGGGGCGAATGTCCTGGCGATCGGTGCACTGGTTGGCTTGCTGCCCTTGGCCTTAGTGGGTTTGGGTTGGGGTTGGTTGACCTTTACCAAAGTCAATGCTGAGAAAGAACGCGAAGACGTGAAAGCGCAGGTCGCTCAGATTGAACAAAAGGAAAAAGAGCGGGATAAGGCGCGTAAGGATCTGGCGGATGCGAAAGCCCAGATTGAAGCCCTGACTGGCGTGTTCAGCAACATTAAGCCTTGGTCGGCGATGGCGCAGGACTTGCGCGATCGCCTGCCAGCCGGAGTGCAGATTACGGAAATCCTTCAGAAGACCGATGTGCCGCCAGCGGCAGCAGCGACTTCGACTACCCCAACAACGGCGCAAGCGGCTAACAGTGGCGCGCAGGCTTCGCCTTCACCCTCGGCAACGCCGCCGCCCGCCGAACCGATCGGTCGCTTGGAAATCACGGGTCAGGCTGACAACTTCGATCGGGTGAATGACTTCCTGGTCGTCTTGCAGAAGTCCAACTTCTTCAACGCCGAACAAACCACGATCGTCTCCTCGGAGCGATTACCGGAAGGGACAATTACGCCCGCAACCAATCCCGGCCCGCAGTCTGGGGGTGGAGGTTCCCAATCCATGGGAGATTTGCCCAAGTTGCCCGCCAAGGTTGGATTCAAAATTCAGACCGAATTGGCGAATGTCTCGACGGATGAACTGTTGCGCGAGCTGGAGCGTAAGGGTGCAGTCGGATTGGTTTCGCGTATCGATGCGCTGAAGCAGAAAGGCGTTATTAAGCAGGGAGGAAAGCCATGACGGTAAGTGGAGACTATACGAAGACTGATTATGGTGCCCAAGCGGAGCCAGCCAAGGTCTTTGGCTTGCCATTGCCGACCTTTTTGGGGTGGTTGATTGGTTTGGGTGGGTTACTCGGCGCAGCCTTCTTGCTGATGAACGTCGTGCTGCCGCTGAAAGACGAAACTGACACAGTGACGGCTGAGGTGGAAGAGGGCAAGCGTCGTCTTGAGCAAGCTGCCCAGATTGAGGCCGAACTGCAACAGGCGAAGAAAGATTTAGTGGCGGTGAACCGTCAGAAGCAGCAGGTCATGTCCCTGTTCGCCGAGGACAAAAACCTCAGAACTATCCTATTAGATCTTAATCAGTTGATTGAGCGCAACAATGCTCGGGTGCCTGGAGCACGGGGAGCAAAAATTGCGAACTGTCCGGCTTCCTGGCAGCAGGTCTATAGCGCTCTGCCCTATGACACCAATGGGCCTTGGCAGAAGTTTGAAGAATCGGCGTTAAAAGGGCCGCTGGTGGCAGAGGCGAAACTGCGGAAGTTTGAGCCTTCCAAGGATGGGGTTCAAATTATTTCGGCAGCGGACGTGGCGAAGGATACCTATCTGAAGCAGCCCCTGGTGGGTCAATTGCGTCGGCAAACGACCGATGTCACCTTTGAGGGCACTTTCTCCCAGATGCAGTCGATTTTCCAGACGATCGAGAAGTTGAAGCCGCTGTTAATCGTTAAAGATTTGAAAGTTACCCGCAAGAGTCCGGATGCGGGTCGAATCTGGACGGTGCAGCCTGGGACAAATCAGGTACAACTGTTGGCAAACTGCCAGGCAGAGGTGGTTACGGTTTCGTCCTTCAAACTGGATGCGCTGTTGCCGCTGAAGCCCCCAGAGGCGGATAAGACAGCGGCGAAGCCGGCGACGGCAGCTTCACCGACCGCCGCTCCGGCGCAATAACGGGTATGGGTGGAGGTCTACCGATCGGTTTCGACGGTCGATCCTCACGCTTGGCTCAATCTTTCAAAATCCTGGTTCACCTAAAATTCCTGGTTCACAAGAGGAGTGTATGAATAAGCAACTACTTGGCGCAAGCGTCTTTCTCGCCGCATCAATCGGCGTTACATCCGCTCCCGCGATCGCTGCTACTAGCATCGCAAAGTCCACGGCTAAGTCAGCCACGATCGTCGCTGGCGGTCAAACCGTGAAATTCAGCAATGGTGGCACGGCAACCTTCCAAGGCTCGAAGAAATTGGCGCAGGCCACTCAGATTAATCCTCTGGTGCCCAGCCCGACTTTGAATACTGCACCGCCGATGCAGACTGCGATGCCAGTGCCGCCGCTGTTGCCTCGGGCATCCGCGCCGCCGGTGGGTGACATTGGTGTTGCAGAAATTAATATGACTCCGACGGCGATCGATCTTGGAACTGCTGAGCGGATTCCCCGGTTAGTGCTGCGGGATGCGCCTGTGCGTGAAGTCTTGTCCTTGCTGGCACGGGCTGCGGGTTTGAACATTGCTTTTGCAGAGCAACCGGGTCTGGGTGCTGCGGGTGCGCCGGGTGCGCCGGGTGGTTCGACTTCCGGGGGGCCGACGGTGTCCTTGGATATTGAGAATGAGTCGGTGCAGGATGTCTTCAATCACGTGTTGCGGATTGCTTGTGTGCCAGTCACTTCCAATGCTGGCGGCGGCGGTGGTCAATGTGCTAGCTTGGAAGCCAATCGTCAAGGGCGGACAATTTTCGTTGGTGCGCGGTTGCCCGATGATGCGCGGAATGCGGTGATTCGCTCCTTCCGATTGAACCAGGTTTCCGCAGCCCAGGCGGCAGCTTTCTTGACCACTCAAGGTGCTGAATCGCAGCGTCCTGTGACTAAAGTTACTGTCACTGAGATTGGTGGTGCCCAGGATAATAGTAGTGGTGGTGGCAACAACAACACCAGCGGTGTTGGCTCCAGCACGTCGGGTCTGAAGCAAATTGAGCGATCAGAAACTACAACGATTGAGGCTTTGAAAGCCACTGCTGGCGACGGCCCTTTGCCCCTTCGTGGTTTGTCCGTTTCTACAGATGAGCGTTTGAATACCATCACGCTGGTGGGCAGCCCGCAGAAAATCAGTGTGGCGACTTCCTTCTTGACCCAAATGGATGCTCGGAAGCGCCAGGTTGCGGTCAGTGTGAAGGTTGTGGATATCAATTTGCTGGGTTTGGATCGCGCAGGCACCAGCTTCTCCTTCGACATTAATGATACTTCTGTTGCAAGTAATGGCGGTGTTGGGGTAATCAACCTGGGTTCTGCGGTTCCGGCATTGATTGGTGGATCGATCGATACTTTGGGCCGATCGCCCGTGAATGTTTCCCCCGGCGCGGCATTTAACCTTGGGTCACGTTGGTTAGCGCAGTTGCAGTTTGCGATTCAGAGCCAAAATGCGAAGGTTTTGACTGATCCGACGCTGATGATTCAGGAAGGCCAACGTTCTCAGGTGAAATTGGTGGAAGAGGTCTTCTCCAACTTCAAGCTGGAGACTCAGAACAACAGTGGTGGCAGCGGTTCGACCTCGACCATTACAACGGAGAAGGCAGAAGCGGGTCTCCAAGTTGATGTGGAAGTCGATCGGATCGATGACAACGGTTTCGTTTCGATGCGGATTAACCCCCGGATTTCTGCACCGTTGCGTCAGCAAACAGTGACTGTAGGCAACACCCAAAACCAAATCACACTACTGCAAAAGCGGGAAGTGAGCACGGGACTGGTGCGGGTTCGCGATGGTCAGACTTTGTTGCTAACGGGTGTGATTCAAGAGTCCGATCGTTCGGATGTGCGCAAGGTGCCGTTGTTGGGTGATATTCCCTTATTGGGTGCGCTCTTCCGCAGCACCAATCGTTCCAAGGAGCGTAAGGAAGTGATCGTCATGGTCACGCCGCAGGTGATGTCGGATAACGATCGCTCCACATTCGGTTATGGCTACACGCCGGGTGCGGATGTTCAGCGGATGCTACAGCAGCCTCGCTAAATCGCTTTAGACATTCCATTTGAACCAGGTTAGCGATCGGGCAACAAACGCCCGATCGCTTTTTTCATGGTCACTCTAATTGGTGCCACGCTCTAAGCACCCGATCGCCCCTACAATGGGATACGAGAATTTTTTGACCCGTGGGATTGATCTTCGTCATGGCCGACCAGTTAGTACGAGCAACGGCAGCAAACGGTGGGATTCGCGCGGTTGGCGTGATCACTACGGCGCTGACCCAGGACGCGCGGGACCGTCATGGGTTGTCCTACCTGACTTCGGTGGCCTTGGGCCGATCAATGGCGGGAGGGCTGCTGTTGGCTTCCAACATGAAACGCCCCGGTTCCCGGATCAATCTGCGCTTTCGGGGCGATGGGCCGCTGAATGTGCTGGTCGATGCGGGCCTGGATGGCACGGTGCGTGGCTATGTGAATCAGCCAGACTTGGAACTGCCGCTGAACCTCGTGGGACGGCTCGATGTGGGCGGCGCGATCGGGCGCGAAGGGCTACTCTACGTGACCCGCGATACTGGCGTAGGCCACCAATATTCCAGTACCGTCGAGCTGGTGTCGGGAGAAGTTGGCGAGGATCTGACCTACTACCTTGCGACCTCGGAGCAAACGCCTTCGGCAATGCTCGTGGGTGTGTTCATGGATGGGGAGCGCGATCGGGTGGATGCGGCGGGGGGCCTGCTGATTCAGATCATGCCTCGGGCTTCGCGGGATGAAGCCCTCGCGGCTTTGCTGGAATCGCGGGTGGCGGGACTTCAGTCTTTTACCCAAATGCTGCGATCGGGCAAAACCCTCGAACAAATGATGACCGATTTGTTGGGCGATCTGGATTTGCAGATTTTGCCAGACATTCAGCCAGTGCAATTCCATTGCAATTGCACCAAAGAGCGCGTGCTGAATGCGTTACCGCTGTTGGGTGAGGCAGAACTGCGCGAGATGATTGAAACCGATGGACAGGCCGAGGCGACTTGTCATTTTTGCAATTCGGTTTATGTTGCCGATCGGGCAGAATTAACGACGATCGTTGAGCAATTGCAAACGATGGCGAATTAGCAGTCACATTGGCATGGATCGTGATTTTCCGATTGCGGTTGTTGGCAGAACGATTTCCAGGATTGCTTTACTGAACGAACTTCTTAAAGGCCAAGGTGACATTGTGGCCGCCGAAGCCGAAGGAGTTGGACAGGGCGACTTTGACTTCTTGTTCGCGGCTGACGTGGGGCACATAATCGAGATCGCATTCTGGATCCGGGGTTTCCAGGTTGATGGTGGGCGGTACGCGATCGTGATACACCGCCAAAGCCGTAGCGACACCTTCGATTCCACCTGCACCACCCAACAGATGGCCCGTCATTGACTTGGTCGAACTCACGGTGATCCGCTTCGCATGATCGCCGAGCACTTTCTTGATGGCTGAGGTTTCGGTCGGATCGTTGACGGGTGTGCTGGTACCGTGGGCGTTGATGTAGCTTACTTCTTCGGGCCGCAAGCCTGCGTCCTTCAAGCACCAAGACATTGCCCGCGCAGCATCGGCTCCACCCGGAGTCTGGTTCGTCATGTGGTAAGCGTCGCAGCTCGCACCATAGCCGACCAATTCAGCATAGATCCGCGCCCCCCGCGCCAAGGCATGTTCCATTTCTTCGATGATCAGGATCCCTGCGCCTTCACCCATGACGAAACCATCACGGCCTACGTCAAACGGGCGGCTGGCGTGCAGCGGATCATCGTTACGCGTACTCATGGCACGACAAGCGACAAACCCCGAAACGGACAGTTCGGTCACCGCTGATTCTGTCCCTCCACAAATCATCGCTTGGGCGAATCCCCGCTGCACCCAGCGGAAGGCATCACCGATCGCGTTCGAACCTGCGGCACAAGCTGTTACGGAGCAAGAGTTCGGGCCTTTTGCGCCGACTTGGATCGCGGTTAAACCCGCTGCCATATTCGCGATCATCATTGGAATCATGAATGGGCTATTACGATCGGGGCCTTTGGTGCGATAGATCTCATGCTGGTCTTCCAACACTTTCAAGCCGCCAATGCCGGTTCCGATCAGCACGCCGATGTGTTCAGCATTCAGTTCATTAATTTCGAGGTTGGCATCTTTCAAGGCTTGCTTGCTGGCGCAGACTGCAAACTGCACAAAGCGATCCATCCGCTTCACATCCTTCGCCGAAATATAGGGCGAAGGGTCAAAATTCTTCACTTCCGCTGCAATGTGGCAACCGTGGGCGGAGGAATCAAACAGGGTGATGGGGCCGACACCGTTACGGCCACTCATCAGACCATCCCAGTATTCGGTCACGTTATTGCCGATCGGAGTCATCGCCCCCAATCCCGTCACCACCACACGCTTCAATTCAATAGTTGCCATATCGATTGGATTGCTCAGATCAACAAAACTCAGATCAACAAAACATGCCTCGGGAGAGCGGGGCGTAGCGGCTTAGGCAAGCCGCCACGCCGCCACCGATCAAAGCGGCTGCTATGACTTCGACTTGATGAAATCCACGGCGGCTTGGACAGTCGCGATATTTTCTGCCGCTTCGTCGGGGATTTCGATGTCAAACTCTTCTTCCAGGGCCATGACCAATTCCACTGTATCCAGGGAGTCAGCACCCAAATCGTTTTGGAAGCTCGCTTCCGGTACTACCTTATCGGCTTCAACGCCGAGCTGGTCAGTCACGATTTTTTTTACTTTCTCAAAAATGTCTGTGTCACTCATAACTTTCCTTTGCGCTTAGCCATTGACCGATCAAATTATTCCATGCCGAGGTACCGAAACGCAGGGAGCCAGAGAATTTATTAAGAAGCGAATTGTCCCTAAGGGTGGCGCTCTAAAATAGCGGGGAAGTTAACGAATTCGGCACAACTGCTGCTAGCTGTCCCATGAACGCGATCGCTTCTGCTTTGAAATACGCCTATTTTCCCGGCTGTGTTGCCCAGGGAGCCTGCCGTGAGTTGCATGATTCCACCTTGGCGATCGCCGATCGGCTGAACATCGAATTGATCCAATTGAAAAAAGCGGCCTGCTGCGGTTCCGGTACCTTCAAAGAAGACTCCCAACTGCTCGAAGATGTGGTTAACGCCCGCAACATCGCCCTCGCCGAAGAACTGGGCTTGCCACTACTGACCCATTGCAGCACCTGCCAAGGGGTGATCGGTCATGTTGACGAACGGCTCAAAACTGCCAAGGCTGAGGATCCAGAATATTTTGACCAGGTGAATGGGTTTTTGCAAAAAGAGGGTTGCTCGCCCTATCAAGGCAGTGGCACCGTTAAACACATTCTCTGGGCCTTGGTCGCCGACTATGGCCTCGAAGCGCTTCAAGCCAAGGTGACGCGATCGCTCAGCGGCCTCAACTGTGCGGCCTTTTACGGCTGTTATATTCTGCGCGGGCAAACTCAAGGCTTCGATGATCCGGTGAATCCGCAGTCGATGGAAAATATCTTCCGTGCAGTTGGCGCAACCCCAATTTTCTACTCCGGTCGCACCCAGTGCTGTGGTTGGCCGCTGTCGAGCTATGCGACGGATCAATCATTCACCATGGCGGGCGGGCATCTCCAAGCCGCGATCGCGGCGGGTGCTGACTGTATCGTTACGCCCTGTCCCCTTTGCCACATGCAACTCGACTCGCGCCAACCAGAAATTGCCCGAGTCACGGGTCAGACCCTCGGCATTCCGGTGCTGCATCTACCCCAGTTAGTCGGCTTAGCCCTGGGCATTGAGCCAGCGATATTGGGTCTTGATCGGCATATTGTTGCAACTCAAGCGGTCTTGGGCAAATTAAAGCAATAGGGAGATCTTTAAAGTTGCAGACGATCGCGTTTGCATCCTGTTGATGGCGCATTTACCAATCTAGGGCAGTGTTCTAAGGAGTTAAAGTCTGGGTGAGTTATGTCCGATCGAGCCGCATCTGTCTACCATGAAGCGCGCCGCAGTTACTTTGCGCTGATTGCCGATCCACAAGAATTACAGCAGCAAATTCAGCTCGTTCTGTCGGATTCTGCCGATAACAAGCTGCTAGCCAAGCTCCATAGCCAACTGGGCCAGGCTTACCAAATCCGTCTTGATCAAGGGGCGAGTGCCGCGATCGCCGATGATCAAAACGCCGCGATCGCGGCGTTTCACCAGGCCATTAATTACTGGGGTGAACATCCTGGAATTGAGCCGCTCCAAGATTTGAATTATCTGGGCAACCTTTATACCCAGCAGCAAAAGTACGATCGGGCCGAAATCACCTACCGCGAAGCCCTGCGGCGCAGTGACGAGCAGCTCGAACCGGACTACGAAGTGCTGATCGAGACCCTCAAGCACATGGCTCATCTCTACAGCACCATGCGTCAATTTGAGGAAGCGCAGAACTATGGTCGGCGGGCTTTGGCGATCGCGGAAGCGCACTTTGGTTCGGAACACCCGCGTACGGCGGTCAGCCTGGATGCCATGGCCAATATCTACATGAGCCTGGAACGCTACGAAGCAGCCCTGCCACTCTTCAAACGTGCCTTGTCCATCAACAAGTCTCAGCTCGGCCCCGGCCACCCTGAGAGCATTCTGAGCTGGACAAAACTGGCCAACGCTTACCGCTACATCGGTCAATATCAGCAGGCGGAAACCCTTGCCCAGCGCGCCATGACCATCAGCGAACTGGAACTCGGCTGGCAACATCCCCATACCGAAGTCTGTCTCGACACCCTGATCAAACTCTACCTCACCACCCAGCGTTATGGTGAAGCGGAACAGCGCTATTGTCAGACGATCGATCAGCTCTATCGCCTCCCCCAGCAGCTGCCGATTCAAGCCAAGACGATTAACCGTTTGAGCAAGTTGATTGCCCTGATGGAGCAAATTGGCGTAGCCGATCAACTTTCCGGCCATCCGATCACCCAGGGCCTGCGGCGTAGCCATGAACCGGACGGTGGATAGAGGTAGCGATTGGATCAGCGCCACGATCGTCACCTTGTGCAAAGTTTTGCAACCAACCCGCAGAACGCGTAAATCCCCTGGAGTACACTAAGCGTGGGTTCTGAGCCTTAGATTGGTAGTATCACTGCCAAGACTAGGGCGAGAACAGACTGCAAAAGCACTGATCTGGAGCCTTTCATAACATGTCTCATACAGTCAAAATCTATGACACATGCATCGGATGCACGCAGTGCGTTCGCGCATGTCCCACGGACGTTCTCGAAATGGTGCCTTGGGACGGCTGCAAAGCCGGTCAGATTGCGTCTTCGCCTCGGACTGAGGACTGCGTTGGCTGCAAACGTTGCGAAACGGCTTGCCCGACGGACTTCCTTAGCATCCGGGTGTACCTGGGCGCAGAAACGACCCGCAGCATGGGTCTGGCGTACTAAAGAATGTCTCTTTGAAGAACTTTTCTTTGAAGCGTTCGTTAATACGCACCTTTTTTCATTCATGTGGGTTCAATCTTTGGGGCGACTGCGAAGTTCGCCCCATTTTTTATGGCTAGAATTTTATGGCTAAAATGATCCGGCCATACGGTCGACGTGGGAATTGACTCTGATTAGACTAAATTCAAGGGGCGATTTGCTGTAAAACTAGACTACCTGCGATCACAGCCGGGAGTCATTTTCCCATTCTAGGAGAAACTTTATGTGTGGAATTGTTGGCTATATTGGGCCACAGGCGGCCAGTCCGATTTTGTTGGAGGGGCTGCGGAAGCTTGAATATCGGGGCTACGATTCCGCTGGGATTGCGACTTTACTCAACGACGAGGTGCATTGTGTCCGGGCCAAGGGCAAGCTGAACAACCTCCAAGAGAAGCTGGAGCAGGAGCATAACCCGGCTGCGATCGGCATTGGTCACACCCGCTGGGCCACCCACGGCAAACCCGAAGAGCATAATGCCCACCCCCACCGGGATACCGAAGGTCGGATCGCCGTGGTGCAGAACGGTATTATTGAAAACTATCGCGAACTGCGCGATCGCCTCAAAACTAAAGGCTGCAAGTTCCTATCAGAAACCGACACCGAGACGATTCCCCACTTGATCTCCGAGCATTTGAAGGTGCTGATCGCGGCGAATCACGAAACCAAACTGCCATCGCTCCTGATGGCGGCGGTGCAGTTAGCGGTGAATGAACTGGAAGGGGCCTTCGCGATCGCGGTGATCAGCGCGGATTTTCCCGATGAAATCATCGTGGCGCGCCAACAAGCGCCGCTGGTGCTGGGCATGGGCCAGGGCGAATTTTATTGCGCGTCGGATACGCCCGCCCTCGTGCCCTACACCACGAGCATTTTGACCCTCGACAACAGCGAAATGGCCCGCATGACTCCGACGGGCATTGAGCTATACAACTTCGACGGCCACCGCGTCCGTAAGTCCCCGCAAACCCTGAACTGGAACCCAGTGATGGTCGAGAAGCAGGGCTTCCGGCACTTTATGCTGAAGGAAATTTACGAGCAACCGGGCGTGGTGCGGAGCTGTTTGGAGGCTTATCTCACCCCTGATTGGTCGGCGAGCAGTGGTGTTTCACCGATTCAATTGGGGATTCCGGCGGACTTTTACAGTACCGTGTCGCAGATCAATATCGTTGCCTGCGGGACGAGCTGGCACGCGGGTCTCGTCGGCAAATATCTGCTAGAGCAATTAGCGGGGATTCCGACTACGGTGCAGTATGCATCGGAATATCGCTATGCCGCCCCGCCGATGACGGCGAATACGTTGGTAATTGGCGTGACGCAATCCGGGGAAACCGCCGATACCTTGGCCGCCCTGGAAATGGAAAAGCAGCGCCGATCGGGCAAAACGGGCGAATTTGAATCGCGGCTGTTGGGGATTACCAACCGTCCTGAAAGCAACCTGGGTCGGATGGTTGACCATGTGATTGACACCAAAGCCGGAATTGAAATCGGCGTTGCGGCAACCAAGACATTCATCGCGCAATTAATGGGGTTCTATTTCCTCGCGTTGGACTTAGCATTCCGGCGACAGGCGATTAGCGTTGACGAAATCGAAAAAGTTGTCGAGGGCCTGCGTCAATTGCCTGCCCAAGTCGAAAGCATCTTAGAGAGCCAAGAACGCTATATCGAAGAGCTTTCCCACGACTTCACCGAAACCCAGGACTTCATCTTCCTCGGTCGCGGCATCAATTTCCCGATCGCCCTCGAAGGGGCGCTGAAGCTCAAAGAGATCAGCTACATCCACGCCGAAGGCTATCCCGCTGGCGAAATGAAGCATGGCCCGATCGCGCTCCTCGATGCGAAAGTCCCCGTCGTGACGATCGCCATGCCGGGGTCCGTCTTCGAGAAAGTGCTGTCCAATGCCCAGGAAGCCCGCGCCCGCGACGCGCGCTTAATCGGCGTCACCCCCATGGACGAAATGGAAGCCGCCGAAACCTTCGACACCCTGATTCCGGTGCCGCACGTCGAGGAAATTCTGTCACCGATCGTCTCCGTGATCCCGATGCAATTATTGTCTTACCATATTGCCGCCCGACGCGGCCTCGACGTAGACCAACCGCGCAACCTCGCCAAATCCGTC
>JBJORF010000012.1:0-60369 GCA_046049545.1 Cyanobacteriota bacterium | reverse complement strand
ATATTGTTCACAAATATTGCACAGCAATCGCCATATGGTTATAAAATCTATCTCATTTGAGATTTGGATTAACTAGAAATCTATTAATCGAGGTGCCCTGATGTTGCTTGCCGATCGAGCTTTATTTTTATGGGTATTTTCAGTCGCTTTAATCGTAAGCCGGAACCATCGGTTACGCCACCGCCACTGCCGGGAAAAACGCCGGAGGAACTGGCGGCGGTGATGATGGCGTTGTTGGGGCGATTGGATGAGCTGGATAGTGCGGGGAAGGTGAAGGGTTGGCTGATGGGGCGGCGGGTGAAGGAGTCGGAATTGGCGCGGCGGTATGGAGGGAGTTTGCGGGGGAGGAGGTTGAGCGGTTGCGGCGGTTTGTGGGGGTGATAAATGGGGTGTTGGAGGTGGCGGCGCGGGAGGTTTTGGCGGAGGTCGGATCGATTGTTGCGGGACAATCACTTGTACTACATTAGACTGATAATTACTATATGTCTAAATGCGAAGCTGAGTATACGCAAACGTTTCGTTGATCGCCGTGCCTGAGAATGCGCTATTCATGAATGCTGCAAGCCCATTGAGGGTAACGAATTCAAGATGAGAAATCGTTAATTCATTTTTGCGGGGCGTAATATCATTAGTATAAGTTTTGCCAATAAAATAAGAGCATCGATCAACCTGACGTGGATCAGAAATACGTTCTCCATATTCACTAAAATCCACCTGCCAAAGACGGCCATTTGGAACAACGAGAATTGGTATAACCATAGCCAATGCTTCATCATGAGTAAGGTCTACAGCTTTACACGCTTCTATCGTTAGATCTTCGGCAGAACTCAAGGCTTGCGACCATTTTTCGTAAACTTCAGAATCTCCAGAAGAGATATCACGCTTATCCGCTGTTCTCCCAACCTGATCACATGATTTGCCAACGTATTGCGACCGGGGATAGAGACTTTCATTACGTATCGCCCCAGGAATTGGAGAAACTTTTCCATATGTACCAAATGTTTCGGAATACAAGACCTCATGAAACGCCTCATTCTTTTTTCTTGGTATACACGAAATCAGTAGTGGAAAGTTTTCACGCAAATTTTTACATTCTACAGCTAGCCACAGACAAGAATTTTGGTCATACCTTCTATGTGCGCGAATATCGAACTCACGAGACTTACTGGTTGCATGGTCGATATAGGTTCCACCATGCTCGCACTGAAAATCGTATCTATTGAGTGCTTGGAGCGTCTCAAGCTCAAATGAAAAATCAGAGGTTGAATCAAGAAATTCAATGAGATCCTGTTCACCTATGGGGTCGGAATGTAGCTTAGGCATGTGTAGCACTTCGAGCAAATACGTTTGCCCTATTTTAACAGTACGTATCAAGTACATCTTCACATTTAGGTGAATTGGGCAGTCACGATGACAGATCACAATCCCATCCCGCGTATCAAAAGTCACATATTCCCTGCCCCAAACCCCAAAAATCATGCGATGATAACGCGTCTTTATCCCGCCGTGTGACAAGGGCTTATGGTCGAAACCAGCCAACGCTACCCCACCAGCCAACGCCTCCTGCTCGCCGTCCTCTGGTTCGAGCTACTCGCCCTCACGGTCAAACTCACCCTCGGCTGGCAAACCAATGCCCTTGCCCTCCTTCTGATTGGCAGCCGAGGCTACGGCGGCTTCACCCTAATTGGCGGCGCGTTGCAATCCTTCACCGCCGCTCCCCACCTCCAATAAGTCCTCCCGATCTTCATCACCAACGCCCAACTCCAAACCCTCTTCCTCTTCGGGATCGCCAGTCTCAGTCTCGCCTGGGTACAAAAACGATCGGCTCCCAGCCACCGATCGGATTCGGCCATTTCTGAAGACAGCCAGAGCCAACTTGGGTACAATGGAGCCAAACCGTCAGCCCTACAGCCATCCCTACTACTGGGCCGCATTCATCCTATCGGGCCGCAGTTAACCCCATGAGCCAACTCGCCGCCGACCAACAAATCACCCTCCAAGCCTTCCAAGCCGCTGTTGACAGCTACAATCAGCGAGGACTTGTGTTGCCTGAGAGGATTGCGGCGATCGCCAACGCCCTCGAATCCCACATCGACCACCTGGATACCCTCTCAGAAACCGATTCCACCTTCCAACTGCTATACGACACCGCCCGATCGGCGCTCCAAAACCAATCCAGTCAACGCGCCAAATTTCTCGATACCTCAACCCTCAATCCCACCAACGGCTCCCTAAAAAATGGCTCCCAGATCAACGGCATTCACAACAGCCATTCAACCCCATCTGAACATTCGCCCCAAACCACCCCAGAAAAACCGCCTAACACCTCAATCAAACGCTTCGTCCTCCCCATCAACGCCACTCCCCAAGAGCAGCAATATTTCACCAACTACATCGCCCAACTCAAACAACTGAATCCCCAATGGGTCATCGCCCCTGACCTACCCCAAGCCGATGAAACTGAAGCCTACGTGATGATATTTAACGACGAAAATTATCATGTTAATCATGCAGCTTACGCCGCTAGTCAAATGTTGCAGCGGTTTTTCACAAAATTCTAACTACTTTTCACCGACCGATTACGAGCTAGATCATGAGTAACGAAGCCCAACCCCCCGCCAATCAGCCTTCTCAATCTAGTGAAATCGAGGTTTTTAAATTTGGCACCCCAAATCGTGCGACCGACGATCTCTTGCCTGTATTAGCCCAAGCCTTACAAGCCCAAGTTCAAGCAGGCAACACCAGCGCGATCGACAAAATTATTGAACTCTAAGCCCAAGCCATTACCCGAGAGCAAAACTTCCGGCAACAGGAACTTGACTTGGCGAAGAAAAAACTCGATCAAGCCCATGAACTAGCAGTCAAACGGGAAACGCGTTTGAGCGAAGAAACAAAGTCTACTCGTAACATCACCAAACTTATCATTGGAGCAATCACGTTTGCATTTGCAGGTTCACTAGGCATAGCCTTCGTCAATAAAGATAGCAGTCTTGCTGATAAAGTTTTCACAGGTGCGATGAGTGCATTGGGGGGTGGCGGTCTCATCGCGCTCAATCAGAAAAAGGAGAAAGACGCAAAACCCTATGATACTGAATAAATATTGTTACGCGTGAGCTTGAAGCCGTTGGGGGCCGTGTTTTTTACCGATCGCCTCCCTTCCCCCGCCGCAGAAAACGCCAAGCCAGCGATCCAAGACCTAGTGTAATAATTCCTAACCCCAATCCGACCTGCCAGTGTTCTAATTCAATAATTGGATAAAACTTTAAGGCAATCGAATTTTCTGGCTTAAATGAATCTTGGGCTTGCGTTGTTATAGGCCCAATTTTTGTCGCTCCCGGCTGCACTGTGACATCATATTTCAATTCAAATGGCTTGAAATCCCCACTTCCCTTTGCCTTTCCACTAAATACTAATTCGTAAATCCCCACCTGCGGAAATACAAAATCCCCACCGGGAATGCCCCGATATTGCTCCGCATCGATCGACTTCAACGGTACCTGCCCAACCTCGCGCCCATCCTGCACCACCGCCAGCCGACAATCACAATTTTCCAGCGGAATCGCCACCCCACCCGCCTTTGTCAACGCAAACCAGATCTGACTGAGTTCCCCGGCTTTGGGATTATGATTGGGTTCCAGGTGGAATGTGGCCGCGACATCCTCAGCGGTTTTGACATTATGGGCGATCGCCGCTGGTGTCACCATCGTCGTGGCAACTAGATTGATCGTCGCACCGATCGCCAAACTGCTCAATCCGAATCCGCTGTTGCGCTGAAACATACCATTTTCCTTGACCAACCACGCTCCAACCATAACGCGATCGCAGCCCGAAAACTGCCACCACACCAAAAATTAATCCCCCCACGCGCCAACCCTGACCGGAACTTAACGTCAGCGCACCGAAATAACTCGACCCCAATAATAGCGAATGCCCCGCCGCGAAAATCAATGCAGGCACACTCAGCAAATGCAGCGATCGCCAATTTGTCCCCCATTTTTGCATTTGCCGATCGGTGCTGGTGATCGCCAACGGGACGAGCAACCCCACCGCGATCGCCCCCAGCCAGAATCCCCACTGCTGACTCGGTAACAGAAACCGCCAAGCCTGCAAATTCCACTCAAAACTGTGGGACAGGGTATGCGCCACATGGGCGATCGCGCAGAAAAATGCCCCCACCCCAATGCCCCGCCGATACTGCAATGGCCCCGCCCAAATGCGGGCGATCGGTCTGGCAATTAGTGCTAATCCCAGCAAAATTAACGCTGCATGGCCCGTGTGATCGACCATTGCACTATTGCGCGTCACCGTCAAAATGCCGATCGTCAGCGTCACCCAGCCCCCCAGCCGAAATAGCTGACTGCGCCGATCGCGGCTCAACCACTGGCTCGACCCGCCAATGCCCACCATCATCGGCAAGGTGCCCAGCCCAAACGCCAGCATCGTGATCGCCCCTAGGGTTGGATTGCCACTGCTAGCGGCTTTGATTTGGGCAGCGTAGAGGAAACCGCAGGGCATCAGGCCCCAGAGTAGGCCCAAGCCGATCGGGGAGACTTGGCTGAATTGCAGCATTTTTTGGTTCAGCCGATCGTGCAGGCCCCCGAAACTCGCTAGTAGCGGCACCCGAGGTAACCAACGCGGCTGAATCTGATGTAAACCAAACCAAATCAGCAAACTGCCCGTAAATATTGCAAGTCCCTGCCGCAGACCGCTGCCAATCCCCGCTAATTGCCCCCCCGCAATCAGCACCGACCCGATCGTGCCAATTACCCCACCGACGATGCCATAGCTGAGTAAGCGTCCTAGATTGAGCCAGAGGTGAAAGGTCAAATGCGATCGCCAATTGCGGGGTGATTGATCAGGCCGATCGATCAGGGAAAAGGCGACTGTCAAAGGCCCGCACATGCCTAAACAATGGCCAAAACTGCCCAGAAAGCCCAGTGATAACATCAGCAGAAAATCGGTCATGCGGTCTATGCCTGAAGATACAGATTGAAAGAAATTGCGGAAAACTTTACAGCGCTACCCTCGACGTTACCAGAATATCGCGGCTAAATTAGATTTGGGTGGGTTGAGGCTGGCTTGATCTAAAGGTGCATGAGTTTGGCGTTCGGTAGGCTATGGCGGAATGAATTGATTGAGGATTATGACCATGCAGCATCAGTTCCAGGCTCAGGGCCAGCGTCATCCGGGGCGTTTGCGTTGGGGATTGAGTCTTAGCGGTAGCCTGGTCGGGGCGTTGGCGATCGTCATGCCTGCAACCGCTGCGAGTCGTTCTGAAGCAATGGTGCAAGATCAATTCATGCAGGCCCAGCCACAGGTGACGATCGCCCAGCAGCGGCAGATCCTCCTGGCCCAACGTGAAGCGATCAGTGAACAGCAATTCAAAACTCTGTTCGATATGGCGAATAAAATCGCCGATCGGGGGGATTATGTCAGCGCAATTCGGTTTTATGTCGAAATCACCACCAAGCTGCGCGAATATCCCTATCGTCCGCTGTTGGCTTCGAATTTGTGGCGATTGGGCAGTTTCTATACTGAGACGAAGGAGCATGAGCTGTCGCTGAAGGCATTGAATGAAGCGGCGACGATCGCTGAATCTGTGGGCGATCGGGAATTGCTAAAAGGCATCAATACCAGCCGCCGGATTACTTACAATAATTTGGGTGCGGCCCAGATTGTAGCCCAGAATTATCCCCGTGCGACGCAACTGTTTGAGCAGAGTTTGGCCTTAGCCCGTCAATCGGGAACGCCTGGTGATGTGGTGCTACCGCTGTTGAAACTAGCCGAAATTCAACGCAATCAGCAGCAATATCGTCAGGCATTGGTCTTGCTTAACCAAGCGCAGCAGGCCGCTCGTGGTGAATCCCCAGAAGTCCAATCCGTTTTGCTGATGGTGCTGGGCCGCACCCACGATGATTTGTCGGAATATCCCCAGGCGCTAAATTATTACAATCAAGCAGTGAGCTTAAATCAGAAGCTGGGCGATCGTGATCAGGTGGCGGCGATCGGCAATAACATCGGCACTATTTACATGATCCAGGGCAAGCGTGAGGAAGCCAGGGCCCTGTTTCAGCAGGGATTAACCAATTCCCGTACCGCCCAGCAACGATACAATGAACCAATCACTCCGGAAAATATCGATCGCTATTGTCAGCAAGCCAAAGGTCAAAATACACAGCTCGATCGGCTATTAAATTCATTTTGTCCGCAGTCCCCACCGAAAGCGGCTTTTGCCAAAATGGTGAATGAACTGCGGCAGACTTATCGATCGATGCTGCTCACGTTTGAAGGCAATACGCTGAATAATTTGGGCCAAGTCGAAAGCCAGTTAAGCAATTACAGTGGTGCCCTGGATTATTATCGTCAAGCGATCGCGGTGCAAAAACCGCTCGATAATACTGTCCTTGAATCAAGCAGTTGGAATAATATTGGCGGAGTCTATGCCAGCCAGGGCAACTATCCGGCGGCATTGGAAAATTATGAAAAAAGCCTCGCCCTGTCGCGCCAAAACGGGAATCGCAATCAACTGGCCGCGACGATGAGTAATGTTGCCCAGGTCTATCAAGCCCAGGGCCAAAACCAAAAGGCGATTCAACAGAGCGAAGCCGCGTTGGCGATTCTGCGGGAAATCGGAGATCGCCACCAAGAAGCGACGCTGTTAAATAATCTTTCGACCACCTATGTCGCCTTGGCGCAGTACGATCGGGCTGAGCAATTGGTGAATCAATCCCTGAAAATTTATCGAGAATTAGGCAGTCAGTCAGGGGAAGCTACGAGTTTGAATAACCTGGCAGTTGTTGTGGGCCAAGCGGGCCGGATGGATGAATCGATTCGCCTGCATGAGCAATCGCTGAAAATTTCGGAGAATCTGGGCGATCGCGATAAACAGGCGACGGTGCTGGGGAATTTGGGGCGGGTGTATGTGGACTTGGCGCAGTATGCCAAGGGGTTGGATTATTACAATCGATCGTTGGCGATTCAGCAGGCGATCGGGGCCAAGTCCGCCATGCTGACGACCCAGGGAAATTTGGCGGGAATTTATCGCACCTTTGGCCAACCCGATCGCGCTTTGGCGCTGTATGACACGGTGATTGAACAAGCGGCAGCCCTAGGGGAACCCGGCACCATGGGGATTGCGTTGGCGGGAAGTGCAAATATTTTTGTGCAGCAGGGTGACTTTGAAGAGGCCGAAGCAAGAGTGCAGAAAGCCCTCACCGCGCATCGGGCGGCGGGGGCGAAGCGATCGGAAATTGCTGACTTGCGAATTCTGGGCGATATTCAGTTTCGCCAAAACCAAAATAGCGCTGCCCTCGCCAGCTATCAGCAGGCCGCTCAACTCGCCCCCGCCGTGGGGCCGCTGGAAGAAAGCTCGGTTGCCCAGGATTTGGCGGAATTTTATTTGGATACGGCGCAGTATGATTTGGCCCAGAACGCGGCGAATCAAGCGATCGCCAAAGCGCGGCCGGTGAAATATCAGGATATTGTGGCGCAGGCTTTAACGGTGCTGGGAGAAGCGCGGCTGCGGCAAAACCAGAGCAAAAACGCGATCGCACCTTTGCAGGAAGCGATCGGGATTTGGGAAAGTTTGCGTCCGGGGTTGCAGGATCGCGATAAGGTGTCGTTGTTTGATATGCAGGCGATGACCTACCGCAACCTGCAAGCGGCCTACGTGGCAGCGGGTCAGCCGCAGTCGGCCCTGGAGATCGCCGAACGGGGGCGGGCGCGATCGTTTGTGGAATTGTTCGCGACGAAAACGGGCCAAGCGAATCAGGCGCGCAACAGCCTGAACTTGACCCAAATCAAGGCCCTTGCCCAGCAGCAGCAAACGACGCTGGTGGAATATTCCCTGATCAACGATCGGACGCTGTATGCCTGGGTTGTGAAGCCGACGGGCGAAGTGATATTTCGCGAAATCCAAGCACCAACAGCAGCGCGATCGATTGCAGCAATGGTACAGGCATCGCGATCGATAATTGGGGTGCGCAGCCGTTCGGCCCCTAAAACGGCGGTCGCCGATCCGTTAAAGTTGCTCAACACTGTATCGCAAAGTTCCAGCCTGCAACAGTTGCACGACACTTTAATTGCGCCGATCGCCCAGGATTTGCCCGCCGATCCGAATCAAACAGTGACCTTTATGCCCCAAGGTGCGCTCTTTTACGTGCCCTTTGCTGCATTGGCGAATGCCCGGGGTCAAGCCCTGATCGAACGCCACACGATCGCGATTGCGCCTTCGATTCAATCGCTCTCGCTGACTGCACAGTTGAAAAATCGTCCGACGGCGCAGGGCGCAAATTTAATTGTCGGGAATCCGGTGATGCCAGCGATCGGCGGATTGGCCCTATCCCGTCTACCGGGCGCGGAAGCGGAAGCCAAGGCGGTGAGTGTTTTGCTGAAAACCACACCGTTGTTTGGCGATCAAGCGACGAAAACGACGGTATTGCGGCAGATTAGTCAGGCCCGTGTGGTGCATTTGGCGACCCACGGTTTGCTGGATACCTTCCGAGGGGATGTGCCGGGGGCGGTGGTCTTGGCAGCGAGTCGATCGGAGGCCGACAGTTTGCTCACGGCCAGCGAAATCGCCGATCTCAAGCTCCAAGCCGATCTGGTGGTATTGAGCGCCTGTAGTACAGGGAAAGGCGACATTACCGGAGATGGCGTGATTGGGCTGTCGCGATCGTTCTTTTTGGCGGGGGTGCCGACGGTGGTGGTGTCGCTGTGGGATGTGGATGATGCGGCGACTTCGACCTTGATGACGGCGTTTTATCGCAATTGGCAGACGGGGGCAATGAATAAAGCCCAAGCCCTGCGCCAAGCCATGCTCGAAACCCGCAAATCTCACCCCAATCCCAATCTCTGGGCGGCGTTCAATCTTTTGGGAGAAACCCGCTAGTTGAATTAAATGCGGTAGGAGGGAAACTCTCCGTGAATGAATTGAACAGTGCTATTCTGGGACGTATCAATTTAGACTGTTTAATTTGCTTCACTATGCTACCGCCACTCAAATCCTCCACCCAGGATCAAACGACCGTATATCAGCGTCGCCTCACGCGATCCCAAGTGACGCAATTCCTCAAATGGTCAAGCTGTGTCTGCACGATCACGGGCGGTGTTGCCCTGGCTTCCAATACGGCAATCAGTCCCTACGGCTTTTTGATGCTGGCCATGGGGTCGAGTCAAATGGTGGGGGCGACATTTTTGATGCGCGATCGGGGCTTATTTGCCTATTCGCTGGGGGTGTTTCTGTTTGTGGATTGTTTGGGGATTTATCGCTGGCTGGTGACGGGGAAATAAGCTGGTGACGGGGAAATAAATTGGGTTAATTAATTCGACGGTTTCACGGTTTGTGCTGCGGCTTCGCTCCAACTGCCTAGGCGGGGGGCTTGGCGGATGCGGTTTTGGGCATTGGCGATCGTCGTGGCGACGGTGGCTCTGACGGCTTTGAAATGACATTCACGATAGAAGCCGCCTGCGAAGGGAGAGGCGTTTTCGTCGGGCAATTCGGCGGGGTCGATCAAGTCTTCAAAGGCGAGGTTGAGAGCGTTCGGTAAGTCGGCCCGATCGGCCCAGTCCTCCGGCACTTGGCCCTGAACCAAAGCGGCTTTGACTTGGGTTTCCAGATGATCAAAGTAAGCAATATTGCGCTGGAGCAATTCCGGGGTGCAGGTGCCGCCGTGGGACGGCAGAATCCAGTCCGCATTGAGTGATTTAATCCGCTGGAACGATTGACGCATATCGGTGATAGTGGTGTCGCCCCCGACGGCGGGAATTGGCTTTTCGATCGCGTCGGCGGCAATCACCAGTTTGATTTCCGGAATCCAAATGCAGACGTGATCGGGGGTGTGGCCGGGGGTGGGCAGCAGTTCTAGGGTAAGGTCGCCGCCTTGGAGTTGGAGCCGATCGCTAAAAGTTAAATGCGGGGCAACGAGTTCGACGTTTTGATAGCGGGTCGCATCTTCTGATTTGTAGTTGTTCAGCTCGGTGACGGCTTCCTCCCGCAGTCGGGTCAGCATGGCTTCATGGGCGACGATGATGGCGGGATACGGCCCACTGGGACTGAAAATGCGATTACCCCAGAAGTGATCCCAGTCGCCGTGGGTGTTGATGACTAAAAGCTGCCGATCGGCCAAATCTGCTTTGACGGTTTCGATTAGCTCTAAAGCGAGTTCGGGGGTGGCGTAGGTGTCCACGATGACCAGATAGCGATCGGTTTTGATCACGTAGGCATCGACTTCAAGCTGATGGCGGAAGATGCGGACGCGCCGATCGACCCCAGGATGGATGATCTCTTTGAGCTGAGTAGCTTGCTGAACGGCTTGAAGTTGACTCATTGCACACAATCCACGGACTTGTCTGTAATATCACTGAGATGGTTATAGCATGGGTTGAAATTCACTCACAATGGGATGAGGTGTTTGATTCGGTACTTTTGGTGGTGGGGTGGGGCTGGGAGGGTTGTGCGGTGGGCGATCGGGAGAATGCTGTTGGGGCTGTTGGGTTTCGCGTTGCTTCACCGCAACCTACGCTAAATGGCGGATGTCGCGGGATTGTTACTGAAATGGTAACCCCGCATATGTACTGAGATGAAATTGCTAGGATGAAGGTACTTCCGTCTTGAGGACGTTGAGCTATGAGTCGTCATCTATTTCGTTCGGTTGCTGTATCGGCTTTGGCGCTTTCGTTAACGGTCAGTCTGGGAGCCTGTGGTTCAGCGGAGAAATCCAAGGCCCCAACGGCTGGGGCTTCGGTTGCGATCGAGTCTGCGCCATCGGATTCCGATCAATCGTCCCAAAAACTGCTGGCACTGACTGAAGCCTCAAATGAAACGACCAATCAAGCAACTTCCCCGAAACCAACTCAGCCGCAATTGATTAAAACGGCAACGCTGCAATTAACGGTGGGTGAAATTGATGGCGCGATCGCCGAATTGAAAAAAATCCTCAATCAACAACAAGGCGCAATCTATCAATTCAATGACGATCGGGGTTCCACCAGCCGTCGCCAAGCCAGCCTCACCCTGAAAATCCCGCAGCAAAATCTGGATGCGACCCTTGACGCGATCGCCAAACTCGGTACGGTGGTGAATACCCAAGTCGCTTCCCAGGACGTGACAGAGCAAATTTTCGATACCGATGCGCGGCTAAAAAACCTGCGGAAACAAGAAGAAATCACCCAAAAGCTAATGGAGCGATCGGGTTCCCTGAAAGATGTCCTCACGGTTTCCCAGCAGCTCAGCCAAATCCGCGAACAAATCGAACGCCTGGAAGCCCAAGTCCAACGGCTCAAGCAACAAGTGGCTTATTCGACGATTAATCTGGAACTGTCCGCCGCGATCGCGGGTGCGCCCACTCCAAATAATTCCTTTGGCTGGCAGGTTCAAGATACCTGGAATCGCAGTACGCGCGGGGCGACGCAGTTGGTGACGGGATTGGTGCTGTTCGGGATTGGGCTGATTCCCTATTTGCCTGTGTTGCTGCTGCTCGGCGCGATCGGTTACATGCTCAAACGCCGTCTGCGTCGCCCGCAGCGGCCCCTAGGACGCAAAGAATCGAGCAGCGGTGGGGTTTAGGGCGAGTTTGACGTGGGTGCCTTCGGCGATCGGGGGATGATGTGCACTGCGGGCCTGCATGATTTGGCCCGATGGCAGGATCACGCTGTAGCAATATTCCCGCCCGAGGAATTGCCTGGCTTGGACAACCACGCGACTGGCGCTGTCTGGCGTAAGCTGCAAATCTTCCTGCCGAATCATGATTTCTCCCTGGTCGGCATTGCTAGTGAACTGTTGTGCCGGGAAGGGGCCGATTTCCGTCGCCCACTGTGCTGCTTCTCGCTTGGCGGGCAAGAAATTCGCCTGGGTGACAAAGCCCGCGACGAAACGCGATCGCGGTTGCTGGTAGAGTTCTTCCGGAGAACCGATTTGCTCCAGTTGACCTTGGTGCATCACGGCGACCCGATCGGCGATCGCCATCGCTTCTTCCTGGTCGTGGGTGACGAAAATTGCAGCGGTATTCGTCGTCTTGAGGATGCGGCGGATTTCCTGGCGCAGGCGCAGGCGCACCTGGACATCGAGATTACTCAGGGGTTCGTCCAGTAAAATGATCGAGGGCTGGGGCGCGATCGCCCGTGCCAGGGCGACCCGCTGCTGCTGCCCGCCAGACAGTTCATGGGGATAGCGCTGTTCCAGTCCGGTGAGGCCAAC
Organism: Cyanobacteriota bacterium; assembly: GCA_046049545.1. GTDB lineage: Bacteria > Cyanobacteriota > Cyanobacteriia > Leptolyngbyales > Leptolyngbyaceae > Romeriopsis. The sequence continues at coordinate 48,173 of JBJORF010000012.1, read as the reverse complement.
GAGGGCGATCGCTTCCTGAGTGAGCGCCGCGATTTGGGGTTTGCTGAGCTTCTTGCGGCGGGGTTGAACGAGGCCAAAGGCCACATTCTTAGCGACGGTCAAATGGGGAAACAGCGCATAGTCCTGAAACACCATGCCAATGTCGCGTTCCTCCGGTGGCAGGGTCGATCGAGGATCAGCAATGATCCGATCGGCGAGGGCCATCTCTCCCGACTGCGGTACCTCAAATCCCGCAATTAACCGCAGTAACGTGGTTTTCCCGCAGCCCGATGGCCCCAAGAGGCCGAGGATTTCGCCGGGTTTCAGGTCGAAGGAAACCCGATCGACCACCCAGCCAAACTCCGGCGCAAACTGTTTACAAATTGTATTGAGCTGGAGAATCGGGGCATCGGTCATGGGAGAATTTATTGAGACTTTTTCTTGATTAGGCAATTCACTCCTCAGTATGTCATTCTCTGCTCGTCGTTGGCAATCGCTCTGCCCAAACCTTCGTCAACCTTGGACGGTGGCTTCGGTGGTGATTGCGCTGCTAGTGTCATTGCCGCTGTTGGCGGTGCTGAGTGGCGTGTTTGCCGATACCCGATCGGTGTGGCAGCATTTGCTGACGACGGTGCTGGGCGAATATGTAACCAATTCCCTGCTGTTGATGGTGGGGGTGGGCTTCGGTGTGATGGTGCTGGGGACGGGGTTGGCTTGGTTGGTGACGATGTGTGCGCTGCCGGGGGCGCGGTGCTGGCAATGGGCGCTGCTGTTGCCGATGGCGGCTCCGGCGTACATTTTGGCCTATAGCTACACGGAATTGCTGGACTATTACGGGCCAGTCCAGACGGCTTTGCGATCGCTATTTGGCTGGCAGACGCTGCGGGACTATTGGTTTCCGAATGTGCGATCGTTGCCGGGGGCGATGCTGATGTTTGTGCTGGTGCTCTATCCCTACGTGTATTTATTGGCGCGATCGGCGTTTCTGAATCAATCCCACATTACCTTGGAAGCCAGTCGCAGTTTGGGCTGTACGCCGACGCTGGGTTTTCTTAAAGTCGCATTGCCGTTGGCGCGGCCAGCGATCGCGGCGGGGGTGTCGTTAGCGTTAATGGAAACGCTGAATGATTATGGCACGGTGGAGTATTTTGCGGTGCCGACGTTTACGATCGGGATTTTTCGGACTTGGTTTGCTCAGGGAGAGAGATTGGCCGCAACGCAGTTGGCCGTATTACTTTTGGGATTTATTGCTGCATTGGTTTTAGTGGAACGGTTTTCGCGCCAGCATCAACGCTATTACCAAATCAGTAATCGTCAGCCGACAATACCGAAATATCGGTTGTCGAAATTCGCCAGTGGGTTGAGCCTGATTGCCTGCGGTTTGCCGATTATTTTGGGCTTTGTGGTGCCGTCCGGGGTGTTGGTCAGCTTGTTGTGGCCACAGTCGGTGGGGGCAGAGGGGGCATTGTCGGATAGTGATAGTGATTTTGCGACACCGACCACGGGGGATTTTTTGGCGAGTTCGGCGGGGGGCGATCGGTTCTGGAGCTTTGCGAGTAATAGTTTGACCTTGGCGGCGATTGCGGCGGCGATCGCGGTGATCGTTGCGGTGGTTCTGGCTTATAGCAAGCGGTTACAGCCTTCGCGGCTCAATCAAAGTATGACGCAATTAGCGACGCTGGGCTATGCGATTCCCGGTGCGGTGATTGCCGTCGGGGCGATGATGCCGTTGGGGAAATTGGATAACGCGATCGCTAATTGGGCGAAATCGACGCTGGGAATTTCGACGGGGCTATTGTTGAGCGGGACGATCGGGGCATTAGTATTTGCCTATCTGGTGCGGTTTTTGGCAGTGGCGTTTGGGTCGGTAATGACGAGTTTGGATAATATCAAGCCGAATTTGGATGATGCGGCGCGCAGTCTCGGCGATCGGCCCGGAGAAACCCTGTGGAAAGTGCATTTGCCGTTGATGCGCGGGGGGCTGATTAGTGCGGCGATTTTGGTGTTTGTCGATGTGATGAAAGAATTGCCTGCGACGTTGATTATGCGGCCCCCGAATTTCGATACCTTGGCGGTGCGGGTCTATAATTTGGCTTCCGATGAGCGGTTGGCGGAGGCGGCAGTTCCGGCTTTGGCGATCGTGGCAGTCGGGTTAATTCCGGTGATCTTGCTCAGTTGGCAGATGGGTCGTGGCGTTCAGGCGGGGCGCGATTAGTGCTGTCGATTTGGGTAATCTGAGCCTATTGTGTCGAATTGGATGTACTGGTTGTGTGGATTTTGTTATGGCTGCGGGAGAATTTGAACAAGCTGTGAGAAGCGTTTTTTGAATCTTAATGGTGATCTGATGAAGCGTTCTACGAAGAGGAAATGGCTTAAATACGTAATCGTGACAGCGATATCTTTTGTATTGATTGCCGGGGGAATTGCCTATCTTGACCATCTGACGCTCCGTCTTGCAAGTTCAAGCAACTGTGCTTCCGATCAGATGTATGGCTGGAGGCACATTTTAGACAATTATCAAAAAGACCACGCTGGGAAGTTGCCACCATCTTTGGAGGCTGCGGCTCAGGAGTATGGCCATATTACTTGGTTAAATTGTTCGGCTTCTGAGAAACCTTACCGTTATTTTCCTGAAGGTATCGACATAGAAAAGGGAAAAGTTGTTGTGGCTTGCCCTCATAAGAGTCATGGCCTGATTACGAAGTTTTCTTTTGGGATCGCTTATGATTCAGACCGTTGGTATCTTGTTAGAATCGATGCCCAGGGCAAAGCTAATATTAAGAGTAATATTACTCCGATCAGAAAATCGTAGTCGGTGACGGCTGAATTGGTGGATTAGGCGTGAATCACAGCCCCCACCTTGAGTTCAAACTCAAGGCTAATAGCGGAAGTCCGCTAAACCGGACTGCGACACTGGGTCAGCGATTTCTTAACCCGTTTCAACGAGTTTCCGCTATTAGCCTGGTATTTGAATCCAAGGCGGGGCAGATGCGGAGTGAAACGAGTAATTGTTGGTGATTAATCTGGCAAATATCGTTGATCGAGCAATTGCTTAGCTGATTAGCTTGATTTTTGAAACCACTTGATAAATTGCTTGTGTAATTGTTGTCAGCTCATCCGGTGCAATAATGTAAGGTGGCATCGTGTAAATCAATCGGCCAAAAGGCCGCAGCCATACCCCCGCTTCGACAAACTGCGGCTGCACAATCGCTAGATCAATCGGTTCATGCAGTTCCACCACCCCGATCGCGCCAAAGACCCGCACATCCTTCACCGATGGCAAATCCCGACAAGGTGCTAATTCAGTGCGTAGCTGCGACGCGATCGACTGAATCCGCGATCGCCAATCGTAGCTTTCCAGTAAATTCAAATTTGCCAACGATACCGCACAGGCCAAAGGATTTCCCATAAATGTCGGCCCGTGCATAAATACCCCGGCTTCACCTTGGGCAAAGGTATCGCTAATTGCGGCGGTCGTCAGCGTTGCTGCAAGGGACATAAAGCCCCCGGAAAGTGCTTTCCCGACGCATAAAATATCTGGGCAAATCTCCGCATGATCGCAGGCGAATAGCTTTCCGGTACGGCCAAATCCAGTGGCGATTTCGTCGAGTATGAGTAATACATCATATTTTTCGCAGAGCGCTTTTGCCTGACGCACGTATTCTGGATGATAAAACCGCATTCCCCCGGCATTCTGCACCACGGGTTCAAAAATGGCAGCGGCAATTCGATCGTGGTTTCTCGCCAATAACTCCGCAAAGCTGGCGATATCACTTTCCTGCCATTCCGCGTCTACCTGAACTTTCGGCGCATCCGCAAAATATTGGGCTTTCACGGCATTTTGAAATAAATGGTGCATTCCATTCACTGGATCGCACACGGACATGGCGGCAAAGGTGTCACCGTGATAGCCGTTGCGAATGGTGAGGAATGACTGCTTTTCGGGAAGTCCGCGATTATGCCAGTACTGCACTGCCATTTTCATCGCGACTTCAACGGCAACGGAACCGGAATCGCAGAAGAAAACTTGTTGCAATGGTTTGGGTGTCATGGCCACCAACTTTAATGCTAATTCCACCGCAGGCTGATGGGTCAACCCCCCAAACATCACATGGGCCATCCGATCGATTTGATCATGGGCAGCTTGATTTAAGACCGGATGGTTATAGCCATGGATGCAAGTCCACCATGAGGAAATGCCGTCAATCACTGATCGGCCATCCATGAGCTGTAGCCGCACACCTTGAGCCGATGCCACGGGAAACATCGGGAGCCGATTGGGCATGGCGCTGTAGGGATGCCAGACGTGTTGCCGATCGGCTTCCAGAAGGTGTGCGATGAATTGGGGATCGGATTCCATGGTGGCGGGTTGAATTGGCGGGTGTGGTGGGTTTTCGCGTTGCGAGAAACGGCACCCTACCCCGTTGTCAAAATCTGGGCCAAAGCCCGATCGAGGGTTGCATATTCATAGTCAAATCCTGATTTCAGCGTATTTTCTGGCATGGCTTTTTGACCTTCGAGGACGACCACGGCCCCGTCACCCAGCAGAGTTTCGATCGCGAAATTCGGTACAGGCAACCAGGAAGGGCGTTTCATTTGTTTGCCGAGGTCGGTGCAGAGTTGGTTCATGGTGACGGGATTGGGTGCGGTGGCGTTGTAGACCCCTTGCATCGCCCCGTCAGTGAGCGCTTTGATGATCAAATTCACCGCATCGTCGCGATGAATCCAGGAAAACCATTGTTTACCGCTGCCGATCGGCCCGCCCGCAAACATCCGAAAGGGGGGCAGCATTTTCCCGAGCGCCCCGCCTAACCCTAAAACAATGCCCAATCGCACAATCACTAAGCGCGTGCCATGGTCTTTCACCGCTGCTGCTGCGGCTTCCCATTTTTGGCAAACCTCGGCGAGAAAGTCGCTCCCTGCCGGACTCGACTCGTTATATTCGGCGGTTTCGCTGGTGCCGTAAAAGCCGATCGCCGAGGCATTGACCAATACCGGGGGCCGAGGCTGGGCTTGGGCGATCGCGGCCACTAAATGATTTGTCGTTTGAATCCGGCTATCAAGAATGGCTTGTTTGTAAGCGGGAGTCCACTTTTGATCGGCGATGCCCGTTCCTGCGAGATTCACTACGCCCGCGCACCCGGCGATCGCCTTTTGCCAATCACCAGCTTGGCTCGGATCGTAGCTGATGATATCGACGGTTTTGTAGACGGAAGTGGGAAACTGTTGGCGCGCGCGATCGGGATTGCGGGTCAAAATCACGACATCATGGCCCAAACTCTGAAGCCGCTCTACCAATCGACTGCCCACAAACCCAGTGGCCCCTGTAATTGCGACTTTCATATGCTGCTGCTGTTATTTCCTGCGGTCAATGGTCTTAGTATAAGGGGGCGACGGAGTGATCTCGAAATGCAGGCGGGGAAGACATGCTGGTTGAGTGGTTGGGGCCCTTGGAATATCTCAGACAAGTTGAGCCACTGGGTTGGAAATGCGCGATCGCGGCACTTTGGCTTGTCCTGGTCGGTCTCGCGGCGATTGTTACCCAAGTCTTTACGCCCCCGGAGTCGGAACTGGTGCGCAAGGTGGTGCATATTGGCACGGGGCAGATTATTCTACTCGCCTGGTGGATGGCGATTCCGGCTTGGGTTGGGGTCGGTGCGGCGGTGTTTTTTAGTGGCGTGACAGTGCTGTCCTACCGATTTCCCCTGTTGCCACGAATTAATAACGTTGGACGCAAAAGCTGGGGGACTTGCTTCTATGCGATCAGTATTGGGATCTTAGTGGCTTGGTTTTGGCCGATCGGGTTGCCGCAGTATGGGGCCCTAGGGATCCTGGTGATGACCTGGGGCGATGGGCTGGCAGGGCTGATTGGTAGACAATGGGGGCGACGGAAGTATCAAGTTTGGGGCGGCCAGAAAAGCTGGGAAGGGACGGCGGTGATGGCGATCGTCAGCGCGATCGTCGCGCTTTGCGTCTTGCTACCAACGGCGGGCAATCACCCTGGAACTTGGCTCTGCGGCGCGGTAGTTGGCATCGCTGCCGCTGGGCTGGAGAGTTTCTCGAAGCTAGGGGTGGATAACTTGACGGTGCCGATCGGCAGTGCGGCGATCGCCTACGGCTTAGTCGAATATGGCCTCATCCAATAGCGCCTCGCCAAAGGTTTCGGGGCCAATTGCCGGGCTGGCACTTTTCCGTTGCGCCACCGTCATCAAATCCTGCGAAGATAACGATGAGCGCGTCACTGGTACAGCCTTCTGGCATACCCGGTTGGCCGCACATCACCGGATGTTGCTCTTTAGGCAATTTCTCTATGACTTCTATCACGCCTATGTCGGCGGGTGCTAAGGCTCCCCACTTGCAACTTGCCAGCCAACTCGCCGCGCTCCCCCTCAATCAAGCACCGGATCCAACTCAGTTGGATAATATTAAGGCGCAACTGGATTTGGTCCTATTGGCGCTGGAATCCTTGGCGAATCTTGGCTCGGAGGCAATGTTGCAAGCGGCTTCAGTGCTTGGTTTGGATGACTTGGTCGCCGATCGGGTGGCGCTCTGGCGGCTGCGTCAGTCGAACCCCCTACGCAAAGGTCAGGGGGGCCGCAAGAAGCTTGATGTGGAGGAAGCACGAGCAATGGTGCTGATCTGCTGCCATTTGGCCAAGCAGCAGCATGAACTGGTGCGGCGGGCGGTGGCCCTGCTGGAGCAAATGACCGAGCAGAACCAGCCGCCTCATCGGGCCGCATTGCTGGGGGACTACCTCGATCGGTTTCAGAATACCTACCAAGAGCGGATGGATGAGGCCCATCAGCCGGAGGGTGATGGGTTAACGGAGCTGGGGTTGAAGCTGTTGATTGATTTGCTGTTCTATGGGGGGCCGCAGGGGGCAAAGCGTTTGTGGCTGGCGCTGCTGGAGCGATCGCGGTTGCCGGAATGAGCGGCGATGGCGCGGGTGCTGTTTCAATTTTGGCGACCCCGCGGTCAATTTCTGATGCGGATGGCAACCTAGAATAGTGAAACGCAGAATTTTCAAACCCCGATTCTCAAACCCGTCCGTCCTAACCCTGTCCGCTAATTCTTGCTGAAACGCTGCTAAAGCTATGGCCACTGAACCGACCCTGATCCGCCGCTATACCCCGCCCACCTGCTCCCTGGAAATCATGGCGCAGCCCTCGGCGCTGTCGCGCTGGATGGGCAAAACGGCCTTGAAGGATGTGAAATTTAAGCTGAGTTTTGATGACCCACGGGTGAGTGATGAGGAATGGGTCGCGGTGCGCGGCGATCGCCAACAGCTTGAAGAATTGACTCAGGTAGTGGGCGATTACGTTCAGTCACTCTTGGTGCAGGCTCCGATCGGTGGCGGCACAATTGAGCACAACATTGCGGCCCAAACGGCGATCGCCCCGACGACGGCAGGAATTGCGCTGCAACCGATCGGCCTGCTATCCCACGAACTGCGTCTGGGGAGCTTGGCGACGGCGGGCAAACCGGAGACATTGCGACTGTCTTCAACGCAGTTGGCGGATTTATCGACGGCGCTGGATGAGTATGAGGCTGAGGCCACTGCCCTCCCGGAACTCGACCGATCGCGCAAAGTTGCCTGGTTGCCGAGTCCCGCCCAGTGGGGCGCACAGAATTGGGCCGGACTAGCAGCGGGGATGCTGGTGGTGGTCGGCTTGGGGGCTTCGTTGCTGAATAGCCTGAGCAATCGGAATGTGGCACCGACCACGGTTTCCCAAGCCAGCAGTAGCGACCAGCGCCTTTCTGTTCCGCCGCCGAATGCGTCACCTGCGCCCTCGCCGCTGGTGACGATTCCGCCGCTCGCGAAGTTGCCCACGACCGCGCTCCCCACTCCTGGCGCGAATTCCGGCACCGCGCCCCAAATTGCGATAGCGAATTCGGGGGAGACTGCGGGTAACTCGACCAGCGGTGCGAAAACCATTCAAAATACGCCCGGTTCCACCAGCCCGATCGTCATCACCCCACCCCCCAAGCCCGGTGCAGCGGTCAGTGACAATGAGGCGGCTAAATCCAGTTCGTCTGGCTCGGCGACAGGTAACCAAGTTGCCATTGCATCAGCGGATGATTTGGGGGGCAATGTGGAGTTTAAGGCGGCGGCGGAGCCTGTCGCCGAAGGCGCAGAACGGGCGAAGGCCCTCGGTAGTACGCCGATGCCCCCCGCACCCGTGCCCCAGCCGGCGGCGATCGCGCGCACGGCTGCGCCTGCTGGTAACAGTCAGGCGGGTGAAGTGCAAGCTTTTTTCAGCGATCGCTGGAAACCCGGTGCGAATCAGAAAGCGCTGCAATATACGATCGAACTCAACGCCGATGGCAGCTTCAAATCGGGTGCACCGATCGGTTCGCCAGCGGAAGCAGCGGGAACGGCGATTTTGCCGGAACCGGGGGCAAAAATTGCTCCCCCTTCCGCGAATGGACAGTCCACCAGCTTTACCCTGTTGCTGGAAGCGGGGGGGGGAGTTCAAGCGATTTCGCAGTAACGCCTTGATGATTTCACTCTGAGTAATTTCAATCCCAGTAATTTCAATCCCAGTGATCTACTTGACCTCGATCGTGATCGCGTAATCTTCACGCTGTGAGGCGCTGAGAATCAGGTTGTATTCGCCGTTAACGGGCACTTTGCCCTGCCAGCGGGTGCGACTTTGGCCGAGGGGTTTGCCCGTGGGGGCGATCGCTTTAATTTGAATGTCGCCCTGGATCACTTTAACGCGGATCGTTTGGCCCCGCTTGGCGCTGAACCGATATTGCATCGGGGTTTGGGCGAATACTTTGCCCGTAATGGTTTGCAAGGTGCGATCGCTGAAATCGAGCCGCTCGTCGGTTTTGCGTGGGGGAATATGGGCGGCGGTGAGGGTGAGAGCGAGGCTGTAGCTGCCGGATCCCGTAATTTGGATTTGATAGGTTTCGGTGCTGGGGAAAACGCCGCTCCAGCTTTGGACTTGGCGGGCGGCATTGTCGATCGGTTGCTGGTCAGCTCGCAGTAGATTCATCCGGACACCGGCACCTTTGAGCGCGATCGCGGCGATTTGGTCTTGGGTCGCTGGGAATTGGTAGATCTGGGTTTGGTTTTCCTGGAGCGTGCCTTGGCGGGTCTTCGCCACTTCATCCGGGGCGAATTCGAGGCGTTCGGGGGCGTTGCTGTTGGGTTGGTCACGCTGCACCGATTCCCGCGCCGGAGTCTGGGCGAGTCGTCCCGGTTTGCCAATCCAGGCTTGATATTGTTGCAGCGGTGGTTGCCCAAATAGATGCAGGCTAATGCCGCCTAGAACCAGACCAGCGGTGGCGATGACGATATGCGTGGCCCAGCGCTCAAGGCGATCGATGGGTTGGAGCATCAGATTGGGGGCGGCAACGAGGCGGGGCGGTAAGGTGGCGATCGTCGGGGTCAGCGGCGGCTGACCCGTACGTTGGGCGATCGCCGGGGATTCAGCCTGTTCCGCCTGCGTCAGGGTGAGCATCCGCTGGGTGGCGGTGGCGGCGCTGGAATGGCGCGATCGGGTAAAAAATCGGCGCAATGGCTGCCGCTGTTGGCCTGGATCCGATGGGTTTGGGGGCGATTGAATCTGAGTCGGTGGCAGGACGGCGGTGGCGGGAGTCGCTACCGGTCCTGCATCACGACGATGATGGCCGATCGGCACCGCAGCATCGGGCAATCGGCTGGCACTCTGATGAATCGGGGAGGTAAAACCTTGCCAACGCGTCGCATCCGCGCGCCACAGCATCGGGGTCAGCACGCCGAGTAACCGTTGTAGGTCACCATAGACGGCTTGGGCCGAAGGGTAGCGATCGGTGGGATGCAAAGCCAACATCCGATTCAGGATATTGGCCAACTCGCGGCTGACTTGGGTGTAGGGCTGCCAATGCCAGTCCAGCGTCAAGCTGTCCAGCAGTTGGTGCGGTTCGCGGCCCGTCAGCAGCACAATGCAAGTCGCCGCCAGCGCATAGAGATCACTATGGGGCTGGACTTGGCCCGTTTGCAGTTGTTCCGGCGGGGCGTAGCCGACTTTGCCCACCCGGGTCATGGTGGAAACTAAGGCGAGACCACTGGTGGCGGCTTTGACGGAGCCAAAGTCGAGTAACACAGGCAGTCCGGCGGTGTAGTCCACCAAAGGTTTTGGCGGTACGGCCCCATCGACCAATGCCGTACGCTGGCCGGGGCTGAGTACCAGGTTTTCGGGTGAGATGTCGCGATGCACAATCTGCCGATCGTGCAGGTAGGACAACACCGGGAGTAGATGGTTGAGTAGATGCAAGACTTCCACTTCGGTCAGCGTTTCACCGCGATCGCGGCGCTGCTGGAGCAAAGTGCGGTAGTTGTCACCCTGGATGTAGTCCTGGACGAGAAATAAACGGTTTTCCCATTCAAATGCCGCCCAGAACCGAGGAATTTGAGGATGCTGAACCTGATGTAAAATACTTGCCTCGCGAGCGAACATCGCCTTAGCTTTCGCCACCAGCGCTTCATCTTGGTAGGAAACGGTAAACTCCTTCAGAACACAAGGTTCATCGAAGCGCTCCCGATCCAGAGCCAGATACGTCCGCCCGAATCCGCCTTGACCCAATAGATGTTTGATTAGATACCGCTGATGCAGTAGGGTACGTGACTCAATTGCAGCGACCATAGGTTCTAACCGAATCAGAATAAATATTGGGTCAGTAGTAGATGCGACCCCTGACGTATAAACTTTTACCTTTGAGTTTCAAAAATGGGCCTAGGTTGATCACCCCTAAGTGCTTACACCCCTGAGGGGTCTCGCCCCTTATTCGCGATGAATCTTTGGCAAAAATGAGAAATCCTGGGAATCGGCTCTGGGGCCGTTCCGACACCCCTTGGTATCAATCAAAATCAATGCCAGCAATGACTAGATCGGCTTGACGGCATCGGGAAGTTAAGCGAAACTGACAAATAGCGAGGCAGTTACAGACGGACTTGGTGAAGTTCTGTAACAATTTGATGCTATCGTTTTTCAGAGAACACAATTAATTAACGACGATCGAATGGGCTAGGTTCGATTGAATTTGATCTTGGTCGCGTTAGATTGTTTTGGTCTCTTGTCGTTGTGAGCTGACCCTATGGAAACCTTGGAGTTTGTGATTTATCCGGATGGCCGAGTGCTGGAAAAAGTCACGGGCATTTCAGGGACTTCCTGTGCGGAAGTGACTGCCAAGATTGAAGCCGAACTGGGGCGCGTGGTCGCCCAGTCACAGACGGCGGAATACTTTGCGGCCCCGGCGGTGTTGACCACGACGCAAGATACGACCCTCACTAATCAAGCTCGTTGTAGCGAGTGGTAGTGGGGTGGGATTGCCCAGCCGCTTGTAAGTGTTTGCTTTTAAATGCTTGCAAGTTGGGCTGAGTGTTGTTTACATACTGAAACTCGCGGGGATTGCCATGTCGCATTTTAGCCAGATTAAAACGCAGATTCGGAACCTCGACAGCCTTAAGTCGGCGCTGTCTGATCTCGGAGTCGATTGGAAATCCGATGCTGGGGCCGTGCGCGGCTATAAGGGCGATACGCAAGCAGCGGCGATCGTGATTGAGCAGCCGAATGGCTATGATGTGGGCTTTGCTTGGAATGGTCAAGAGTATGAACTGGTCACTGACATGCAGTTCTGGCAATTGAATCACTCGGTGGACCACTTCCTGCGTCAGGTGACACAGCGCTATGCCTATCACACCGTATTGACTCAGACCCAGACCCAAGGGTTCCAACTGGCGGAAGAGCAGCAGCAAGCCGATGGTTCGATTCGGTTGGTTTTGCAGCGCTGGGGCGCTTAGGTCATGAATGGCGATGCTGCGCCGTCCCCTGCTTCCGGTTTTGAACCAGAGCTTGGGGGTGCGTTGCGGGAATCAGACTGTCGCTCCGGTTTTGAGCCGGAGCTGGGCGGCGTTGTACGGCAAAAAGGGCTGTACGTGGATGAGGCGACCTGCATTGGTTGTCGGTACTGTGCCCACGTGGCCCGTAATACTTTTTATATTGAGCCGGACTACGGCCGATCGCGGGTGATTGCTCAGGATGGTGACCCGGAGGATTTGGTGCAGGAGGCGATCGACACTTGCCCGGTTGACTGCATTCATTGGGTTGAGTATGACGAGTTAGCTGGTCTCGAGGAAGCCAGGAAATATCAAGTTTTGACCACAGTGGGTTTGCCCGCCGATCGGCAAGTCACCTATCGAAAACCGCCGAAACCGCCCAAGAAATTGCGTAAGCGTTGATTGACCCGGATGCCAAGCGGTTACAAAGTGAAAATAGGGTAGTCCGTCTACTGTAGGAAACCCGGAGAACCCGATCACGGCGGTGCGAGATTGATTGACAAGTTTCTGTAATTTTGCGTTGTGCGCTGCGATTAAAGTCGGCCACCCTAGGAGAACCGGATAAATGACGGTAGTTTTTCTCCTGGAGAAGTAATGCCTATCAATGATCTTGCGCCTGCACCGCAACTGCCGGAAATGCCGGCGATGCAGGATGATTCTAGCAAGGTACGCGATCAGTATCAGGCGGCGGAACGTGATTTCTCAAGCAGTGACTTTTGTGGAGTCAATCTTCAGGGAAGCTGTTTGAGCTATATCAATTTTCGTCGATCGAAGCTGAAACAGGTCGATCTAAGCGATGCCAACTTGTGGGGCATTGACCTTAGTGAAGCCGACCTAAGTCGCAGTAACTTGCAAAATGCCGACCTCCGTGGGGCGGCGTTGGATCGATCGATGCTGTTTATGGCAACGCTGGATGGGGCGAATCTTCAAGGGGCAGATCTGAGCAGTGCGTCCTTGGATATTACGACTCTGGCCCAAGCGAATCTGCGTGGGGCCAATCTCTGCGGGACTTATCTGCGGGGGATTGATCTGAGTGAAGCTGAGTTGCAGGGTGCTTTCTTTGATGCAAGAACCCAGTTTGAAGCGGGGTTTGATCCATTGGCGGCGGGAATGCGGACGCAGACCACGATGCCGATCGGTGCGATTCTCGCGCATCTGAATCAAGTCAGCCAAGCCACCAGTCGCTATCTCGGCGGCACAATGACATCGCGCTATTGGGAAAAAGCGCGCATTGATGTGCGTCAGTTGGCAAATTTTACCGTTGCAAGCAATGGCAAAATTCACTACGGCGGTGATCAAGCGGAGGTGGCAAGTTTAGCCCATCTCAAATGGACGCAGCTCTGGCTGAATCGTTTTATCGGCAACGGGGCATTGATTTTCCAAGATTTGCCTAATATCGCTGAAGCCCAAAGCCTGCTAGTGATTGTTCGCGATTAGATATTCCGAATCGATACTTTATCGAACACGCCCGCTGTTTTTCCAATCCCTAAGGATGTTCCTATGCCAGATTTAAAATCCGTCATGCTGATAGAAGACGATACCTTTATTCGCCCACTTGCGGAGCTATCGCCGCTGCAACAACGCTATCCTGATAAGCGCCATCACTACAGCTTTGAGGATTTCTACTCATTCAAGCGGGAGCAGGGCAAAATCATCGATTGGAACGGTTCGCGGAATATCTTTGCGGGCGAGGATTTCATCGTTGCACTGATGCAGGGCTTTGAGCAGGAAGTGGGCGGCGCTTCGTCGGTGTTGATGTATGACTTGGGCAAAGCCTGGGGCGAAAAAGATTTTGGTCAATTTAAGCAGTGGTTTGAAAATCAGTTTGGCCGGACGATCGCGGAATGCCAATTGCCGTTCGTCCTAGAAGCCTGGTGGTGGCCGTTTACCACTCAAGGTTGGGGGACTTGGGAAGTGGACTATGAAGAGCAGGCGAATGGCTTTTTGTTCATTAGTATTTTTGACTCCGCTGTGGCCCGGACATTAGGTAATGTGGGTAAGCCTGTATGTCACCTGTATGCCGGGATGTTTGCGGGGTTCTTCAGTCAATTGGTCGGCCAGGATCTCGGTTGTATCGAGATCCAGTGCTACGCGATGGGCGAAACCTATTGCAAATTCCTGCTCGGTAAGAAAGATCGGATCGATGCGGCGACCTTCTGGCAAACCGAAGGCGCGAGCGCCCGTGATATCGAAACCCGGTTGCAGCAAGGGGAGTTTCTGAAATAATGGCTTCTTCCACAATCCACACAGAAATGATGATTGCCTCCGTGCGGGATTGCTTTGGGGCCTTTCGCTGGGATGGTCAAGCGTTGGTGGTTTCCGAACAGTCCGTCGCACCGCTGCAATCCTGGGAAACCACTTCGGTTCAAGATTTCTTCCGGCAATATAACTGGTCAGGCCGATCGGTATTACGGGCCAGTAATGGTCACAGTGCGCCGGCGATCGCGCCCATTATCACGCTCCCCGTTAAGCAATTCTTCGATCGATTTATCTGGGATGGCTTGCCAACGATCGCGCCGCAACCGATCGTCAGTGCCAGCTACCAACCCGAACAGCGTGACTTCAAATTGGCCAATTTTTCCAACCTATTCTAGAGCAACCCCATGAATTCTGAATTTCGTTCAATTGTTCAGACAGCCGAAGATCATTACTTAAATGCCGATGAACTCGCGCAGTTCCGCTTGCAACTCGTGAATGTGCCCCAGCGCCTCGAAACCTATGAGCTGCTGCGGGAGCGAGAGCTGGAAGTGTTTCAAGCGGTAGCGGATCAACTGCAAGCGGCATTTCCACGCTTGGATGAAGCCCTGCTCAATCGGGCCTTGCAGTACGGCATTGCAATTTTACGCTATGGGGCGATGGCGATGCTGATGGGCGATGACCAGTATTTTCAGCAGCGGTTGCTGTCCTGGATCCCGCGCCAGGTGCGGGCCTATGATTTGGTCGCGGTGGAGGATCAATTGCTGGATTTACTGAATTTGCATTTGAGTAAGCGGATTACGCCTTCGCAGTTGTCGCTGATGTTGCCGTATTTTGACCAAGCGAAGCTGAGTTTCCTCGTCCCGTCCATTGAGACTCCGGCATCGGCAGCGGAATTAGTGATGGCCTAATTGCTTGCTGTATGGCCCAGGGAACACCCAGTCAAATTCAACTTTTTCTTACTTGCAAACTCGACAGGAAGCGTGAATTATGGCCTCGATCGCCGACTTACTTCAAAATAAACCCGTCATGCCGGGTAATTTCTTTGATTACGATGCCTACGTGCAATCGGATATCGAACTCGGCATGATGAAAAATCGGGCTGGGTCGCGGCTATTGGCCCTGCCGGAGGCGTTGTTGAGCGTGTTGTATTCGGGCTTGGAATACGAACTGGGCGAAGCGACGGGCTTTGTGCTTTATCAGTGCGGTTATCAATGGGGCAAGGCGTTTTATCGCCGCTTTGCGACGGAGATGAGCGAATATTACGGGCAACCGATCGCGCAAATGGGGACGCTGGAATTTTTGCAAGGCTTGCAGGAATGCTGGAAGACTTGCGGTTGGGGCACGATCGACTTGAACTTTGACTACTACGAACAGGGTTTCCTGGTGGTTCGCGTTCACAATTCGGCATTCAGTAATAACCGTGAAGCCAATAAGCTGCCTCAGGCAGAAATGGAGTCGGGGTTGCTCAGCGCCTTTTTCAGCCAGTTGACAGGTCAACCGCTGCACAGCACCCAAACGGCCTGTGAATCCATGGGCGCAGCGGCGAACCATTTCGTTTTAGGTCTGGCTGATCGCCTCAAGCCGATCGAGGGTTGGCTGGCGGAAGGTCAGGATCACTATGCGATCATGCGGCGGTTAATCCAGCCAGGGATGCCAGTTGGGGCCGGGAGTAATCCTGTGATTTCCCAAACGCCCGCCGCCGCACCAGCGGCACCAGCGGAAAGCCTGTTTACGGTAGCGAACTAGCCATTCAGCGTTGGCCGCTATCTACGCCTGTCCTTGCCGTTAATTTTGCGCCCCGCATTCCATCAGGAGAAAACCCCGTGCCTAAGACCATTCAACTTGACCCGATCGGGGCCGAAACCACCGTTCAAACGAACGATAATATTCTGTCCGCATTACTCGGCCACAACGTCAAAATCTCCTACGAATGTGGAGGCCGTGGGCGTTGTGCAACTTGTCATGTGTTTATTAAAGAGGGAATGGATCAGCTATCACCGATGAGTCGGCGAGAGCAACAAACCCTGGAAGTGATCACGACCTGTAATGTGCAATCGCGTTTAGCCTGTCAGACGCGGGTGGAAGGCGAAGGCGTGGTGGTGCAGTTGCCCGCAGGGACTTACCTGAATGAAGTTGAGGATTTGGACTCGCTGGTGGGAAGGCGGGCGCAGGAGGCGATTTTGCATCCGATTAATGGGACGGTGCTGGTCGAGCAAAATAAGTTGATTACGCGATCGGTGGTGAATGAATTAGCGGCGACCCGTGATGCGGTGGGTCAGTATTTAGCGAGTTCGGCGGCAGCGACGGACTAATTGAATTCGTGCAGTGATGGATTGAGTCCAGTCAGTAATGTTCTAAGAGGCAATTATCTCATGTTGAATCAATTGGCGAAATTGGGGTTAGAGAGTGAGGGGCGCTATGCAACGACCGCCGAGTTGCAATTTTTGAAATACTATATGACCACGCTCGATCAACGCATCAGCGCCTACGAAAAAATCCGGGATGCGGAATTTCAAATCATGGCAGCGGCGACCGCTCAGGCGCGGGCGAGTAATCCGGCGATTTTTATGCGCGGTGAGCAGGATTTGACCAGCATGGCTCAGCGCGATTGCAGTTTGGTATTGCGTTGTGCAGCGGCGGCATTGTTGATTGATGACCTCGATCGCTTGCGCGATAGTTTGTTGCTTTGGCATCAAACGATTATCAAAGCGGTGAAGACTGATCATATTTCCCAAGCGATGTGGAAGGTTTTGCCCGATGTGGTGAAGCAGTACCTCTCCCCCGAGGAAGCGACGATTGTCATGCCCGTCTTGCAGCTGAATCAGGCATTGCTGCGTTAGCCCCGCTGCTGCCGAGAAATTCTTCTGCCTGGATTTTCTGTCTGGATATTGTCCTTATTTTCAATTGCTCAAGTGAGTTTCATCATGCAAGAACCTGTAATTAATCAATCGGCGAATCCTGAAGCCAATGTGTCCCAAGTGAGTGCGAAGTCCTGGATGGACGGCCTGGAAATGGCAGGTGTCGCCGTTTCCGTCGCGGGCGCGATCGGTTCGGCAGTGATGCAGCAAGTGGCCTTTGCCGCGATTCCGTTGTCGTTAACTGCTGCGGTCAGTTTGGCCAATCGTCGCCGTTGGGATCAAGCCCTAGCGCAGTCGCAGCAGACATCGACTGCGCAGGTGATCGCCCAGCAGCAACAGCAGCGTAGCCAAATCATCGATCAAGCGACTGGCTTTGATCTGAAGCTGACCGAAGTGACCGGGCAAATCGATGCGCTGAAAGCGGAAATGACGCAGCAGTGCGAAGCGCTCAGCGCCAAGGACAGTGACATCAGCACGGCACTGGAAAAACTCTGGCAAATCGATCGTTGCACCCAAGCGATTCGCACCAACCCCGATGATGCGGAGCTGTTCTATCAGCGCGGTGAAATTCGTCAAAGTCTGTCGCGCACCGAGGATAGTTACCTGGCGATCGCCGACTATACCCAAGCGATCGAATTAGAGCCGACTTTGGCGAAGGCTTACTTCAATCGCGGTATGCTGCGCTCCGCGTTGAATGAGCGCCGCATGGCGGGTGAAGATCTGCGGGCTGCGGCAAAAGCCTTCTTCGACCAAGGTGATATGGAGCGCTACGCCGAAGCGAAGCAGCTCAGTGAATCGATCTATGAAAAAACCGAAGGCCGCACGGAGCCAGAAGGGACGGATGCGCAACTGTTCACGACGAATTTGTTTGTTTAATGTGTAGATGGGTTTGAGGTCGTGATGCCGGACGGAAGCCCCTCTCTAGTCACTCGATCGCTGCTCCCCAAGGGGCGGCGATCAAAATATCGTGTGTTGGGGAAAGTGGGACAGGGACAGTATGCGCCCGTGTTCTGTGGTTTCGATCGGCAAGCGCAGCGCCTGGTGGCGATGAAACGAATCGATGTCGATCGGTTTCCGACCCAACAGTTTTTGCATGAGTTGCATTTATTGACGCGGTTGCAGCATCCGAATATTGTTCAGTTTCATACGATCGATTACAGCGACCATGGCCGCTATTTGATCACCGATTATTGTGCGGGGGGGACGCTGCGGGATGTGATGGAATCTGGTGTGCCGCTGCCGTTGACGCAAGTCTTGCAGTTGGTGATTGATATTTTGCGGGGTTTGGTACATGCCCATGCCGCAGGTATTGTGCATTGTGATCTGAAGCCAGAAAATATTTTGTTAGTGCCAGAGGTTGCGGGTTGGACGGCGCAAATTGCCGACTTTGGTGTGTCGCGCTTGGTTGAGCAACGTAACGATCGGCGCAAGGATGATCCTTTTGGTTCTCCGGCCTATCGTGCCCCCGAATGCCATTATCAGCATTATTCCTTCGCGTCGGATCAATATGCGGTAGGGGTTTTGCTATTTGAATTACTGGTGGGCAATCGACCCTTCTCCGGCACGCCTGGGGCATTGATGGATGCTCACCTCAACCAGCGCCTGACCTTGCCAGAGTTGATTCCGTTTTCGTTGAAGTCGATTATTACAACCGCACTGCAAAAACTACCGCAACGGCGATTTGCTTCTACCGAAGCGATGCTGAAATCGGTGACGCTGGCGGCGGAAATTATGCGTTTGACCAGTCCAACGGTGGTCGTGCCATCTGGGGTTGCGGCTGAGGAAGCAATCCAATTGGGATTTGATTTAGCACCCCAGACGACCGATTCGAGAGCGACGATCGCCCCGGATGAAAGTTGGGGGGCAATTATTACCGCTGATCAAACCCTGGAAATCTTTAGCTTGCCGGGATTACGATCGCGCGGTGGTGAGGATTGGGGCCAAGTCGAACAGGTGGTGGCCCTGGATCAGCGCTATGGATTGGCAATTTTAGCGCATGATGATGAGCGTCATTACCGGACTTGGCGCTTGTTTAATCGGCGGGGAGGATTCCTCGATTATTGCGATTTGCCAGCCACGATCGGGCCATTACAAGTCTTGCCCGATCGGCCTTATTGTGTGGCGGCGATCGATGCGGCCAATCCCGCGATCGCCTTTGTGGTGGACTTGAAACCCTTACGGGTGCAGCGGGTTTTGATCGCCGCTGCGACCCACGAATGAGTTTATTCCTCCATCGGTTCGATCGCTCGGGCATCAGTCCGATTACTTCCCGGATTAAACCAGTCAATCCGCCGCGTGAGGAACATCACCAAGGCGAGGAACCCAAACAGCCCGATCGAGCCGAGCAGTAATGAATAATCCTGGCTGGCCAACACCACATAGAGGTAGCTGTATAGTCCGACCTGCATTACTCCGACGATGCCACCGCGCCGCTTGGCTTGCAGCACTGACATGGTGTAACCCGTAATCAGCAAGACCACGGCACTACTTGCGATCACATAAGCATAATGGAAGCCCAAATGCTCTGAAATCGCGAGCTGCAATAAGTAAAACATCGACATTGCGACACCGACCATCAGGTATTGCAGCGGATGCACCCGCAATCGGGCCACCACTTCAAACAGCCACAGCACCGCAAATGTCAGCACCAAAAACAGGAAATTGTATTTAATACTGCGTTCGGCCATGTGATAGTTGTCCACGGGCGCAAATAAATCGACCCCAAAGCGCGACTGGTAAATCACTTCATCATTGACGCTTTGTTCATTTGTCCATTGCTGGGGAAAGTTACGACCGAGGAAGGGAATTTGCCATTTTGCTTTAAATCCGGATTTGGTAATTTCTGGTTGCTCGGGTAGCCAGCCCCCTTGGAAGCTGGGATTGGCCCAGTTTGAAGCGATCGCAACCTGGGTCAGCTTGCCCATGGGCACAAAATCGATCCGCTCACTGCCGCGCAATTGCAGCGGAATGGTGAAACTGTAGGATTTGGTCTCCGCTTTGACCTGTTTGCTCAGGCTGGCATGAATGCCGTTGTTGCTATTAATGCTGCTGCCGTCATTCATCGGTAACCGACTGACAGTGTAGTCTTTGACCACGGGATCAACGGGCAGCGTCACCCCATTGGTTTGTAGTTTGCCGAGGCCGGGATTGAAGGGGATTTCAGCATTATTCCACTTCACGCTGACCTGATCGCTAATTGCCCGCGTATCCGAAATCTGCACCGTTAGTTCGGCCCGGTCCCATAGGATATCCTCGGGTTTAACGCCCCAAGTGCTAAAGTCCGGGGCCTCAAATTCCCCCGTGATATTCAAATCTGCCGTATAGACCGGCACTTGAAAAATCCCGCGATAGCGATTTTCGGTGGTCATTTTGCCATCGACTTTGAGATCATTCGGCAAAAAAGTAGCGACTTTCTGTACGGCGGCTTCATTTTTCTTTTCGGCGCTGCCCGTGCGACGGATGTAGGGCACCAACAGGCGGGGGCCGACGAGGGTTTGTTGTTTGCCCCATTTGCCGCTGATGTCAGCGACAGCGGCTTGGCGTACCTTTTGCCGATCGCTGACAATGCCAAACAGCATTAATGTCGGGATTTGCAACAACAAAATCAAAAAACCAATGATAAAAAATCGCGTAAACTGCGAATTCATCATGCGTTCAAACGGTGTGCTACCGTCGGTCGCTCGGTTTGTTGGTGGGTTTGAGGATGAGCTCATAGCGTGAACCTTTATAGAAGACTAAATAACAGCGCACCTTGAATCATTTCTCTGCGGATGGTTAACCCGAAAATCCATCGGTCTGGTTTCAGGTTATGCGGCATCCTGTGACAGTTCGACAACTGGCTTTGCACAATTACCCTTTGCTTCATCAGCCTAACCCGCTATTTCGGAAAGCCAAGTCGGAAATCTTGACGGTCGATCGTCGGCCAAAAAGTCGGATACTGGCACAGCAAAAACCCCTAAGCGATCGATGTTGCGAACACTCAAGGGTTTTTGATGAATCGATTTGGTCCCCAGTATTGGGGGCTAGGGGGCGATCTTAGCTGGCCAAATATTCGCGCACCAGGGCTTTGCGGCGACGCAGATGCTCTAGGGCTTGCCGCTCCAATTGCCGCACCCGTTCGCGGCTGAGATTGAGCCGTTCACCGACCTTCGCCAGTGACATCTCCTTCTCGTCCCCAAAGCCATAGCGCAGGGTCAGAACCCGTTGCTGCTGCGGTGTCAGCTCTGCCATCAGATTTTGCAAATCCTGGCGCAATGCGGCTTTCAGGGTCACGGTTTCCGGCGAATCACCGTCATCTTCGAGCAAGTCCTGCAACTCGGTATCCTGGTTATCCCCAACCCGCAGATCGAGGGACACGGGCTGACGCGAGACCAGCAGGTATTCGCGAATTTCGGCGGGGGTCAGTTCGAGGGCAGCGGCAATCTCGTTCATCGTCGCGGCCCGACCCAATTCCTGGGCCAGTTCCCGCTGGGTGCGCTTGATTTTGTTTAGCTTCTCAGTGATGTGAATCGGTAAGCGAATTGTGCGGCTCTGCTGGGCGATCGCGCGGGTAATCGCTTGCCGAATCCACCAGTAAGCATAGGTCGAGAACTTATAGCCCCGCATCGGGTCAAACTTCTCTACACCGCGCTCCAGACCGAGGGAGCCTTCCTGAATCAGATCCAGAAATTCGAGATTGCGGCGCTGATACTTCTTGGCGATCGACACCACGAGGCGCAGATTCGCTTCGATCATTTTGCGCTTGGCCCGGTTGCCTTGGTGGATGGCGGTTTTAATCGCAGCTTCGGTCTGATCCAGGGCAGCGGCCAGTTCAGCATCGCTGGGGATGTGGCCCAGGCGATCGGCGAGTTGTGCTTTTTCGGCTAGCAACGCCATCATTTGCTGAACCTGTTTGCCGTAGATGATTTCCTGCTCATGAGTCAACATGGGCACACGACCAATCTCATGGAGATATGTGCGCACCATATCGGCAGTGTAGAGCGGTGCGTTTTGGGTGGGATTTGTGGCCATTTGGAATTGACTCCCGTAAAAATTTGAAAAACAAAACTCAGCGTTGAATCGCCGAAGGGTTTGGGTGGTGATGAACCGTAACGAATCGCTCGATAAATGACGGAATTGGCGTTCAAAAGTGCCAGTCAAAGGTATCAGATAGAACGTATTGTCAGATAGAACGTATTGTCAGAGCCTGAAGCGGTGAATGAAGCTCAAGTGAGATCCCAACTTAACAATAATCTCAACCTAGCCCAAAGCCATAACGACTTCGGATAAACTCAGGGTAGAACGAATGATTCAGCCCGTAAAGTGACTAAAGTCATGACTTGATTGAATTGAGGTCATAGCTGAGTTGAGGTCACAGCCTGATTGAAATCAATTGGGTGAAGATTGATTGTCTGGGTGAAGACTGATTGTCTTCGTTGCTTCAGGGACTTTGCTTCAGGGGCGATGCGAAGGCGCGGTACTACAAGAGAATACGGTGACACTATGGCGATCGGATTGCTGTGACTTGTCAAACGGATGAGCGTCGGACTGGTGAGCCTCAGACTGGTGAGTGGTGAAGAATGAAGTGAATGGGTAATGGGGTGGCAGGAACATAAAACACCTCCAATGTTTGGAAACAAAGGTTTGATCAATACTGTCGAAAATGCGTATCGCTCGGGTGAATTGATTTGTTAATCATGGCGGAATGAACGAATTTGCGATAGTCCGATGGGATGCGGGATAGCCGTACTCCGAGTGGATTTTGGGGTAGGGTTTTCCTCCAGGCAGTGGATTCTGTGCATTGACACAAGTCAACTTTCATAACACAAGCCAATTTTCACTACAGTCGGTTGATCGACCATTCCCGAAAATTGCAACATTCCTTGAGACGGTCGATCGTCTTGTTCAAAACAGTAGTATAAATAAACTGATTTGACAAGGGTCGTGTGCTCGGTGTGACGATGCGAATAGTCATGTAATACAAATACTACAATCAGGGTGAGTCGTCAAGCGGGAAAAGTCAGATCAGATGACGGTCAACTGGATGACGGTTAACTGGATGACGGTTAACTGTCCATAGGCTCATCGGGAATCGCGACCAACATTTATGTAGTTTTACATACTAAAATATTGAAAATAGTTAAAAACCTTTTGTACTTGACCTTTCATCTTCCTTTTCGAGGAACCTAGACGTGGCCTACCGTCCGATCGGCGAGTTGCGGCGCTATGATGCCGCTGAAATAGCACGGGTGTTTCGCTGGCAGCCTTGGCGACCCGCTTGGCGGGCGCTGCGGATTGTGCTGGCGTTTGTGGGCTTTATTTTGGGGCTGCGGATCGATGCGGCGATGGGGCGCGAGGAAGGGGCGCAGCAGCAGCGGGCCGAGCAGATTCGCAAGATTTTGACCGATTTGGGGCCGACGTTTATCAAAGTGGGACAGGCGCTTTCGACGCGGCCTGACTTGATTCGGGCGGATTTCCTCGATGAGCTGATTAAATTGCAGGATCAGCTGCCGCCGTTCTCGAACGAGCAGGCGTTTGGGTTCATTGAACAAGCCTGCGATCGGCCCGTGCGGGAAGTGTTTAGCGAGATTACGCCGAATCCGATCGCGGCGGCGAGTTTGGGGCAGGTGTACCGGGCGAAGCTGCGGACGGGGGAGGAAGTCGCAGTGAAAGTGCAGCGTCCAAATCTAAAGCCCGTGATGCTGCTGGATCTGTTCTTGATGCGCTGGTTCGCGAAGCGATTTGGTGGGTTGTTGCCGTTGAACCTGGGCCATGATTTGGCGCTGATTGTAGATGAGTTTGGGACGAAGCTGTTTGAGGAAACGGATTACGAAAATGAAGGTCGGAATGCGGAGCGGTTCGCGGCAAATTTTGCCGGGGATGACAGCGTCAAGGTGCCGAAAATTTATTGGGATTACAGCAGCGATCGGGTGTTGGTGCTGGAATGGATCCATGGCGTGAAGCTGACCGATACCGCAGCAGTGCGATCGCGGGGATTGGATCAGGATGCGATTATTCAGATTGGCGTGACGGCGGGACTGCGGCAGTTATTGGAGCATGGCTTGTTCCATGCGGATCCCCATCCGGGAAATTTGTTCGCGATGGAAGCGGCACCGGGATCGCGATCGGGGATCAAGGGTCGGATGGCCTACATTGACTTCGGCATGATGGATCAACTCGAAGAGCCGATGAAGGAAACGCTGATCGATGCGGTGGTGCATCTGATTAACAAGGACTATGAAGAGCTGGCTCAGGATTTTGTGAATTTGGGCTTTTTGACCCCGGAAACGGACATCCGACCGATTATTCCAGCGTTGGAATCGGTGTTTGATGAGGTGATTGGCCAGAGTGTCGGGGATTTTAACTTCAAGGTGGTGACGGACAAGTTCTCGGAGCTGATGTTTGAGTATCCGTTCCGGGTGCCGGCGAAATTCGCGCTGATTATTCGATCGGTGGTGACTCAGGAAGGCTTAGCGCTGTCCCTGAATCCCGATTTCAAAATCGTCGAAATTGCCTATCCCTACGTGGCCCGTCGCCTGCTTAGCGGTGACTCAGCGAATCTGCGGCGACGGTTGCTGGAAGTGCTGTTCAAGGGCGGTAAGTTCCAGTGGCAGCGGCTGGAGAATATGGTCAAGATTGCTCAGAGCGATCGGCAGTTCGACATTTTGCCGACGGCGCAGTTGGGGATGCAGTTTTTGATGTCTGACGATGGCGCGGAGCTGCGGCGGATGATTGTGCTGTCGCTGACGGAAGATAATCGTTTGCACACTGAAGAAGTGGCCAGGCTGTGGGAATTAGTCAAAGACGATGTCCAGCCGAATAAACTGGCCGGTGCCGCTTGGAGTGCGCTGGTACAGTTTTCGAGCGATCGGGCAGCAACGTTGATTCCGCCCGCATTAGTTAATCTGGCGGGGGCGGTGCTGGTAGGCTCGAACCAATCGCCGCGCTAATTGCGGGGCTTTCTTTGACGGGAACTCGGTCGAGAGAGTAGGATTGGGGGGAAATGTAAATTTTTGCAACCAAACTTTATGGACATGGAATCTTTAGACATTCAGGCGTTAACGGATTACTACAAGTATTTTCCGCAGCCGCCTTACTTGATCCTGACCTTTGGTTTGGTGGCCAGTGTGCTGTGTGGGTTGGCCTTTCAGGCGGTGCTGAAAGAATTGTTGGTGGAATGGCAGCAGGGTCGATCGACGAAGACGCTGCAAGATATGCGGGGCTGGCGGTTGCTGACACCGTTTTTGGGGATTGCGGCGGGTTGCTTGTTGTTCTTGGCCGCTGGGGTTGAGATCTTTGGGGTGCCAATGAAGTTTGCTTATATTCTTTCGACGATCATGACGGCGGCGGTGGCGCGGTTGGTCTGGTGGCAGTTGTCGAAGGTGTTGGCGCTGCTGGAGGAAGGTGGTTCGGCGGCGTTGGATTTGGATACGTTCTATTAAATTTGGGCTTCGGCGGGGCTCAGCCCCCGGTTGGTTGGCGGTTGTGATGGGCGGGCTTCGGCGTGGCTCAGCCCTCGGTTGATTGGTGGGTTTATAGTTGTCGGGCTTCGGCGAGGCTCAGCCCTCGGTTGATGGTTTGGTTTGTCGAACTGTAATACTCGACCAATCAAGTGGGTTGAGCGTCAGTCGAAACCCACGGTTATAGTTGTCGGGCTTCGGCGTGGCTCAGCCCTCGGTTGATGGTGCGCTGTGCTCCTCGGCCAATCAAGTGGGTTGAGCGTCAGCCGAAACCCACGGCTATGATGCGGAGCTGGGCTTTGGTTCAGTCACTTAAGCTAGCGATCGGTAAAATTCCAGCAGATCTTTCGCTAAGGCCTGATTCGTGTATTTCACCATGGCGCGCTGGTAGCCCTTTTGGCCGATCGTTTGGGCGTAGTCGCGATCGCTGATTAGCTGATGTAAGCAATCATGCAATGCCTCAATATTGCCCTCGGGGAAAATCAACCCAGCATCGGCGATCACGTTCGGGATTTCGCCGGAGTCGGAGCCGATGACGGGCACTTGGCAGGCCATGGCTTCGATGATTACATGGCCGAATTGCTCTTTCCATCCGGCGGCGGTGAGAGTCTGAAAATCATGACTGGTTTCTGACGGCAGCAGGAGCGTGGACATCAGGTTGATGTAACGGTATACGTCCGCGTGAGGGACGCTTTCGACTTGGATGAGCAGATCGGCAAAGCCCAATTCTGCGGCTAATGTTTGCAGTTCCGC
Source organism: Cyanobacteriota bacterium (assembly GCA_046049545.1). Classification (GTDB taxonomy): domain Bacteria; phylum Cyanobacteriota; class Cyanobacteriia; order Leptolyngbyales; family Leptolyngbyaceae; genus Romeriopsis. Next base: position 22,119 of record JBJORF010000012.1, on the reverse strand, counting down.
TTGCATCGGCCCCCGCCCGAGGAGCAGCATTTTCCAGGTTTGATTTTCCAATCTAGCGGCGGCTTGGAACAGGGTTTTCAACCCTTTTTCGGGAACAAATCGACCGACGAACCCAATCACAAAATCCTCGGGCTGAATGCCGAGCTTTGCGGCAATTTCCGGCTGGGGCTGAGCTTGGAACAGTTCTTCATCTACGCCAAGTTGCGGCATGATTTCCATGGGGCCGTTGTAACCCCGATCGCGCAGGATGTGATAACCGTCTTGGTTGCCGACGACGATGCCGTTGGTGTTATTCAGGTTGTAGCGCTCCAACGCACTGAGCGGGAATTTCAGTTCGTAGGGCAGGTTCCACCAGGTGAAAAAGCAGCATTTTGCCTTCAGTCCGAGGAGTTTGTTGAGGGTGATCAGTTCGGCGTAGGCGATCGATTTCACGCCTTGCTCGACCTGGATCACATCTGGGCGAAACTCCCGCAGTAAGGGAATTAGATCTAGCCCAAAGCAGAGTAAACCTTGATTGTTCTGGCTGAAATTAGATAATGGCACAACCCGGAAATTGCCTTCATTCACAGGTTCCGAAACGATCGTGTCCTTCATTACACCGCCGGGTTTCCAGCGTTTGGGTACGACGATCGTCACCTGGATATCGGGGCCAAGCTGCGCCAGGGCACGAAGCTTTTCGCGGTTGAGATCAACGATATAAGAATGGCTGACAATCAGGATTTTCATGGCACAAGGTTTAAGGACAGGTGGCGTATGGAGCATCACGTCGGTTGGGTGAAACAACGTGAAACCCAACATTGACAATTCACGGTAAAACCCAAAAATCTCGGGCAACATGGGTCAAAATATCAAACCCAAAAATCTCGGGCAGCATGGGTTGCGCTTACGCTCCACCCATCCTACGTAACCCACCACCCATCACTTTGCTGGTTTGATCGATCGTCAACAACGAATCCCGCCGACTGTAAACCTGCCCGTGATCCCAAAGCCCCTTAACCTGCGTCCACAGCGCATCGGCAAACCCGGCGCTATAAAACACCAGTCGTGTCGCAATCCTGATCGGCGAACCGCTCTTGTGGCAAGGTGGTCGCCCCAAAACATGACAATCAAACAAGCGCAGGAAGAACCGCAAACATTGCCACAACGTCAAATTCTTCAGCCCCATCAAGAAATGGTTGTGATAGAAGGTCATCTGGTACTTCAGCGACTTGGTCGTAATGTCGTGACAGCCGCCCGTCTCTTCGCCCAAATGCACCAACACCGCCGCCGGGTCGTACCAGACGATCAACCCGCTCGATCGTAGGTGCAGACAAAAGTCCGACTCTTCCCGCACCGCACTGCCCCGGAACCGCTCATCAAACCAAATGTTGTGCGTGAAAAAGACTTCCCGGCGATAGGACATGTTGCAGCCGCGCGCACTTAACACCTGCTGGGGCTGCGTCGTATGCACCAGATTGATGTGATACCAGGCAATACCGGGATCCATTGCTTCTGGCGGCAACTGTTCAATTTCCAATCCCGCTTCAAAGTCGCCGAGCTTCATCCGATCGAGCACTCGCCCGGCAACGGCTCCGACTTCTGGACGGCTGTAGTTCTGTGCATGGGCCGCGAGGAAACCGTCGGGTAGCTCCACATCGTCATCGAGAAACAGCATCACATCGCCTTGGGCGCGGCGCACGGCATAGTTCCGGGCACCGGGCAGGCTGGCCCAGTCGAGCTTGATCCATTGAATTTTGCCGCTGCGGCTTTGGGCTTCGAGAAAGGCGGCGACTTCCGGCTCGTGGGTGGGAGTTTGATCGACGACGATCACCTCGAATTCGGGATAGTCCTGCTTCAAGACATCCTCAATGCTTTTCACTAATGGCTGTTCGCGGCCATAGGTCGGGATGATCACAGAAATAAACGGAGAAGCCATGGTGCCAGAAGGTAAAAGGAACGGGTTAGCCGGAACGATGATGATTTAACTCATTGATGATTTAACTCATTGCCGAATTGGGATTCGGTCTGAGGAGTGGAATCGATGGCAGCGATGTGGTGTCGGATGCGAAGGTGTCGGATTCGGGGGTGGTTGGCGGCGGTGGTGCGGCAGATGCTGAAGCCGCGCCCGATCGGCGACGATTGCGCCGCTGTCTAACGGAATTGCTGGCTTCCTCGGCTTTCATCGGTTGATCCAGCAGCGGTAGCTTCAAGATCATCCCGGCGATGAACCAGTAGTAGACGGCCACGGGGTCAACGTCGAGGGGGTAGTAGTAGGTGTTGTAGCTAATGAACAGCACGAACGTCCAAAGGGCCGCTCCCATACCGCGTAGGTTTTTGTCCTTGACGCGGCGATAGGCCTGAAAGGTGATTACCGTTAGAGTGGTCACAAGGCCGAGGAAGAGCAACAGCCCCAGCGGCCCAATTTCGTACATGATTTTTGGGAAGTAGGTCTCGATCAGCTTGGTGTCGCCCAAGGCGCGGGCGGAGTTGGTCGCCCGCCCCAATCCCCGACCCAGCAACCCCGACAAATCTTGTACAAAGTCAAACTGGTCGGCGATGAATTGTGTCGGTGGGGCGGCATTCCAGCGGGAAACAAAGCTGTCAATCCGCTCCTGGACGATCGCGGGATAGGCCATGCCCGCCCCGACTACCGCGACTCCAAGCCCAATCCCGATCGGTAAAAACCGTTTCAGGTTGACAATTTGCCCCGTCGTCAGCAGCAGCACAATGAAGCTAATCGGCACAATGATCAGGGCAATCCGCTGACCGGATACCACGGCCATCGTCATCGTCAGTGCCATCGCCACCATCCCCGCAATCCGCCAATACCAGACCCGATCGCTAAAGGCTGCCGCAAAGCTAAAGAAGGCACTGGAAATCAAAAACCAGCCCCACTGCCAGGGGGCGACGAAGGTGCCCGGTAATCGAATCACCCCTTGTTCTTCGCTATAGAGCAGCGATCCCCCCACCAAACAGCGTGATTCGAGAGATGCCTTAAACAGTGCTGCGCCTTCCCCGACAGTACCCTGACAGCGGCCAGTTTTGAGCATCATGAACTGCATGAAGCCGAGGCTACAGCAGATGATGATCAGCACCACCAGCATCCGCATAATGCGGTAGAAATCGGCCTTGGTTTTAATCAAAAAGTAAGCGCAGGAAATCAGCGGCACATAGCCCAAAAAAACTTTTAGCCCAAGAATCCCCATGCCGATTGGTTGCTCTTTACAAGTGAGACTGGTGCCATTTTTCACTGCGTCACAGATGGGAAAGAATTGCTGCCCCCCATTGACGACGAGAATCACCAGCACGCAGTAAATTAGCAGCGCGGCCAAGGGCGCTTTCAGGGGTTTTGCCACGAACCAATTGATTCGCTGACGTTTGCACATTTGGATCACGCCAATCAGTGCCGGAACATAGAAGGCATCTTTGGCGAGCTGCATGATCGGGCTATTGCCCAACAGGTAAGTAATCGAGCCCCCGAGGGGCAAATAAATCAAGAATGCGTAGAGCGCCGCCCAAGGATACTTAAACGACAACAAAATACAAAACGCCCCGCCAAATCCGCCGATCGCGCCTTTCAGTCCCCCAACGATGCCAATCAGCATGGCGCAGACCACGGCCAAAATAAACGTCATCGCCAGAAACTTGGTTAATTCCTGGCGGGCTTTGGCGGCAGCGCGTTGGATCGCCAACTGTTCCTTGAGGTTGGCTTTGCGCTCGGCTTTGGTGAGTTTTAATTGCTTTTTTGTGGGTTTGGACTGGCCCGATTTGGCGGGCTTCGATCGAGATGAGTTCGACGGGGTTGCTTTTGATCGGCGGGACGAACCCGATCGCGAAGATTTTGGCGGACGCGGCATGGCGAAGGGCGACGGAGCGCAAACTCAAGGGGCGACGGTGGCGGCCCAGAGCGATCATTGATGATGATGCTCGATGCTGACTGCCGACGGGACTGACTGCCCTTAGATTGCCCGCCTCACTGCCGCGATCCGACAGTTTGCTGGTCTACAGTTTGGCGTTACAGACAAATTCCCCAACTTTGTAGGTGCTGCTGCCCGGACGGGAGCTGACCGCCACGCCGCTGTCGCCGTAGGTAAACTTCTGAATCAGTTGCCGATTGGTGGTGTAGGCATTCACCTTGAGCAGGCGCTGCGCTTTCGTCCCGCAATTAATTGACCAGCGCACCACGGCACCTTCGACGGGCTGGCTGACTTTGACTTCGAGGAAGGCGTTATTCGGTTGGACGAATTCGCGGTATTCCCAGTAAAAGCGATTGCTGCCTTGTTCTTGAATCGCACTGATATCGACGAGGAAGCGATCGCCCACGAGGTTTTCGGTGACTTTTTGCCATTGCGGGGCGGCGATCGCGCGGCTGGGACTGAGGGCGGCGAGGGCGAGACCGCCGAGGGTGAGGGGGAGGATTAAACGGTGGCGTTGCATGGTGTGGTTCCGACTCCAATGAGTGACAGCAGCTTGAGTTGCGGGGTTAGCGATTGCCTTGGGCCGCTTCCATATTGCGGATCGCTTCGGTGGCTTTCTGATCTTCGGGCCGTTCATCCAGGGCGCGGCGGAAGAACAGAATTGCCCGATCGTATTCCCGCGTCTTACTGGCGCTATAGCCCTCGTTCATGTAGCGATCGTAGAAGCTACTGCCGCTGGCTTTAATCGCTGTCGGCGTACTGCTCGGAGCGGGGGCGGGACTGGGCTTAGGGCTGGGAGCCGGGGTGGGTGCACCTGGAGTCACGCGCGGCTTAACGGGGGGAAGGGTTTCGGTGGGGACGCTGACTTGGCTGGGGTTGGGAACAGGACTGGGTAATGGATTGGGTACTGAACTGGGGAGTGGGTTGGGAATCGGATTGGGCAGTGGCTGTGCTGTGGGGGCCGGATTGCTCGCGATTGGGGGATTGGTGCTGGTGACGGGGGGGATATAGATCGGCTTCTGGGCGGCGGGCGGGGCGGCGGTGATCAGACCATTCGGTTGATAGGTGCTGAGGACGCGCTGGGTGTAGGGGGCAATACCGTTGTCGTTGTAACGGTTGGGGTCGCCGGTGACCCACCAGGATGCAATCCGGCGGATGGCTAAGCCTTCATTGTTTTGGGCACTGCGGATTTCTTGGCGCAGCATGTCTTGGACGATGCAGGTGACGATCGTTGCTGCCGCCCCACGATCGCCCTCAAATTGCTCGGGGCTGATACTTTGGCCGAGGCATTGGCGTGACCAGACCCCAATGCGATCGCCTTTCACTTGCCAATCACTGTAGTAGCCCGGATTGCGGAGATTGCCCTGGACACTGACCTGGCGCAGCGCTTCGGCGATCCGGTTCGCCCGCTCAAATTCCGCGATCGTGCCGCGCGACTGGGCTTGGACGGGCATTGTGAGCAGCAGACTGCTGCTGAGTAATAGGGTGAAGTGCCGGGAGAAATGACGATTTAGCGTACTCAGTCTGGCCATGTGCCTAGGGGTCCTTAGTCAACGGATGCGCGACAACAAAACTTTTTCACAAGCCTGTCCGAAAATCAAGTCGGCCCGCTTGGTACCGATGAAGACGTGCGATCGGGACAATTTGCTCCCGGATTCAACAGTGCTTTTGATGAACCGCAGTCGCTGTGTGAATGCCCCAATTGTCACCCGTCGATGACGATTTCGCGCGAATTTGTCAAAAATATTCAGACGGGCGAGCGAAGGCGGGGTTTGGCAGACTGAGACTCAGCAGACTGCGCTTGGGCAGACTGAGACTCAGCAGACTGAGGTTTGGTAAATTAAGGCTTCTCGGTGCTGCTGTCCGGCTTACTCGGGGGCACCTTCTCCACGCCCGCGACAATTTCGATCACTTCTTTGACCATGGGTGCGGCGGTGGTGCCCCCGTAGGCTTGGCCCTGAGGTTCATCGAGCACCGCTAGCACCACGTAGCGCGGTGCATCCACGGGAAAAATCCCGACAAAGCTGGTGATATAAGCGCCTTCAATGTAGCCGCCACTCCCGGCTTTCTGGGCGGTTCCGGTTTTCCCGGCGACGCGGTAACCTGTCACCTGTGCCCGTTCCCCGGTTCCGTTGGCGACGACTTCCTCCATCATCCGCAGGACGGCGCGGGTGTTTTTCGGGGTGAAGATTTGTTTGGGCATGGCGCGTTGGGGTTCCCAGTAGGCTTTGCCGTTGCTGTCGTAGAGCCCTTTGACGATGTGGGGCGTGACCATTTTACCGCCGCTGGCGAGCATCCCGTTCATCTTCAGCAGTTGCAGTGGGGTCATCGAAAAGCCCTGCCCGAAGGAAGTTGTGGCCCGATCGAGGGGCGAGGTGACAAAGGTTTTGCGGCTGTGCATTTGGCCTTCGGCTTCGAAGGGCAGGTCAATCCCGGTTTTCTGGCCCAGGCCGATGCGCTCCAGCCAGCTATAGTAGGTGTCCGGTTTCATCGCTTGGCCGATCCGCACCATGCCGATGTTGCTGGAATATTTCATGATTTGGGTCAGGTCGATCGACCCGCGTGCCCCGCGATCGGAGTTGTAGATCGGCCAACCGTCAAACTCCAAATAGCCCGAATCGTAGAAGTAATCCCCTAACTGGATCGCGCCGGATTCGAGGGCCATGGCAACGATAATCGGCTTAAACGTCGAACCCGGCTCGTACAAGTCGGTTAAAGCCCAGTTCTTAAATACCGATAAATCTTTGACATCGTAATAGCGATTCGGATCAAAGCTGGGCGAAGACACCATGGACAGGAGTGCGCCATCGTTGGCATCCATCAGCAGTACGAGCCCCCGCTTGGCCCCAAGGTTCTTCACCTGGCGCTCGACGATCGGGGTGATTGCCCGTTGCAGCCGACTGTCGATCGTCAGTTGTAGCCGCAGGTCATCCTGGTTGACAAATCCATTCGGTACGCCATCGGGTAGCACCACGCCATCCCCGGTGCGACTGAGGCGAACGCCTTTGGGCGATTGTTCGAGGATATGCCGGAAGCTATATTCCAGGCCCGCTTGGGCCTTCTGGGATTCATCGACATAGCCGATGATATTCGACATCAGGTTTTGCTGCGGGTAGAGCCGTTGCTGCCACTCCGTCAGGTCGAGGCCGTCGACGGGCGTGTCATCCACCATCAGATTACGAACGCGCTTTGCCACGTCCTCGTTCAAATCAGAGTTGAGCTTGATCCCGGTTTCGGCACTGTTAAATTTGTTCAGCAGTTCGGCCTCGGCGGTGCCGATAATCGGGCTAAGTGCCGCTGCCACCGCTGCCTTCGACTGCTTGAACATACGTGGGTGGGCATAGAGCTGGTAGGCGGGTCGATCGATGGCGAGGACATTGCCCGTGCGATCGGTAATCGATCGGCGCGGCACAAAGGGCCGCAGCAGGTGGCTTTGCTGCTGTTTGGCGAGGCGCACTAAGCGGGCATTATCCAAGGCTTGGAGCCGGAGCAAGTTGATGCCGAGGAGGGTACAGCCGCCCAGCAGCAGCAGCCACACCAAGATCAAGCGTTGCTGGGTGAGATTGGCGCGCGCTTCCGGCAACCAGTCAAACCAATTGGGGCGTGCCACTCGGTGCTGCCGCGATGCGGCGGCCCGATTGCGTTGATTAATGACTCGGCTCGTTCTCACCCTTACCATCTGCTTACCCTTACCATGCGCTCACCCTTATCCTGCTCGCCTGAGACCCTGATTAAACTGCCCTTGATTAATAACCGAGTGGCTGATTGACTGGCAACTCGGTCGGGGTTGCGTCGGTTTTGGCAGCGGGTTGGGGGGGATTGGGATCGGGCTTAATGAAGATCACTTCGTTGGACTTTTGGGGGGCGAGGCCGAGGGCAGCGGGATCGACCTGCTGGGCGATCTGGTTTTTCATCATTTCTTTGTTGGCGATCAGCTGGCGCTCGTTGCGCTGGAGCCGTTCGAGCTGGCTGTAGGCTTTGCCCCACTGCTGTTGGGAGTAGACTGACCAGCCGTAGATTCCCAAGGCCACGGTCGAAAGCGCGATCGTGCTGATCCAAACGCCCTGCTGAACCTGCAACAAGGTTCGCAGCCAAGGCGGCACATCGGTCGGCAAAATCAAGGGATGCAGCTTGCTCAAAGAAGCACGGGCGCTACGGGCGGCATCGAAGGGCTGATTCCGGCTGCGGACATTGCGGCGACGCGAGGCGGCGGCGGTGCTAGCGCTGCTCTGGGCAGGTTGATCGCGGCGACTACGCGTCGGGCGCAATGGGGCATTGGCGGTTGTGGGGCGGTTCCCGATCGGGGGGCGGCGATTCGATCTGGATCCAGCGCTAAATGTCATCGTGCAATCCTTCCTGCTGCGGCTCAGCAATTATCTCTGATGCAATCCCAATGGCCCTAAATCAAATCCGGATGGACGTTGGCCCATATTGTACCGGAAGCGAATATGATTCGTCCGGCCAATTTGCCCCTTATTGTATCGATCGTTGGGTTTGCTAACACCGTAGATCTACTCATTTCTCCCGTGGGAATTCGCGATCGGCAGGACGATACGGCTCATCAGTCGTTGATCTTCAAGGGGGAACAGATTGAAATCAACCCCCATTTGCTCGGCTAGCAAATGACAAATCATCAAGTTGCGGCTGGCTGGATCATGGATCGGCGAAGGTTCGAGGTTGTCCCAGCGGTGGCCTTGGTTAATCGCCTGGATCAATGCGGCGGGGATTTGGCTGCTGTCGGTGATGGCTACTTCGATCCAGTGGGTCTCAATCTGACGACACCAGATGTCGATGCGGCTGCCGATCGCCGAGCGGGCACAGGCCGCCTGGAGAATTTCGTGCAGCATGAAGTGCAGCTTACTGCTGTCGCCAAGGACGAGGGGATTGCCGTCATGGTGGACTTGCATCCAGAGCTGTCGCGTTTTGACAATGCGATCGATCCGATCAAGGGCGCGTCGCAGTAAGCCGATCAGCGGTAAGGGGTCCGCCTTAAATTCGAGGTTCCAGGCCTCACCGTCTAATGCTTGGGCCAAGGGGGCGATCGCATCCTGCATTTGGTGCAGAATCTGCTGCTGGCGAGTGGCGTTGAGTTGATTCGTCTGGCCGGGAGTCAGTTCGAGCAGTTTGGTGATGCCCTCTTTCATTTGTTGATATAGGTTCTCTAAATGGCGCTGCTTGTACCAGGCTAATTGGGCCAGTGGTGCATGTTCGCTATGGGCGCGCACGGCCAAATGCATCGATCGGCGGCACCAAGCAAGTTGTTGGCCGAGGCTTTGGAAGGCTTGTTGATGGCGATCGCTCCAGCGGCGATCGCCGACATCGGCAACGAGTAGGATGCCAAAGGGAATGCCCTGGTCAGGGGTGCGGAGTGCCTGCGCCATGAGCTTACCCGATGTGTGCTTGCCCTTCGTTTCAATCCGGAACCAGGCTTGGCTGGCGGGGGGCACTTCGGCTAAAGGCACTTCGACTCCCTCCGGTGCGGCGAGGATCAGCTGAATCAGCGGATCACTGGCGATCGACAACGGCGTATTTTGAATCACGAACCGTTTATCCATTAATTCCTGGGGCCGCATCACTTGGGCTTCGGTCTCACCGGGGAACCAGCTCAACAGTAGGGCTAAGGGGGATTCGGTGGCTTGACTAATGGCGTTGAGGCTGAACCAGGTAAGTTCGGTTTGTTCGCTACAGGTTTGCATGCGGGCGATGGCTTGTTGCAAGGTGCTTTGCAGCGATCGGGACTGGTCTTGTTGGCGCTGAAGCTGCCATTGATGCAGGATCAGCCCCAGTTGTTGCGCGGTGATATGAAACAGATTGGCTTCGGCTTGAGTCCACGATCGGCAGGTTTCGTTGCCAATTAGCAAAATGCCCTCCAGCCGTTCGCCGGGGGCCGTACTGCAAATCATGCTGGACTTGATGCCGACATCGACTAAGGCTTGCCGCCAGCCCGCAAATCGGAGGTCTTCTTCCCAGTTTTCGATCGTCACCGGAACGGTTTGGTGTTCGAGCAGGGGACGATCGAGTTCGGTGAGCGGTGTGAGGGTTTGGCCGATCGGGCGGCGGTTGCGGGGATGGGTCTGGTAGCAGAGGTCAAAGTTACCTGTTTCGGAGTTTTGGAGAAGCACCAGTAGGCGATCGCTCTTGAGCCGTTTGCTTAACAGTTCGGCGGTGCGAGTGACGGTTTGTCGCCAGTCAGCTTTGCGGTAGAGCGACTGAGAAATGTCGGTGATCAGTTGGTTATCCAGTTGGCTTTGCTGGATCACGGTTTCCATTGCTTCCAGGGGCGCGGCGAGGGCGATCAGTTGGGCGGCGGCCTTGAGGTATTGCTGTTCTTCGGGCTGCCAGGTGCGATCGTCATTGCCTTCGATCGCCAGGAAGCCGATCAGTTCGCGCTGATAGAGAATTGGTGCGACCATCACCGATCGGGTGCGGAGCAAATTCAGGAGCCGCTGGCCGACATCGGTGCGAATCGAGCTGTATTCGCGATTCACCATGACCAACTGGTCATTCACCAGGGCTTGGTAAAAGCCGCTGACTTCCTGGGCGGTGATGCCGGAATTGGGCGCTTGGGGGTCGAGCAGAACGGTGCTGCGATTTTGGTTGCTGATGCGTCGCCAGAAGTAGCGCTGCTTTGGCTCAAACCAATAAATGCTGGTACGGGCTGCGCCGATAAACCGATGGGTTTCTTCGATTACGGCTTCGAGGCGTTGGCCCAAGTGGTCATAGGTACGGAGTCGATCGCTGAGCTTGAGCAAAGGCTGATCGGGCCGCTTGACCTGCTGCTGTTCCCAGTCGGTTTCGACGCGCTCCAGGATTGCGGCAACTTCGCCCATGATGATCATTAGGGCGGCTTTTTCGTGGGTGCTGGGGAAGGTGCCCCAGCTTTTAGACCCGAGAACGATCACACCGAGACAGCGATCGCGATGGCTCAAGGGAAAGATCATTGTGCCCTGGATGCCCTGACGCACGGCGATCTGCTGCCAATCGCGGGCGCGGTTTTCCTGGCTGAGATCGGCCACGGCTACGGGTCGCTGTTGCAATACAACTTGTTCGAGCAAATCGCCAGAGGTCAAACTGTAGCGCTGTTTGAGCTGTTCGGGATTGCCCTTGGGGAGGATGCCGCCTTTGCCGATCAGGCGATGGTCAAGCCGATCGTACAGACCCAACCAAATTAGGCCATATTGGTCGGCGAACTGTCGCTTGAGGTACGCCAGGGTTGTGTCAATTAGCGCCGCTGTATCCCGCGCTTCCCGAAGGGTTTGCAGCACATGCCCTAAGCTGACCAATAACTGTTCGACAGAAGCCGGTTCTTTAACAGGACCCATAGATGTCGGCATGTGCAGTTAAAAATAGATAGAAGTTGTATAGATGACCCTTGTCTTCCTAATAGTGCCCGGATTTCGCCAAATGACGACGGGAACTCTACGGAGATTCGGGGATTTTGGTTGGTCAGGCTTGGGGCGGGTAACTGAGTTTGGTAGGATATCTGCGCTACGATCTGGCTGAATTGCGATGGCTGACTTGATCGTAATTGCCCAAACGTTAAATTCAAGGGAACTGACCTTGGCTGACCTATACCAATCGATCCTCCGCCCTATTTTATTCTCTGGATTGAAAGCCGATCCGGAGTGGTTGCATCAGCAGACGTTGCAGGTGCTGGATGGTTTGGATCAAAATGCGGTTGCCCGATCGCTGCTGACGGGCTTTGCTGGATCGAATTATCGCTATGCCGGGGCGGGCGATCGGCTGCGCCAAACCCTGTGGGGTTTGGATTTCCCGAATCCGCTGGGCCTCGCGGCGGGGTTTGATAAAAATGGTGTTGGTGCGGGACTGTGGGCGGATTTTGGCTTTGGCTTCGCGGAGTTGGGGACAGTAACTTGGCATGGACAACCGGGAAATCCGCAGCCGCGACTGTTTCGGCTCATGGAAGACGCAGCCGTACTGAACCGGATGGGCTTCAATAACGACGGTGCCGCGCCGTTGAAAACCCGCCTCGATCGCCTGCGGCAACGGCAACCCGTGCGCCCGATCCCGATCGGCATCAACCTCGGCAAATCCAAAATTACGCCGTTAGAGGAAGCGGCGGACGATTACCGTCAGAGCTTTACGTTATTGCAGGAATTGGGTGACTACTTTGTGGTGAATGTCAGTTCGCCGAATACGCCGGGGCTACGATCGTTGCAGGCGATCGATCAGCTCAAGCCGATTTTCGACGCATTACATCAAGCCAACACCAGCGCCAAACCGATCCTGGTGAAAATTGCGCCTGATTTAGCGGATGACGACATTCGAGAAGTGGTGGATTTGGTGATCGCCTCGAACCTGGCGGGCATCATTGCGACGAACACGACCATCCGCCGCGATGGTCTGAAAACCCAAGTGCTGAGTACGGGTAATCCGATCGCCGAGGAAGCGGGCGGAATCAGTGGGAAGCCGGTGCGGGCGCGATCGACCGAAGTGATTCGCCTAATTTATCAACACACTCAGGGCAAGCTTCCGATCGTCGGAGTCGGCGGAATTTTCACCGCTGCCGATGCCTGGGAAAAAATCACGGCGGGGGCGAGTTTGGTGCAGGTCTACACGGGCTGGATCTATGAGGGGCCGGGGATGGCGAAGCGGGTGATGGCGGGCTTGGTGGAACGGCTCGATGCGGCGGGGTTGGACAATATTCAGCAGGCCGTGGGGATGAATGCCCATGAGTAATCTAGATGAATTGGCAACCTTAGAAGACGCGCAGTTTCATCATGTGTCGGTGTTGCCCCAGGAGACGATCGCGGCGTTGAACCTTCAGCCGGGGGGCCATTATCTCGATGCGACGCTGGGGGGCGGTGGCCATAGTCGGTTAATGCTGGAAGCTGATCCGACGATTCGGTTGGTTGGACTCGATCAAGACGATGCAGCGTTGGCGGCGGCCCAGGCGAATTTGGCGGAATTTGGCGATCGAGTGACGATCGAACGCACCAATTTTTCGCAATTTAAGCCGATGAAGCGGCGGTTCGACGGAATTTTGGCCGACTTGGGGGTGAGTTCGGCGCAGTTGGATATTGCCGATCGGGGCTTCAGTTTCCGCCAGGATGCGGCGCTGGATATGCGGATGGATCAGCGCCAGGAAACCACAGCAGCGATCGTGGTGAATACCTGGGATGAGTCGGAATTGGCCGATGCGATCTATACCTACGGCGAGGAGCGGCTGTCGCGGCGAATTGCGCGGGCGATCGTGGCGGCGCGGCCCTTGCAGACGACGAAGCAGTTGGCCGACGTAATCTGGCAGGTGTCACCGAATGCCTATCGCCATGGCCGGATTCATCCGGCGACGCGGACGTTTCAGGCGTTGCGGATTGTGGTGAATCAGGAATTGGCGGTCTTGGAGCGGTTGATTGCGCGGGCACCCAAGTGGCTGAATCCGGGGGGACGGTTGGTGCTGATTAGTTTTCACAGTTTGGAGGATCGGATCGTCAAGCACCAGTTGCGGGAGCATGAGTTGCTGAAAGTGCTGACGAAAAAGCCGGTGATTCCGACGGAGGCAGAATGCGCGGTCAATCCTCGGGCCCGATCGGCGAAGCTGCGGGTGGCGGAACGGGTGGCGATCGAGTCGGGGAAGTCTACAGGATTTCCGAATGCAACGTCTGAAGGCTGTGCTACTTTAGAGTAGGAATGCGATTGCTACTTTTGGGTGGGATATGCAGGCAGGCAAACTTTCGATTTCCTTACCAGAGTCACTCCTTCACTTCGTGGAAGGCTATCAGGCCCATCATTCCCTGGCTTCACGATCACAGGTGATTCAAATTGCGTTGGCACTGTTGCAAGAACAGGAACTGGAGATCGCCTATCGGCAGTCAGCAAAGGAAGTGAATGAGATGGAATGGGATGTAACGATCGGGGATGGGTTAAGTGATGAAACGTGGTGAGATTTACTACGCTAATCTCGATCCGACGGTGGGTTCGGAAGTGAATAAGCGTCGCCCGGTGTTGCTTGTGAGTAATAACGTCAACAACCGTGCAAATACTTTAGTGACAGTATTGCCCATTACTTCCAGCATTGATCGAGTTTATCCCTTTGAGGTTTTGTTGCCTGCGGCTGAGAGCGGCTTGATGAAAGATTCTAAAGCACAAGCCCAGCAGATTCGAACGCTATCGAAACAACGACTCATAGGGAAAATGCTCGGCCAGTTGACGGCGGAAAAAATGCAAGCGATCGATGCGGCAATGCGGTTGCATTTGAATTTGTGACAGCGAAAACTAGATGGGTGTTCGATCCACGATAAGACATTGGCCCTAAATAAGCCGCGTTTTCTCTGATCCTATCAAGATTTATTTCAGGATAAGTTAGATAGGTTGTTGAATGTTTGACTTCGTATCGATGATTTACTCATTTAAGCGGCTTGGTTGGTTCATGGCTACGGTTGTTGGTGTTGTCATGTCCAGTGCATTGGCTTCTGATCCTGCGATCGCCCAAGTGTTGAGTGACAGTGACCCGATCAGTTCTGCGCCGTCCCCCCTGACTGGCGCGACGGCGAAGCAGCGGGAAATGCTAGAAACCTTGGACATGGGAATCATTGTTCCGGGTGATCTGCCCAAGGGATTTAAAGTTGTGGGAGTCACCACGAAGCCTTGTGCGCCCAGTGGTTGCGGTCGTGGGACCCCGGAATATGCGATCGTCTATCGCTCTCCGAGCAAAGCCTGCTTTGCAATTGAAGGTACCAGTGGCGGTGTGGGTGGCCCGTCCCTCGATCGGGCGGTACCCGCGAGTAATGATCTGTTGGGCGCAACGGAAGTTGGGTTCTATCGCAATAACGATTTAGCCTCGGATTGGAAGAGCATGGATGCTGAATCAGGCCCCTATTACCGCTTGTACTCTAGCGCAAATCAGAATTATGGTTGTACAAGCCAGATTACGCAGAAGGAAGCCGTGAAAATTGTGGAATCACTGGTTTTTTCGTACTAGCTTGCTTCTAAGCACCTCTGCCTCCAACCCAGAATTCGGGGCTGGGGGCTAATCTACCGATCGGGATGGAGCGCATTCACCTCTTCCAGTGCTTCCAGGTAATCGATCGCGCTTGTTCGCCGCTCATTCTCCATAAAACTAGCTATAATCGAAGGCTACAGCTTTTATCGCCATTGCTTGAGAAAGTTTAATCATAATCCATTCGATCCACTCCTTTGGAAAAGAGTTTTGATGTGAAAATCCCGGAAAATTTAATCATTCCAGAAGATAAAATCACCCGTTATTTACTGGTGCAGAAGGCTCGAAATGATAAATCAAAGTTTCTAGCTCAAGCTGGATTCACACAACACAACCCAGAGGATTTGGGCAATGCGATTCGGATTCAGGCACTTTCGGAGGAAGCAGTTGCAGACAAAAGTAACGAATATGGTACTTTTTACCAAGTCGAAGGAGATTTGATTGGCGTAAATGGTGTGAACTTGTCTGTGGTGACAATTTGGCTGCAAAGAGCGACCAATGGTAAATTTCAATTTATTACCCTCAAGCCTTTCTAGGAGGTTGAATGATGACAATAGAGCTGTATCAAGAAGTGGCACTCACTCGTGATTTCCCAGAACATGGCCTGAATGCTGGAGATGTTGCGATGCTGGTTGACTTTGTTGCTCATCCTAATGATGGAGAGGCAGGCTATATACTGGAAGTATTCAACGCCATCGGTGAATCGATCGCGGTCGTGGCTGTCCCGGTCTCCGCGATCGAAATGCTACGTCCAGACAACATCTTAACCGTTCGCACATTGACAAAAGCCAGTTGAAGGATAATCGTGTTAATTCACCGATCGGGATGCAGGGCATTCACTTCTTCCAGGGCTTCCAGATAATCGATCGCCGCTTCCAATCGTGACTCATAATTACAGGCAAATTCCTCAAACCAACGCCCCTCATCGGATTTGGGTTTGAGCTGTTTGAGCCATTGTGCGGCGGTTTGGCGCAGTGCTTCACGGCGTTGCGATCGCAATTGCTCTAAGCGTTGCTGTTTAATTTTAGCTTGGTGGGCTTGTTCGCGTTCGATTTCCGCTTGGCGCAGTCGATCGGCTTCCGCAATTTCGGCTTGGGCCTGCTTCACTTCTGTCAGCAAATTGGCGATCGCACCCGTCGCCGCTGGCTTCGGCGTTATCGGTTTTTGGGCAGGAATCTTGGGATCGATTCCTGCTAATAATTGATCGATTTCGTCCATTGCGCCCGGTTTGGATCTTGAGTGCGAATCCAGCTCTAATCGTCGATCGCGGCCATTAAGACCTCGGCCAGACTCATATCGCCCATGTCATCGATCGTCATCGTATCGCAAATATCAAACTTCGCGCCAACGCTTTCCAGTTGATCATCGAGGGCCTTGAGAAAGGCAGTCGCACTGGAGTCGTTCCCGACCTGGATAAAGGAAATCGCGAGTTCTTCATCCCGTTCCATTTTCTGTGTGGCGCTAATAATCGTTTCGATCACCGATCGGCGATCGTCCGGTTCGCCATCAGTGACAACCAACAACGTTTCACCTTGCTCAGCGGTTTGGCCCGCTGCCTTACGCTGGAAATAACTGTTGAGCGCATCATTTAGCACCATCGTCAGGTTAGTGGTGCCGATCGGGTCGTTCTCCATGAAGATTTGCTCAACCTTGCTGGCGGTCACGTTGTCGTAGCGCTTGAACCGACCGGAGAAGGTGTAGACCGTGATGCCATTGGGATCAAACTGTTCGCACTTGCGGGCTAAGGCCAAAGTCGATTCCTGGGCATAGTCCCACCGTGATCGGCCCCCTTGATCAACCGTAGACATGCTGCCGCTTTTGTCGAGAATTAATGTGTAATCGCGATTCATGAGAATAGACATGAGGTGAACAGGCGTGAAGGACTGGAAGGTGACTGACTGCCAGTGACAAACTTTCTGAGAAATAAACTCTCTGAGAAATAACTCTCTGAGAAATGATTCTCTGAGAAATAACTCCTAATGGATACCACGCCTAACCTAGCGATTCCGGATGCGGATTGTCATCTGTGGATTTTCTGACGGGGCGGGATGCGGGGGATGACTTTTGGCAGGGGTAGGAGGTGACTGCGAGAACTGGAGATGCGGGGGGCTGATCGACTACTTTAAGACCATCAGCTACTCTATCCGTGGAATATGGTGCTAAATCGTTCTATTCTGGCCTCAATGGCGTTGTTGCTCTGCGTGGGTGGCTGTGGCGCAGCGGGCCAATCGCAACAACCTCAGCCTAGCCCATCGGTGGTGGCGGCGCCGATCGCGGGGGTAGTGGCATTGGGCCGTTTGGAGCCGGAGGGGGAAGTGATTAAACTCTCGGTGCCGAATGCCCAGGATAGCCGGGTGAATAAAATTTTGGTTAAAGAGGGCGATCGGGTTGAGGCGAATCAGGTGATCGCGATTCTGCAAGGGATTGAACGGCGGGAGGCAGATTTGCGCGATGCCGAAGCCGATGTGCAGTTGCGGGAAGCGGAATTGCTGAAGGTTAAACAAGGTGAATCGAAAGTTGCCCAATTGAGTTCCCAGGAAGCAGCGATCACCAAGCTCGAAGCACAACTCGAAACCAGCCAGATTCAACGCGAAGCCGAGATCGCCACCGCTAGAGCCAACTTAGACAATGCGCGACTGACCCATCAGCGGCGGCAGCGACTGCACCAGTCGGGGGCTTTAGCATTGTCGGAAGTAGATGCAGCCAGTAAAGATTTGGCGATCGCCCAGGCGAATCTCCAGGAAAAGGAAGCTAGCTTAGCGCAAACCATCAAAACCTTAAATGCCGAAATCGATCAAGAAAAATCACGCCTGCAATCCCTGCGAGAAGTCCGTCCTGTTGATGTGCAAATCGCGGAAGCGCAGTTAGAAAAAGCGCGCATTGCAGTGAATCAAAAGCAAGCGAATCTCCGCGATGCCGAAGTCCGAGTCCCGATCGCGGGCCAAATTCTGCGAATTAATACGCGTGTCGGCGAGCAGGTGAATACGCAGCAGGGCATTGTGGAATTGGCGAAAACCAGTCAAATGTACGCGATCGCCGAGATTCCCGAATCCAGTATTGGCAAAGTGAAACAGGGCCAGAAAGCGGTGATCACCAGCGAGTATGCGACCTTTGAGGGAGAACTCAAGGGGGTGGTGGAATCGATCGGATTGCAAGTGGGTAAAAAAGGTCAAGGCGAGGCGGGTGGAACAACGCCAACGACGGATCAAAATGCGCGGGTGATTACGGTGCGGGTGAAAATTGATCCGGCGGATAGTCAAAAGGTTTCGGCCTTTACGAACATGCAAGTGCGGGTGAGGTTGCATAGTTTATCGGTGATTCGTCGCTTGAAGACATCGCGAGTGGCGTAATGAATCAGATTCAATTGGGCAAATACTTCTGTGCCCAAAGTGCAGCCTGCGTCCGATCGCGCATTCCCAGTTCGGCGAGAATTCGCGAAATGTGATTTTTCACGGTGCCTTCAGTGAGATAAAGCTGTTGGGCAATTTCTTTGTTGTTTAAACCTTGGCCTAAGAGTTGCAGAATTTCGGTTTCCCGATCGCTGAAGCGATGATCAGTGGTAGGCGGTTCGACTGGTTGGGAGTTCATTTGAGCAAATACCTTGGAGGCGATGCTGGGGCCGAGTTGGCTGTGTCCTTGGTAGACTGTCCGAATCGCGTTGGCTAATTGGCTGGAAGGTGTGCTTTTGAGTAAATAACCTAAAGCCCCGGCTTGCAGAGATTGCCAAATATATTCGTCATCATCAAATGTGGTTAAAACTAAAATTCGCATCCAAGGAAAGCGCTGATGAATTTCTTGGGTTGCGGTGACACCATCGCAGACGGGCATTCGCACATCCATCAGGATGACATCGGGTTGTAATTCTGTCGCTTGCGCGATCGCTTCATTGCCATTGCTCGCCTGCCCAATAATTTCTAAATCCTCTTCCAAGGCCAACAAAGAAGCCAATCCTTGGCGCAGTAGGTCTTGATCATCGACTAGTAAAATCCGAATCATACAAAATTTAGGATTGAGGAATAGATAAGTGAATTTGGGTGCCTTGGTTGGGGAGGCTGCCGATCGTGAGTTGGCCGCCAATCAATTGGGCACGTTCGTTCATGCTGCGGAGGCCAAAGCCCGTCGGAGCTTGATCAAGGTTAAAGCCAATGCCGTTGTCGCTGAGGTTGACTTGTAGGATATTGTCGATTGTATGACTTTGAAGCTGGATTTTAGTTGCTTTGCTATGGCGTTGGATATTGGTCAAACCTTCCTGAATAATGCAATAAATCTGATGACTCAAGGTCGCAGGTAAGGATGGAAATTCGGTGTGAATTTCGAGTTTGAGTTCTGGATTGGCTTGTAATGGTTGTACGAGCATTTGAATTGCTGCGTTCAGATCAAAACTCTGGTTTGCCATCGAATGCACAGCATGGCGGACATCCTGAAGGCATTGCTGGGCAAGTTGTTTGGCGATGTCGATCGATTGACTGGCCTGGTCGGGATCGCGGTTCTGCAATTTCTGCGCGAGTTCTAATTGCACATCTAATGTGGTCAACCGATGGCCAAGGGAATCGTGAATTTCGCGGGCAATGCGCGATCGCTCGACGGTTGCTGCTAACATTTCTACTTCTGCGGCTAACTGTTCGGCTTTCGATCGGCTACGCTGTTCTTGCAAAATCAAGAAGCTCATCAGCATCACAAATGCACTAGCGACGATATATAATCCCGTATTGCCAACAGCGGTCGAAATGAATGTGCCTTGCTGATTTTGAACTAATTCTTCGCGATATTGATCATAATTGCTGGTGAGTTGATAGATATTCCAAGCCTGGACACCCGTCCAGACCGCGCCTCCGCCTAGCAAGAAAATTGCTAAATCACGCCGACTGACTAGGAAACAAGCCTTGGCAATTAATATATATAAAATTAGATCAAATCCCCAACCCGTTAATAGACAGGATAATACGAGGCTATAGCTGCTTAAAATGTAGAGCTGCCGCTGCGCCAATTTCCACTGTTGCGGCCAGACGCAACTCAAACCAAATAGTCCGGCTAATGATACATAACAAATCCAGGTGGGTAAGAATAATTTTTCCAACGCATCTGGAAGGCGCGGCGACAGCACCATAATTAGGATATACAGCCCAATGCTCATCCAATCCAAGTAGCGAAAAACATCCCCAATTTCCAGTGGCTTGAAGCGGGGTAGGCGTGAATTTCGTTGGGGCGAGTTGGGGGTCATGGTACGGTTAATCCGAGTGACTCTAGCATAACGCCTCGATCGGACGGCGGTGGCGTGCCAAAAGTCATGGAAGGGGGTGACGATCGCCCATTTTAGAATGCTTTGTCGGCTTGGTAAACTGGAAGGCACTACTCTCACTGTATGGTCTGGCATGGTACGTCCATCTCGGCGCGATCGCCTCCTCCCGGAAACACCTCTGGCTTGGTCTCAGCTTTCTCACCAGAAGGTGCGGCTGGTGGTGGCATTGGGGGGGATTGCCTTTGCGAATGTGTTGATTTTTATGCAGTTGGGGTTTAAGGCATTGTTTGAGGAAGGGGCGACGGCGTTGCCTGGAAGTTTGCAGGGTGATCTATTTTTGCTGAATCCGAGTTCGGAGTTTATTGGGGCGAGTACGTTTGAGCGCATTCGGTTAAGTCAAGCGGCTTCGGTGAAAGGTGTAAAGAAGGTTACGCCGCTCTATATCGGGGTGGGGCCTTGGGGCTATTCCAAGGAATTGACCTCCTTTGGGGGGCGCTTCATGGCGTTTAATCCGAAGGAAACCGTATTTCGTTTACCAGAAATTCAACAGCAGCAGCAATTGTTGGAAATGCCGCAGACCTTGCTGTTCGATCGACTGGCAAAACCGACCTTTGGGCCGATCGGGGAAGATATTGCGAAAAATGGTGTCGCCAAAGGAATGCTAAATTACAAGCGGGCGGAGGTGCGGGGGCAATTTACGATGGGCAATTCCTTCTTTATTGGCGAAGGGAATATTGTCATGAGTGAAGCCAGTTATGCCTATTTCTTTGGTGATAGTAGTTTGAATCAGATCCATGTGGGGATCGTCGTTATTGAGCCGGGGGCGGATTTGGCTGCGATTAAAGCGGGAATTGATGCGGGTGCGCCGGGGGTGAAGGCTTATACCTATGAGGAATTGATTAAAAAAGAGATTCAGTTTCAGGAAAGTAATCCGACGGGGGTGATTTTTGGGTTTGGGGCGGCGATGGGGGTGATTGTGGGAATTGTAATTGTATATCAGGTTTTGTATGCGGATGTGAGTGATCATTTGGCGGAATATGCAACGCTGAAGGCAATGGGTTATTCGGATGTCAAACTTCTCGGTGTGATTTTCCAAGAGGCGACAATTCTTGGCTGTCTGGGGTTTGTGCCGGGTTATGGGGCTTCGATTTTTATGTATAAATTTTTGTCCGATGCGACGCGGTTGGGCTTAGCGATGACCCCAAGTTTGGCGTTGACGGTGTTTATTTTGACGTTGGTGATGTGTATTGTGTCGGCGGTGATTGCTTCGGGTAAGCTGCGATCGGCTGATCCAGCAGATGTTTTTTAGGCTGGCATATTTGAGGCGGTGCTACTCATGAACCCGATTATCCAAATCCAAAATCTGAATCATGCCTACGGTAAGGGCAATTTGAAAAAGCCTGTTTTGAATGGCATTACATTACAGGTTGATCCGGGCGAAATTGTGATTCTCACGGGGCCGTCGGGCAGTGGCAAAACGACTTTGCTGAGTTTGATTGGGGCATTGCGATCGATGCAGGATGGCAGTTTGAAAATCCTCGATCAGGAACTTCGAGGCGCATCCAAAGGCCAACAAATCAAAGTCCGGAGTCAAATTGGGTTCATTTTCCAAGCGCACAATTTGCTGAAATGTTTGAGTGCTTGGCAGAACGTGAATATGTCGCTGAAACTGCACAAGCACCTGAGTTTGGCGGAGCGGCACCAGCGATCGATTGCTATGCTCGAAGCCGTGGGCTTGAGCGATCGGGTGAATTATTACCCAGAAAATCTATCGGGTGGCCAAAAGCAACGGGTGGCGATCGCGCGGGCTTTGGTCAGCCAGCCGCAGTTGATTTTGGCGGATGAGCCGACGGCGGCGTTGGATAAGCAGTCGGGGCGAGATGTGGTGGAAATTATGCAGCGGTTGGCGAAGGAGCAGCATTGTGCGATTTTGCTGGTGACGCATGATAATCGGATTTTGGATATTGCCGATCGGATTGTGCATATGGAAGATGGGTGTTTGGTGAGGGATGCAGTGTGAGACG
>JBJORF010000011.1:0-60703 GCA_046049545.1 Cyanobacteriota bacterium | reverse complement strand
TTCCACACAGACGATCAGAGCGTGATCAGAATTTTGTGTATCTGATATTCTTAGACACTAATATTCCCCTCACGATCGCCTACTTGCTGTGCCCCAAACCGCTCGCCAAATCGCCTTCCAAGCCCTGAAGCACATCCACCGGGGTGCTTTTGCTGACGTTGCCCTCGATCGTGCCCTCAACCAATCCGACCTGCCACCGCGCGATCGCCACCTCACCACCGAACTCGTCTACGGCAGCCTCCGCCGCCAACGCACCCTCGACGCGATCGTCACCCACCTCGCCACCAAACCCGCCGCCAAACAGCCCCCCGACCTACGCCTCATTCTCCACCTCGGCCTCTACCAACTGCGCTACCTCGACCACATCCCCGCCGCCGCCGCCATCAACACCACCGTCGATCTCGCCAAACAGAACGGCCTCTCCGGCCTTTCCGGCTTCGTCAACGGCCTCCTGCGCCAATACGATCGTGCCCCCGACCAAGCCCTCCCCACCGTCACCGACCCGATCGCCCAGATCGGCCAAACCCACAGTTTCCCCGATTGGATCGTCGCGGTCTACAACAACCAATTCGGCCCCAGCGCCACCGCCAACCTCTGCAACTGGCTCAATCAACCGCCCGCGATCGACCTGCGGATTAACCCGCTGAAAACCACGATCGACGCGGTAATCAAACAATTCAACCAAGCCGAAATCAACGTCGAACCACTCCCCTACGTCACCCACGGCCTGCGCCTCACCCAGCATGTCGGCGCGATCCAAGCCCTGCCCGGCTTCTATGAAGGCCACTGGACAGTCCAAGATGCCAGCGCTCAACTCGTCGCCGAACTGCTCAATCCCCAACCCGGCGAAACGATCGTCGATGCCTGCGCCGCCCCCGGTGGCAAAACCCTCCACATCGCCGCCCTGATGCAAGACCAAGGCACCGTCTGGGCCGTGGACAAAACCGAATCCCGCCTGAAAAAAATCCAGCAAAACATCGATCGTCTCGGTCTTACCAATATCCAGATCAAAGCCGCCGATAGCCGTGACATTCCCGAATTTGTGGGATTGTGCGATCGAGTCTTGGTCGATGCGCCCTGCTCCGGTCTCGGCACCCTCCATCGCCATGCCGATGCCCGCTGGCGACAAACCCCCGAATCGGTGAATGAACTCAGCCAAATCCAAACCGCGATCCTCGCCCAAGCCGCTACCTGGCTCAAACCGCATGGCACCCTGGTTTACGCCACCTGCACCCTGCATCCCCAGGAAAATGAAGCGATCGTCGAACAGTTTCTGCAAACTCATCCACAATGGGAGATTGCCCAACCCACAGGCCAGATCGCCGCGCTGGCTCACCCCCAAGGCTGGATCAAACTGTTGCCATCCGAACATCAAATGGACGGATTTTTCATGGTTCAGTTCCGTCCCCCTGCGTTATGCCCCAGTTAGTTATGCCTCAGTTAGTGATGCCCCAGCCCAGAACCCTAAAAAAGCCTGAAGAGAGGAATTTTCTGCCCCACGATCGGCTACAAGGGAAGAACGTTCAGGGCGATCGCGCCACGTTTAACCACCTTGCACCTGAACGTAAGGATCCCCAATGACTAGTAAAAGCATCCGCGCCGCCAACCACAGCGTCCAAAACCTGCTCAAGATTCTCATTGGTGCCGCCTGGATCGACGGCAAAGTTCAGCACCAAGAACAGCGATATCTCACCCAATTAGCCAAGGCTAAAGGTATCGCCGACGACCCGGAAATTTATCCGCTACTCCACGGCCTCCGCAAAGTCAGCACCGCCGAATGCTACCAGAGCATTCAGGATTATCTCGGCGATCAGCCTACATCGGAAGATTGCCAGGAACTGATTGAAGCGATCAGCGGTTTAATTTATAGCGATAGCGAAGTCGGTATCGAAGAAGCCAAACTCCTCACGAAAATCCAAGAAATCGAACTTACAGGCGATGTCGCTGCCGCTTGCTCCGCCAACATGCCGAATCTAATCCAGCGCCTCTATCAACGCTGGGTCGCCATGCTCGACGAAAAGCTACCGGGCTAGCTATGGCCTAATCATCATCCCGATCGTCACGCTGTTCGACACTGGCTGCATTCACTTCACGGGCCTTCTTCAGCGCCAAAACACCGATCGCCGCCGCCGCGATACCGCCCAGCACATACACCGCCGCAAACGCTGCTGGAAAACTCCCCACATCCGCCAACAACGGCACCGACATCATCCAATTCACCACGATCGTTTACTCCCAAAGTGCTTTTGCGATCTTCGCCCCGTCCCATTTCCCACTACTGAGGTGGCAGTGGCTCCGCTCCCCCCGGATCTGCCGCTGGTGGAGCGGGTTCTGCGGCTGGCTCAGGGAGCGGGGCCGCAGCGGGTTCCGGCTCAGCGGGTGGATAGTAAGGCTCTGGATCCGGCGCTGGCGGAGGATTGTACGGTTCCGGATCCGGGGCATAGTAGCGCGACTCTGGGGCTGGCTCATTGTCGCCACTGCCGCGCGAGCCATCATAGTAGCTATCATCCCGCCGACTACTGCCTTCTTTTTCCTTCGACCAAGATTTGTCATACCGATTATTCGGCTTCACGGGCGCGGCTTTGATGCTGCCTTTGCGATCGTCGAGATTCTTCGGTAGCTCAGGAAATTTCGCTACGCTGATGTCCTTGGTCGCATCGCGCATGAACTGCCGCCACACATCCGCCGCGAGGCCACTGCTCCCCCCCGTTGGATAGCTATCGTCGTAGCCCAGCCAGACCCCCGTCACCAATTGCGGAATGTAGCCAATAAACCACAGATCGCGAGTTTTCTCAGAAGTCCCAGTTTTTCCAGCCACCTGCCGATCGGGCAAAGATGCGGGCTGCCCCGTACCGCTATTCACCACATTTTCCAGCATCCAGGTGACGATCGCGGCGGTGCCTTCATCCACCACACGCTTCGCCTTGAAATCGGCGTTGTAGAGCACTTCTCCTTTGGCATTCGTCACCTTGCGAATCCCATGGACATCGGTGTGCATTCCCTTTGCCGCCAAGGTGCCATAGCTGCTGGTCAGCTCCAACAGATTCACCTCATAGGCCCCCAAAGCCAAGGAATACACGGGCTCCATTTTGGTACCCGTGGTGATGCCCATATTTTTCGCCAGCTTGATCACTGGCTCAAAGCCGACATCAATCAGCACCTTTACGGCCACCACATTAGCCGACTTAGTCAAGGCCGATCGCATGTCTAAATTACCGGAATAGCTATTGCCATAGTTCTTCGGTTCATAGCCATCAACGTGAAACGGCGCATCCGCATAGGAACGATAGGGCGAAAATCCCGCCGCGATCGCTGCCGTATAGACAAACATCTTGAAGGTCGAACCGGGCTGACGCAACGCTTTCGTTGCCCGATTGAACTGATCGCCTTTATAACCTGGCGCATCCTGCTTATCCGGGTCATCTTTGCGGCTCTGACCGTAGTAGTCTTTGCCCCCGACCATCGTGCGGATCTCACCATTACTTGGGTCGATCGCCACCAAAGCCCCTTGGAATGCCTCTGGCCCCGTTGCCTTGCCAGTTTGGCTCTGCACTGCTTCCTCCGCTGTCTTCTGCCAGCGCGGATTGAGGGTCGTTTCGACGACCAAACCGCCTGCTTCCAGATCCTCTGGCTTCAGCAATTTTGGCAATTCCTGGCGCACGTAATCCGTAAAGTAAGGCGCACTGCTGTACAGATACTTCGGGGTCGCCTGCTTCAAGGCAATCTTCTCCGCCTTCGCATCCGAGGCTTCCTGGGAAGTAATAAAGTTTTGCTCCAGCATCCGATCGAGGACAATATCCCGCCGCTTCCGGGCGGCTTCCAGGTTAATTAGCGGCGAATAGGTACTCGGTGCCGGGGGCAACCCCGCAATCATCGCCGTTTCCCCGAGGGTCAACTGATCGACCGATTTGCTAAAGTAAACCCAAGCCGCATCCGCCACCCCGTAAGCCTCCGAACCCAGGTACACCAGGTTCAGATAATGTTCCAGTAGCTTCGCCTTCGGAATCTCGCGCTCCAACTTTTGCGCCAACACCGCTTCATTCAGCTTCCGCGTTAGACTCCGATCTTGGTTCAGGAAGGCCATTCGGGCCACCTGCTGGGTGATCGTACTGCCCCCTTCAGCCAAGCCCCCAGCGGCAACATTACGCACCACCGCCCGCGCAATCCCCGGAAAGTCTACGCCCGTATGTTCGTAGAACCGCCGATCTTCCGCCGCAATAAACGCATTCACCACAGTTTTCGGCAACTTATCGACCTGTACGGTCTGCCGGGTTGCATCCCCCGTCTGTTGCAGAACCGATCCGTCCGCCGCTTTCATCACAACGGTACCGCGCCGCACAAAGGTGCCTAGCAAACTCGGTGCGGGCAACGATCGATCAATCTGCCAGTAGGCAAACCGCCCACCTCCAATCGCCGCCCCCGTCAGCAATAGACCCGTCAAGATCAATTGATTCCGGCGTTTTTTCAACGGTGCGGGTAAACGGCGCTGCAGGTCATCCCAGCGATCGCCCACCACTTCCTGGGCGGTCATCAAGCGCTGCCGCACCTCAGCAATCGCCCCCCGGCGTTTGCGGCGACGCCCCTTGGGTTGACGTTCCGCAGAATTTTGAGAATCCAGTTGGGACTCCGGCTGATTCGGCGATCGGCGTTTGCGGAACAGGTTTAAGCGGCTTTTAGACTTAGTCACAAATTAACCTCGATTCGCTCCGAGTCCATCGAAAAACTAAAGATTTCACCCGGTTCGGCCTTCGATCACCGGAAGTAGCGCTAGGACGAAAAAACCCCATCTGAAATCTTAAAACAAAATTATGGTCAGATTGCATAAACTTTAATCCGGGCATGATAACGCGAACCGCACAACTTTCACGGCAAAAATCCGCCCGACCGCATCCAGCAACTCCGAATTTATCCAACCGCACCATGCAATATCCGGTAAGTTTTACAACATTTTGCGGATAGGAAGGGGCCAGACCACTGCCCACAGCACCGCGTAAAATCCGGCAAAATGCCCTTCAAACGGGAAATTCAGCGATTTTCTCGGCAGGTGGTGCGATCGTTGCTGTGTCTGTCATCTGTCCCAGTACGGATAGGCGGCGATCGCGCAAGCAGGCTAAATTCAAACTATCAGGATCACGATTTTTTCGTTGCACTACCACAACCCAACTGGACACTTGCGCGATCGCGCCATCCTTACCCCAAGGTGCGACATACCCCAGCGGGATGATCAATTTCAAGGAAGCAAAATTGTATGGCTTGGTTTGTCAAGATTGAGAAGGGAATCGTCGATAAGACGACGTTTGATCAATATGTTCCGGCGCACAAAGCCTATGTCGAAGAGTTGAATGCGCGCGGGCACCAGGCCAGTACTGGCTACTGGCAACGGCGCGGCGGTGGCATGTTGCTCTTTACTGCCGATTCGATGGCGGAGGCAGAGGCGATCGTCCGCCGTGACCCGTTGGTGGTGAACCACTGCGTCACCTACGAATTGGTGGAATGGAATGTGGTAATCAGCAGTTTGCCCGAAGCGATGGCTTGCCGTTAATCCACCCAAACCGCTGGTTCAAAAACCCTTTAAAATGCAGGAGACCCGGATACCACGCCTGTCTTAAGCATCCCGTATTGCTGCTACCTTCCGGTCCTGACAAGATTTGGGCGTTAAAACCGCATGGGTCCGAGTCGGTTACTAATATAGCACTGTTTCGAGGTAGATGGGCGCATGATGCATGGATTTATTCCAGCCGATCGGTTTTTGCCGTATTTGAGCTGGACGGATATTGCGGCGATGCCGGATAAGCATCGGGTGGTAGTGGTGCAGCCTGTGGGGGCGATCGAGCAGCATGGGCCGCACTTGCCGCTTTGCGTCGATAGTGCGATCGGGTTAGCGGTGTTGGGGCGAGCCTTGGGGCAATTAGATCCAGCAATTCCGGCCTATGCACTGCCCTCGTTGTATTACGGCAAGTCGAATGAGCATTGGCATTTTCCAGGGACGATTACCCTGACGGCGCAGACGCTGATCGCGACGCTGATGGAGGTGGGCGAAAGTGTTTATCGGGCGGGATTTCGCAAGTGGATCTTGATGAATTCCCACGGCGGACAGCCGCAGATCATGGAAATTGTGGCGCGGGATTTGCATCAGTTACATGACGATTTTGAGGTGTTTCCGTTTTTTACTTGGCGCGCCCCGCACATCGTCAAGTCGCTGCTCACAGAGCAGGAAGCCCAGCTGGGGATTCATGCCGGGGATGCGGAGACGAGTTTGATGCTGGCGATTTTGCCGGAGACCGTCAAGATGGAACGGGCCGTGGCCGAATATCCCCACGGGTTGCCGCAGGACAGTGTGTTGACCCTGGAGCGGAATTTGCCGATTCCCTGGATGACCCGCGATATCAGCGCCAGCGGGGTGATTGGCGATCCGACGGTGGCAACGGCAGCCAAGGGGGAGCAGATCTGGCGATCGGTGGCGGACGGCTGGACGCAGGTGATCATGGATGTCCATAAGTTTGAGCAGCCGCAACTCTGGCGCGAGTCGCAATAGTTGTGAGAGTCGCAATAGTTGCGCGAGTCGCAATAGTTGTGAGAGTCGCAATAGTTGCGCGAGTCGCAATAGTTGGCAATTCACCGACAACCTTCTCTTTGGAACCACCCACGCAATTTCTATGGCTTTTGAATTAGACCATGTGCTGATTTGGACGGATGTGGGGGCTGATGTTGCGGCCGAATTGACAGCATTGGGCCTGACTGAAGGCAGTTCCAATGTTCATTCTGGTCAAGGCACGACCAATCGCCGCTTCTTTTTTCACAATGTGATGTTGGAGTTGCTTTGGATCGATGATGATGCGGCGGCTCGGTCGGATCTGATTCGTCCGACGTATATGTGGGAGCGCTGGTCGGGACGACGCAATGGCGCTTGTCCGTTTGGTATTTGCTTACGTCCCACTGATGGCGCCAACAAGCCGATCGCGTTTGAGCATTGGCCCTATCGACCGCCCTATTTGCCGCCCAGTCTACCCAGCATTGCGATGGGCAACAATTGCGATCGTCTCGATGAACCGATGCTGTTCCAGACTCCGTTTGGCCGCAGGCCCGATCGGTTTCCCCCAGAAAAGGCGCAACCGCTTCAGCATGAGTTGGGCCTGCGGGAAGTTAGCCGCACCGCGATCGTGAGCCCACAGGCCATGCCTGTATCCCCAGCCTTGCAGGGGGTACTGGATACGCAGGCGATCACGCTCCGGCAAGGGGAGGACTATTGTTTAGAGTTGGGGTTCGATCGGGAAGCTGCTGGTCGGTCGATCGACTTCAGGCCAGAGCTACCGCTGGTTTTGAGTTGGTGATATTGGGCGTTAGGGGCGAGGGCGAGCCATTAACTGCCTAGCGAAGCGCGTTCCAGGTGCCGGGGCCGACGATACCATCGGGGTCTAAGCCTTTGGTCTGTTGGGCTGCGATGACGGCAGCTTCGGTCGCTTCGCCAAATCCACCATCGATGTCGCCGTTGTAAAACCCTAGCCGCTGTAAGCGGCGCTGTAAGCGCGATACTGCCGGACCTTCCGCGCCTTTACGTAAGATCGGTTCGGCGATTTCGCCGATGGGGGCTGCTACCGGGGCCGCTGCCGCAACTGGGGCAGGCGCAATCACCGCAGCGGGCGTTTCACCGGGGGCGGGGGGCAAGAGGCGCAGCCAGGTCGCGCGGCCCACGACACCATCGGCTTGCAGTCCGGCGAGTTGCTGGAACTGAATCACTGCGCCTTGGGTGCTACTGCTAAAGGTGCCATCGATCGCGCCACCATACAGCCCCATCAGACTTAAAATGCCTTGGATTTCCTGGACTTCTGCGCCCCGTGAGCCGAGTTGCAAGAGTGACCGCGCGGGCAATGACGATGGGGCTAAGGCTTGGGAAGCCACGGGCATCTGGAAGCCGATCGCAAACCCGATCGCTCCGGCGAAGCTGACTAATCCGGTCATTA
The DNA here is from genome assembly GCA_046049545.1 of Cyanobacteriota bacterium. Classification (GTDB taxonomy): domain Bacteria; phylum Cyanobacteriota; class Cyanobacteriia; order Leptolyngbyales; family Leptolyngbyaceae; genus Romeriopsis. The sequence continues at coordinate 52,742 of JBJORF010000011.1, read as the reverse complement.
GATAGGAATAAACTGTGGCGCGGCTCATAGGACTCCCCCGTTTTCTGCCACTGAGTTTATACTATGAGTCGCAAATTGCAACGCCCAATTCGCCCGTAACCCCAAATCTCGTGCTCCAACCCTACTCGCTCCAGCAACGGTTCCACGGCGCGCTCCGGCTCAGCCAGCTTGGCCCCAATGCAATTTCCAGGCCGATCGCCGACCCCCAACCCTGCCTACAATGGCTCCAGCAACCCCACCGGCAAGCCCCGCCCCCGCTCACGGGTGATGCCAATGCGGACACGATCGCCCTGCTCCCCCTCTGGCTGTTCACCCACGAAAGTTGGCGACAACGACTCGCTTGGCTCCAGCAAATTCCGACTTGGCAGACCACAAGCCTCAACAACCAGGCCAGTCTATGGCTCTATGGGGAAGCGATCGCCCAAGTCATCCGGCCCCAGGCGCGACTCGATCGCTTACTCACCAGTCTAGAGGATCGCTGGCAACGCCAAACCCATCAAGCTGCGCCCCAGCTTAGTCCGATTTGGACTGACTTACTGCCCCAATTGTCGCAATGGCAGCAACAGCATACGCCGCTTAATCAAGTCGTCTCAGCCTTGCCCGATCGCCCCGAAACCGTGATCGCCGCCAGTTTATTCGCCCTCGTCACCAGCGGCTCCGATTGGGCGATCGCCCAAACCCGCGCCCACAAACTCTGTCCCAGCACTACAGCTCCAGCGAATCTTCTCGGCGGACTGTGGGGCGCAGCTTACGGCTGGACCAACCTAGCAATCGACCAGCTTGCCGCGATCCCACCCGAACCAGCCTGGCAAACCCTCAGCCAAAACCTCCTGCAAGCCTGGGCGGGTCAATTGAGCCCAAGTACCAATGCCGATCGCCCCACCCCGATCGTCTTCGCCCCGCGCTAACGCCACTATCGAGTCGGCGGTGGCTCCGTCGGCGGTAGCTCGACATCGAACGGCGGTGCATCATCAAATTCCTGGGGCCAAGGTCGGGTCGCTTGCAGTTCTTCCTCCGCCGGAATGCCGTCCTGAAGCAGATCGTTCAGCATTGCTGGCAGATTTTGATGGAGGGACAATTTTTTCAAGGCTTGCAGCACGATCGTCGCGGACGGATAGCGCCGTTTGTAGTCATAGGCAATCATCTGATCGATCACGGCCACTAGCCCCAAACTCGCATGGGTCTTGGTTTGCCACGCGATTTCCCCCGTGTCGGGATCGCGTTGGAGCTGACTGGGGGACATCCCCGTGAGCATCTGCACCCCCATCATCCCGAGCGCATAAATATCACTGTTGAACTGCGGATGGCCCGCCTGCTGTTCCGGGGCCATGTAGCCCTGGGTGCCAATCCCGATCGTCAGATCCGAAGCCCATTCTTCATCCGGTCCGAGGGTTTGCAAGCCTTTCACAGCGCCAAAGTCGATCAGCACCAACTCGTTATCCCGATCGCGACGAATCAGGTTACTCGGCTTAATATCGCGGTGAATCACATTTTTGCCATGGACAAATTCCAGGATTTTCAGCACCTCGCGCAGCACCGCCAGCACCTTCGTCTCCGGCGACTGGTAGCCCAAGGGCAACTCATGGCTCAATGGATGCCCAGCCACAAACTCCTGCACCAGATAAAACTCCGCCGATTCCTCAAAGTAAGCCAACAACTGCGGAATCTGATCATGCTGATTGCCCAGTTGCTCCAGCGCTTCGGCTTCGCGCTGAAACAGTCGCCGCGCCAGCTTCAAATGCTTCGGATCATGGCTCGCTGGGGATAACTTTTTCACCACACACTTGGGCCGATCGGGCCGATGACTGTCTTCGGCGATATAGGTTTCACCAAAGCCGCCCGCCGCATGGATCTGGATAATCTGATACCGCCCCCCAATCCGCGCTCCCAGCAATTCCTGTTGCCGCCCTTGGAGCAGCGACTGGCGAAGAGCTTCATCGGCCTGCTGATTGATAATGTCGCGCACCACCGGGTCGCGGGCCCGATCCTTGAGACTCGCTTCCATCTGTCGCCGATTGCGCTGATCGCGGGCCAAGCCCAAGCCCACATAACTTAACCCCATTAGCCCGATCGCGCCCATGGGCAACACCGACGGCCACAGCAAACTCACCTGGGTCTGCAACCCAAAGCTCGCCAGCCCCCACCCCCCCATCAAACCCACCATCCAAAGCAATCGACTCACAGGCTGTTGCGCCCGCGCCATCACAGCAGCAGCCCCGAGCAACAAACCACCCACGAGGGCCGCCGTCGCCCAGACATTGGGCAGTACGGGACGCAAGGCGCGACCCTGCAACACCGTCGCGATCGCGTTCGCATGCAGTTCGACCCCGGCCATCCGTCCCAGGGGTGTATCCGTAATGTCGCGTTGGGTGTCATCGGTCACGCCGATCAGGACGACTTTATCGCGAAACACCGCCCCGGACTCCAGCCGACTGCGCCAGTTTTCATCGATTAAGATGTCCGCCAAACTGACGATCGGAAAGGTGTTGCGGCCCCCGTAAAAATAAATGTCACTGCCTGTTGTTTTTGGGGACGCAATTTGGGCCGACTGCAACGCCGCATTCGCAAAGGGTTGGATCTGATAATCCGCCACTTGCAGCGGGGCCACCTCCGACTGCTGCTGCAAATTCGCCAAAAACCGATCGCCCAACTGGTAAAATCTCGGGCTATTCACATCACCTTCGATCAGGAAATCAATGCTACCGAATCGCGTCTTGGGCGACGGAAACGCACAATAGGGCACAATCAATCGCATCTGCCCGACATCCGCCCCCGGAATCGGCTCAAAGGCCGTCGCCAGCGTCACCCGATCGCCATGGCGTTGCAAGGCTTGGCGAAAGGCCCGATCGCCTTTGCCAAGGGTTTTTCCTTCGCAGTCATCGATCGCGGGCGCAATCTGCCCATCCCCACGCGGCACATCAAAGAGAATATCGATCGCCACCCCCTTCGCCCCGGCCTGAAATAATCGATCGAGCACCCGCGCATAATTGCCGCGATCCAGCGGCCAGCCCGACACCTGATTCAACGTATTCGTATCAATTCCCACAATCACGATCTCCGGCGGCACCGCCACCGCCCCCCGCACCGCCCAAAACCAACCCTGCGCCTGCCGCTCCCACTGCTGCACCAATGGTTGATTCAGCCCCACGCCGATCGCTCCCAAGGCGGCCCCGGCGATCGCCAATCCCAGCCGTGCCCCCAAACGCTGTCCATAACGGTTCACCCACTGTCCCCAGTGCTCCACGAACCCACGCGTGGGCGAAATCGGTGTCATGGTTTCTGTCGGTGGCGGCAAATTAGCACTCATCCCAAAACCTACGCTCAACAAATCCTACGCTCAACAAAACCTTAGAATCGTCCGGAGTCAATTTACACAGGCCACCCTACATTTCCGGAAAACTCGATTAACGGCCCCCGCGACGCGCAATATCCATCGATCGCCGCATTGATCCCACGAACTGTGAAGAAATCGTATAGATGAGCGGCTTATCCTTGTCGGTGGTACCTTAGCAAGTTATCTTCAGCCGGTGATATGATTTAGTTTAAGTGTATATTTTTCTGCCGATTGTATAGATTTAAACTCAAAGCTGGATGACCCTCAATTTCCATCTGTGCTTTGCCTTATCTGACTGCAATTATCCTGACCAAGCCGATACATTAACGACTATGACAAACCCCAAACCTGATCGCCCCATCAACGATCGTGCTGTTTCTCCAAAAACATCTGCCTTAGGGAGGAAGATCTTCAAGGGGTATAAGACGTTAAGCTAGATTCTCAATCTCTTATTGAACGTTCGAAACTGAATCTTAACCGGATGATGTCTGAATTGAATGATGATTGTTCTATTTTTCTCTGCGCGGGAACTATAGGCAGACAGTGGCAGGCAACCGCCGCACCTCGTCAGACGCATCAGCCGGGTGTTACTCCTCATTTTTGCTACTACAGGCTTATTAGGTATCAGCTTTTATGCATTACTTGGCTAATCGCCTGTCCATTTTTGTGGACGGCAATAATATGTTCTATGCACAGCAGAAGAACGGCTGGTTTTTTGACCCGAAGCGGGTATTGGAATATTTCACGACTGAGCGCGAAGTCGAGCTGGTCAATGCGTTTTGGTACACTGGCTTAAAGGATCCCCAAGACCAGCGTGGGTTCCGCGATGCGCTGATCAGTTTGGGCTACACCGTCCGCACCAAGATTCTGAAGGAATACTACGACGACAACTCGGGCCGCTATTCCCAGAAGGCAAACCTCGACATCGAAATCGTGGTCGATATGTTTAACACGGTCGAGCAGTACGATCGCGTGGTGCTGTTTAGCGGCGACGGTGACTTCGAGCGGGCGATCGAATTGTTGCGGTCGAAAAACACCCACATCACCGTGGTTTCCACCGAAGGGATGATTGCGCGGGAATTGCGGAATGCCACCGATCGCTACATCGATCTCAACGTGATCCGGCCCTTCATCGAGAAAGCTGATTATGGCTGAAAGCAACCTTCCCCGGACGATCAAGCGTCAGCTGATAGTCCCCCTGAACGCGAACGCGTGATCATTGAACCGCCCATGGTGCGCCCTGGCAATCGCCTGGTTCGCCGTCGCACGTCTACGTAGTATTTGAAATTCTATGCTACATAGGTGCGTGATTTGGTACTACAATAGATGCCAGACTCATGCATACACCACGGAAAGTCAGCCATGAAATTTGATGCCAGCGCCGATCGGATCATTATTTTCGATACCACCTTGCGCGACGGCGAGCAAGCTCCCGGTGCGACCCTGAACGGGGAAGAAAAAATGGCGATCGCGCGGCAGCTAGCGCGGCTGGGTGTGGATGTGATCGAAGCGGGCTTTGCCTTTGCCAGCCCCGGTGACTTTGATGCGGTGAAGAAAATCGCGGAACAGGTCGGTACCGCCGATGGGCCAGTGATTTGTAGTTTGGCGCGGGCGATTCCGGCGGACATTAAAGCGGCAGCGGAAGCCTTGCAGCCAGCGGTACATAAGCGGATTCACACGTTCATTTCGACTTCGGATATTCATTTGGAATATCAGCTGAAGAAGAGTCGGGCGGAAGTTTTGACGATCGCCCAGGAAATGGTCACCTATGCCAAATCCTTTGTCGAAGATGTTGAATTTTCGCCCATGGATGCGGCCCGATCGGAACCCGCTTATTTATATGAAGTCTTGACCAAAGCGATCGACGCTGGGGCAACCACAATCAATATCCCCGACACTGTGGGCTACATGACTCCCAGCGAATTTGGCGACATGATTCGCGGGATTAAGGAAAACGTGCCGAATATCGATCGGGCGATTCTCTCCGTCCATGGTCACAATGATTTGGGCCTCGCCGTGGCCTCGTTCCTGGAAGCGATCAAGTACGGCGCGCGCCAATTGGAATGCACGATCAACGGCATCGGCGAACGGGCGGGGAATGCGGCATTGGAAGAATTGGTGATGGCCTTACATGTGCGCCGCCAATATTTCAATCCGTTTATGGGACGACCCGTTGATTCGGAAACGCCTTTAACCAATATCAACACCACGGAAATCTACCGCACCTCGCGCTTAGTCTCGAATCTGACCGGGATGCTCGTCCAGCCGAATAAAGCGATCGTTGGGGCGAATGCCTTTGCCCATGAGTCCGGGATTCACCAGGACGGGATGCTGAAAAATCGCAACACCTACGAAATCATGGATGCCCAATCGATCGGGCTGACGGAGAACCTAATTGTTTTAGGCAAACATTCGGGCCGCAACGCCTTCCGCACCCGCCTGAAGGAATTGGGCTATGAATTAGCCGATCAAGAGCTGAACAAAGCCTTTGTGCGGTTCAAAGACATCGCCGATAAAAAGAAAGAGATCACCGACTGGGACTTGGAATCGATCGTCAACGACGAAACCCAACAGCCCCCGGAACTCTTCCGCCTCGAAATGGTGCAAGTTTCCGCCGGGAGTAACGCCCAACCGACGGCCACCGTGCGGTTACGCACACCCAACGGCGAAGAACTGATGGATGCCGCGATCGGCACTGGCCCCGTCGATGCGGTGTATCGTGCCATCAATCGCGTCGTCGATGTCCCGAACCAGTTGATCGAATTCTCCGTGCAGTCAGTCACAGCAGGGATTGACGCGATCGGTGAAGTGACGATTCGGCTCAAGCATGAAGAGCGGATTTTCTCCGGTCGATCGGCGAACACGGACATCATTGTGGCTTCGGCCCAGGCTTATGTAAATGCCTTGAATCGCTTGTATCAGGCCATTCAGACCGGGAGCATCGATCGGACTCATGCCCAGCGCGAAGCCGGTAAAGAGGCAGCTAGCGTATAGCCAGACTGTAAGGTGGGCACTGCCCACCTTACGGGGAGTATCGATTGTACTGACGTTGGTGAGACCGCATCATGGTTATGCAACCGCCACAACAACTAGGAACGTTACTGGACTTAGAACCAGGCGAAACGGTCCAACTGCGAAATGTTGATTGGGCTGAATTTGAGACGATTTTGGCGAATATGGGCGATCGGCGAGCCAGTCGGATTGCTTACTTTGATGCTGTGTTGGAGATTCGGATGCCTTTGCCCAAGCATGAAAAGGCGAAAGTGCTGATTGGCGATGTCGTCAAAATCCTCCTTGAAGAACTCGATCTCGATAGCGAGAGCTTTGGTTCCAGCACGTTCAAACGCCAAACCATGACTGCTGGAATTGAACCCGATGATTGTTTCTATATCGAAAATGCCGATCGGGTCATTGGGAAAGACCGAATTGATTTGAGCGTTGACCCGCCACCGGATTTGGCCATTGAAGTAGACGTTATGTCCAGCACCGGGCTAGAAGCCTATCAGGCTTTGGGCGTGCCGGAGTTGTGGCGATTTGAGGATGGCAAATTGTCGATCAACCTACTGAATAATGGCCTCTACGGATCGTCACTCACCAGTGCCCATTTCCCGCAATTTGACGTGATTGCCCAGGTTGAACAAGTGATCAGCCGATCGCAAACATTAGGCCGCAGCAAAGCCTTGAAAACTTTCCGGCAAGAAATCCGGGCAGTGATCGCCACACTTAATTAAACTGCACGACGATCGGCGAATACCGACATCCATCCTTCGATCTATTGAGATAATGAAAGCTAGAAGAGGTTTTGACCTGCCATGCAAATTACCTTAGATCTTCCTGAAGGACTGGCCCAGAAGTTACAGCAACTGGGCGATCGCTTGCCCGAAATCCTCGATCAAGCCTTGCAAGATTTGACCTTGGATGGAAACCTCTTGGGGCAGGACGAACGCCAAATTATTGACCTATTGACGCGGCAATCGAATCCCGCCGAAATTCTGGCAATTCGGCCCAGCGAAACGCTACAGGCAAGGATGAGTGAATTGCTTGCAAAGAATAAAGTCGGGGGACTATCACGATCGGATGAGGCGGAGTTCGATCGCTACATGCTGCTTGAGCATTGGGTACGCATGGCCAAAATCAATGCCCGCAAGCATCTCAAGGATGCCGCATGAGCTATGTGCCAGTCGCATTACGGCGGCTCGTCACCGAACGCGCCCAGGAAAAATGCGAATATTGCTTGTTCCCACAATTTGCCTCGTTATTTTCCTTTGAAATTGAACATGTGATTGCCGAAAAGCATGACGGTGAAACGATAGAAGCCAATCTTGCCTTGGCTTGTCCTGCTTGTAATCGATTCAAAGGTGCCGATTTGGGATCGATTGATGCGGAGACAGGTCAACTCACGCCATTCTTCAATCCCCGATCGCAGATATGGCAAGATCACTTTTCTCTAGACGGCGCACAAATAATTCCCCGAACTGCGGAGGGTAGGGTGACGGTGAGAATTCTCCAGTTCAATCAGAGCGATCGTCTTGCTGAGCGTTCAGCATTAATTGCCGACGGAGAATACCCTCCTGATTAAACTTTGCTCGATAGATCGGCGAATACCGACATCATCGTCGCTTCACGCCCAATCGCGCGGACAAGCCAGTCGATTAATCCGCTCACAAGTAATTGTATTGCCTATGTAAAGTCTCAGGAATCGATCGAAAGATTATTGGATCAAATGGTAAGGCTGGCACTCACCACGCCTATAACGAAAGTAGAAGCGATCCATCCAGCCATCCTTCCTGTGCGTCAAACCCCATGCAGCTGAAATTCTCCCAAGACCTCCAAATCCTCCTCGATCGACTCGCGGAAGAACCCCTCACCCTCGAAGACATCCTCAACCAAACTGCCGAACGCGGCTTTGGTCTCGTTATTGCCCTGCTGGTCATGCCTTTTCTACTACCCGTCCCACCGGGCTTAACCGGATTCGCTGTCTTACCCTGCATCATCCTTAGCCTCCAAATGGCCCTCGGTCGCCAAGCCCCCTGGCTCCCGCGCCGCCTGCGCCGCCTCCCCTTCCCCAAAGCCCTCTCGCAGATCCTCCTGAAAAACATTCATCGGATCACCACCCGCCTCGAAGCGATTACCCGCCCTCGCCTGCGTCATATTGCCAGTCATCCCTTAATTTGGCGGATCAACGGCTTGATGATTACCTGGCTCGCGATCCTGCTGGTCGCCCCCATTCCCTTCACCAATCCCATTCCGACGATCGGCATTTTGCTCCTGGTCGTCGCGATGTTTGAAGGCGATGGCCTGCTTATGTGCTTCGCTTACGGTCTTTCCACCGTGATCACCGCCGCCTGTGCCGGAATTGCCTATGCCATCTTCCAAGTCGCCACCTAATCGCCCCAGGCTCCCCAATCCAAAGTGCCTTCCAGCTCCCCCTACAACGGTATTTCTTTGACGATTGGTTAAAAATTTACAAAATTGCGATTACTGCTATAGAGTAGTGAAGTTATTTGCCTGGTCGAACGATTGTGATTGCGGTTTATCCCGGCAGTTTTGACCCAATTACGTTGGGTCATTTGGACATCATCCAGCGCGCCAGTCGATTGTACGATCGGCTGATCGTTGCAGTCGCCCATAACAGCAGCAAAACACCGCTGTTTCCGGCGGATAAACGGGTCGCGCAGATTCGTCAGGCAGTGCAGCATCTACCGAACGTCGAAGCCGATATGTTCGAGGGATTAACGGTGAGTTATGCCCAAGAGCAGGGTGCGGCAGTGTTAATTCGCGGGTTGCGGGCAGTTTCCGACTTCGAATTGGAGTTGCAGATGGCCCACACCAACAAGACCCTATCGAATCAAATCGAAACGGTGTTTCTGGCAACCTCAAACGAATATAGTTTTCTGAGTAGTAGCGTTGTGCGGGAAATTGCCAAGCTCGGGGGGCCGCTCGACCACCTTGTGCCGAAGCACATCACCCACGACCTACATCAGCGGTTCACCTCCCCCTAGGATTCAGGAGCTGAAACCCCAACCGCCGATACCGATTCCATCGAAATACTGCTAGCTAAATCGCTGTTATTAGAGTCCATGACTGCCCTCAACGATCGCCCCGAAACCCTCGAAATCCAGACCGAACTCAATCGGTTGGAAGAACTGTTTATCGACAGTCGGCATTTTTTCCGCTGGGCGATCGTCCATGAGGATGATTTTCTCGACCAGATGGACTTGGTGCGGGAGAGTCTCCCCGATGCCTTCCGCCAAGCCGAAGCCCTGCTCCAACGCCGCGACGAAATCCTCGCCCAGGCCGAGGAGTATGCCCAAAAGGTGGTCGAAGATGCCGAACGGCGGGCCACCCAGCTAATTAATGAAAACGCCATTCTGCGCCAAGCGGAATACGAGGCTCAGCAGCTGCGATCGCAGCTCGAAAGCGAATGCAACGCCGCCCAAGACCGAACGATCGGCGAAATTGAACAAATGCGCCAACGGGCCCAGCAAGACCTCGAAGAAATGCGCCAGCTGGGCCTCCAGGAAGCCGAGGAAATCCAGCGCGGGGCCGATGAGTACGCGGATGCCGTGCTGCGGGATATGGAGGCGCAGATGGCCGACATGCTGCGGATTGTGCGGAATGGTCGGCAACAGCTCAAGATTAACCAACCCGATCCCCAAGCCGCCTATCGTAACGTCAGCCCCCAAACCGCTGCCCGCCTCCCAGAGCCGAGTCCCAACCCGACCAATGGCACCAACGGCAATGGTCGGCGCAGCAACCGCCGTCCGCCCCAAGAGCGGCTTTAATTAATCGTCACATCGCGCGCGATCGCTGATTCCCGCTAGCTTATCCCCTCTGATCGAATCTCCCCTGCGGCATGAGCAAACCCTGGAAGAAACGGGATTTATTGGTTTGGGTCGGTAGTTTCCTACTGGCACTGGGTTTTGCAACCCAAGGATGGTGGATTGATGCGCTCAGCGATCGCTTATTCGCACCGCGATCGCCGGAAATCGCCCGATTGGCGCAGCTCAGCTATATGACCCCCAGCGCCGAGCGACTGTTCTATCGCCAATTACCCTCGATCGAGTCCAAGCAAGTCTTCCTCGAACGCTGCCAAGTCCCTGACCAGGCAATCATGCTGGGCTGCTACCACAAAGGCAAAATCATCATCCAGGATGTCACCGATCCTCGGTTGAAGGGCACGATGGAAGTCACCGCCGCCCATGAAATGCTCCATGCCGCCTACGCCCGCCTCAGCCACAAAGAAATTCAAGATCTCGCTCCACGCCTCACCCGCGCCAGCAATCGCGTCAAAGATCAACGGCTAAAAAGTGTCCTCAATGACTACAAAGCCAAAGACACGAAGCTCTACCATAACGAACTACACTCCCACCTGGGTACCGAACTCGCCGACTTCGGCGACCCCGAACTCGAAACCTATTACCAACGCTACTTCACCGATCGGCGGCAAGTCACCGCCCTCGCCAAACGTTCCAGTGCCGTCCTCACCCAGCTTGACCAACAGGCCGACCAGCTCAAACCCCAAATTGAACAGCTCGAAGCCGAACTCACCGACTTAGAACAGCGAATTAAGCAAGCCGAAACTGAACTTGCTGCCAGCCATCGCGAACTCGACCAGCTCGACGGCGAACTCCAATCCGCGAAAATTGCCGCCGAAAACGCCATTCAGCAAGGTGCAACGGATGCCTACAATCGGATCAATCAATTCGAACAGCAAAAAATCAACTACAACCAGCAAGTCAGCCAACACAACGATCGCGCCGAAATCCAACGCAACCGTATCACCCACTTCAACGAAAAACTCACCGACTACAAACAAAAAATCAAAACCTACAACCAAATCGCCCGCGAAAGCCACAACATCCTCGACAGCCTCGCCAACCAGCTACCCAAAAACCAACCCACCACCCCCCCACAAAACAGCCCAGAATCTCCGTAAGGTGAGCCACTCCAACCAATTAAAAAAGGACGACCCATCGATCGTCCTTCCTCAGCAATCTCATCCATTCAGCCAAAAATGAGCCAAAAACAGCCTAAGCTAATCCAGTGTTGCGACCCGGCTTACCTGTTGCCAACTCAACCTTGACAATTTTGCCGCCCATTTTCTGAATGCGCTGCTGCTCACGGAACCAGTTATCGTAGGGCACCAGCTTCGTGAAAAAGGTATTTTGCAACTCGCGCTGAGTCCGAATCCGCGTCTGGCTGGGAACGCAGGCCGTCACCTTAAACATTCTCATGATCTAAATCTCTCCTAGTTGGCAACCAAAGCAAGCTAACTGGCGCTTGTTAAAAACCTAGTCTTAAACAGACCCAATACAGCGAAAGTCAAGTTCTAACAATCAGATCGCGAAAACCAGTCTAGTCACTAAAACTAGAGACTCAACCAGCCTTTGGCGCACTAATCCTAGCCCTTGACTTTCGTGAATTTGCCATCAGCCTCCAGGGTTTAATGCTCAGTTCGGCAACTGATCACGCACCACTGCAAACTGAAAACTCAAACCTAGCTCAAGCCAGAGCAGATGTAGTCGAAGTATACGCCCATTTCACGGCCAGCATCAGCGCCCACCAAGGAAGCCGTCACTTCTTTCATCGCTTGGATTGCCGAAACAGTCGAACCCACGGGCACGCCCAAGGAGTTGTAAGTTTCTTTCAAACCGTTCAAGACGCGCTCATCCAAGATGGACGGGTCGCCAGCCAGCATTGCGTAGGTTGCATAGCGCAGGTAGTAGTCCAAGTCACGGATACAAGCAGCATAGCGGCGAGTCGTGTACATGTTACCGCCGGGGCGAGTCACGTCGGAGTACAACAGTGCCTTAGCAACCGCGTCACGGACGATCGCAGCGGCGTTAGCGGAGATGGTGCTAGCGGCACGCACGCGCAGTTCGCCTGTTGCGAAGTAGCCCTTCAGCTTTTCCAAAGCCGAACCGTCAAGGTACTTACCCTGAACGTCAGAAGAATTGATTACAGCCGTAATTGCGTCTTGCATGATTCAAAAATCCTTGAAATCAGTTTTACGAAACTCGTGTCACGAAAGCAAATGTGAAATCTGCGAAACCTCTGCCACCAGAAATCTCACAACCCCAACATCTAGCCCATAGCGCCGATCACGTAGTCGAAGTAAGCACCTGCTTCCGCCGCGTCATCGCCGGAGAGCAGAGAAGTTGCAGCAACCTTCATTGCGCGCACGCCTTCAACCACAGCGTCCACCGGAGTACCCAAGGACTTATACATTTCCTTCACGCCCACGATCCCGATTTCTTCGATCGGAGTCACGTCGCCAGAAACGATCCCGTAGGTCACCAAACGCAGGTAGTAGTCCAAGTCGCGCAGGCAAGTTGCGGTCATTTCTTCACCGTATGCGTTACCGCCGGGGGAAACCACATCAGGACGCTTCTGGAACAGGGAGTCGCCCGCTTGCTTGATGATGCGCTCACGAGCACCAGTCAAGGCTTCAGCGATGCGCAAGCGCTTTTCGCCAGAAGTCACAAAGCTCTTGATTCGATCCAGTTCGCCAGGGCTCAGGTAGCGCGCCTCAGCGTCTGCGTTCACGATGGATTTCGTGACAATACTCATGGATGGATTCCTCCAACTAGGGATTTAACCGTTTTTATGTAATACAGCCGGAGACCGCCGAAAAATGAACACCCCAAACGAGGAGTAGCCATCAAGCTCGCAGGCACTCACAACCTTCCGCATTCAATTCTGCGGTATTCTGACGGCCTCTTCTGCCTACCTGAAATATTTTGTAATAAACTTCCTCAGATTCGCGAAAAGAGCGACCAGAAAGCGCTTAAACCCAATTCTGTCAAGGGCAATTCGCAAGAATTTATGAGGCCAAAATTCGCATTGCGCGAACCCCCCAATCCACAGAAAAGCCGTCGATCGCGCATCAATAGGAGGTGCGATCGACGGCTCGATACATTGAGCTATTTTTCGAACAGATTTAGGACTGTAACCTAGGGCCGCAACCTAGCTATTACCGCTGGTCACAAAGCTCGGCACTTCGACCTTGGCATCCTGCTTCGTCAGCTTGTTATACAACCGCTGCGTATTCGGATAGTTCGCGGCGGGCAGGGTCAGATAGCGGTTATAAGGTACCGTATCTTCGCCAAAGGCACTCAGATATTCCGGGGTCGCCGTCATCGCGCTGATAAACGCCTTCAGCCCTTGGGTCGAGAGAATTGCGTTGTACTTGCGGATTTCGGCCTGATCAAGCGGTGCCCGACCGAGGAAGTGCTTCGTTCCCAGTTCGATCACCTTCGTGTTCGGGTAAGGCCCGTAGAACTCCTTCAGATAGAGCTTCGAGCAGCCCAGACCTTCGATGAATTCCTTCACGGTGATTTCGCCGTTTCGCAGGCGGCTCTCCAGGCTAACAAAGTCATTCTGGATGCTGTAGGCCGCAACATCGCGCTCAAACACCTGACGGTATGCGGCACCAATCACCACTTCGATGTTGGCTTTATCCATCAAGCTCGTGAGCTTGAACACCTTGGTTTGTTCACGCTTCTTGGTCACGCCCTGGGCCGATCGCTGAGCAATATCGAAGTCGTTACGGGGTTCCTTCACCGCACCCATTTCGACGAACAGCGGCGTGGTCGTATCGGCCATGGCCGCCGCCATCACTTCGGCCCGACCACTGCTCACCTTGTTCATCCGCGCCGCATGGCCCGCCGCCGTGACATAACGCTCGTAGGGCACCGTGTCATCGCCGAAGGTTTGGACATATTCAGTGCTATCCAACATCGCGTCCACCAAGGCATAGAAACCTTTCTTGGCGCTGATGTCGAAGTAGGCATTGGTTTCCTGACGACCGTAGGTCGGACGGCCAACCAAACGACGATGCATGTATTCCACCGCCTTCATCACGTACAGCGGTGTCCAGTACATCTTGCGGTAGACTTCCGACTTCGCCAGCATCCGGATAAATTCCTTGACGCTGATGTCGCCGTTCTCCAGCTTGATTTCTGCCACGCTCAGCCGCTGACCGGAATATAGTTCACGCCCAAACACCTGCAAGTAGCAGGCCCGGATCACTTTCTGAGTCGAGCTTTCCGTGTACTTAATGCTGACATTCTGCCTACCCGGCACTTGCTCCAGCTTGAACACCTTCGGCCCCAGGGAACCCGGATTCACCCCGCGCGCCGCCGGGTTGCTCACTTGGTTATTGATCCCCGGCCCACGGGTAATGAGCAGACGGCGGCTGTCCTTACCGTAGGGAGCAGGCGTATTCGTATTGGTGGTGGATTTCGGGAAGATCGCGCCGAACTGGTTTTCGATCGGGTCGTTGCCTTTCCCATAGACATGCTGTTCTGGCAGCGGCTGATCATAGCTGGCAAAGGTCACCAAGAACTGCGGCACCTTGCGGAATGGCGCACTGTAGCGGAACAGATCCTGCTGCGGCCCCCAGTTGCGACATTCTTGGGCTTCCTGGCCCAGGCCCCGCAGGTAAGGTACCGTTTCTTCGCCGAAGTAGTCGGAATATTCGTTCGAGTCCACTAAGGCATTCACAAACTTATCCCAACCGCCAGCAGACAGAATGCTGAAATAGCGCTGCACTTCTTCGCGGGACGAAGGCCCCCGGCCCAAAATGTGACGGAACGCCAATTCCAGGGCGCGGCTGTTGATAAACGGCTCGACGAACTGCTTCCGATACAGCGGCGACTTACACATCCGCCGGACAAACTCCTTCATGGAGATTTCGCCGTTCTTCACCTTCGATTCGAGGTCGGACACGCTCTGGGAATAGGCCCGTGTAATGTCGCGCTCAAACAGTTGACGGTAAGCCGCTTTCACGATTTCCGCCTTTTCCACCCCGGACAGACCGGGCTTCATCACAAACTTCTGGCGACGCTCAGCAGCATTCGCGTAAATTTGCGGCAGATAAAGCCCTTGCAAATCCTTGGAATCCCGCTTACGCAGCTTGGTCGAAGGCGCTGACCCTTCAAATTCCGTCACGAGCACATCGAAGTACTGCTTCACGATCGCGGCAGCATCCGCATCATTCTTGAAGTAGCCGATCGCCGCCGTGCGCATTTCCTGCAAGGCCACGATCGTCGCCGGAGCGGAGCAAGCATTTTCAATAATTTCCCGCAGACCGCGCGTATTCACCGCAATAATGCTCGGGTCGCCCGCGACGATCGCGTAGGTCGTGTAGCGCAGGAACCAGCTCATGTCGCGCAGGGACTTAGCCATATTCGCCGGGCCATAGCGGGCGACGCTGATTGGCCGAAACGCCGCCGGAACGCCCGAACCACCCAGCAAACTTTGCAGGGCACCGCCACCACTCGCCGCTGCGGCATTCCCACCGAGGGCTTTTTCCAAGGCACCGACCGTCGCGGGGGAAGGCGCAATAATTTCTGGCTTTTCTAAGAACCCGACAGCCGAACCTCCGGTGAAGATCCGGTTCGCTGCACGGGAAACGATTAATTCAGCATTTTGGGTCAGGAGATTGGCGATCGCCAAGCGTTTTAGACCCGACTTAAAGTATTCGCTCAGATCAGTCAGTTCGCTGCGTCCCAAATAGCGATCCTGTTGCTCTGCCTGCGAAATCACAGTCAGGGGTGCTGTTTGGTAAAGTTGCGGGCGTGCAACTGAGCTTCCACCACTTGCCTTAACACTCATTGGTTTCCTAAAGCTCCCATTAACGGTCGTGTTTAAATCTGACGGTCAAAACTTGTCGGCAACAGTACGCGATGGCGAAGACCAAGAATCTTCGCTTTCAGCCTCCGCAAACCCGGTGCAAGCTCGACTAGCTCATGTCTATAACTAGGTTAAAACGATTCGGACACCGCCCCTTGAAATGTAAACAAGTGTGACGCGCGCACCTTCCACCGCTTCTAAAGTCTAATGGTATGGGAAGTTCTGGTATTTTCTGAGAGGGTTGAGACCTTTCGTTACAATTCATGGGATCGCGTTATGATCCCGCGCCGCCTCCCACCCAGCCAATCCCCACAAAAAATGGGAAGCCCGATCGGTGCGGGCTTCCCGTTGGCGATTTTAGTCATGGCATCAGCAGGCCACAACGTTCTTCGACTAGAGACTTTCAGAGAACACCGCGATCGCGCCGAGCAGCAGTCCGATGCTCAGGCTGACGCGGATGACCCATTCGCCGATGTCGAGAAGGGAGGCTAGAGCCGCTGATTGCAACAGCCCCGCCAGCACAATCAGCAAGCCATAGCCAAAGGCAATCAAACCCAGCACCGCGATCACATTCAAGCAAGTGCGAACTACACCGGAATGGGCCGATCGGATCGGGAGGCGCGGCAGGCTGATGGCCGGAGCCGTCGTATCGATCCGGTTCAGGACGGCAGCACGGCGATGGTCGCGATTGCTTTGGCTGGTTTGGGCTTGCAGGCGCAATTCCTGATGACGGCTCTGGGCATCGCGCTGATCCAGTTGTTCATACAGGGCTTGAATGCGGGCGGATTGGACTTGCTCGCGATCGAGCAACTGCTGGACCCGCTGCTGTAAACGCTGATTGGCTTGCTGGAGGGATGCAATTTGGGTCGATTCCGTCGGCGCTTCCAGCGGGGGATCGGTCGGCCAACCGAGCAGTTGCTTGGGCTGGCTGGCTTGAATCAATGCTTGTGGGTCGATCGGGGGCAAGTCCGAATTGAATTGAGGATTAGTAGGCCGCGCGTTGGATTTCTTCTTCATATACAGGGCACCTCAAGTAAACGGAGACTGGGGGCAGATACGTCTCCGATACCCTTGATTATTCGATGCACCTTGGGTTTTGCCTGTCAGTTTGTGTGGGTTGATCGAACCGCCCACTCAGAGGGGCGTTCAGGGGTTTAACTCGATCATTTACCGCGCGTGCGGCCTGCCCCACCGAATTTGTAAGTTTTTGTAGGATTTCGCCCTGCTATTTGTCGTCTATTTTGCCAATTACGCCGGGTCGATCGCATAAAAAATGCGGCAACCCCCTGATAAGGAAGAGTTAAGCATTTTTGCTTATTAATCGGGGCTGACTCTGGCAAAGTTTCCCATCCAACCGTTACATTAAGAATGCTTAAACAGTTCTTAAACCTCCTTACATCTGCCATGGATGTCGATCGTGTGCTCGCCTGGATTGAGACCGCTGTTTTAAAGCCAATGGGAAAGGAAATCAGCGACTTGCAGCGCAATATTTTTCGGCAGGCTTGGGAGCACGATTCCACCTACGAAGCGATTGCCAAGGTGCTCGACTATGAAGCGACCCACGTGCGCGATCGCGGCTCCCAGTTGTTTCGCTGGCTGCAAAGCGGTTTGAACGAACCCAATCTCAGCAAAAAGAATTTTCGTGGCATTGTTCAACGCTGTTATGAATCGACCTTAGCCCAAGCGGCCCCCAGGCCTCTGTCACCGGCAACACAAGTCGCCCATTCAACCATCCGCCCATCGCCCTCCCCGGAAACCATCAGCTTCATGGGTCGAGAACACGATGTCGTCATGATTCAGCAATATCTACAAGACCATTCGATCGTGCTGATCCATGGCGAAGGCGGCCTCGGCAAAACCACCCTGGCCCGGAAATATCTGGAATCCCAAGGCTATCGGATGCTCAGCATTTGGATGCCCACCGAGTCCCAATCAATGGTGACACCCGTTGAACTGGTCGTGGAAGAATGGCTGAGTGGGGAGTTTGGTCTGGCAGTGGGGCAGGACTTTCGGATGAACCTCGATCGGCTGCGGCGTTGCCTGAATCAATCCCCCACGCCGATCGGCATCCTAATCGACAACTTCGAGATTCTGCTCGATGCCCAGGGCCGCGTCATCGAAGCCCACCGCTGCTACCTCGAACTGCTCCGCTTCCTCGATCACGCCAGCGTCAATGTGATCACGCTGATCACCAGTCGCCAAACCTTGCAAGAAAGTGGCCTCACCACCCAATGTCACAAAATTCAGGGGATCGCCGCAAGTAAATGGGCCAAGTACTTCCAGCATCATGAAATTCAAGTCAGCGCCCATACCCTAGCGGAAATTTGGCAGGCTTGTCAGGGAAACCCGGAAGCCATGCGGATTCTCAAGGGTGCGGCAAAAAGCGAATTTGACAGCGACCTTGACCAATGTTGGCAAAGCTACGATCGCAACCTGCTCGCCAACGGTGCCCTCCAGCACCTGGTCGAAACCCAAATCCAAGCGATCGCCCATTCCCACCCTGCCGCCTATCGGCTGTTCTGTCGGCTGGGAGCCTATCGCTATCAAAATAGTATTTCTTCCGTGGGGATCGCTGGGGTGAAGGCGATGCTCTGGGATACTGCCGCCGCGCAGCAATCGGGCGTGATTCAAGCCCTGCGCGATCGGGCCTTGCTCGAAACCCGCGCCAAACAGGAAATTTTCTGGCTCCATCCGATGCTGCAAAGCGAAGCCGCGCAGCGCCTCCGCCAAAGTGAAGATTGGGAACCCAGCCATCGCCAAGCCAGTAATTTTTGGTTAGCCTCGATCGCCAGTGTCGATAGCGTTGATGATGCGCAGCGGGTATTGGAAGCCTATCACCATTACCTCGAAATCGACGACTACGAAGCCGCCGCCAATGTGCTCACCACTCGCAAACCGAATCGCTGGAACACCCCGATCGCCGTCGGTTGGCTGTTCTATCGCTTTACTTTGCTCCAACAAATTACCTCGGCGATTCTGCGCATCATCGATCATATTCCGCCCGACAATATGCGGGCCGCACGACTCTACAACCTTCTGGGCTACGTGAATCGTCTCGGTGGTGATCTCGAGAATGCCCAAAAGCATCACACCCAAGCCCTATTAATTACGCGCCAATGCCGCATGGGCGCACCCTCCCTACTGAAAATCAAGCACCTTGAAGCATCCGCTTTACTGAATTTAGGCTTGTGCTACCGCGATCGCTGGGAATTAACCACCGCCCTGGAACACTTTAAAGAAGTGCGCCAAATCGCGGAGTCGGAAAAAGCGGCGGAGCGAATTCCCGAATACGTCATCTACGCAAATTGCAATCTCGCCTACATCTATGCCTGCCAGAACGACCGCATCCAGGCGGCCATCCACATTCAAAAAGTCCCCAATTTGGCATTTCAAAATGAACTCACATCCTGGGGCAAAGCCTGTACCTTAGTTTATCTTGCCAGCACTTACTTGAAAATTGGCGACTTGGATGGCGGCACCGACCTGTACCGCGAGGCGTTAGAATTCGCGCAGAAACAACAATTCACTCACATCATCGCGCAAGCCAACCATGGATTGGCTCAGGTCAATCGCAGTCGCAAACGCTATGAGGAAGCGCTCGAACAACATCAAATCGCGATCGACATCTTGCAACAAATAACCGCAAAATGTGATCTCGCCAAAGCCCACATCCAACGGGGAATCACCTATCGCGAGCTCGGAAATAATGAAGCTAGCCAACAGGATTTTACCGCCGCCGAAACCCTTTGGAAGAACATCGGCGCACCGAAGCGTTTAGCATGGCTCCAGAAAGAAATCATTGGCGAAGTTGATGACGATTAGGGCGCAGCAAAGAAGTTTTGTGTCAGTTGGACTTGGAACGTCTGGCCTGGCTGAACGATGGTCTGCTTCGGCGAAATCGCATAGGTGACTGCTGCGCCCGCCGCCGCCCCCCCGAGCACACTGCCATTCAAGCCCCCGAGTAAAGCCCCCGCCAATGCCCCGATCCCAGAGTTTTGCAGCAGCTTATTGTTGGAAACTTGCTTACTGGCAGGCAATACGGCTGACTGGGCAGCCAGCGATAGACTGCGATTCGGTAAGGACAACGCCTGACTGGTAAACTGGCTCCCCTCCGACCCAGTGGCAAATTCCCCTAACACCACACTGCCCTGGGCCACAATCACACGGCCCCGCGAGTCAACGATCGGGGAAAGTAAACTCAGGATCGTCTGCTGACGCTGCCCTGCATTCAGCTTCATTGCTGCTGGCTGATCATAGCGCAGGCTCAAAGTCGTTCCAGCCGACAGCATCACACCGCCCGTGCTGAGATTATCCAAGGCCACAACCGCCTGCCCAGGAGCACTGGTTCCAGCCGTCGCAGCCCCGGCAGTCGTCGCCATTCCCGGCAGATTCATCGATGTTACCGCTGGCGATCGACCGGGCAATTGCGCCCCAAACGGCAGTACACCTACCTGTGGCGACAGTGGCGACACCGCGATCGCGGCCCCCGCCGGGGGCACGCTGGGTATCGCACCGGGCAATGCACTAACAAATTCTCCACGCGGCGAAACCGAGGGTAGGGGGGGCGTTTCTGGGACGATCGCTGTTGGCGCAGCGATGCCTGGTGGCATTAGCGTTGCACCCGTCGCTGGGGCCGGGGGCAAAGTAGCACCCAATAGCGGCGGCGCAGGCGGTAGAGTTGGCATCAACGATGCACCGCTCGCCCCAGAATTACGCGTTACACCCCCATTGAGTGAAGCCAACGGCGGCACCGAAATTGGGCGACTCGGATTCGGTTGCGCAGGGCGCAAATCAGGCCGCAAGACAGGTGTCGGCGTGACCAAGGCCGCCGGACTACTGCCGCGCTCGATCACCGTTCCGAGCAGCGGCGGCGTAGGTGGCAAGCCCGGAACCGAAGCCGTCGACGGGGCAGGCATTTCTGGTAAGCGGGCGATCGGCACCGAACCTGGCGCTGGCGGCAGTATTGGACTGGGTGGATTGGCCGGAGACGCACTCGCCGGTGCGATCCCTGGATCAAGTTTTGGTAACGGGGTGGGAGCCGTCGCGACCACCTCCGGCACCGTCGGCAATGCCGCAGCGATCGGCGCTGTGGGCGGCGTCGGCAAGTTCGGCGCAGGCAAGCTGCCTACGACCGCCTCCATCCCTGGCGGCAACTCAACCGCTGGCGCGGGCTTGGCTGCAATCCCCGGTTTCGGCAAAGGGGCGGGTGACAGGCTGCCCGGACGTTTGGATAGCAAGAGTTTCGCTACCCAGCGATCCTTTCCGGGTGCGGCATCCCCCACATTCTGCAAGTTTACCTGGCCCCGCGCAAACACTGCCTGCGGTGACATTTCCAGAATAACTCGGGCCAACTGCGGCTCCACCTGGGTCACTTCCAACCGCTTCACCGCAGTCGAAAAGGTCTGCTCCGGCGGCAGATTCCCGACTTGGGTATCCGGAATATCAATCACAATGCGCGCGGGCTGCGCCATCAGAAACGATCGGGGCATCACCCCATCCGGCAACACAAACGAAACCTGCTCCTGCTGCGTATCGTATTGCAAGTCCTCCAGTGGCGCGGCCATCGCCGCTGACGCAAGCGTCAATAACGCCACGATCGCCGTCGAACTGGCAATCGCACCGCCGCGCCAATATTGCTGTAACGTCACCGCATTGTTTGTCATGATGACCTGCCGCCTTATCCCATAAATCATTGCCACAAAGGCTCAAACCTCGGTTTTCATGCGCGCCGCATTACTCATGAGCGCTACATCTAGCTAAGTAGAAAACCACAAACCGCAGATTTAGAGTTTGATGTCTATTAGCATAGTCGTAAGCCGAGGATTTGAACGACTTTTTTATGCGGTTTGCAAGGGTAAAACGCCATCCGTGGAGTAACGGATCTTTTGAAAATGTAGATTTAGTGGTCGATGGTAGATTTAGTGGTCGACGTAGATTTAGTGGTCGATCGAAGTGCCATCGGGGCGTGGTGCAGCATCCATCCCCAAACAACCCCGCAGTTCGGCAACTTGCGCGTGATAGGCCGCATCTGCGATCGCTGGGCTCAGGGCCGTCAGGGTCACCGCCTGATCCAAATCCAACCAAGAACGGCAACCGTTGTAGTGGGATTGGTGCACAACCAATTGGGGCGTAGCAGCACGCCAAACGCGCAGACAGAGGACGGAGAAGGGTCGCTGGGGCTGCCATTGCCACCGATCGGCAACAAATTTTTGATTCCAGATATGGTGCGGCCACAGTGCATCGACCTGGGCCGGATCATGCAGGGGCAAGACATCGGTAATTTGGGCGATCGCCCCCAGCGAGACCGTCGTGGGATGCCAGCCCGAGGCCACGACCGACACGGCTTGGTCGTAGGGCGATCGCAACAACTCGCCGCGCTGATGCTCATAGGTCGGATATAGCAAAAAAGACTGGCCGATCGGCCAGTCTAACGTCAGCACGCGATCGCGCAGGCCCCCTTTACGCAGGAGCAACCACATTTCACCCGCCGCCAGCGCATCCACGGCGATCGCCCATTCTTTCAACGCAAGGGTCAACGATAGCGTTTGCATGGCGATTGCTCTCAAGCACGGATGGATCAAGCACGGATGGATCTAGCCGGGATTCCAGCTCTGACCAAAGAACTCGATACAAACCACCCACAGCGGATACAAAATCCCCGCCACCGCCAGCCAACCCGCCAGGGCCAGCCCGATCGCGGCAAAAGTTTTCAGCTGGTGATCACTTTCATTGTTCGCAATCACCACTTTGGCCGAAGCCACCATCAACAAAATACCGCCCAAACCCAAAGGCAAACTGGTCAAAAACCAATTCCGCATCGTTGCGCCTTCCGGCTTAATCAATTGCAACGCTGGAAACATCACAAACCCAACAAATTCCGCCACCACCCAAAGTCCCACCGAAGTGATGAGATCCTTACGCTGCACATTGTCCTTATCTAATAGGTTACTCATAACGGGAACACTCACCCAGAACAACAACTGAAATTTAGCAACTCGAATCCTGCGGAATCTACGCTTGACGCATAGGATTAGCATAAAGCAGGAAACCTAAAACGACACAGGACTTCCGCAAAATCCTGGATTAAATCTGCGTCGATCGACGCAATATTCAACGGTTACTGACCATTCAAGGTAACCATTTTAACGATCGCCCCGATTCGCACAAGCACCGAGGCAAGCGTCAAGCATCGAACGCTCAACCAAAGACTAATGTGCTTTTTTATACTTTTAGGATTTTCTGACAATTGTGGAATTAACGTCCCATTGCTTTACCCGGCGATATTTTGATGGGAAAGTAATCAGATGGCAATTGTGAAGGAAAAGAGAAGTCAGTGTTATTGAAGTAGTGATCGATACCTATTATGACGATAAGCCCAAAAACAGTTCAAACCGCCTTCAAATCGTGTGAAAACTGCGTCGTGCGGCCCAGCTACATCACCTCTGCTCTAAATTGCGGAACGGATTCGCCATGAAATTGCTGCTTGTTGAAGACAACCGCCAGCTGGCCGACCAGCTGGCCGATGCCTTAACGGACCAAAATTACGTTGTCGATGTTGCCCGTGATGGGGAAGAAGGATGGGACCTGATCACCTACGGTCACTATGACCTGGTCATGCTTGATGTCACCCTACCGAAAATCGATGGGGTCAGCCTCTGCCGCAAAATTCGGGCCCAGGGCTACCAAACGCCTGTGATCATGCTCACAGCCCGCAGCAGTAACACCGATAAGGTCACCGGACTCGATGCCGGAGCCGATGACTATCTAGCCAAACCCGTGGCGCTGAACGAACTCAACGCCCGTTTGCGGGCCCTGCTACGCCGCAATCACAAGGAAATCACCCCCGTTTTTGAGCAAGGCAGTTTGCGGCTTGATCCGAGCAATTGCCAAGTCACCTACGATGGCCAACCCGTCAAACTGTCACCGAAAGAATATTTGATGCTGGAGTTATTTCTCCGCAACAGTCAACGGATCTACAGTCGCAAGGCGATTCTCGATCAACTCTGGGGACTCGATGCTGAATTGCCGGGCGAAGATACGGTCAAGGCCCATATCAAAGGCCTAAGGCAGCGATTGCGGGCCGTGGGGGTCGATAACTTGATCGAATCAGTGTATGGTTTGGGTTATCGCTTAAATGCTGACTACAGTGATACCAACGCCAATTCAGACAATAATAGTTCGACAACACCAACGACATTGCTCGTGATGACTGCGGAAAGCAGTCGGGCCGAGAAACTCCAAAACGCTTTGCAAGAATGGCGATCGCTCCCCATAGGCGTAATCTCCCCCCAAGAAATTGAAGTGCGGCTGAATGCCTTGCGGCCCGATTTACTGATCCTCGACCTGACCCAAGCCACCGAAAGCGGGCTGGCGCTATGCCATCAGATTCGCCAGTTGCCGAACTGGGCTTGGCTCCCCATCATTGCGCTTAATCGTCGCGACGAAACTGAAACCCAGAAAATCGCCTACAGCCAAGGGTGTGATGATGTGCTGGAGCAGCCTATTCCCGTGAGTGAATTGCAAATGCGTGTACGCAATCGGCTCGATCGCCTCCATGCCATTCGCAATACACGCTAATGTCCAAGCCAAAGGCCCTAGCTCCCTAGGCATTCCCAGCCCCTAGGTATCGAGGCTAAAACCCTTACCATCTTCCACAATGCCGCCGGATTGGGCGAGATGCTGACGCAATTCGCGCAGAAGACTGAAGTAAGCACTGTGGGTAATTTCATCGTAGGCCCGCAGCTGGCTTTCCATCCCCCGATCGAGAATACGCTGGGCAATCGTTTGCGGTGAGACAGTCAATGGATCAACCGTTTTCGTCGCCAGCACAAACCCCCAAGTCAGCAAAAACGAAGGAATAAACGCCGTATAACTGCGGGCCGTCGGGAAGGCCGCCGCGATCGTGCGTTGGATCAGCGCATGCTCCTGCCAACGATGCACCGTTAAAGTAAACGCCTGCACCGACATCAAACCATCATCGGTCAAATGCTCCCGGCACAAACTATAGAATTCGCGGGTGTATAACGCCAGAATTGGGCTATCCGACAGGCCATCGGTAATATCAGTAATGATTACGTCATAGCGATCGGGTGTCCGCTCCAGAAATGCCCGACCATCTTCATGCAGCAAGGTCACACGCGGATCATCAAAAGTGCCACCATGCCAGGAGGGCATATGCGCTTTGCAAAAATCCACCAGTTCACCATCGATATCCACCATCGTCACTGACTGAACCGTGGCATGCTTCAGCACTTCCCGCAGGGTCGCCCCTTCTCCCCCACCAATAATGAGCACCCGCTGCGGATTGGGATGTAAGAACATCGCCGGATGCACTAAGGCTTCGTGATAAAGATGCTCGTCGAGTTCCGCCGATTGCAACAAACCATCGAGCACTAAAGCATGGCCAAAGGCAGTGGTATTGACGTATTCCACTGCCTGAAACTCAGTCTGCAAAGCCAGCGTCGTGCTGTCGCGCTTAAACATATGAATTTCATCGGGGCTGATTTGATCCACCAGCCAACTTGTGCATTCGATGCCCACGATCACGTCACTCCTGTTAGAACGCAGATGATCATACTATTAAGCGGATGCGAGGCAAACTGATTTACCGCACATCCGCTTTCCAGTTACAGGCATGGACAACAGCCACGATCGCGCCGACCAACCGTCCTATCGGCTCAACGCAGGCATTGGCGGCAAAATCAACCGCGAATTCGGATCGGGATTGAGCCGTTCATGTTTATTCTTAGTCACATAACGGGGTTTCCAGCGCTCCTCCAAAATCTCCCCAAAGGGCTCAACGATGATCGTTTCGCCGCAAGTAAAAATATCGAGGAAGCAAGCGCGATGTTCCGGATAGGTATGCACACTCGCATGGGATTCCGATAGCATCAATACAACCGTAACGCCCATCGGATCAAACTGGTGTTCCATATGGGAAAGAATCGTTGCACCGATATGATTAACCGCGTCAATCATGTCCTGACGAATGCGCTCTAAGTCATTCATGTCAGCTTCACAGCCCGAGAAGTTCAACAGGAGATGTCTCCCGTAGAAATCAAACTGTTCCATAGTAACGAAATCCTTGCCGATAGCGAAAAGGGACAAATTGGAGGCCGATTAACACCCGCCTTATCAAGCAATCAAACCAATTCGAAAAATTAACCGTAACTTCAGATCAAACTTGCACGATTTTTCGCACAGGCTCACTATGGTAACGAATAATAATCCAATTCGCAAGTGATTTTTTGTGAGGACAGCAATTCCAAATTCAACTGATTGCATCGATCGGGTGGGATGATGGGGGTAATCGGTTGGCGTAGGCTGTGGGCGTGGAATGCACGCCCCTACGGATCATTGACCACGGCATGGATGGAATGGGGCGATGATCGCGCACTCCCGTACAGGCGAGTTTTCCGCGCCCTCAATCGCGCAACGCCGCCCCTTTAATCCCGATCGCTGATGGATAAACTTTGAATTTGAAATTGCTGTTGTGAGGACGAATAAGCCAGCCATGGATTCTCCCTGTTCTATCCTCGTATGGATATTCTGATTCCGGCGAAGAAATCGCTGGGCCAGTATCGCTGATCTTCTAACTATGCCAATGATCACCGTAGCGACTTTCCATAATGGAGGCGATCGGCAGCTTCACCCACCAGGGCGCACTGTAGCGATCGGTGATATTAATGCCACAGGCACTTTTGACGAGATACAGCCCGTAGACCAGCAAAGTCAATGCAATGAACTTTTGCAATCGCTTGCTAGCAGAGGGTTTCGATAAATTGGACTGGCCCATGGACGATTTCCTGGAGAAACTAACATACCTAGTCTAGGTGAGTTACTTCGCGCACAGGTGGAGCCGAGTTGTCGATCGTGTGACTGATTTGACCAACCATTATGGTTTCGCGGCGCGGGGTCTACCCCAAAACTGCTGCATCAGGGCATGACCGATCGGATCGCGCCGTGCAAGCATTGCTCGATCTTTGGGGAACCCGTCATTCCGCATGTGATAGGCCACACTCAGCTCCGCAAAATACTCGAAGTGATTCGTCGCGGCGTAGGCTTGGTTTTCTTCGGGCGATCGGCTGTCGACGACGTTGTACAACCCCCGATCCATGGCCTTGCGATAGGCATCTCGGATGTCCGTGTTGTCCGCCCCGAGGACTTTATCGTGGTAGGCATGGGCCAGTTCATGGAGCAGCACTGCTTCGCGCAGTTCGGGTGGAGCGGCGCTAAACAGTGGCGCATTAAAGACTTCGACGCTTTTGGCTTTATCGGGATTGTGGCCGTGTTTTTTCAGGGTGGCGGGGGTGCTTTTGCGGTAGACGGCGATCGTTTGCGCTCCGTGGGCTTCGCCGTAATCCGGCTCATCAACGGTGCGGTGGCGTTCGACGGAGATCCAGATGCGGGTCTTTTTCAATTCGGCGAGCTGCGCTGGTGCGACGACTTTGGAAATCTTGGCGAGGGCACTGTCAAACTGTTTAACTAGGGCGAGGGATTGCTCGGGATCCTCTAGTAAGTCTTTGTCAAACAAGACCTGGAAACCCTGGATGGTGGTGATTTTGTAGGCGTTGGTGGGTTTGCGATCGGTGATACTTTCCTGCGATCGCCAGATGTGTTTGATGAATCGGTGTTGCGCATCGAACAGGACAATCCCGACCATGCCCAGAAGAATTAGACCTCCGGCAATACCCGTGGCAATACCCACTTTGACTGTATTTTTCATAGGAACACTCAAGCACGATTCATCAACGACTCTAGCTTGCCCGAATCGTGCTGGGGATGCGTTCGGTGATTTTGCGGATTGGATTAAGGTTTATAAAACAGCGGTTTACAAAACAGCGTGACCCAAGGCCAAACCCGCCGTCAACATGCCGAAGACCAAGAATGGCTGGGCACTGGCTTGATATTTCACATCGTTCTTGAGGGGGTCGCGCAGGAAGTACATGTCCTGGAAGGTGATTTGCGGGATTACTAGCAATACGAGGATCGCGGCGTAGAGATTTTGGTGAATACTGGCTAGGTACCCGGCAATCCCAAGTTGGAAAATATCGATCATCAGTACGCAAATCCAAGCAGCGGTGCTAATCCCGAACATCACAGGCAAGGATTTTAGCCCCAAGGCCCGATCACCCTCGACGCTCTTAAAGTCATTCACGACCGCAATTCCCAGACCCGCCATGCTGTAGAACAGTGTCAGCACCATAATCGTCGGGGTCAACGTGCCAAACAATGCGTGGCCTGCCCACCAAGGCAAGGCGATGTAGCTGGCACCGAGGGCGTAGTTGCCGAGCCAGCCGTTTTGCTTCAGTTTCAGGGGTGGGGCGGAGTAGATATAGGAAATGCCGGAGCCGATGAAGGCCATCAGTAGCAGGGTTGGGAAGCTGTGCTTGGCCCACAGGTCGAGCAGCCCGGCGACCAGTAAACCGAGGCCCAGTAAGATCCAAACTTGCGCTTTGACGCGGGGGATGGAGATTGCGCCGGAGGGAATCGGGCGGTAGGGTTCGTTGATTGCATCGATTTCCCGATCGTAGTAGTCGTTGATCGTTTGGGTGTAGCCCGTCAGCAGGGGGCCAGACATCAACATACAGGCGAGGGATACAGCCACATGCTCAACATCCCAGACGAATTTCCCCGAAGATGCGGCTCCGCAGAGGACACCCCACATGAGCGGAATCCAGGTAACGGGCTTCATCAGTTGCAGGTGGATGGCCCAGATCGATTTCTCTTTCACGTCGCCGCCTTTCATGCCGAGGAGCTGGCGGGCTTTGGCGGATTTGTTGTCCGTGGTTTCCGGTGTTGCTGGTTGGGGGATCAGAGTTTCGGGGGTATGGTCTGTCATGGTTGGAAGTTTTGATGCGGTATTGGGCGGAAGGTTTGGACGCTAAGGGTTAGCCGCTAAGGGTGGGCTGCTGTGGCCTTCTCGCATCCTACACGAACTTTGACCGTGGCTGAAGTTAAATCGCCTACCCAAAGCTAATGATCAGATAGTGATCGTGAAATTTGGCACCGCTGACGGGTCGGCCGGCGAGGTCGGGGGGCAGGAAGATGTTGCGCCGCTGGTCGCCGGCTTCGATCGTCACTTCTGGCCCGGATTGGGTGAGTTTGACTTGGGGTTTGGTGAAGCCGGGGAGGAAAAGTGACACCTGACGATTGGCACTGTCGATGACGATCGGGCGCGGGGCTTGGGCGGCTTCGCGGAAGTCGGGCAGCGCGGCGATCAAGGCTTCCCAGTCATTGCCCGTTTTGCTGGGGAGCGCGTGATTGCCGATGCCCTCGAATCCCTCGACGTGGCTGGCTTGATTAAACAGCACGCCGCCAACGGTGAGGCCGATTTGCTGGGCGCTGCCCCAGAGGTATTGGGCTTGGGCGATCGCGGCGGGATCGTCGCGGGTGACGAGGTAAGCTGCTGCCCGCTGGGGATTGGCCAGAATCGCTTTGCCTTGGTCGAGCAGTTGGTTCAATTCTTGGGTTGGTTGGGCAAAGTTGTCGGCACTGAGGTTGACGGTTAAAACGGCGGTGGTCAGCGGTGCGAGGAAGGGAGCCATGGTGCGGGCCAAATCCGATTCGCCGAAGACGGTGCGAAACCGTCGGACATACCAACTCACGACTTCCGGGGCACCGAGCATGCGCAGGGTTTCGGAGTCGCCGCTGCTGTCGAGGACGATCGCGTCATACTGGCTTTCGTAGCGCCGGATTTCGTTCATGACTAGGGCACTACTCATCCCCGGCAGTAAACCGAGTTCCTGACCGTAGACGTTTTTGAAAAAGGGGGTGCGGAGGTATTGAGCTTCGAGTTGTTTGACGGTTTCCCAGCCGGCTTCGAGAAGCTGAGCGACTTGGAATTGCACCAGATCAAGGTTGGGTGCGATCGGTTGGGGTTGATTTGGGGCGGTGGCTGTCGGGGGTTGACCCAGAATATGTCCGAAGGCGGGACTGCCATCTTGGGTGGCGAACAAAACGCGCTGGCCTTCGCGGGCGAGGCGCTTGGCGGCGGCGATCGCGATCGTTGTTTTGCCCACGCCGCCCTTGCCTAGAAATGTCAAAATCAAAGCCATAATTGCAATCTCCTGCGGCGATCCTGCCATGCACAAATGAGGACGCTCCGCAGAACGCCCCCATTGGTTTTGCTGAATTGATTTAACCTAGCTAAATAGATCTCGCGGCCTCAAGCCCAGGTCAGCCGATCTAGGCCGCAAGATCCACTTCGTCTTCAAAGAACCAAGTGGCAAATTGATCATCGAACTGCACCAACACACCAATGCCTTTGCCGTCAGTGATCTTAAAGCCGGAGACTGTGCCAATCTGGCCTAGCTTTGACACAACCGCTTGGGAAACCCGATCGCGCAAACGGCTGATACGTACCTTTTGTCCAATTTCCATCGTTGACACAGCAATTTCAAATGTTAAAACTGTTCAAAGTCTACCAGGATGCGGCGGCCAATCTACGGAAAATCTTCGAATTCTCTCCAGCGATCGGTGAAAGAATCCGCTACACTGAGTATCAGTTAAGTGCCAGGTCACACTGGTGCTTCGTCGATGAAGTGGGTGATCCCACTTTTTTATTGGGAAATTTTCGATGGCACATCCGGTCATACCTGAAGTAGTGGCGATCGCGGCCCCGGTGGCGGCGTCCTTAGGCTTAGAAGTGGTGAATGCGGTGTTTCGCACCAACCAAAGTCCACCGGTATTACGGTTGGATGTGCGGAGTTTGACACAGGATACGGGGCTGGATGACTGCGAACGCATGAGTCGGGCTCTGGAACCCGTGTTAGATGAGTCGAATGTGATTCCCGATGCCTATGTGCTGGAGGTTTCTAGTCCGGGTCTGTCGCGGCAGTTGGAGAGCGATCGGGATTTTATTTCCTTTAAAGGGTTCCCGGTGACCGTGGAGGCGCATGCGCCCGTCAACGGCCAACAGCAGTGGCAAGGCAATCTTCTGGGCCGCGATGAGATGGTGGTCAAACTCAGTCTCAAAGGCCGCACGGTGAAGATTCCCCGTGATCAGATTCGTCTGGTGCAACTGGCCGAAGGGCGGGCTGAATAAATCCCGGTGATCGCAAAACCGAGGTGCCCCCCGATCAAACTTTTACGGAGCAATTGAATATTATGTCGATCCAGTTTGCTGGACTACGCGAGATGATGGATGGCATCAGCCGCGAACGCAATTTACCCAAATCCCTCGTCCAAGATGCACTGAAAGAAGCCTTGATGAAAGGCTATGAGCGCTTCCGACGCACGCAGCAGATTAATGTGCATTTTGAAGAGGATTATTTCGATCATTTTGAAGTTGAGCTCGATCTTGAAGAAGAAGGCTTTCGGGTCTTGGCAATTAAGACGATCGTTGAAGAAGTTGAAAATCCCGACCACGAAATTGGCCTGAGCGAAGTTCAGGAATTTGATCCCGAAGCGCAGGTCGGGGTGGAAGTGGTGGTCGATGTCACCCCGGACAAAAATGAATTTGGCCGGATGGCGGCAATTCAGACTAAGCAAGTGCTGGCCCAGAAGCTGCGTGACCAGCAGCGCAAGTTAATCCAGGAGGAGTTCCAGGATCTCGAAGGGGCGATTTTGCAGGCGCGGGTGCTGCGGTTTGAGCGGCAATCGGTGATCATGGCGGTGCAAAGCGGTTTTGGGCAACCGGATGTGGAATCGGAGTTGCTCAAGCGCGATCAGCTGCCGAATGACAATTACCGGGCCAATGCAACGTTTAAGGTCTATCTGAAAAAGGTGAGCGAAGGTTCGCACCGGGGGCCGCAGCTGCTGGTTTCCCGCGCCGATGCGGGGCTGGTCGTTTATCTATTTGAAAATGAAGTGCCCGAGATCCAGGAAGAGATTGTTCGCATCGTCGCTGTGGCGCGCGAAGCCAATCCGCCGTCGCGCTACGTGGGCCCCCGTACTAAAATTGCCGTCGATACCACCGAGCGCGATGTTGATCCCGTGGGGGCTTGCATTGGGGCGCGGGGATCGCGGATTCAGGCCGTGGTGAACGAACTGCGCGGGGAAAAAATCGATGTGATCCGCTGGTCGCCCGATCCGGCCAACTACATTTCCAATGCCCTCAGCCCGGCGCGGGTGGAGGAAGTGCGTCTGATGGATCCAGAAGAGCGTCAGGCCCATGTGTTGGTGCCGGAGGATCAGCTGAGTTTGGCGATCGGTAAAGAAGGTCAGAATGTTCGTCTGGCGGCGCGATTGACGGGCTGGAAGATCGACATCAAGGATGCGGCGAAGTATGACCGCGAAGCTGAAGACGCAGTGATTGCAGAGGTGCTAGAGAAGCGTCGGATCGAGCAGGAAGAGCGCGATCGGATCGCCGCTGAAGAAGCGGCATTGGAAGCCCAGTATGCGGCGGAAGACGCGGCTTGGGAAGCGGAGCGCGCCGCCAAGCTGGCGGCAGCTGAGGCGGCGGCAGCGGTAGCCGAGGCGACAGCCGAACCCGAGGCTGAGATGGAGTCCGAGGTCGAGTCGGAATAGGGAAGTCCCAGGGGCAGGAGATGAAAGATGATCGTCGCTGTGTCAGTTGCCGTAAAGTTGCGCCGCGCGCTGAGTTTTGGCGAATCGTGCGGCAACATCCCGATCATCAAGTGGTGTTGGATCAGGGGATGGGCCGATCGGTCTATCTCTGTCCCCACCCCGACTGTCTCAAGGCGTCCCGGCGCAAGGATCGGCTGAGTCGTGCCTTGAAAAAGAACGTAGATGACGAGATTTACCAGGTGTTGAGTGATCGGTTGGATCAGGCCCAACCCTCGACGATTGATGAAGAAAATTTGGGATCAGCAGTAAAGGTGACTTCGATCGACTAAAATTTTTAGTTCCAACCGCTTCAATTCAGAGCAGAGCAGATTATTCTATTAAGTAGATGGGCATAAAGATGCCCTGGAGCCAATCGATCGTGAAGCCAGATTAATCGTCCTTTAGTCAAGGCGGAAAGCGACCACTATGTAACAACCAGCGAACATGCAGTAAGGGGAACCGTGGATGAGCAAAGTTAGAATCTATGATCTATCAAAGGAATTAGACCTCGACAATAAAGACATTTTGACCATTTGCGGTCAGTTAAACATTGCCGTTAAGAGCCATAGCAGCTCAATTAGCGAAGAAGAAGCGATCGCCATCCGTAGCGCTGCTCGCTCTTATACACCCACCGCGACTTCCACGTCTGCCCCTTCTGTTCCCCAGTCAACTAGGAATACAACACCCTTGGATAACAAGCCGAAGAAACAGCAAATCTTGCAAGTGCGTCGATCACCGGAAAGCGCCACCGCAACGCCCAGTCGTCCTGAACCGTCCGCGACGATTGCGCCGAAGCCTGTGAATGCAGGTACACCGCCTGCCGCGAAGCCCCCGGTCGCCGTGAAGAAACCCGTAGACTTGCCCCCGGCGGCGAAGAAGCCAGCGGCAGAGGTCGCGGTTGCGCCGAAGCCTGAAGCCGTCAAGCCCGAAGCAAAATTAGCGGCGAAGCCGGAAGTGCCGACGACCTCTGGTCGATCGGAGACCATCGCACCGAAGCCGGAAATCCCGAAAACTGAACCCGTGGCGGAAGTGCCTGCGCGTCAGGCAGAAGCCCCGCCGCGTCAGACGGTGGGTAAGCCCGTGGCCCCGCCGCCGCGCCCGGTGCTGAACAAGCCACCCTTAATTGTCAGGAAAGCTGAAAAAGCACCCGTCGCTGATGCGAACGGTGCTCCCCGTCCCGCGAAGCCTGCGAAGCCTGGTGCGGTGCCCCAGAAGCCCGTCGGCCCGAAGCCGCAACAGATTGTGGAACTGCGGCGACCCAAGCCTGCGGGTGACCCGACGAAGCCCACACCGATCGCCAAGCCCCAGCGTCCATCAGTCGAAGCTGCTGCTGCCGCTGACTCGACTGCCCCAGAGATGATGGCCAAGCCCGTGATGCCAGCGGCGGAGCTATTGGCGAAGCCGACGATGCCTGCCCGGGGCAAAGTTGTCCGCAAGCCTTGGCAGGAAGAAGAAGAGGCGGAATCGGCTGAGAAGCTCGGCAAAGCGGCGGCGAAGAAGCGTCGGGGGCCGAAGTTTGAAGAAGCCGATCTGGATATCGACGATGACGATGATTTGGATGAGGATGAAGACGGTGTGTCCCAGGAGCAGATCAATCTGTCCCTGGCGCGACCGCCCAAGCCCAAGTCGGTGCAAACTGCTGCCAAGCCGCCAGCGGCTACACAGCGTCGTCGTCCGGGTAGCAGCGGTAACAGCTACCGCGAACGGCGTGAACGCCGCCAGCAGCAGGCCAATCAGAAGCAAGAGAAGCCGGAGATCATTACGCTCGTGCGTAGCGTGACCGTGCAAGAGCTGTCGCAGATGATGGTGGTCTCCGAAACCGAAATCATTCGCAGCCTGTTCATGAAAGGCATTGCGGCGACGGTGACCCAGACCCTGGATGTCGAAACGGCGACGATGGTGGCTGAAGAAATGGGTCTCGTGGTTGACCAGGCAGAAGAGCAGTCGGCGGCGACGAAGACGATCGAAATGCTGGACGTGGGAGACCTGGATAATCTCCAGCGTCGTCCGCCAGTGGTGACAATCATGGGTCACGTTGACCATGGTAAGACCTCGCTGCTCGACTCGATCCGCAAGACTAAAGTGGCTTCCGGCGAGGCGGGGGGGATTACCCAGCATATTGGGGCCTACCACGTCGATGTCGAGCATAACGGTGAAATGCAGCAGGTCGTGTTCCTGGATACGCCAGGTCACGAAGCGTTCACCGCCATGCGAGCCCGAGGCGCGCGGGTTACAGACGTGGCGATCCTGGTGGTCGCAGCGGATGACGGTGTGCAACCGCAGACCGTGGAAGCCATCAGCCACGCGAAGGCGGCGGGTGTGCCGATCATCGTGGCGATTAACAAGGTGGATAAAGAAGCGGCCCAGCCCGATCGCGTTAAGCAGGAACTGACCGAGTACGAATTGGTGCCGGAAGAATGGGGGGGTAGCACGGTGATGGTGCCCGTCAGTGCCGTTACGGGCCAAAATCTCGATACCCTGCTCGATATGATTCTGTTGGTGACGGAGGTTGAAGATCTCAATGCCAATCCGAATCGTCTGGCGAAGGGGACCGTCATTGAGGCGCATCTCGATAAGGCCAAGGGGCCTGTGGCAACGCTCTTGGTGCAGAACGGGACGCTTAATGTCGGTGACATTCTGGTGGCGGGTTCGGCCCTGGGTAAGGTGCGGGCGATGGTCGACGATCGCGGTCAGCGGGTCAAGCATGCTACACCGTCCTTTGCCGTTGAGGTGCTGGGTCTGAGCGATGTCCCGGCGGCGGGTGACGAGTTTGATGTGTACAAGGATGAGAAAGAGGCGCGGGCGATCGCCGATAGCCGGGCCGATGCCCAGCGTCAGTCGCGCTTGTTGGCCGCGATCTCGTCCCGCCGCGTCAGCCTCAATACGCTGTCGAGCAAGGCCCAAGAAGGCGAGCTGAAGGAACTGAACATCGTCATGAAGGCGGACGTTCAAGGTTCCGTCGAAGCGATTCTGGGTTCGCTGAAGCAGTTGCCCCAGGGCGAAGTGCAAGTGCGGGTACTGTTCGCGGCACCGGGCGAAATCTCGGAAACGGACGTTGACTTGGCAGCGGCTTCGGAAGCGGTGCTGATCGGGTTCAACACCACCTTGGCCACGGGGGCGCGTCAAGCCGCCGATCGTCTGGGCGTGGACGTGCGTGAGTACAACATCATCTATGCGCTGCTAGATGATATTCAAGCGGCGATGGAGGGTCTACTCGAACCGGAATTGGTCGAGGAAGAGCTGGGCCAGATCGAAGTGCGGGCCGTCTTCAGTGTCGGCAAAGGCGCAGTGGCGGGTTGCTACATCCAGCAAGGGAAAGCGATTCGGAACTGCAAGATTCGTGTGCGCCGGAAGAATGAAGTGGTCTTCGAAGGTGCCCTCGATTCGCTCAAGCGGATGCGCGAGGATGCCAAGGAAGTCAACGCGGGCTACGAATGTGGTGTCGGTGTCGACAACTTCAACGCCTGGGTGGAAGGCGACATTATCGAGACCTTCCGCATGGTCACGAAGCGTCGCACGCTCAGCATGTCCCGTTAATTGTCGATAGCTGCATTATTATCAAAAGCCGCCCAACTGGATTAGTTAGGCGGCTTTTTTGTCAGGATTGGCGCTAGCTAGGCTTTGCTGTGGGGGGCGAGGAGTTGGTTCCAACTCTTATATTTCTTGCTGTATTCGCTGGGGCAACGAGCCGCGCGGGATTCGGGCAAAATCCCCTCTGTGACGAAACTGGCGAAGGTCTCTGGGTCTTTGCCGTACATCAAGCAGGCCATGCCGTAGAACCGTTGCTGGTCGAGGGAATGCTCATCCCAAAAGGCCAAGTCACCCTCGCTTTGTTGACTTTGTAAGTGAAACCATTCAGCGGCTTTGAGGACGGCTTTGGTTCCTTCTTCCCCGGATTCCAGCAGCAGCAACGTCGAAAATTCATCCACGGCATCTTCTTCTCGACCCACCGTGGGCAAATCATAAATATCAATCAAGCCGTGGCCTAACTCATGGAAGAACACGAATAAATTGGTGTACAGCATTGATATCCCAAGATCTTCATCCGATTCCGCTGTGGGCTGGAACAGTTGGGCAAAATGCGTCAGGAGTTCATCGCACATGACAATCCGCCGCTCGTTGGGCTGATAAAAGGCGTTGCTTTCGCCGCAGGTACTGGGGCTGATCTTCACATCACTCGGCAGAATCAGCAGTTTGTTCAGCTCCGTGGCCATGATTTCATAGAGCTGAGATTCTTTGACCAGGCGGCGCAGGTCTTGGTAGGCGGGATTTTCAACAGGGCCGGGTTCGACCCGAAAGCGACCGACCGACTTCGCGATCGCCACGGTGCTGAACATTAACAGCAGGGCCGTGAATAGTGCGATCAATGCATAACGCCAGCGTCGCCAAAACTGCGCTTTTCCCATGGTTTTCCCCCTTCCTGATGGCTGTCATTCCACGCTAGTGAAGATGCCGCTGGATCGTCAATGTTTCATTGCTGAACTTGATTAATCTTTGTGGAATCTTATTGTGAAATCCCGTGTTTGCTGGGGGATGATCTGTGTCTTTGAACTGAGCTTATGCAAGTTGGCGAATTGTTGTTTTAGGCACAATGTTCTTTTAGGCACAGCAGCTTTGAAAAAACTGTTTCACAATTAAATCAATATCCAAAACAAAACTGGATCGTACCCAAAATCCCAAATCGGAGGACTCATCGTATGTCTAACGTCAAGCAGGTGGCGGAATTACGAACAATGCAGGACATGGACGCTGCCGTTGCCGCGTTTCAAGCCGCAGAAGGTTGGTGTGATGAAGTTAATCATCTCTGGCAAGCGATTCGCGATGCCGCATTGGCCCAGTCTGCATTGGACCGATCAATCGATGCTGTGGCGGGATGTGATAGCTATTGATGCGGCAGATTCACTCCGATCCGTGATCCTACGCTGTTTAGCTGTGTGAATTTCTACTTCCTTGCTGATTTGTTGATGATGTTGAGCAGAGTGAGAGGCTGATGATTCAGCCTCTTTTTTCATGGTGCAAATCCATGGAGCCTTCTGTGCTTAACTGGAGAACATGTCTTTTTTTGAATCTGCGAGTTTTGCCATGGCTGAGCTATATCCTGTCCGCTGGGCCACCGATCGGGTGGTGTTGATTGACCAGACGAAAATTCCCCAGGAATTTGGCACAGTCGAAATCCGGACGAGCCAGGAAATGGCGATGGCGATCAAAACGATGATTGTGCGCGGTGCCCCGGCGATTGGGGTGGCGGCGGCCTTTGGGTTATGTTTAGGCGCGCAGGAAATTAGGACGACCGATCGCGCGGAATTTCTGACGCAACTCGAAGCGATCGCTGTTACCTTACGCGCCACGCGACCGACGGCTGTGAACCTCTTCTGGGCCATCGATCGGATGATGCAAGCGGCGCAGCAAGGCCCAGCGGATTTAACGGCGATGCGGGCATTATTGCAGACGACCGCGCAGCAGATTAGTGATGACGACGTGGCGACCTGCAAAGCGATCGGCGACCATGGCGTAACGGCCCTCCCGACCACACCGCACAAAATTCGTCTCCTGACCCACTGTAATGCTGGGGCATTGGCGACAGCGGGCTATGGGACAGCGCTGGGCGTGGTGCGATCGGCTTGGCGGGATGGTCGATTGGAGCGGGTCTATGCGGATGAAACGCGGCCCCGGTTGCAAGGTGCGAAGCTCACGGCCTGGGAATGTGTGCAGGAGCAAATTCCGGTCACGGTGATTACGGACAATATGGCCGCCCACTGTATGCAGCGCGGCATGATTGATGCAGTGGTCGTGGGGGCCGATCGGATCGCAGCGAATGGTGATGCGGCAAATAAAATTGGGACTTACAGCGTAGCGCTGGTGGCAAAAGCGCATGATGTGCCGTTCTTTGTGGCCGCACCGTTATCGACGATCGATTTCAAAATCAAAGATGGCAGTGAAATCCCGATCGAAGAGCGTGACCCAGCGGAGATTTTCCAAGTGGGTGATACTCGGCTTTGTCCCGAAGGTGCGGAATATTACAATCCCGCTTTTGATGTTACCCCCGCGCATTTAATCGCTGGCATCATTACTGAATTTGGCGTATTTCCGCCCGATCAGATTTATGCCAAATTAGCGGATAAAGCGTAATTGCCTTTGATAAGGCTGTAACTGCCTAGGGGCGTAGATTCTGCGCCCCGTTAAATCGACCCATTAAACCCGTAAAATCCAGATTGAACTTGCTAAATAAGCACAAAATAATACTGTAAATCCTGCATAGGTGCGGTGGTCAGACTGGGGATTGCGGAATAATAGCGTCCGTAAGCCGATCGTCACCGAAAATCCCGCTAAAAAAATATCCCAACCTAACACCATCCAATTCAATCCTGCGGGCTGCATTAATCCATAATGCACCACCAGCGGAAATCCAAAATACCCGACGGCAACGATTAACCGACTCCAAAACTCCCCAAATACAATCGGCATCGTTCGCCGACCAATCGCCTGATCGCCCGCAATATCGCGAAAATCCTGCACCGCCATCAACGTTATTAAATACAGCCCGATTACGGCAATCCAGCGCCAAGCGATCGTCGGGATCTCCGGCTGCGCCAATTGCCAAGCAGCCCCTACCTCCGACGTTACACCCAGCCCACCTAAAAATGTCTTGCCGTACCAATGCTGCGCGCCCCCGCCGCGATGGTAAATCAAACAGCCCACTTGCCAAATCAACGCCCAAACTAACGTGTGCGTGACGATCGCGAAAAATGTTAGCGCGATCATATAAATTTTCCAGCGTTTTTGAGCAGCGGCGATCGTGACCAGGCCCGTGACTAAAGGCCGTTCTGGTTTGTTAAGTCGATCTTCTTCGATGCCAGCAATTTGATCGGCCATGCAAAATGTCGTAATGCACAACCAAAAATAAATTACATCTTTGCCAATGACCGGGATCAACTCCCCGCCAGATGGCACCGGATAATTCATCAAAGCGGTGGTGGAAAATAAAAGCCCAGGAATAATTGACACAAGCAGGTCACGCCGAATAAATGCCCAATTTAACCGAAGTTCAGCCTGAAGTGTTTGGCTGAACGAAACTGGGCGATCGGCAGCGATCGTCGGTGGAAAAGTATGGAGCTTCACAGGGGTATAGTGCGGAATGGAGAACGGGGGAGAACAATCAAGCGCTAAATTGATCTACGTAGTAACTTAACGCTGAGCGGTGAAGAAATAGTGAACTCTGGCATTGGTAAAAAACAGAAAAATAATTGACGATTTCGCCGAGGTGGAGATTGGCTTATTTGGGTTGGACGAATAATTACATTGCTTATCAAGATCACGCAGTTAATGCCATGAACTCATATTGCGGCGGGTTAAAAAATCGGTGACCTTGGCGGCAGTCGGTTGGGCCGCGATCGCGCCAATTTGTGTGGTTGTGATTGCGGCAACCGTATTGGCATAGGCGACGCATGATCGCGCCTGTGCAGCGGTGAGCGGTTGATTTTGCAGAACCAGCTGGTGCAGCATTCCGGCACTAAAGCTATCGCCTGCGCCCGTGGTGTCGATCACAGGTTGATCTAAAGCCGCTAAATCGATCGCCGGAACATGCCCCACATGACCCTGAATCCAGTAGCGGCAGCCCCGATCGCCCAAAGTGATGCAAATGCCTTCAAGATTGGGATACTGAGTTGCAATTTGACTGGGATCTTGGTGATTAAATAGCCATTCACTTTCGGTTTCTGCCAATTTGAGCCAATGAACTTGGCGGATCACGCTGCGAATTAGGATGGGTGCAATTTCTGGCTCGGGCCAAAATACGGGTCGCCAATTCACATCCAGCCAAACTCGACCCTGATGCTGATTCACGATGGCAACGGCATGTTCAATGGCGGTTCGGCTCTGTGGGATTGCGAGGCCCAAACTGCCAATCACTAAGAAAGGTGTTTGATTCAGGGCGGCGATCGGTAACGCCTCAGCCCGCAACTGGGTATCCGCAAAGGCAGTGGTGTCCAGTGATGGATCATCCGATGTGCCAAACCCGGCAAATTCCCGATCGCCATCTTCACGGCGTAACACCAATACCGTGCGCGTTGGATAGTCGGGAATAATTTGAACCCCGCTGACATCAACGCCCGTCTGCGCCAAAACCTGAATCAAGCCCTGCCCCCGATCGTCATTGCCCACCGCGCCAATAAACCCACTGCGCGTCCCCAGTTTTGCCAACCCACAGGCAACATTGGCGGGTGCGCCGCCGGGATAGTCTGTCCAGGTTTGCACCTGGGCGATCGTGGATGCGACCCGATCGGCAATGCGATCGTCGAGGATTTCGCCCAGGCAGAGAATGGGTGGAGTGATCATTAGGCGGGTTCGCTGCTGGATGCATCGGCTACGAGGCCAATCCGCTCAAACTCCAAATCGCTGAAATAGTCCACGGCCCAGTTCGCGACCCGCTGCATCATGTGGAACGGGTAACTGTGGGCGATGCCCACTACCGGAATCGTCGCCCGTTTCGCCGCTTCAATTCCGGCAAAGGTATCTTCGATCGCCAGACAGTTGGCGGGGGTCACCCCGAGCGCCGGAAACTGGTTTTGTAGCCGTTGGACAGCGAGCAGATAGCCGTCGGGTTCAGGTTTGCTGACGGTGATATCGTCCCCGGCAACGATCGTGTCGAATACATTTAGCAGGTTGATCCGCGAGAGGACGACTTCGACTTCTGATCGCAGTGCGCCGCTGACGACTGCGAGCTTCACGGGCGTGGCCCGGAGCTTAAAAATAAAATCTTCGAGACCCGGATAGATCGGCAGCTTGTCCATCGTGCCGAGCTTATCGGCGTAGGCCCGTGCCTTGCGCTGGATC
The DNA here is from genome assembly GCA_046049545.1 of Cyanobacteriota bacterium. Taxonomy (GTDB): domain Bacteria; phylum Cyanobacteriota; class Cyanobacteriia; order Leptolyngbyales; family Leptolyngbyaceae; genus Romeriopsis. Next base: position 11,428 of record JBJORF010000011.1, on the reverse strand, counting down.
AGTTTATCGAGTTCGGCTTCGGTCAGCGTGCGGCCCCGCTGGGCCATCAGATCGCGAATGCAGGCCCGATCGCTACGCCCCAGACAGTAAGTCTGAAAGTCCTTTGGCCCCATCCGCAAATTTTCTTCGAGCAATAGCTGTTCGAGCAGTTCTTCATGGATTGGCTCGTCGTTGATGATCACCCCATTGAAGTCAAATAGAACGGCTTTTAGACGGATGCTCATAGAAACTTTAACAAGGGTGAGTCGGATGTTTGCGGATTCGGATATAACTCTATTGTAATTCTAAGATACCAGCGATGCTGGGGATACGCTTGATGCGATGTGGCTGTCAAGGTCACGTCGGCACTTTTCTACCAGTGCGCGCGTCATTTGAGGCGTTGGTTGATGTTGTTTTTGGGGTGAGATGTGTGATGGAGTGGCGTTCTTGGAAGCGATCGGTCTATGTGGCCCTCGCGCTCGGGGCTTGTGTGACAGTATTGCTGAGTGGGGCCGATCGGCTCATCGCGCAAACCCGCGCGCAAACGCCTGCATCGTTGCCTACCCCGGCGTTATTTAAGAAAAAGCCGAAGCCTGTCGCTAAGCCTGTCGCTAAGCCTGTTACGAAGCCCGTTGCGAAACCTGTGACTAAACCCGCAACGACAAAACCCTTACCGAAACGCGTATCCAAGCCGCCGCAAGCGATCGCCACGGAAATCGCCGCGCCTGCCCCCGAGACCACTGCGAAAGATCCTAAAACGGCTGAAAAGCCTCCGGAGAAACCCGTTGCTCCGATCTTCCCAAACCTGCGTCCGCCGGAGGAAATCCGGGGCGTTTGGCTGACGAATAATGATGTGGCCGTGCTTCACGATCGGCAAAAGCTGGCGACGACAATGGAGCAACTGGCGAAGCTCAATTTCAATACGGTCTATCCCGTCATCTGGAACTCCGGCTACGTCACTTACCCCAGCCAAGTTGCCCAAACCCAAGGGATTCAGCCCTTTGTCTACCGGGGGCAGGACGGCCAAGATACGTTGGCGGATGTGGTGAGCCAAGCCCGGCGGCACAATATGCTGGTGATGCCTTGGTTTGAATTCGGCTTCATGGCTCCGTTGACCTCGGAGCTGGCGATGAATCATCCTGACTGGCTGACCCAACAGCGTAACGGTGAGCAGACTTCGATCGGCCCAGCCGGGGAAGTGGCTTGGCTCAATCCGTTCCATCCGGAAGTGCAGCAGTTCATCACGAATCTGGTGGTGGAAGCGGTGTCGAACTACGATGTGGATGGGATTCAGTTTGATGACCACATGAGTTTGCCCCATACCTTCGGCTATGACCCCTACACCGTGGCGCTCTACCAAAAGGAAATGAAAAAAGCGCCGCCCGCCGATCCGAAGGATGAAGCCTGGACAAAATGGCGGGCGGACAAAATTACGGAATTCATGGTGCGACTGAAGCAGGCGGTGCGAGCTGTTCGACCAACGGCAACCTTCTCGGTTTCCCCGAACTATGCGGCCTATGCCTATAAGTTTCAGTTGCAGGACTGGGCGACTTGGGTGAAGCAGGGCATTGCTGATGAGCTGATTGTGCAGGTCTACCGATCGGACATGGGTAGCTACAACAGCAAGCTCGAACTGCCCGAAATGGTAGAGGCGAAGGGCAAGATTCCCACGGCGGTTGGGATTTTGACCGGGTTGCGTCGTCGCCCGATTCCGATGGGTCAGATCCAATCCCAGGTGTTTTCGGCCAATGAACGCGGCATGGGGACAGTGTTCTTCTACCTCGAAAGTCTCTGGGATGAAGGGCCGGAAAATGAGCGCGATCGGGTGTCCGGTTTGCAATATCTCTTCCCTCGGCCAGCGCTGCGATCGCGGCTGTAGGGTAATCTTCCGAATCTACTGTGCGGCCCAGCGGCGATTGCCCTGGGCTTTCATCGTACTGAAGACAGGCTTTTTGACATTGTCGGTGATGCCTTTAACGCCGCTAGCCAGTTGGTGAATCACCCAAATACTCTCGGACGCGATCGCCCCAAATCCGGCTTCACTCAGCCAAGTTTCCAGATCACCGCTGGCGTAGTCCTGGATGTAGGGTTCGTCGAAGATATTGGTGAGCCAGCCGGATTGCCGCAGCACTTTTTGGTTACCGTCAAGGATCAGCACTTCGCCGCCCGTGCGGAGCAATCGGTAGGCTTCCTGGAGGATGCGCTGGGCAATCTCAGGCGGGGTTTCGTGGAACAGCAGGGCGATCGTGATCAGGTCAAACTGGCCTTCGGGTAAACCCGTGGATTCGGCGAGGCCATGTCGCCAGGTGATGCTGAGGCCGTCGGTGGTGGCGCGGTGGTCGGCGACGGTCAGCATGTAGGGCGAAAGGTCGAGGCCGATGACTTCCGCTTGGGGAAATTTGGCTTTGAGCTTGAGGGCCATGGTGCCGGTGCCGCAGCCGAGATCGAGGATACGGCTGGGACGGACGTGAATTTGGTCAAGCAAACTTTGCCGTACCCAGGTTTCGTTCGGGGGGAGGGCGTACTGGGTGATCGGGTCGTAGGAGACGGCAGCTTCGGCGCTGAGGTAGCCGTTTTCGATGCTGTGGAAGTTGTGGCGGGTGTAGTAGTCGGGGTAGGTGAGCTGGGGATTGGTGCGGGTTTGGGCTTCGGCTTCCCAGTCGTACAGGTCGTAGAGGGCTTTGATGGCGGCGCGATCGATCAAGACGTTTTTGACGATCGGGGCGAGGTATTGCTCGAATATGGTGTCTTTTCGCACAGCCATGGTTACACCTTACGGAAGCCAAGTCTCTAGTTTAGCCTGTCTGCTGAGGATTGCGACGGTGGAGAAATCCGGCGGTGGGCGGCTTGGCGATACCATTGGCGGAGCCGATCGGGGTTGATGCCGAGGTAGAAGCCGAGAATCATCAGTTGGTTGAGCAGGGTGGTTTGCCAGATGCCGACGGTGGCCCAGCGCCGATCGTCGGTGGTGACGGCGGCGGGGGCGAGGGTGATTTTGCCGCGTTTCTGCAAGGTTTTGATGAGCTGAAAGTCTTCCATGATCGGGAGGTCGGGGAAGCCGCCGATCGCTTCAAAGGTTTCGCGCTTGAGGAAGATCGCTTGGTCGCCGTAGGGCAGTTGGCAGTGGCGCGATCGCCGGTTGCTGCCCCATTCGATGAGGCGGCGGCTGAACTTTGGGGAGTTGATTTTGAGGTGGAAGGCTCCGGCGATGGTGCCGGGTTGGGCGAGGGTAGTTTCGATGTGGGTGAGCCAGTCGGGGGGGAGGTGGGTGTCGGCATGGAGGAACACAAGGAGGTGACCTTGGGCGATCGCGGCGGCTTGGTTCATCTGGTGGGCGCGACCGGGGGCGGTGGTGAGGACGATTGCGTTTGGGTGAAGTTGGGTGGCGATGGTGAGGGTACGATCGGTGCTGCCACCGTCGGCGATGATGATTTCGATATTGGGGGTGTTGGGGATGTGGGTGAGGGTCTGGGTGAGAGTAGGGGCTTCGTTGAGGGTGGGGATGATGACGGAGATGCGGGGCATGATTGGGTCGGATTTTATCTATTCGCGATTGGGCATACAATACAGCAATCCTAATTGAGATACGAGATTCAGCAGGCCCCCAAACCCCCAATACTGGGGGCTTTGATTCCGGTTCCCCCAGTATTGGGGGCTAGGGGGCGATTCAGGATCGCCATATGAGCGAATTGATATGAACGACAAAAATTTGAACGATACCTCGCGGACTAATTGGGCTGTACTTGAGGCGATGGCGGATGAGGATATTGATTATTCTGATATTCCTCCATTGACGGATGTGTTTTTTGAGCGGGTAATATTGCGAATCCTGGCGAAGCAAGCGCATCAAGCTGGGGGTGGCAACTATCAAACATTGATGAATGAGGCTCTGCGAAGTTATGTTCTGCTGAATAAACTTAATCAAATTTACGCTGAATATTCTTCTGAGCTTGATCCAGCGTTGCAAGAAATGCAATATCAGTCTTTGTCTTATGAAGATTGGTAATGTAACGGTCAATGAGGTGTACAGGGTTTCACATTTGTAGTGCCGCTGGCAAATGACGTAAATCTTCGGCCCGATCGATGTCGGGTAATTCCTTCAGCAATTCGTAGGAAATGCCCTCAGCATCGGCGATCGCCAAGGTGTCGCTCAAAACCGTCTCACTACTCCAAGGAATATCCTGAAACAGCGATGGTGTGGGTTGATTGAGACCGATTAGATAATATCCCCCATCTTCCGCCACGCCGAATACGCTTTGCACCGACTCCAACGCGGTAAACGCAGTATGAATTAAATCCCGATCGATTCCAGGACAATCCGTGCCGATGATCACCACGCGCTCCTCACCCGCCGCAAATCCCGCCGCAAACGCCTGGGCCATCCGATCGCCCAAATCCCCCTCACTTTGGGGCTGATAAATTAAATCTGCGCCTAACCAATCCTGCATTTGCCCGATCGTGCCGCCACAAAACTGAATTTGCAAGGGCACATCACAGGACTTGGCAATTGTAATCGTCCGCTCGGTCATGCGCCGTTGCAATTGGGCGGCAGCTTCAGCCCCGATCGCGGGAATTAGACGGGTTTTCGCCTGTCCCGCGATCGGATAGCGCGTAAATACAATCAGCAATGTATTACTCAATGCCAGCTTGCCCAAATCCACCTAACAGCAACCCTCACTACTACAAGCGATCGTGGCATTGTAATCCTGTCCCTTGGTTTCGCGGGGATGCCGTTTGGTGTCACGGCTGCAATCAAACGGCGTTGCGTCTGCGGGGGCGACAGATGCGATCGGTAGCACCGGAATAATGTGCTCTGCGTAAGGCCCATGGGGATCGGTGTAGAGGGCAAAGGTTTTGGCGCAAACCGCCATGCGATCGCCGCGCTGCAAAATGTGATCATCATCATCTTTGACGAATTTCCACGGGCCTTTATAAATCACCGCTTGATTGTGATCCCAGCATTCGCCTTGCTTGCCCTTGTAGGCTCGCACCGTCAGCGATCGAAATTCAATGCCGTCAATTACCTGCCAAGGATGCTCATGCCGCGCCAGGATTTCGACCCCGTGAAACCCCGCCGCCTCAAACATTTCCAGAAATTCACTTTCCTGAAATGCCCCGGAAATGCAACCGCTCCAGAGATCAGGATCGGCCAAGATTGCTTCGGTCGGCGGCTCATCGCAGACAATATCAGAAATCACCGCACGGCCACCGCGCTTCAATACGCGGAAAATCTCTTGGAATAATTGTTTTTTATCCTGCGGTCGGACTAGATTTAATACGCAATTGGAAACGACCGCGTCAACGCTGTCGGATGGGATTAAGGGTTGAGTTTGGCGCAACCGATCGCATTCCGCTTCAAAGGCCATCATGCCTTCAAAGGACTTGATCGGATGGGCGTTCAACCAGGTTTGGGCCTGTTCCCAGTCCAGGGCGAGGTCTTGAATTTTGCCTTTGACGAAGCGGACATTGTGGTAGCCAAGCTGCTCCCCGATCGTTCCTAAATATTTGCGGGACAGATCCAGCATCGCATCGTTCATATCCACGCCGATGACTTGCCCCTCAGCGCCGACTTTCTGAGCGATGATGTAGCAATTTTTGCCTGCGCCGGAACCGAGATCGACGACGGTTTCCCCAGGATTGATGTAGCGAGTGGGATCGCCGCAGCCGTAGTCTTTTTCAATAATTTCGTCGGGCAAAATGGTGAGATAGCGCCCATCGTAGCCGTCGGTCGGACAACAGAGCGCCGCCTGGGCCTGGGCCGCCCCCGCCGCGTAGCGATCGCGCACGGTCTGCTCAATGTCGTAACCTGTTGGACTCACATCGATCGTGGTTGAGTTCGCTGATGCAATTTGCGTTGCCGCCATGAATTGAATCCCCGTTGCGTAACTAGATGTTCTGAATATAGCTTCAGTTAAGTTACACCATTGGGGATTCGGCGGATTTAAATCAGATTTGGGCAACAGTCTGTGACGCGATTATGAATGATGTTCAATTAAACTGGGCCGCAGCGATCGCTTGGTTGCGGCGCATAGGGCGCGTCACTAGTTCGAGCAAGTCACGGGTATTACCAAAGCCGTGGATATTGGCAAAGGTAAATTCCACGGACCATTTGGTGGTGATCCCGCGTGCTTCCAGCGGATTAGCGTGGGCCATTCCGGTAATGACGAGATCAGGCTGAAGTTGCTGGATGCGCTGGAGCTGGTTGTAGTTATCGGGTTTTTCGATAATTTTGGGCAGCGGTGTCTGCATTTCTTCACAGGTGCGGGCCAGCAATTGCAGTTCCGATTGCTGATAGCGTTTGTCCATGTAGGGAATGCCGATTTCATGGACGCTCATGCCGCAGCGGATCAGGAATCGGGCGAGGGCGATTTCAAGCAAATTATCACCCATAAAGAAGACCGATTTGCCCCGCAGCAAGGCGACATAGTCCTCAACATTCGCCCAAACCTGAGCTTCGCGTTCTGCTAAACCGTGAGTCGGTACGCCCAAACTTGCCCCGATCGCTTCAATCCAAGCGCGGGTGCCATCCGGCCCGATCGGGAATGGCGCATTAATTAAATTGGCTTGGCGGCGACGCATGAGTGTGGTCGCGGTTTTCGAGAGAAACGGATTCACACCCGCCACAAAATCACCGGGGGCCACCACTGGCAATTCACTATACTGCTTCGCGGGTAGCCAGCCAGAGACGTGAATTCCTTGCTGCTTGAGTTCTAGCCCCAATTGCGTGGCAACGGGATCAGGCAGGGAGCCAAATAGAATCAGCGGCGCATGATTGGGTTTAGGCGCAGTTTCGGGTGCTGGGGTGCTGTTGCCAAAATTGAAGAATTTTGCCGCAGCGGGTTTCTCGGGGGTGACGCTGGGTGCTTCCGGCGCTTCCGTTGGACAACGCTGGGCCATGGCCGCGAGGACGGTGTCTTCCCCTTGGGTAAAGGCGTAGTCTAAGCCATTGGCGCGGGCGACTACGATCGGGATGCCGATTTCCCCTTCCAGTTTGGGGGCCAATCCCTCCAAATCCATTTTGATAATTTCCGTCGTGCAGGTGCCGATCCAGACAATCACTGAAGGATTGCGATCGCGCTTGATTTGTTCGCAGAGGCGTTTGAGTTCTTCGTAGTCATTCAGTTGTGCGGAAATGTCGCCTTCTTCCAGTTCCGCCATCGCATAGCGCGGCTCGGCGAAGATCATTACCCCCATGGCATTTTGGAGAAAATAGCCGCAGGTTTTGGTACCGATGACGAGAAAAAAACTGTCTTCAATTTTTTGGTAGAGCCAAGCGACGCAGCTAATCGGACAAAAGGTATGGTAATTGCCCGTTTCGCAGTCGAATTGGAGCGCCTGCGGCACTTCAGCCGCAGTATTGGATTTAAGCGGAGTGGTCGTCATAGTGTTCTAAATTTTGGCAGCTTTAAATGGGTGTAGCGATCGGGTTTGATCGGCATAATCTGGCTGCCCCCCAAACCCCCAATACTGGGGGCTTTGACTGAAGTGCTTTGACTCTGGTTTCCCCAGTATTGGGGCTAGGGGGCGATCCTCAGATTTTGTTGATCAGCCTAAACAAGGGCTAATTCGGGTTTCGGCGTATTGCCTTGGGGATTCAGGTAGAAGTCCGAGAGCAGCGTGAACAGTTCCCGATCGGCGGCATCCTGGGGCACCACACCTTCGGGGCGGGCGAGGATTTGATCGGCGATATTCAGGTAAAAGTCACAGACAACATCCAGGCTAGGATCGTTTTCCGCCAGTTCAAACATCGTTTTCCCCTTCACCCGCGAAACGCGAATGTCTTCAATCAACGGCAAAACATCCAAAACAGGCATGGGCACCGCTTCCACGTATTTATCAATCAAGTCGCGCTTGGAGGTGCGATTGCCGATTAAACCCGCCAGTCGCAGCGGATGCGTCCGGGCCTTTTCGCGTACCGATGCGGCAATCCGATTCGCGGCGAATAAGGCATCAAACCCGTTATCGGTCACAATCAAACAATAATCCGCATAATTCAACGGAGCGGCAAAGCCGCCGCAAACCACGTCCCCGAGGACATCGAACAAGATCACGTCATATTCATCAAAGGCATTCAGTTCCTTGAGCAACTTCACTGTTTCGCCCACCACGTAACCGCCGCAGCCCGCACCCGCTGGTGGGCCGCCCGCCTCGACGCAATGCACACCGCCATAGCCCTTGTGAATCACATCCTCCGGCCAAATATCTTCGTAGTGGAAACTTTTTTCTTGGAGCGTGTCGATAATCGTGGGAATTAAGTAACCCGTGAGGGTAAAGGTACTGTCATGCTTGGGGTCGCAGCCGATTTGGAGGACTTTTTTGCCGCGTTTGGCGAGTGCGACCGAAATGTTGCAGCTCGTGGTCGATTTACCAATGCCGCCTTTGCCATAAACTGCTAATTTCACAGAAGAATTCTCCTATCGTTGGATGTGAAGCGGATCGACGGCGAGGATTGGAAGCGCGATCGCTGCGATGAAGCGTGCTGCACAAAAACGATCAACCCAATCTCATTCCTCCCATCCAGCATTGTTGTCCAAGAACGCGGAGAATTGCACGATCGTCAACAATGGTTGATGTTCCGACACGATGCGTTACATCCAGCGGAGTGCTGTGGCCGATCAAAATCACCCCGATGGCACAGTCGTTGCGCTTGGTTTAGACTGGAGGGAGTTCATTGCGAGATAGATTGATGGTTGCGACTCCAGTTCTAGCAAAGTCTTACATCGAACAGCGCGAAGCGGGATACTGGGTCGCGGGCACGCGGATCTCACTGGATTCCATCGTGTATGCTTTCGGTGCGGGGGAATCCCCTGAAGCCATTGCCCAGAATTTTCCGTTACTTGCACTAGAGCAAGTCTATGGGGCGATCGCCTTTTACTTGGCAAATCGTGAATTTGTCGATGCGTATCTCGAAACGGGTGAGGCAGAATTTCAGCGATTGAGTAAATCTTGTCAGGAAAAAAGTCCATTGCTCTATCAGAAGCTCAAAGCTGCACAGGTCAAAAAGTCGAATGCAGTTTAGCGGTACGTTGCGATGGCAGTAATTCGATTTCAAGCGGACGCGGATTTGCGACAGGCGATCGTCACTGGTGTGATTCGTCGCAGCCCGGCACTAGATTTTCGCTCGGCCAATGAGGCAGGACTTGAAGGGCTAAAAGACCCAGAGGTATTGACCCTAGCCGCTCAAGATCGGCGACTGTTAGTGACCCACGATCGCAAAACGATGCCGACGGAATTTGGTCAATTCATCATGACGCAGACTAGCGCTGGCGTATTGGTCTTACCTCAGAATTTGGCGATCGCTGAAGCCATTGATGCCATTATTTTGGTCTGGGAAGTTTGTACAGCAGAAGAATGGCGCAATCAGATTATGACGTTCCCGTTTTGAGCAGTGATCGGTTGGGTCAGTAAAGACTGCTGATCCTAGAGAAACTTGGAAATTATTGGTCGATCGGGCCGCTGATTTCGTTCCTTGTGGCATGGTGAAAGAGTTTGATGTAGGGCGATCGGGCGATACCTATGCGATGATAGTAAACTTCCGAAACGGTGCCCAGTTGAGTCAAAACGAGGACATGCGACATGAATGACAAATTAATGCTGATGATTCCGGGGCCGACCCCGGTGCCCGAGCGCGTACTGCAAGCGATGGCCAAGCATCCGATCGGGCATCGTAGCGCCGACTTTAGTGCGATCTTTGGCGAAGTCACCGCCCAGCTGAAGTGGCTCCACCAAACCCAAAATGACCTGCTAATTCTGGCCGCTAGCGGTACGGGCGCGATGGAAGCGGGAATCATTAATTTCCTCAGTGCTGGCGATCAAGTTTTAGTCGCGACGAACGGAAAATTTGGCGAACGCTGGGGCGAACTCTGCGAAGCCTATCAGCTCAATGTGCAGTACGTGAAAGCCGAATGGGGCAAACCCGTTGACCCCAACGCAATCCAGCAAGCGCTGGCAGCGGATACGGCGAAGGCAATCAAAGCGGTCATTCTCACTCACAGCGAAACCTCCACGGGCGTGATCAACGATCTGAAAACGATTAGCCAGCACATTAAAGCCCACGGTGCACTGAGCATCATTGATACCGTTACCAGCCTGGGGGCTTGCTCCGTCCCGATCGATGAATGGGGCCTCGATGTCGTTGCTTCCGGGTCGCAGAAAGGCTATATGATCCCGCCGGGATTGGGGTTTGTCGCGGTGAGTGAAAAAGCCTGGAAAGCCTACGAAACGGCGAAGTTGCCCAAGTTCTATCTCGATCTCGGCCCCTACCGCAAGAATTCCACGAAAAACACCACGCCCTTTACTCCGGCAATTAACCTAATCTTCGCGCTCCATGCCGCCTTGACGATGATGCAGCAGGAAGGCTTGGAGCCGTTATTTGCTCGCCATGAGCGGCTGAAGAATGCGGCGCGGGCGGCAGTCAAAGCCATGGGTTTACCGCTCTATGGGGCCGATGACTGTGCGAGTCCGGCGATTACAGCGGTGATGCCGACGACGGTGGATGCCGAAAAAGTGCGATCGGTGATGAAGCAAAGATTCGACATCATCCTTGCAGGTGGTCAAGATTCGCTCAAAGGGAAGATTTTCCGCATTGGGCATTTAGGCTTTGTTAGCGATCGCGATATCTTGACGGCGATCGCCGCCCTGGAAGCGACCTTGCAGGAACTGGGGCATAACGTTGCGGCAGGTTCGGGGGTTGCCGCTGCGGCAAAGGTGTTGCAGGGTTAATCCGCTGGGCCGGGGCGATCGCGCGATTGCCCCGGCGCTGCTTCCGATAACGAACTGCTTGCAACAAAATATTGACCGAATACAACAGCGTGTAAATTACTGTGATTTTTTAGTTCATGATTGATGCCGACGGATCGGGAATTTGCTACTTTATATCCATGGGTACAAAAGAAGCTAAAACCTTCTCCCCAAGGGCCGATTGAAGCAGGTACTCCGTTAATTAGACCGTGATTCAAGTTGCAGTCTGATGAATTGGCTTTAACCGGGTTGTCAATCAAGTTCGTATTTAATCTATCGATCGCAAAACGTCAGCTCTCGGATTGGTTTCAGCATTTCAATTTTTGATTTTTCTTCACTGAAACCGCACTTCACCGATCTGACACCACAGCCTGAATCGGCTGAGCGGCCTAGATTCGTGCAGGATTGATGATTACGCTTGTCCATGAAACAGTGATTGGCTAAATTACCAGCAAAATCGAACAGTTGATTGGCAAGGGCTGAGGCAGTTAATGCACTCGGCCCTTGATCGTTGGGAAAGATTAAACCCCAAAGTCGCCCGCGAATGAATTGCGGGCTACCCATTGAAGATTAAATAATCCGGGTAGGTTGGGTGGAGCGCAGCGTCATCCAACAATCTGAAGATGTTGGGTTTCACGTTGTTTCACCCAACCTTGTATGTTGAGGGGACGCTAGCCCGGCCCAACCAGGATGTTGTGACATCGGTCTC
>JBJORF010000010.1:0-62294 GCA_046049545.1 Cyanobacteriota bacterium | reverse complement strand
CTTCGATATTTTGTTCTTCGTAGCGCTCGAGCTTTTCGGCCATGACGTTGAAGCCGTTCATCAGCTCTTGAAATTCGCCATTGAGGGGCGCATCGACCCGCTGTTTGAAATTGCCGAGGGCAATGTTTTGCACACCGTTGAGCAGTTCTTTGATCGGTTTGGTCACGGTCAAGGCATTAAATACCGCCCCCAAAATCACCATCACCCAAATCGAAACAAAGACTGCCGTGGTGACATCGCGGGTGAGGCTGGATGAGGAGACGGTAGCGGGGTTGGGGTTGGTGCCGATCGCCAGCACGCCGAGATATTTGCCATCTTCATGCAATGGGACAAAGACATCAGTGACGGCACCGTTGGGGGTGAGATGCTGGCGCAGGAGGGGATCGTCCGATCGGGCGGCGAAGCCTTCCGGGAGCTGAATTCGCCGTTGAATTGCGAGGGAGGACTGGACTTCGGCGTTGGAGAAGGGGATGCCGAAGCGGATGTTGCCATTGGTGTCGGCGTAGATGATGTAGCGCAGGCTGGCGGTGCCGCTGTAGAAGCGATTGGAGAAGCGGGCCAGTTCAGTGAGGTTGTCTTCGGCGACCATGGGGGTGACGTTGGCGGCGAGCAGCAGGCCCAAGTCACGGCCAAAGCGGGTGTCATTTAAGCGCGCATCGACTTGAATGGTGTTGACGGCCCAGAAGGTGAGGCCGCTCATGACGACGGAGACGAAGAGGGTGGCGATCGCCATCAGGCGCGTCTGGAGGTTGAAGTCGGCCCACCAGCGTTCAAGCAGATTTTGCAGGGTTTTGAGCAGGGTCATCACAGCTGGGGAAGTGGGCGCGGCGGCAGGATCTTGTCTATAGGATACGCGAATTTTGGGTTGGGGTGGGATGGGATGGCGGCGGGCGCTGGGGGTTTCCCCACAACCGATCGTTCCTTACCGGAACAATCGGTTGTGGGGAACTCAGATTTGACGGGGTTTCCAAGTCAGCTGTCATCTAAGACTGCTGTCATCTAAGACTGCTGGAAAAGACCACTGTTTTTGATAAATTCACCGGGGCGTGCAGTGGGTGCGTTGACGGCGGTGGTGCTGGGTTTCCAGCGGCCAATGCTGCCCGTGCCTGTACCATTGCCGATGTTGACGTAGTAGAGGCTACCGTCGGGGCCAACGCTGAGCTGCACAACGCCGAAGAGGTTGTCTTCAACGAGTTGCGTGCCTGTGGTGCGGCCTTGGCTGTCGGAGAACAGGGCCGAGACGCGACCTTGGCTGGTGTTGGCGAAGAAGAGGGCGTTGTCGTATCGATCGGGCAGGGTGTTGCCCATATAGTATTCGCCCATGACCACGGCGTTGCCGCGATTGATGTGGGGGAAGCTATAGAGTGGGTTGGTCGGCGTGATGGCGCGACTGCCACCGGGGTAGTAGGGCTGCACTTCGGCATTGTCCCGGTAGCCGGGAGTGCGAATGCTGGTGGGTGCGCCCGTGGGGGTTTGGCCGCCTTCGTAGGCAGGCCAGCCAAAGTTGCGGCCCCGGCCAGCGTTGAGTTCTTCCCAACTGTTGAAGCCGACATCGCCAATCACCGGGAGGCCCGTGCTGGGGTTGAAGCCGAAGCGGAAGGGATTACGCAGACCGAGGTTGAACACTTTCGATCGGTTGCTATCCAAGTTGCTGTTGTATTTGCTGTCGAACTGCGAACCCGTACTGACGTTGTAGAACGGGTTGTCGGCCAAACCGCGTCCGGTGTCGGGGTCGATCCGGAGCATTTTGCCCGAGAGGTTGTCGATGTCCTGGACGCGGATCGTGCGTTTGTCGTTGTAGATGTAGGAGGTGCCGTCCCCGATCGTCACGTACAGCTTGCCATCCGGGCCAAATTCCACGTCCCCGACGCTGTGGGATTCGCTGTCCCCGGCGAGGTAGTCCTGAATACTTTCGGCGGTGTTGTTGCCCTGGGCATCGCGGACAAAGCCGGAGGCGGGCAAATCGCGGAATTCTTCGCGGGTGCTGTTTTGGTCAAAGCCACGGGTGTTGGCGAAGTTGCTGTTTTTGCCCAGTAAGATCCGCCGTTCGCCGCCGACTTTTTCGCGGTAGCTACCGTTGACGAATTCGGCTTCGACGCGGATTAATCGCGCTGGGCGGTTCCCGGTTTGGTCTTTGCCGCTGAATTCATTGTTGTAGCCGGGTCGGCTGGTTTGGCCCGCTTCGGGCGGATCGTAGGTGAACAGCAGGTAGACGTAGGGTCGCCCGTTGGCAAATTGGGGATCGATCGTCATGCCGAGTAAGCCCCGATCGCGCACGCCGTTGACTTGATCGCGCAGGTCGATAAAGGTGCCCAGGACTTGATTGGTGCGGGCATTGGCGATTTTGACTTCGCCGTTTTGCTGGGCGATGAATACGTAGTCCCCGTTGGGCGTCCATTTGATTGAGGTGGGGGCGGTGAGTCCAGTAATTGTGGTCTCGCGCTGAATCCCGGTGATGTCGTCGTTGAGAATCGACAGCAGGGTTTGGCGGCGATCGCCCAGGGCGGCTCCCGTAGCATCGCTGAGGGTTAACTGCACGGTTTCATCCCGCTCGACGCTGCCGTCGTTGACCAGATTCACCGTGAAGGTCTTGCTGGCCTCCCCGTTGGCAAAGTTCAGCACATTGCTCACGGTGGTGTAGTCGGTGCCAGCGGTGGCCGTGCCTGCGCCCGTGCTGTAGCGCACGGCAGCGGCTCCGGTGGTGCTGCCGACCCGATTCACGGTGATCGTTGCGGTGCCCGCATTTTCCTTGGCTTCATAGGCGACTTGATTAAATTCAAAGCTGCCATTCACCGCGTCGTCATCCTCGATCGTCACATTCACCGTGCGTTTGGTGCCGAGGCCCGCCCCCGTGGGGCTGAGAATCCCGAAGATGAAGTTCTCCGTCGGTTCCGCCACGTTGTCATTAATGATCGGGATTTCGACGATGGCAGTGGTTTGGCCGGAGGCGAAGTTGACCGTTTGGGCTTGGAAGACGAAATCGCTGTCGCGCTGGGCGGTGTTGTTCGTGGTGATGTACTGGATGCTGGCCGCCCCCTGACTGCCCCCGACGCGGTTGATGCGGACACGGGCGGGGCCAGCGTTTTCCCGCACACTCACCGCTGCGCCATCGACTTCAAACACGCCGGGGCTATTGGTGGCACCGCTGAAGAGCTGGCTGGTGGGGATAATCTGACGGCTTTGGCGGCGGCTTTGCCAGCCGAGGCGGGCGACGGCTTGGCCGCGATTTTCGTAGTAGTCCAGGGCGATGTCGTACTGTTTGCCTGCTTCGAGCCGAATCGGCGTGCCGTTGATCGTGGTGGCGGGCTGATCGACCAGGCGGTTGATCACGGTTTGGCCGTTCACGGTCAGGCGCACACCGTCATCGACGGTGGTGAAGAAGGTGTAGTCCTCGGTGTAGAGCGGCTGCACTTTGCCCGTCCAGCGCACGGAGAAGGTATCCGCCGCAATGCTCGGATCAGGGGAGCCGCTGCCCCAGCCGAAATCGACCGTGCGATCGGTGCGGACCAAACGACTGTTGGTGAAGTCGATATTGTCAAAATATTCACCGCGCAGGCCGTTGCCATTGCCGGGGGTCACGCCGCCCGTGATCGGCGCAGCATTCGTATCCAGCACCCAACTGCGAATCTCCTGGTTGTTGCGCAGGCCACCCGTACCCCCGGTGAAACCGAAATAAGCCTGGGTGCCGACGGTCGCTGCCAGGTCAACGGTCTCGGTTAGCACCGCCGTGGCGGGTTTGGGGCCGTTGGTGGCGAGGAAGACGCTGAGCTGTTTACTCGCGGCGTTGTAGTCGATCCAGGCGTTGATTGGACTGCCGCCATTGAGGTCGATGGCCGTGGTGGCATTTCTCACCGCTGTGCTGACATTACCGTTGCGTAGCAGTGAAATGTGGTTGGCATCAGGGTCATTCGCGCCATTATCGTAGGTGTCAAATTCGATCGCCAGGCTGCGGCCAATGTCGCTATAGCCTACCGCGCCGCCGGTGCCCCCGATCGCCCCGGTGCCGCGACCATCGTTCTGGATCACAAACGTGAAGCCATCGGCCCCGTTGCTGCCATCGCCGCCGCTGAGCTGGAACTGGAACTGGGTGTTGAAATTGCTGCTGCCGTCAATTCGGTAGGCGGTTTTGTAGAAAGCGCTGCCCGCTTGGGTATTGGTGGCGGGGGTGAGCTGGAGATTATTGCCGGATTGGCGGGCGTTGCCGTTGAACTGGAGGTCGCTACTGCTGCTGAAGTTATCGAAGCGAAAGCCCGTCGGCGTGACTAGCCCGAGGGGCGCAAGGGGCGATGGCGATGGCTCAACCGTCGCATTTTCGAGGGCAGAAGAATCAGGAAGAAGTTGCATAGGTTGCAATGCCTTGGGAGATGGTTCAGTGAGTCGATCGAAACAATTGGTTTTCAGTCGGAGATTTAATTGCGGTTAAACCCACCAGCGATCAATCAGCGTATTTACGTCTGTGGCCGAAGATGCAGCCCCCGAAGGCCGAAGGCCTCAGCAAAGAACCAAAAAATCGGCGAAAACCAGCGAATTTAACCGATTTACTTGAAGGCAAGGTATCATCTTCGCCTGCGGCCAAGCGTCAACCCTATGAGGGATATTGGGGCATGTGCATGGCTTAATTGAGAATTAATCAAATAATCTATCCATCGCTAGATGCAATACTAAAGCGATTCAATCGATGTCTATCTGTCGATAGATTGATGTATTGAATATGCGTATATCTGGGCGCAACAATCGGTATCGCGACGGATAATTCTCGACCGCCACTATTGCCGTTAAGTGCGCGGCGTTCTGTCTAACGGTAGAGCGATTGGCCATGAAAAAACCGCGCGATGGATGCGATCGCGCGGCTTAAGTCTTAACTTGGTTCCAGAGAATGCACGTAGCTATGGCCTCAAACGCTTACTGAAGCGCCGTAATCGAGTTTTCGAATAACCCTTGGGTGCTCTTGCCATTGCCACTGCCACCGGGTAGCGTCACGTTGGGAAGGGCGATCGGGGCATTGGGCGCGGTGCTGCTGTTCGGTCGCCAGCGGCCAATGCTGCCCACGCCGTTCTGGTCACTGATCCGGACGTAGTAGAGGCTGCCATCGGGGCCAACATTCAGTTGCACTACGCCGCCGAGGTTGTCGGCAAAGAGCTGTGTGCCTGTGACTTTGCCCGTCTGGTCGAAGAAGACCGTGCTGACCGTACCCCGACTGACATTGGTGTAAAAGAGCGCCTTGTCGTAGAACGCCGGGAACGTCGTGCCCTGATAGAACTCACCCATGATAATTGCATCACCGCCACCCGCTTGGTGCTGGAAGGCGAAGATCGGGGCTTCCGGCGTAATCGCACTCGGCCCACTATAGAGCGGTGTGACTTCCGGCAGCGTCTGATAATCCGGGGTGCGAATACTTAACGGTTGACCCGATGCATCCAAGCCACCTTCATATCCCGGCCAAGCGAAGTTGGTGCCACCACCCGGTTTACTGCGGTTGATTTCTTCCCAGCTAAACCAGCCGACATCAGCGATCACTGGCTCGTTGGTGATGGGGTCAAAGGTAAAGCGGAAGGGATTGCGCAGGCCGAGGTCATAGACCTTCGATCGGTTGCTGTTCAAGTCCGCCGTGGCAAAGGGGTTGTCCGCTAGACCCGCCCCCGTATCAGGGTCAATTCGCAGCATTTTGCCAGAGAGGTTATTCAGATCCTGGACGCGCATGGCCCGCTTATCCGCAAAGTTGTAGGACGAAGCATCTCCCGTACTGACGTAGAGCTTCCCGTCGGCTCCAAACTGCACCGCGCCAACGCTGTGGGATTCGCTGTCCCCCGCAATGTAATCCTGGACGGCGATCCGATTACCATTCGCATCGAGCCTATAAATCCGCTTTGTCGGATCAGTTGGATCGGGGTCAGTCAGATAGCCGGAAGCCAGGAGGTCTTTATTGGCGACCAGGGTACTATTCGAGTCGAAACCGATCGTGTTGGCGAAATTACTGTTTTTGCCGAGCAGGACGATTTCGGAACCGGCTTTGGCGCGGTAACCGCCGTTGACGAATTCGGCTTCCACGCGGATTAACCGTGCGGGGCGGTTCCCCGGTTTGTCTTGACCTCCAAATTCGGTGCTGTAGCCCGGACGACTAGTCTGGCCCGCTTCGGGGGGATCGTAGGTGAATAGGAGGTAGACGTAGGGCCGACCACTGGCGAATTGCGGATCGAGGGTCATGCCGAGCAAGCCCCGATCGCGCACGCCGTTGACTTGATCGCGCAGGTCGATGAAGTTGGTGGCCTGAACTTGGTTGGTGCTGGTGTTGGCGACCTTGACTTCGCCGTTTTGCTGGGCGATGAACAGATACTGTCCGTTGGGTGTCCATTCGATCGCCGTGGGCGCAACCAAGTTATTGATCACCGTATCGCGGGTAAAGCTGCCGGGATCGTTATCCAGAATATTCAGCACCGCATTGCTCTGGCTATTGAGCGTGCCGCCGACGGCATTGCTGAGCTGGAGATTCACGGTTTCGTTGCGTTCGCCCAGGGTGTCATTGGCGATCGCGATGGTGAAGGTTTTGCTGACTTCATTGGCGGCGAAGCTGAGGGTGCCCGTGCTGGCGCTGTAGTCACTGCCCGCGATCGCGGTGCCATTGCTGGTGGCGAAGTTCACCGATGCGGCCCCGCTGACATTCCCGGTGCGACGCACGGTGATCGTGGCCTGCCCCCCATCTTCCTTAGTTTCGTAGGCCGACTGACTAAACTCAAAGCCGCCGCCGCTGTCGTTATCGAGAATATCGACGCTGACGGTACGCTTAGTGCCAAGGCTGGCCCCCGTGGCCCCGAGAATCGCTACACCGAAGGCTTCGGTGCTTTCGACCAAGGTGTCATCGATGATCGGAATCGCCACATCCTTGAAGGTTTCGCCATCGGCGAAGGTCAAGGTCTGAGTCCGATAGGTGAAGTCCAGGTCGCGTTTGGCGGTGTTTTCATTGGTCACATAGTCCACCGTCGCCACGCCCCGGCTGCCATTGACGCGATTCACCCGGACGATCGCGTTGCCTGCCCCTTCGCTGACGGTTACCCCGGTCACATCGATCTCAAAGGTGCCTGCACTGCCCCCAGTAGCGCTGTAGAGCTGACTTTGGGGGATGATTTCCCGCGCTTGGCTAGCACTCTGCCAGCCGAGCTGGGCCACCGCGCCGCCGCCATTCTCGAAGTATTCCATCCGAATGTCGTACTTCTGACCCGCTTGCAGGGCGATCGGGGTGCCGTTGACAGTGGTCGGGGCTTGGTCGATAAATCGGTTGATCACCTGCTGACCGTTGACGAAGAGCTTCACCCCATCGTCGGTGTTGGTAAAGAAGGTGTAGGTCTCGCTGTAACGGGCTTCTACCTGGCCCGTCCAGACCACGGAGAAGGTGTTGTTGCCGATGTTTGCAGCGGGCGAACCCTGGCCCCAGTCAAAGTCCACCTTGGCATCGGTGCGGGTCAGCACTGGATTGGTGAAGTTGATGTTGTCGTAATAAGTCGCGCTCAGCCCCGTGCCATTGCCCGACGGCCCGGTGGCTGGGGCGTAGAGCTGGGTGCTGGAGACCACTTCGCGAGCTTGGCGGGCGCTCGACCATTCCAGCTTCGCATCCGCGCCGCCGCCGTTTTCGTAGTACTCCATTTCGATGTTGTACTTCTGGCCCGCTGCGAGGGTGATTTTGCCGGAGGCGGTGGTGCTGGGCTGATCAATGAATCGATCGACCACGGTTTGGCCGTTGATCTTCAACCGCACCCCATCATCACTGGTGGTGTAGAAGGTGTATTCCTCACCGTAGCGGGCTTCAATCTGCCCCGTCCAACGCACGGAGAATGTGTCACTGGCGATATTGGGAGCCGGGGAACCACTACCCCAATTGAAGTTGATCGTGCTGTCGGTGCGGGTGAGGACGGAATTAGTAAAGTTGATATTGTCGAAATATTCACCGCGCAAGCCCGTGCCTGTCCCATTCGGGCCACCGCCCGTGGTGGTGCCGACGAAGCTGGCGTTGCTATTAAATGTCCAGTTCTGGATTTCCTGGAGGTTACGCAATCCCCCGGTCGCTCCGGTAAAGCCAATAAAGGCTTGGTTGCCGACAGTGGCGGCCAGATCGATCGTCTCTGTCAAGACCGCTGTGCCTGGCTTGGTGGTGATATTCGAGAGGAAGACGCTGAGCTGCTTGGTGGCGGCGTTGTAATCGACCCAGGCATTCATCGCAGTGCCGCCATTGAGGTCAAGGCCCGCTGTGGCATTCTTCACGGCGGTGCTGACCGTGCCGTTGCGCAGCAGCGAAATATGGTTCGCATCGGGGTCGCCGGCACCGTTGTCGTAGGTGTCAAATTCGATCGCGAGGCTGCGGCCAATTCCGGCGTAGCCGACACTGCCGCCGCCTGCCCCGATCGCGCCTGCTCCCCGGCTGTCGTTATGCAGCACAAAAGTGAAGCCATCGGCCCCACCGCTGCCCTGACCACCGCTCAGTTGGAACTGGAACTGCGTGTTGAAGCTGGTGCTGCCATCGACTTGCAGGGCGCGGTTGTAGAAGGCGCTGCCGACTTGGCTATTCGCATCCGGCGTGAGGCGCAGGTTATTCCCGGCTTTGCTGGCGTTGCCGTTGGTGACGACTTCCGGGCTGCTGGCGAAGTTGGCGTAGTTAAAGCCTGCCAAAGTGCCCTGGTAGCTGTTCTGCACCGCCTGACTCAGGGCCAATCCCCGATCGATCGTGCCCGTTTGCACTTCCAGTATCCAGTTGCCACCCTTAGCCGTCGCTCCGGTTAAGTCAGTCGAAGCGGCAATATCCGCCCCCGTGAGTTGGCTGAGCTGAAACACAAACTGCTGACCCGCCGCATCACTGGCGACATTACAGCCATAGAGCAGAATGTCCGCATCCTGGCTCAGGGCTTGGCCCCAGGACTGAAGCGCCGTTGCGTCAAGGTTCAGGCCGCTGAGGGAACCGCTGCCCAACTGCAACGCGCCGCTGCTGCCGTGGGAGATGATATGAATCGCATCGAGGTTGCGTCGGCCTGCCAGGGCTTGGGTGATTTGGTCGACGCCATCGATCGCGCGATCGAGCAAAATCACCTCGGCGTTTGCCGCTGCACTGCTCGCCAGCGTTCGATAGGCATCGAGGCTCGTATCGACAAATACCAGTTCACGGCCCGATAGACCCAACCCGCTTGCCGGATTGAGTCTATCCACGTTGAATCCGTCCGACAGGGGTCGGGCTTCAGAGAAAAGTTGCATAATTTTTCGGTGTGACGACTTCCAGGAATCAAGGCTTGAGTCGAAAGCCAGTCCTGCGGGGAGGCCAAAGCCATCCCCCGCCGCTGGCAAGGGTATGCACAAGACAATTAGCTTGCATCGAACCTAACATCTCCGTAATTCCCCCCACCTCACCCCCACGGGAGATTCCCCGAAAATCGCAACTTCACGCAATTTTGGCCAAAGTTTATGGAATTGGCGGCAAATCTCCGATCGAGCCTGCCCTAGTTTTTCCCTGATCGGTCAATCTCCTTCTTTCGGTGGATGTGCTCCGCCTCAGCTCTTTCGGCCGTGAGAGATTCCCTCTATCGAAAGATAATTCTCTCGACCGCCTGCGGTAGAGCCGCAATGGCGAAAGTTGATCCCGTCGCGCGTTTTGCACCGCTGTAGCGACGATCGCGCAATGGTGTCAAGAAACACAGAATAAAAGTACGTCTGCACTAAAGATCTATTTGGGGAGATAGTGTATATTGTGTACTCAACCCAGCTAGACCACTAAATGTAGGACTTACGTCACAATGGTTCAAGACATTGAGCGGGTACGCCCGATCGGTATTCAAACACCTGCAAATACGGCCAACAGCGCCACAACGCAGTTACAGAACGGTCAATTTCCCCCGTCTGCGCCAGCGGCGAATCCGGTGTTTTATCGCACCTATAGCCGGAAGCTGAGTGAGACGCAGCGGGAATCCTGGGATCAAGTCTGCGATCGAACGATCGGCGGCTTGGTAGAACTGGGTCGCTTAACTCCGGCGGAAGTGGAATTGATTCAGCGCGAACAGCGCGAACTGCGTTGCTTGCCCTCGGGTCGCTGGCTTTGGGTCGGTGGTACGGACTGGATCACCCACCAGGAAAACTTCTCCGGCGCTTATAACTGCACCAGCACGAATGTGATCGACTGGGAAGCCTTCGGGTTGATGATGGATTTGGCGATGATGGGTGCTGGAACAGGCGCAATCATTGAACCGAAGTACACCAACCGCTTGCCCGCGATTCGCAATCGCCTCAGCGTGACGATCGGGACTGACCTGGGGGCAAAGCCTGCGGATCAGCGGATCGAAAAGACTCAAGTCGCGGTCAACGGCAATCAAGTCACCATCACCGTCGGCGATAGCCGTCGCGGGTGGGTGGACTCCTATCAGAAATTGCTGGAGCTTTCTACCGCTGAGCAGTTCAATGGCGAAGTCCAAGTGACGATCGACCTGGGCAACGTGCGTCCAGCGGGCGAAAAGCTCAAGGGTTTCGGCGGCGTGGCTAACCCGATTAAACTGCCCAGCCTCTATGCCCGTTGCGCGGAGATCTTGAACCCGGCGATCGGTCGTCAACTGACCCCGGTGGAATGCTGCTTGCTCGTCGATGAAGCAGCGGCTTGCGTCGTTGCGGGTAACATCCGCCGCAGTGCCGGGATGCGCCAAGGCGATAGCGAAGATACCGAATTCGCGACGGCGAAGGATAACCTTTGGTCTCAGGGCGAAGATGGCAACTGGCGGATCGATCCGGCGCGGGATGCCCTGCGGATGGCGAACCACACGCGCGTGTATCACCACAAGCCGACAGCTCAGGAATGCACCGATGCCGTACGCAAGCAGTTCTACTCCGGTGAAGGCGCGATTCAGTACGCCCCCGAAGCGATCGCCCGATCGAACGCCGATCTGCTGAGCAACCGCGAATTGCAAATCCAGTTCATCCAGGCTTACGAAGGTGGCAACGGTGGCGCATTCCTGCAAAACCTGTCTCCGAATATGCCCGCTGACGAACTCGACCATCGTCTCGGTCGCTACGGCCTCAACCCCTGCGGCGAAATCCTCGGCGAAGATTTCCACTGCAACCTGTCGGAAATCCACCTGAACCAGATCGACCCGAACGATTTCCAGGCCCAGGAAAATGCCTTCAAGGCGGGCGCTCTGGCCGTGGCAACGCTGTTGAACCATCAGTTCATCGAGCCGCGCTACCAGCGATCGCGCTTACTTGACCCGATCGTCGGCGTGTCCTTCACGGGCCTGTTCGACTTCTTCGTTACCGCCTTTGGGGTGGAATGGCTGAAGTGGTGGGAAGCGGGCCGTCCCGACACCGTTACGGGTCTGCAATTCAAACAGAAAGAGCAGGAATACCTCAGCCGTTGGAAGCAAATCGTCCATGAAACCGTGGCCGAATACTGTCAGCGTCATGGTTTGAATTGCCCGAACCGTTGCACCACCGTGCAGCCTGCGGGTACCAAATCCTTGCTTACCGGGGCAAGCTCCGGCTGGCATCCGCCGAAGGCCCAACGCTTTATTCGCCGCGTCACCTTCCGCAAGAATGACCCGGTGGCCTTGGCTTGCCGCGATTTTGGCTACAGCATTGTGCCGTCGCAGTCGGATAAGGATGACGCAGGTAACTTGCTGAACGATCCGTTCGATCCGCGTTGCACCGAGTGGCTGGTCGAAATGCCCGTGGAAGTGCCTTGGGCGAATCTCCCTGGCGCTGATCAAATCGCGATCGAGCAGTTCTCGGCCCTCGCTCAGTTTGACTTCTACATGCAGGTGCAGAAGTTCTACACAGCGCACAATACCAGTGCCACGGTGGAGCTACGCGAAGATGAGATCGACGCATTGGCCGATCGGATTTATCAAGCGGTGAGTGAGGATGAAGGGTACATCAGTGCGGCATTGCTGGCCCGCTTTGATGCACCGTTCCCGCGTTTGCCGTTCGAGAAAATCGATGGCGAAACCTATCAGCGATTGCAGCAGGAAGTAGCGGCTCGCCGTCAGACCGATGACTTCTACGCAGCGCTTTGTCAGTATGATTCTGGCGTTGTGGTAGCGGAAGGCCCAGCGGGTTGCGATAGCGATAAGTGCATGTTGCCGGAAAAGAAGGGGTAGTCCCGATGGTTTCTGGTTAATTGCCTGGTTGATTAGACGTAAGTAAAGCAGCGGTTCGGCACCTTCGGGATGTCGAACTGTTTTTTTTGAGGCGTGTGGTGATTATCGTTAAACGTCGATGTTGCGAGATTGGGGGCGCGTTTTCCCCGCCCGTACCCCCATGCCATCCATGCGTTGATCCGTAGGGGCGTGCATCCCACGCCCACAGGCTACGCCAACCAACGATCACCCCCCATCATCCCAGCCGTTCCATTCAATGAGTTGAATTTAGAATTGTTGGCTGGGGAACGCCGCGCGATCGTGGTTTCATCGAATTTTTGTTATGCTGAAGTTCACCGATCGTATCTGCGCTGAGGTCACTGATGCAGTACAACATCTTCATCCAAAATCCGACGGAGAATCATTTCACCGCCTCCGTAATTGGTGTGCCGGATTGTGTGGCGATCGGCACAACGGAAGCCGAGGCCTTAGATCAGGCAAAAATCTTATTAGAAGAGCAATTGGCAAAAGGAAAAATTGTTACAGTTGACCTCCTATTGAATGATGGCGCAACTGTCGATCCCCAATTCCAAGGAAATCGGCGGCGGCAGGGTGATTTCTCTTCCTTGCCTGGCTATGGTGTCTTCAAAGATGATCTGACCTTTGATGATTTCGTCGAACGGATGGCAGAATATCGTACCAAATTTGATGCTGATGCAGTGGCGCTGAATTTAGAATGCGCGATAGTCTCCGACCGACCATAGGTCATCGTTAATTATTTTTCGCTTGCCCGATCGCCTGTTGAATAATTGCTGAATTCTGTTTCACCGTAACCGTATTTGGATGTTCTACACCCAGCAATTTCTCGAAAATCGCGACAGTTAGCTCCGGCAAAGCCGATCACCTCAGCAAATCACGCTTCCGTGACATTAATCTTCTCCCCTTCAACCTTCACCTGATAAGTCGCCAACGGCTTCGTCGCAGGCGCTTGCGCCACCGCCCCCGTCGCCTTAAACTTTGCCCCATGGCAAGGACAGACAAATTCCTTGCTGTCCTTTTTCCAACTGACATTGCAACCGTTGTGGGTGCATTTGGTATTCACCGCGAGAATTTCGCTCGATTTATCAGGATTACGCAAAACTGTGACGGCCTTGCCATTCACCGTGATCTCCAAAAAGCCCGCTTGATCCAGTGCCGCCACCGTTGCACTCCCCTCAGCAGGCACCGGCTTCGGTGAGCTCTGGGCGATCGGTTCACCTTTGCTACAGGCAGTCGCCGCCATGGGCAAAGCCGCCGCGATCGCGCCCAAGCTGAGCCAGCGCGTCAAGTCACGCCGCTTAATTAATAATCGAGAAGGATAGGCCATAATGTCGACTCCAATCGGGAAACGCCTATATTTTAAACATTTGACTGACTAAGCGATCGTTGCCGGGGGTGGCAATCGTGCGAGGCATTTCCAGTCGGTTGAAATAATCAGGTTCATCCAGCGTCGCCAGCCCCTGAATGACCAAAATCGGACAAGGTGCGTGCTGCAAGACATATTGCGTGACACTGCTATTGCCCACCGATCGCACACCTTGATTATCGCGGTGCCCCACCACGATTAAATCCGCGCCCCAACGCTGGGCCATTTCACAAATCCACAAACCCGGATTTCCCGCCTCGCAATTCACTTGGGTTGGGATGCCCTTGGCGATCGCCTGCTGAAAATAAAGATCGAGCCAGTTGGTGGCTTTTTGTTTCGTGCGTTCGATCCGGGCTTTATGCTGCCGCGCGAGCATGGCGTAGAGATCACGGGCCGTGTCGTTATCCCCATCAGAGGAAGGCATTTCGGGATGATGGGGTTCAACTTTGAGGGCATGAAAGATCATCATGCTCGTGCTGTGGGGTTTGGCCTGCGCTAAAGCGCGCGCAAAGACCGCCGAATCCTTGAATGATTGGTCTAAGCCAACCAGGATTTTCTTGAATGTCATGGTACGTTCCCCTGAATCCCGGTCGTAGGTGTAGCGTTCAGTTGATGCCGCGATTCAGTCTATGAGGGTTATTTTAAGAGATTCTGGGGCGACTTCTCTGTCACCGATGTAACCGGGCAATCGAATGATGCAATTCTTTAATCAGCTTCATGATCGGCGCTCAATTCGACACAGTAGCCCAATTCCGTTGCGGTCATCCCGCGCAGCACCAACTGATCGCCTTGCCAAACGACTTCAAGCACGCCCGTATCGGCAAAGTTGGCCCAACGCGGATCGCTGCTGAGGTCGATCGGCAATGAAATCAAAATTTCGGCGCGGGTCTCCGCCACTTCCCCTTCGTAACGCACCTCGGGCAGCGGCGGCGGATTAAATGTCACCGCCTCCCCTTGGGCCTGGGTCGGCAACTCCAGCCAAGCCCCCGCCGCTGGAATATGCAGCTTATAGCGACTGCTTAGCTCATCCAAATCGGCAAATTCGGCCAGGGTATCCGGTGCGCCATGGATTAAGACCACATGCTGGGGACGGAGGTTGTGGATCAGTTGGAGGGTGGCGTTGCCGTCACAATGTTCCGATAGGGCATAGGTTTCCGCAGTGACGATCGCAGCGGGAACCGAGGCATCGTCGTCGGTCTGCCCAGGCATTTCCCCCTTCGCTTCCTCCGGCAGCAGCACCAGCCATTTTCCTTGCTGACAGCACTGGCTCAGCTCCATGCCGATGTCAGTCAGGAGAATATAGGGGGTGCTCGGGTCGGTGGCGGGCTGACCGCGATACACGGCGGGCTGCACTTTATCATCCCAAAAGAGGGCTTGATTGCGGGCAAAGTTTTGGACGGCGATCGGGAATTGCGCCATCAGTCCGAGGTAAGCATCGCATCCGGCGGCCACTTGCCCTTGTACCCAAATGTTACCCGCCCGCCCACTAAACAGATAATGACTGCGTAATAGATACAGCAATTCCTGGCCCAAGCCGATCGGCGGCAAGGGCAACAGCACCGACTGCCCCGCTTGCAATGCCTGCAAGATCCGTTCCATCAGATAATTTTCCTGCTGACGGCGACGGGGCCGCCGACTCACGCCATAGCGGCCTTCCAGAATCAACACATCAGGCATTAAGCCGCGCAGTTCGGCCAAGCGCAACCCTTCAACGAAACGGGTATTTGATAAATAGCAGTCGCCGCTGTAAATAACGCAGTAGGGTGCGGCCCGATCGTCGCTCTGATAACGCAGGATGACCACCGCCGCACCGGGCAGATGTCCGGCAGGAATAAGCTCGAGACTGAGCCGATCGGTGAGCGGCAGCAGCGATCGCCAGGGCCAGACTTGCACCAAATCCGCTGGAATAACTGCTCCCGGCCAATTCAAAGGTAGTAATGCCGCCGTTACTTCACTCGTGATGATCGGCACCTGGGGCAACGCTTGGTGCAGCGCCAAAATCCCGCGACTGTGATCCGGATGGGCGTGACTGCAAATGACCCAATCGATCGTCCCAAGGGTGGCGCGATCGGGCTCATTCAACGCCGACCAATCCCGCAATCCACAATCCAGCAAGATCCGATAGCGATCGAGTTCCAAACGCAGACAGACACCATCATCGGCCTGACCCGCACCATAGACATAGCAAGCCGCATGCATCACACTACTGGACGGCACCTGAACCGACGGCACGATGCTTCCGAACAAAATGCTTCCGAATTAGTGCGCCGAGCCATTGCCGTGATAATTATCGCTATCATAGAACCCATTCTTCGTCCCGAAAAACAGGCAAGCCGCCCCAAATATAACCGACAAAACCACCAGTACCAACTTGATATCCATGGCGCTTCGCTCCAATGCCGCAGTTAAAGCGATCGTAGCGAATTTTTTCTCAAGATTGCCCGATCGCAATGTTTGTTGACAGAACGACCTGATGCTCAGAACGACCCGCTGGCCAGAATCGCTAAAACTCCAACGGCTCCTTCCCATCCGTAAACCGTACGGTCTGAATCTTCAGCTTGGGCTGATTGGTCAAAGTTTTCTGGACGCTGCCCAGAATCGCTTGCTGCTCATAGGCGGACATCGCTGTGAAGGGGCGCTTGGCCTCGGGGGAAAGACGCAGATCGACGGTGGCGGTGCCATTTTCAACTTTGACCCGATAGTTTTCGATCTTGAAATCGGGGCTGTTGGCGTTGGCGAGGACTTTACCCACCAGGGCATCAGCGGTGTCTTGGCTCGGGACTGTGGTTCGCTGCGCCACAAAGTCCCCACTGTTCTCATCAAATTGATAAATCGTGGTTTCTTCGGTTTTGCTACTGGTGAGGGGTTGTGTCGGATTCTTGGCGGGCTCTTCACCGTTCGCCGCTGCGGTTGGGCGATCGCTGGATGAATCGGTGGCCGAATTCGCGGGGGGGGGTGGCGATGCGCTGGGTTGGGCGGCAGATTTAGGGCTGGATGTGGGGCTAGGGCTGGATGTGGGGCTAGGCGCGGTGGTCGTGGCCGAATTATTCTCTTGGGTGCGCGGCTGGGGATTACCGCCGCAACTGATTAACGTCAGACCTAAAGCCAAGCTGAGACTGAGTCGGCTGAGCTGCCGTCCAACGGACCGCCGCCCGACGGTATGCAAATTTCCTGGCTCAAATGGCTGTCTCATGATGCGGGTCTCCCGATCGGTAATTGGGCGGGGGACATCGCCCCCAAAAACTCACCCAGTGCTGGATTAATTATGCCGATTTTCGTTGTGGATTGGTGAGCACCTGAAGTAGCATAGTCTGGACGGTCGGTGTGATTGTTCCCGGATCAATGATCCAGGCGCACGAATCATCAAGCAAGACCGATGTTCTGTTTTGGTTAATTTCTCCATGGACCACCCTAGTCCATTACCTCACAGTAGTTTTTCCCCAAGTAGTAGTTACCTCCGATAGTTGGGTGGGCGGTTCGCCTCCCAGCGAGTGGGAGCGAGGAGTTTGCGGATGTTGACACAGGAAGGGCGCAGCACGCTCGCCGAAGTGACGGATCTGAACCGTCTTAAGCAAGAACTGAGCGATTTACCCGCGATCGATGTGGGTGAGTTTATTGAAGATCTACCGGAGGACCGCCGCGCGATCACGTTCCGGCTACTGAATAAAAGCAAAGCCACGGAGGTCTTTGAATACCTCGAGCCAGAGGTGCGGGAGTCGCTGATTGGCTCCCTGCACGATGCGCAGGTGTCACAGTTAATCGAAGGCATGAGTCCCGACGATCGGGCCGAGCTATTTGACGAATTGCCAGCGGGCGTGGTGCGACGCTTAATTCAAGGCTTGAGCCAAGCCGAACGTCAAGCCACGGCGACGATTCTCGGTTATCCCGAAGGTACGGCGGGCCGGGTGATGACGACGGAGTACGTGCGCTTGCAGGAAGGGCTAACCGTGGCCCAGGCATTGGAAAAGATGCGTCGCCGTGACCAAGATAAAGAGACGATTTACTACGCCTATCTGACCGATCGCAATCGCAAGTTGGTGAGCGTGGTTTCCCTGCGGCAGTTGCTGTTTTCGCGGCCCGATGTGCAATTGAACGAAATTGCCAGCGATCGGTTGATTCGCGTCCAAACCGATACCCCCCGCGAAGAAGCCGCCCAAACGATGATGCGCTATGACTTGATCGCCGTGCCTGTGGTCGATCGTGAAGATCGGTTGGTGGGAATCGTGACGATCGATGATATGGTAGATGTGCTGGAAGAAGAGGCCACCGAAGACATCCAGAAAATCGCTGGGGTGACCAGCGGGGATGAATCCTCCCTGTCGCCGCCGCTACAAAAGCTTCGCAATCGGTTGCCTTGGTTGCTGGGAATTATGGCCTTGTACATTGGTGCATCGAGTTCGATTTCACCCTTCCAAGGCACGATCGCAAAGGTTCCCGTGCTCGCGGTTGTGATGCCGCTGTTCTCGAACACGGGTGGTACTGTGGGAATCCAAGCCCTAACTGTGACCATTCGAGCCTTGGGCGTGGGAGAAGTCACGCCCGCCGACACCCTCGAAATTCTCAAGCGAGAACTCCAAGCGGGCCTTGGTACGGCATTCTCCCTAGGCAGCATGATGGTGCTGTTGTCGCTGATTTGGACCAAGCCAGAGGAGCGATGGGTTGCCTTAGTCGCTGGCACGGTGATGGCAATTAATTCCTTGGTGGCGGTGACCCTAGGGACGCTGTTGCCGATCGGGCTGAAGCGCGTGAATCTTGATCCGGCGTTGGTGAGTGGGCCGTTGGTGACGACACTCTTGGACACGATTGGATTTATTTTATTCCTGACATTGATTACAGCAAGTCTGAATCTATTGGGGTTGGGGGCTTAAGGGGAATGAGCGTATTGGAGATGACAGATTTCTCTTTGGCTGTGGAGATAACCTGGAAGAACTTGGATCAGCAGAAACACTTGGTGCGTTGATCGCTTTGCGATTTTTAACAGCACAATCAGAATCTTTTTGTTAGCTTGGGAATAATAACAAACGGGTTGTGAACAAACTTACGTCAATCAATCTTTTGGTCTTATGATGAATGTGCAATTGAATGGTCAACAGGATACGCGGTTTACGATGTCGTTGCGGGAACTTGAAGTAGCATTGGAAGCCGCATTGAGCTTTGCAAAGAGCATGAGTCAGGCCAGTGGGATGGACTCAAAAGACTATTTTCGGGCTTGGCGGACAGTGGAAGAAGTGAAGGCAGAAATTGCGGCGCGCTGCGGACAATCGTCCGGTGTTCAGCAGTTTTGCTAGCGGCGCGCCGCAGTGTCGTTCAGCAGCAGCGGCAGATTTGGAGTCATTAGCGTCCAACGGCTTATCGCTCGGGGTTCTCAGCGAAGAGCGACCATAATGCGGTATGAATAGATTCGGTGTTTTCTGGCATTGCCATGCCGCCGGAGGTCTATGTCTGTCTGGTCGCGCCGTCACGTGTTGTCGCTGAGTGACTTCACGCCTTGGGAATACAATACGGTTCTGCAAACTGCGAATAGTTTTCGCGAAGTCCTGTCCCGCCGCACGAAAAAGGTGCCGACGCTGCAAGGGCAGGTGGTGACGAATCTGTTTTTTGAGCCTTCGACACGGACACGCAGTAGCTTTGAGCTGGCGGCGAAACGACTGTCGGCGGATACCCTGAATTTCGCGCCAGGGTCTTCTTCAATGACGAAGGGGGAAACAATTCTCGATACGGCGAAGACTTATTTGGCGATGGGTGCGGATCTAATGGTGGTGCGGCATCAGCAGTCGGGGGTGCCGCAGGCGATCGCGGATGCGATGGATCAACTGAATTCCGGCGTGGGGGTGCTGAACGCGGGTGATGGTCAGCATGAGCATCCCTCCCAGGGGCTGTTGGACTTATTCACAATCTGCACGCACTTAAATAGTCAGCAGCCGAAACTCGAACTGCTGCGGGGCAAGAAGATCGCGATCGTTGGGGATATCCTGCATTCGCGGGTGGCGCGATCGAACCTTTGGAGTTTGACGGCGAGTGGGGCTTCGGTGCATTTGGCGGCACCGCCGACGTTGCTGCCGAAAAGTTTTGCGGATTATGTGCAACAGGCAACGGTTCCAGGACTCGCCGATCGCGATTTGCAGATTCATTGGGAACTGGAACCCGCCCTGGCGGATGCCGATTTTGTGATGACGTTGCGGCTGCAAAAGGAGCGGATGACGGGCCACCTGCTGCCCAGTCTGCGGGAATATCATCAGCAGTTTGGGATTACCCACGATCGGCTCAAAGTCTGTCGTCCGACGGTGCAGGTGATGCATCCGGGGCCAACGAATCGGGGGGTTGAAATTACCTCGGCGGTGATGGACGACCCGGCCCTGAGTTTGGTGTCAGCGCAGGTGACAAGTGGCGTGGCGGTGCGGATGGCGCTGCTCTATTTGATGGGCGGGGCGAAGGTTTAGTCGCGGCGAGATTCGGCAAATGTGGCAAAGTTGAGGATAGTTGCTCTCATCATTCTCCTTGGCATGAACGCACCCATTGCAAGTCAACCGTTTCCCCGGCGGTGGAATTGGTTTCAGTTTGAGCCAGATTTTCGGCGGCGATCGCCTTGGGGCCGTCTCGGCATTTGCAGCATTACGGCGGTTGTCTATTGGGGCTTGGGGCATTTTGCCTTTCAGCTGCTGAGTGTGCCGGGGCCGCAGGCGTTGGCGCTGTTCCCTTCGGCGGGCTGGGCGGCGGCGATGGTGCTGTTGTTTGGGGAAGATGCGCTGCTCGGGGTGGCCTTGGGGTCGGGGGCGATCGCGGCAGGGTTTCGGGTCAGTTGGCTGATTGTCCTGTGGACGGCAATCCGGAGCAGTTTGGAAGCCGGGCTGATAGTCTATCTAATTCGACAACAGCGGGTCGATCGGCGATTGCACACGCTGCGGGATGTGTTGGGGTTTGTGGTGTTTGCTGCCCCCTTGCCGATTTTGCTGAATGCCCTGATGTCAACCTTCGCGGAGCGCTGGACTCTAGGGATTCGGATGTTCTCCCAGCCTTGGCAGAGTGTCTGGACGATTTTTGTGGCGGATATGCTGAGCGTGATGATGATTACGCCCCTGATCTTGCTGATCGGCCAAAAAATGCTGACCTGGAGACGCGCCACGATCGGCAATCGCTGGCGCTACCGGCGGCGGGGCTGGCTGGAAGTTCTGCTGTGGAGTGGTTTTACCCTGGTTGCATTGACCTATCAACCCACCAGTCTGGCGGCGCGCTTATTGATTCGACCATTTCCCCTGATCAGTTTGGCTTGGGCGGCGGCTCGCTCTGGGGTGTTTAACACGGTGTTGGTCGCCTTCATCGTGAACAGTACGGAGATTCGTAAGATTCTGGCGGTGGGGGGGGCTTATGTCTGGGAAACGAATAATGTCGATTCCCGGATGGAACTCCTGATGCTTCAGGGGTTTATGGTGGTGAATATGGTGATGGGCCTCTGTCTGGCGGCGGTGACGGAAGAGCGTCAGCAACTCCTCGAATCAGTCCTTCAAGAACAGCGCTTCGATCGGGTTTTGGTCGATCTTAGCCACCGTCTGGCGGGCAGCTTTGACCCCCAAACCGTCATGGAGACGGTAGTACAGGAAATTCGACAGGTCTTGGTGGTCGATCGGGCCTACATTTCCCAGGTTCAACTCGATGGCTCGACTCAAGTGATTGTCGAATCCTGCGGTAGCCAATGGCGATCGTGCTTGGGCTATCAATTCACGCCGCCCGTGGCCGAGGCGATTACCCAGTGGTATCGGGGCCAGGGCGTGGAGGTGACGACGAACGTTGAGCAGGCGCGCCGTCAATTGCATCCGATCACGTTTCAACTGTGCGAAGCATTTCAAGTCCAAGCGCGAGTGGCGATTCCGGTGCTCGTCGATGGCGCGGCCTATGCGGTGCTGGCGGTGCATGAATGTGTGGGGCCGCGCGATTGGACATCCCAGGAGATCACATTTCTGGAGCAAATCGCCTCGCCCTTGGGCACGGCGCTGCATCAGGGGATCCTCTATCAACGTGAACGGAACTTGGTGGTGGAACTCGATCGCAAGGTGCAGGCAAGAACCCAGGAATTGCAGCGCAGTTTGGTGGCCCAGGAATTGTTAAATGAAGGCCAGTCCCGGCTGCTGAATGCTGTCAGTCATGACTTGCGCACCCCCGTTGTGGGCAGTCTGTTGGTACTTCAGCAGTTGACCAAGCATCCGGAGCGATGCGATGGTCATGTGCTCGATCGGCTCCAAGCCAGCAGCGAGCGTCAATTGCAGTTGATTCAAGCATTGCTAGAAGACTACCGTGCAGAAGATGCGACCATCCGGTTCAATTTTCAAACCCTCGATTATCGCGATCTGGTTCAACAAACCTTACAAACCCTGGCCCCGATTCTGGAACAACGTCAAGCGATCGTGCGCTTGCATATCCCGGCGGATCTACCGCCCATTGCCGCCGATCCAATCCATATCCAACGGGTGCTTGACAACTTAGTCACCAATGCTCTGAAGCATAATCAGCCGGGGTTAGTTTTGACCTTTGATGCGGTGGTGGTTGCGCAGGGGGATCAACCCTATCTGCGCTGTATCGTTGCCGATGATGGAGTGGGCATTCCGTTACCGGTGGCGCAGCAGTTATTTAGCCGTCCCTATCTACGATCGACCCATGATGCCTCGCGATCGGGCTTGGGCTTGGGCCTGTACCTCTGCAATCAAATCATTCGGGCCCATGGCGGGGTGCTGACGGTAGAGCCGATCGAAGGCGAAGGCGCAGACTTCAGCTTTACGTTGCCGATCGCCAAACCCACCCCAGAATCTAGCACCGTGGGTTTCGGCTGACGCTCAACCCACTGGCATGGTGGGTTTGGATGGCGGATTTGGACAATCGCGGGCTGAGCTTGTCGAAGCCCGGCTCCAATCACGACTCAACATCGCGGGCTGAGCTTGCCGAAGCCCAGAATCTAAACAATCATCGATTCCAGCGCTGTTTGTAAATCCTGTGTAAGGCTTTCAACCGCTTGTTTGGCTTGGCGGCGGTTGGTTTGATAACTTGCGTAACGATCGGTTAAATCGATCGGCTGGCCAATTGTCACCCGCGCGGTTTGGGGGCCAAGGCGGGGGCGTTTGAGGGAATTGCGTTCGCCCCCGATCCGCACTACGGTTTCCCAGGTGATCAGTAGGGTTTCGGCAAAGCGTTCGAGGGTTGGTTTTTCTCGCACGTAGGAGCCTGTGACCGAGACGAAACTCTCAACCAGCCGCATGTGCCAAAGGTGGAGCTGCGATTCGGTGGCCACCCGATCGGCCAGTCGCCGCTCCAACTGCGGCAACTGCTCCAAATCCACATCGTCGCGATAGATCCGATCCCAAGCCGTTTGCTCCAGTCGCCGACAGCGATCGACCATCGTGCCTTGGGGGGACAGATTAAACTGGCTTTCGGCGGCGCTCAAGGCAGCATTCAGCAGACGTTGAAGGCGTTGAGCAAACCTTTCCTCGGGAGCCAAATCAGCGGCCAACGGGGTCAAATTCTGGTGATAAAACCGATCGTAATGTCGTTCCATCATACCCAGAATCTCTTCCCCCAGGTCATACAAGCGTGGGTACATCAGGCTTTGGTCTGTCACCCCACGATCAGGATGCAGAATCCCCATCTGCGCTTCCAAATCCGTGAGTAACTTTTCGACCTGCCGCCAGCAATTGCCCTGATACTGATATTGCAGGCCGATCGGCACAATTACCACCCGCTCCGATCGCCCCGCCTTGGCCAAATCCTCAGCACACCAAAAGGCCAACTGCGCGACCCCCGGCTCCAAGGGTGCCACGACTTCGCTGTGGCCGTTCGTCGCCCCTTCGGGCGCGGCCATGAAGGGCAACTGACCATTGACTAATAATTCCCGGGCCGACTTCAGACCGGGCCGATCGAGCTTGCCGCGTCGGATCGAACTGCCGCCCAACCGCGCAAACAGCCAGCCCAGCGCATCCCCAGCCCACAGAGGCACCCCGCGATCGTACATAAAGTGGGCATGGATCGGGCGACGTAGCCGAGTCCCCTGCTGGGCGGCGGCTTGGGGCATAAGCTGACTGAGCAGGTAGCCGATCGCCAGGGGATCATTCACACTCGGGTGGCGAAATGCGAGCACCAGCCGAATCTGGCCCGCTTCAAATTGTTCGTAGGCCCGCACCAGCGCCGCGAGATTCACCGCTGTTACGTCCTGCACATCGGTTGTCCGCCGCATCCAAAACGGGATCAAACGATGCACCCAACGGGTCAATCGCGGACTGTACTGTGGCCCAAGATAGTTTAACGGAGGTTGTGCGGATTGTATCTTTCCCACTTGCTTCTGTCCCACAGCGGTGTCCTTCCGATCTCGTTACGTCTATGGCAGTCCTAATTGAGATCCGAGATCCCGTCGAATTCTGGAGATCCGAAATCAAAGCCCCCAGAATTGGGGGTTTGGGGGCCTGCTGAATTCAGTATGATTCGATTGTTGCGTTTGTGATGTGCCTTGTCCGCAAAGCACAGACAGTTTTGCGTTAGTCCACTGGTCAGTCCACTTGCGATAGCTCAATCACGTTATCATCCGGGTCGCGCAGAAAGATCGCCGGACGACCGGAAGTGCTGGCCTGAAAGGGTTGCCCGATCGCTGCGAGCCGTTGCTGGGTGGCGGCAATGTCATCCACCGCGAAGGCCAGATGCCGATTCCGTCCCCACTTTTCCTGATTGGGGCTGGGGGCGTTGTCCGGGGCCACGATCAGGTGGATTTGATAATCGTTGATTTGGTACCAGAGGCCAGGGAAATTCAAGTCCCGATCGGCCAACGGCAACCCCAAAACTTCGCTGTAGAAATGTTCCGCAGCAGCGAGATCAGTGACATTGAGAGCATTGTGGAGAACGCGTTGAATGGCCATGGGGAATTAGCGAGATGGGGTGGATGAAGTGGCGACCCGATCGAGCCAGGTTTGGGTCGCTTGGATCGCAGCAGCATCCCGCTGTTGGATGTAGAGCTTTTGGGCTTGCTGGAGGGATTGTTGGGCGGCGGGGAGATTTTGTTGGCGATGGTAGGCCAGGCCGATCGCGTAGTGGGCGTTGGCGTGGTTAGGGTTCGCCTTGAGGGCCTGCTGGAAGGCGGCGATCGCATTTTCCACCTGATTTTGCGCGAAGTAGAGCGCACCAAGGTTATACAGGGCTTCGGTATGGGTGGGCCGCAGAGCGATCGCGCGTTGAAACGCTGTTGTTGCTTCAGGCAGGCGGTTTTGTTGCTGATAGACCAAACCCAGGTGATAGAAAACTTCCGGGGCTTTGGTCGAAATCTGGCTAGCGGTTTCGAGGGACTTGGCAGCTTTAGCCCATTGCTGTTGGTATTCGTAGGCAAGACCAAGGTTGTAGTGGCTGAGGCCGATTTTGGGGTCGAGTTCGACGGCACGCTGCAAATATTCCTGAGCTTGGGGGAAGTTGCCGCCTTCGAGCAATGCAGCTCCGAGGTTAGCGTAGGCGATCGGCCATTGCGGTTCGCTCTGAATGGCTTGATAGAACGCGGTGGCGGAGCCTTGGAGATCGCCTTTCTGCCGCAGGGCTAGGCCCAGATTGTAGTGGGCGGGAGCGAGCTTGGGGTCAAGGGCGATCGCGGTGCGGAAATGCTGGATGGCCGGATCGAGCTGCTGGCTTTGAATTTGGGCAATGCCTTGCTGAAATGCGGTACGTGCAGCAGCGGCGGAGTCACGGCTTGGATCTCGGCTTAGCTCATTGGCTAGGGCCGCACCCGGAGGGCGACAACCGACGACGATCGCCGCCAGCAAATGTCCCAAAAAAACCGCCAAACGCGCACTGAAAACTCTTTGCATAGCGGAAATGAAAACTCGCCCATGAATTGCCATCGCAATCATAGGTCAATGGTCATGCTCTGGTCATCGCAATTTTGGGTCGATCGCTGGCCTACATGAGCCAGAGGATGAGCAAAATCAATCCAACGCGAATCAAAATGGCCGTTTTGGGGTCTTTTTCAGATTGCACTTCAGGACTCGGCCACATAAATATCTGTTCGGAATGGGTAAAATCTGGGTTGGCAGTTATCGCCAGTCGCGTCATTTGATGTGCTATGTCAATGGGCGTTATCAATGATCATTAGATGACGATCGTTCAATCAGCGAGTTAATCCCGCGAGTCGTTAACCCTAGGTTTCAACGCCACTTCACTGCCCGATCGTCATGCAAAAGGAAACACACAGGTTACACAAGAAACACACGACTGGTCGCCCTAGCTGATTTGCTTTACAGCTAATTTGCTTGGAGCGATGCACCACTTAGTCTTTAACCAATCTACGAATTCGCCCCGGCAATCGATAAGTGCGAATCCACGGAAACATTGGCTCAGGTTTGCCAGCCCGATTCCGGCAATTTCCATGAGGCGATCGCGCCGGTTCATCAAAGCCGACTCACCCAAGGCCGATGCCCTGCGTGCCTATACGGAATTAGTTGTGCCACCTATACTGAAATCAGCACTGAGATGCCGCACCCAGAACCCACCCAGAACCTAAGGCCCCATGCTCGAAACCCTCCAAACCCAGATCTACAACGGTAGCCAATGGGCCAATCAATTGGTTACAGCGCAGTTGAGCCATCTTTCGATCGTCAGCATTGCGGTGATCTTCGGGGCGGGGTTGTTGACCAGTTTGACTCCCTGTATGCTGTCGATGCTGCCGATTACCGTCGGCTACTTCGGTGCAAATGAATCCACCAGTCGCCTCCAAGGGGCAATCCAATCGCTGTATTTTGCCCTAGGTTTAGCCACCACCTTGGCAGGATTAGGCGTAGTGGCGGCTTCGTTGGGGAAGGTTTATGGGCAGATTGGGATCGGGTTACCGATCGTCGTGAGTTTAGTCGCGATCGTCATGGGCCTGAACCAGCTCGAACTGATCCAACTCCGCTTGCCCAACCTCGGTGGCATGGATTGGATTTCGGAAAATTTGCCGAAGGGATTGCGGATTTACTTGATTGGCCTGACCTTCGGCCTAGTCGCATCACCCTGTAGC
Source organism: Cyanobacteriota bacterium (assembly GCA_046049545.1). GTDB lineage: Bacteria > Cyanobacteriota > Cyanobacteriia > Leptolyngbyales > Leptolyngbyaceae > Romeriopsis. The sequence continues at coordinate 35,788 of JBJORF010000010.1, read as the reverse complement.
ACTCCGGTTCTCGCGACGCTCCTGGCTTGGCTGGCGAACACCCAAGATCCGGTGCTGGGCGGAGCGCTGCTGCTGGCCTACGCCGCTGGTTACGTCGCGCCACTCGTGATCGCTGGGAGCTTCACCGTGGCGATTAAGCAGATTTTGCAACTGCGCCAATGGTCGGGGTGGATTACGCCGATGAGTGGGGTGTTGTTGCTGGGGTTTGGGGTATTTTCGTTGGTGTCGCGGATCTCGCTGCCGCTGTAGCAGCAACTCCCACAGAGTTAAAGGGCAGCGTTGTTAAAGGGCAGCGTTGCGAAATTCAGGGCACGTTTTCCGCGCCCGGACGGGAGGGATCGTGGTCCGTAGGGGCGTGCATCCCACGCCCGCAGCCCACGCCCGCAGCCCACGCCAACAGCCCACGCCAACCAACAATCACCTCCCATCATCCCACCCGATCGATGCAATCCGTTGAATTTGGAATTGCTGTTAGTGAGTCGCTGGTTTTGGGTTCCGCGAATCCTTGGGTTAGGATTGATCAAGCCGCACTGCATCAAATCCAAATTCCCGCGAGGTTCGATCGTCATCCATGACCGCTGAAGTTTCCTTCTGGCAAAATCTGCGCCAACAAGCCATCCAGAACCCCAAGCGGTTTATCAATCGGGAAATCCTGCCTGTCCTCGCGGATTTGAAATTAGCGATCGCACTGCTCCTCGTCATCGCGGTCTTTAGCATCAGCGGCACCGTGATCGAACAGGGCCAAGGACTGGAATATTACCAAGCCAACTACCCTGAAAAGCCTGCATTATTTGGTTTCCTGACTTGGAAAGTCTTGCTGACGGCGGGGTTGGATCACGTTTATCGAACCTGGTGGTATCTCGGCCTGCTGATTTTGTTTGGGGCGAGTTTGATGACTTGCACGTTCAAGCGTCAGTTGCCCGCCTGGAAGTGGTTTACCCGCGACCAAAAGCTCTACAGCAAACCCCAGCAATTCCGCAAATTCGCCCTCAGCGCCGAATGCGATGCCGCTTCGATCGACCAACTCACCAGCGAACTTCAGCAACGCAAATACCGCCTCGTGCAGGAAGGCGATCGGCTCTATGCCCGCAAAGGCATTATTGGGCGGCTGGCTCCGATCGTTGTTCACATCAGCATGATCTTGATTCTAGTCGGGGGCGTGATGGGGGCGCTAACGGGATTTATTGCCCAGGAAATGGTGCCCAGCGGTGAGACCTTTCAGGTGAAAAACATCACTGACGCGGGGCCTTGGGCCGCACCGCAGGTGCCGAAGGATTGGTCAGTTAAAGTGAATCGGTTCTGGATTGACTATCTGCCCACGGGGGAAATCGACCAGTTTTACTCGGATATGTCGGTGCTGGATAAAGGGGGTCAAGAAGTCGATCGGCAAACCATTCATGTGAACAAACCGCTGAAACACAACGGCGTGACGATGTACCAAGCCAGTTGGGGCGTTGCAGGCGTGAAGGTGAAGCTGAACAACAGCCCTATCCTGCCCTTACCCATGGGCCAATTGAATGTCCAGAACGGGCGACTGTGGGGAGCTTGGCTGCCGCTGAATCCCCAGGACATGAGCGACGGCGTTTCGCTGGTGGTCAAAGATTTGCAGGGCTTGGTGCTGATCTATGACAAAACCGGGAAACTCATCTCCACCGTGCGCGAAGGCATGGCCGTTGACATTCAAGGCATCAAGGTTTCGATCGTCGAACTCGTCGGCAGTACGGGTTTGCAAATCAAGGCTGATCCGGGGATCCCGATCGTCTACTTGGGCTTTGCATTGCTGATGCTCAGTACGCTGATGAGCTACGTTTCGCACTCCCAGGTTTGGGGATTGTGGCAGGACGGCAAGCTCTATCTCGGCGGCGTGACGAATCGGGCGCAGTTGAGCTTTGAGCGAGAATTTTTGAGCATTTTGGCGAGCTTGGATCAGTCGGAAGGTCAGGTGTAGGCAGTACAGGCTCCCTAGAATTATTTGTAGGATGGGTGGAGCGCTAGCGGAACCCATGCGGTCTGTGAACGTTGGGTTTTACGATGTTGCATCCAACCTACGTTGAACTGCGCTTACCCACTCAAATGCCTGATCCGTCAAAAAATCTTTCAAAAAATCTTTGTTGTTAGCGGGCTAATCGATCGGGGAATTCTAGATCTGAGCATTTTCTTTCGGGGGCTTCGCCTTATCGGGATTAGCCTCAGGTTGAAGATGCGTTTCGTCTGCGGGTTTGCTTGGAACGGTTTTTCTAGGGGATTGACTTTAAGTGGGCGCGTTTTCTACTGGCGCGGCTCATTCAATCAAATCAACCATGTTTCACAGCAGCAAACCGTGGGTGATCCAGTTGAAGTTCTGGCACAGTTTTACTTGCCAAACCCTTCAATGTTTATCTCTACAATTGTTTTTTAATGCGGTACAAAATGCTGCAATAAAAAATAGTTGATAGCCTGAAGAAATCAGTCTGACCCAGACGGTTCATCAGCCTAAATCGCTGCTCAATCAGCTTTTCGGACGATACTCAGAAATATTATTTTGTGTCCGGAAAATGTTTTGTCGCTGTCGTATTTAGAGATAGGAAGTTCACTTTCTGCTAGACATTTTCTCAAGGTGTGCAAATGAAAACTCAATCGACATTGCGGGCGATCGTCACGCTTGGTTTTGCTGCGTCCGTGTTGGCTGCTGGAACAATGTTTACGACCCGATCGACAACCGTCCAACCCGCAACGCCTGAAGCCTATCGCGCTTCCGGTCGTCTGAGCGCCCACCGCGCTTCGGGGCGCTTAACGGCCCACCGTGCCTCCGGTCGCCTCACTGCCCACCGCGCCTCGGGTCGATTGATCGCCCACCGTGCTTCCGGCCGAATCGCAATGTAGTTTGTGTTGATTGCTGGGATGACTTGTTAGGATGACCTGTGAAGAACGATTTTCTGGACCTAAAGCTGAATTATTGGCCGCCCTATCGTTGGGCAATGTTGGGTCTGACCCTGTTGATGCCGGTTGTGGGGATGTTGCTACGCTTTTCGCCAGTTTTGCCCGAGTGGTTGCGGAATATCACGGGCAATATTGCCTACGAAACGCTCTGGATTGTGCTGTTTCTGACGATTCAGCCGCGTTTGAAGCCGCATAGCGTGGCGATCGGCATTTGTCTGATGACCTTTGGGTTGGAATTTTTGCAACTAGTGCAGCATCCGATCTTGGTGGCAGCACGGCGAACATTGCCCGGACGCTTGATCCTGGGCAATGGTTTCGCTTGGTTTGACTTTCCGCAGTATGTGCTGGGGAGCTTTGTCGGTTGGTTGATCGTCCTAGGTGTACGCCGTCTTGTAATCGCCCCCTAGCCCCCAATATTGGAGGAGCATTACCCCCTAACCCCCAATGCTGGGGGAACAGGAGCAATTAGTGAGCAATTTTTAGCTAGCTATTGCGTTCGTGTTTCACGGTGATCACTGTATGAACATTGCCGCGTGGTTGAAAATCGCCCTTAATCGTCATCGCGATCGGGTCACAGGCCGCCACGAGATCATCGAGAATTTGGTTGATCGACTCTTCGTGGGAAATATAGCGATCGCGATAGCTGTTGATGTAGAGCTTGATCGCCTTTAATTCCACCACTCGTTCGTTGGGGACATAGTGGATTTCGATCGTCGCGAAATCGGGATAGCCCGAAAACGGACATTTACAAGTAAATTCCGGCAAACTGATGTCGATATCAAACCGACGGCCCGGACGGGGATTCGGGAACGTAATCAGTTTTCCCTCCTCGATCGCGCGTTCACCGTACATCACGGCCCCATCATTCACAGCTTGGTCTTTTACGACAGTTTCAACAGTATTCGACATAAGCCCTAGATCAAAAACATTAAATCGGGATAGCGCGATCGATCATACGGCACCCCTCCAGCAAAGCCAACCCGGATCCCAACATCCCCAGCATCCCACCTTGCCGCCCTCAAAAAAAACGTGCCAAATCCCAAAAAGCTATTAGAATCCACAGCAAAACAGAGACCCATAAAGCGTGGTTGCAGCGCGACTGATCCCACCCGAAAAACTCTTGTTTCATCTGTCCTGATCGACGCTATTCTATGACATCGCTTCGGGCTTTCCCAGCGTGTGTCAAGTTCATCCCTCAACCGGTGAACCATCCCTTACGGCCCATTACCAGTTCGACCATGCGAAATATTAAACACAGCGGACAGCGCATCCCTACCAACTCTGCGGCGCAAGTCCCCCAGGCTGCTGCCAGCAAGCCTACGCCTGCCGTGCCGATCGCGATCTACCGCGAACTTTCCGCTGACTTGAAGGCGACCCAAACGACGATCGCCAACTTGCAATCCGAAAATCTGCAACTGGCCGAGCAAAATCAACAATTGCGCCAAGAACTCGAAACCCTCGCAGCCCAAACCCAGCAAGTCGCCCAACGCTTTCGCCAAAGCGCGATCGCCCAAGGGGCCGATGAAGCACTGATGCTGGATGAGTTGGGGTTTGACTCGGAATCGGCGGTGGTGCGATCGCAGATGCTCGACCAGCTCTACCGGGCGATGCCGGACTATGCTCCGGTAGCCCCCCTGGAGCGGTCTTCCTTTGAGTCCACTCCCGGCTTTAATCTGGGGCAGGTGAAGCGTCAGGTCAAGCGCAAACTCGCCGCCACCCAGGCGCACAGTCCGCTGAAGTTCGATCGCTCCGCCAGTGATGCCGAACTCAGCGGTTGGAAACTGACCTTGGTGATGGGCTTGATCGTGCTCTCTGCCTTTGGTGCTGGCTTCCTGATCGTGCGGCCCCTGATGGCTCCGGCAAACAGCCGCTAACGATATTTTACGAATTGCGTGCGATCGGTAGCGCTTGATGTGGGATCTGCTACGATGCGTAGGCAAATATTCTGTCGTCATCGTTACAGTGCTGCAACCAGCACGATCGGCATAATAGAGTGCCAAAACAAATACTTTGAATTGATACGTAGTTTAAGGAGTGTGCACCTTGAAGAAGGTTGAAGCGATTATTCGCCCGTTCAAACTTGACGAAGTCAAAATTGCTTTGGTCAACGCCGGAATCGTCGGGATGACAGTTTCTGAGGTACGTGGGTTTGGTCGCCAAAAGGGGCAAACGGAGCGCTACCGGGGTTCCGAATACACCGTTGAGTTTCTCCAGAAGCTCAAAATTGAGATCGTGGTTGAAGATGACCAGGTCGATATGGTCGTCGATAAGATCGTCAATGCCGCCCGCACGGGCGAAATCGGCGACGGTAAGATCTTTATCTCCCCCGTTGACCAGATCATCCGCATCCGCACGGGTGAGAAAAACACCGAGGCGATCTAACGATCGGATTTTGCGCAATCGGCTTTCACCCGAAATTCCGCAAAACCCGTCTGTTCCCAGACCAAACTGGAGCAGACGGGTTTTTGCTGTTCATAAAAATACACCATGGAACCAAGCAGTCAGCGCCACTGCCAGTCCATCGGCGGCATCATCGGGTTTAGGAATCTTATCGAGGCCGAGTTCGCGGGTAACGGCGGTTTGGACATCGAGTTTGACGGCATTGCCGTAGCCCGTGAGCGATTGCTTAATCTGGGCCGGGGTGAACTCGACGATCGGCACCCGATGCTGCCCCAAAACGAGCAGGACAACACCCCTGGCCTGGGCCACGGCGATTGTGTTGCCCATTTTGTAGAAGAACAGTTTCTCGATCGCGACTAGGTCCGGCTTGTATTCATTCAGTAGCTCATGCAAATCATCGTAGAGCGTGATCAATCGATCGCCCGTCTCATCGGCAGCGGCGGTGCGAATCACGCCATAATCCAGGACCTTCGCCTGCGCGCCATTCCCCGCCTGGGGCGGACAATCGATCGCCCCAAAGCCCAACGTGGCCAACCCTGGATCAATTCCCAAAATCCGCTTCAGAACCAAACCATTTCTCCTGAACGATCCCCCGCCAAAATCTCCCTGACGACTGCTGCCAAGGGGAGAAATATAGAATAGAAGCAGTATAAAGTATGAATGGTTACTCTGTATTAGATTAATCCTTGAGCGCTGATGAATATTGCTGATCATTCGTGAGTGATCGTGTGGGCTGATCCCCACGATCGCGCCAGCACCTCCAAAAGATCTTCCTTTAGATAGAGGAAGATGAGAGCGTTTAATGGCCTAACTAAGCTGGGGAATTCTACCTAAAGTTACGTTTCCTGGAGCGATGGCGATCCTGCGTCGTTGAGCCAGTGGCATTGCGATTCCGTCGAATTCAGTTGAACGTCGTCCTGCATCTGTTATGAACTCTGCGCCCTTTGCCAAACCCTTCGCCAAACCCCGCCAGCCCGATCGGATTTTGCTGGTGGATGATTCGCCGGACAATTTGTTTTTGATTCAAAGTTTGCTGCAAGGCGAAGGCTACACGATCGCCTTGGCCGAAAACGGGGCAGAGGCCTTAGATAAGGTGCCGACGTTTAAGCCGGATTTGTTGCTGCTGGATGCGATGATGCCCGTGATGGATGGCTATGAGGTGACGAAGCGGCTGCGCCAAGATCCGATCTATCCGTTTATCCCGATTCTGTTGATTACCGCCTACGACCAGGTCAGTGTGGCGCGGGGGCTGGACATCGGGGCGGATGACTTCATTCGCAAACCCGTGGAATTTGATGAGCTGCTAGCGCGGGTGCGATCGCTGTTGCGGCTGAAGCATAGTGTGGACGAGCGCGAGGCGATCGCTCGACAACGGGAAGACTTTGTCTCGCGCTTGACCCATGATCTGCGTACGCCCTTGGTTGCCGCCGATCGGATGCTGATGCTGTTGACCCAAGAAGCGATGGGGCCGATTAGCGATGAAGTCAAAGAAGCCCTCGAAGTCACCAGCCGCAGCAATCAAAACCTGCTGCAATTAGTCAATATGCTGCTCGAAGTCTATCGCTACGAAGCTGGCCGCAAAACACTGAACTTCAATCATGTCGATTGGATTGCGCTGGCTCAGGAGGTGATCGCAGAACTGGCCCCGCTGGCGATCGATAAGGGCTTAGCGATCGATTTGATCCATGTACCGGATGCTCAGGCTTGGGTGGAGGGCGATCGGTTGGAATTGCGCCGGGTGTTGACCAATTTAATTGGCAATGCGATTAAGTTCACGGATTACGGCTCAATCAAAGTACAGGTTTCGACCAAGCAGGCGCAGGCAGGGGCAATCGCCGCCAAGATCGTGCAAGTCCAAATCCAAGATACGGGGCCCGGGATTCCGCCGGAGGAACAGCCGACGTTGTTTGCCAGCTTTGTGCCGGGGCAGCATAAGCGATCGGGCAGTGGTTTGGGGTTGCATCTGTCGCGTTGCATTATGGAAGTCCATCGTGGCACGATTACCGTGGAATCGCAGGTGGGCCGGGGCAGCATTTTCACGATGCGGATGCCTGCGGCTCGATAACCGACACTGTATGGCAATTCCAAATTCAATTGATGGCAATCGATCGGGTGGGGTGATGGGGGTGATGGTTGGTTGGCGTGGGCTGTGGGCGTGGGATGCACGCCCCTACGGATCACCGATCACGGCATGGATGGGATGGGGCGATGATCGATCCGTCCCGTACGGGCGCGTTTTCCGCGCCCTCAATCGCGCTACGCCGAGCTTTTAACCCCGACCGCCAATGGAATAAACTTTGAATTTGGAATTGCTGGCTACAGCAGGACAAACCCCACAGCCGGCACGGTGGTGCGGTAAGATGGAAAGCTGTGAATTTGCTGCCCCGAATTTGCGGCATTGTCCCTCTCTTTCTTCCTGCACCATGACCCGTCGCTATCACATCACCACTTTCGGTTGCCAAATGAACAAAGCCGACTCCGAGCGCATGGCCGGGGTCTTGGAAACCATGGGGATGACAGCAACGGAGGAACCGGATGAGGCCGATCTGATTCTCTACAATACCTGCACAATCCGCGACAACGCCGAGCAAAAAGTCTACTCTTACCTCGGTCGCCAAGCCAAACGCAAGCAAACCCAGCCTGATCTCACCCTGATTGTCGCGGGCTGTGTGGCCCAGCAGGAAGGCGAACAGCTTTTGCGACGGGTGCCGGAACTAGATTTGGTGATGGGGCCGCAGTACGCGAACCAGCTCGATAGCCTGTTAGAACAAGTCTTCCAGGGACGGCAGGTCGTGGCGACGGAACCGATTCACATTATGGAGGATATCACCAAGCCCCGCCGTGACAGCAGCGTGACGGCTTGGGTGAATGTGATTTACGGTTGTAATGAGCGCTGTAGCTACTGCGTAGTACCGGGAGTGCGGGGATTGGAGCAATCCCGGACACCGGAGGCAATCCGATCGGAGATGGAAACGATCGCTAGTCAGGGCTACCGTGAAGTCACCTTGCTGGGCCAAAACATTGATGCCTATGGCCGGGATTTGCCGGGATCGAAGCCGGATGGCAGTCACTTACATACGTTGACCGACCTGCTGTACTTTGTGCATGACATTGAAGGGATCGATCGGATTCGGTTCGCCACTAGCCATCCGCGCTACTTTACTGAGCGGCTGATCAAAGCCTGTGCCGAACTGCCGAAAGTCTGCGAACATTTCCACATTCCCTTTCAGTCCGGCGACAACGACGTGCTGAAGGCCATGAGCCGAGGCTACACCCAAGAAAAATATCGCCGGATCATCGATACCGTGCGGCAATACATGCCCGATGCTTCGATCAGTGCGGATGTCATTGTTGGCTTCCCCGGCGAAACCGAAGCGCAATTCCTCCGTACCATGGCGATGGTTGAAGACATTGGCTTTGATTTGGTCAATACGGCGGCTTATTCACCTCGGCCCGGAACGCCTGCGGCCCTCTGGGATAACCAACTCAGTGAAGAAGTCAAAGCCGATCGGCTCCAACGGTTAAATCATTTAGTGGGGATCAAAGCCGAGGCACGATCGCAGCGCTACCTGGGCCGGGTCGAATCAGTCCTGGTCGAAGCCGTGAACACTAAAGATCCCAGCCAGGTTATGGGTCGCACGGGTGGCAACCGTTTAACCTTTTTCAGCGGCGATATCGAGGCGCTCAAAGGCCAAATCATCCCCGTCAAAATCACTGAAGTTCGCCCCTTCAGCCTCACTGGAATCCCCCTTCCGCCAGGGTGATTTAACTCCAAAAATCCGTAATTTCCCGATCGTTCCCGATGATACCGATCGGCGACCTTGTGGCACTCTAACGGAACTTACTGTTCATTCCCTGTAAGGTTGTTCGGAGTTATGATTCCTATGCCGACTGTTTCGCCGACTGTACCCACAATACCTGCGGCCCTTGGATTGTTGGCGATGGGCCGATTACAGCAGGTGATGGAAGAACAGCAGCAGCGATTTCCGTTACTCGATTACGATCGTGATCTGGTCGCGGTTTGTGACTTTAATGGATTTCTCGCCTACCTCAATCCGATCGGACGTGACTGGATGGGTGTGGCCCAGGAAATCGATCTTTCGCTGTTTCAAGTGCGCTGCTTTACGCCGCTGACCCAGGATTTGTGGGATGAGATTTTTACGGATTTGGTGAATCAGGGGCTGTGGTCGGGGGATCATATTCTGCAATACGCCGCTGAACCTGTGCGGGTCAAGCTGCTCGTGACCGCCCATCGGCCCATGGATTCAACCGAAATCGATTGCTTCACGATCGTCGCACGGCGACTCGATGATCCGCTGAACCCAGCGCAAACAGCAATGGCAGAAGTCCTCCGCGCTAAAGCTGAATATCTCGAAAGTGCCCTGAAAAATCTGCAACAAGCCCGCGCCCAAATGGTGCAAGCGGAGAAAATGTCCTCCCTCGGGCAGTTGGTCGCTGGGGTCGCCCACGAAATCAATAATCCGGTTAACTTCATCTACGGCAATCTGAACTATGCCAATCGCTACCTTACCGATTTGTTGGGATTGATTGCCCAGTATCGAGAAGCCTATCCACAGCCGTCGGAGGCGATTCAAACAACGATTGACGAGATCGATCTCGATTATCTGCTCGAAGACTTACCGAAAATGCTGGGTTCGATGAAGGTGGGGGCCGATCGCATTCGGGAAATCGTATTGTCCCTGCGGAATTTCTCACGACTCGATGAAGCGGCGTACAAAGCCGCCGACTTACATGCTGGGATTGAAAGTACGCTGATGATTTTGCAGGCGCGGATTAAGGCGAAGAGCGATCGGCCAGTGATTCGAATCGTTAAAGATTTCCAAGCATTGCCGCTGGTGGAATGCTTTGCGGGACAGTTGAATCAGGTGTTTATGAATTTGCTGGTGAACGCGATCGATGCCCTAGAAGAAGCCTGGGCGATTGATGCTCGTCGATCGCTGCAAATCCAAATCCAAACTGCACTCATCGAAGCCGAGCAAATGGTGGAAATCCGGTTCTCGGACAATGCCCTGGGAATGCCCGCTAACGTTCAAGCGCGAATGTTTGACCCATTCTTCACCACGAAACCGGTGGGCCAAGGTACAGGCATGGGCCTCTCGATCAGCTATCAAATCATCCATGAAGGCCACCATGGCAGCTTGACCTGTCAGTCGATCGACGGTCAGGGCACGACGTTTGTGATTCGGCTACCGCTTCAACAAGCGATCGTTAATTAGCCTTAGACGGCTTTTGTGCTTTGCTCGATCCAGTTGAGGTAGGGCATGGCTCCGGCAATGATCGGAATAGCGACGATTTCGGGGAGTTCGTAGGGATGGATGGCGCTGAGATGGGTCACGAGTTGCTCAAAGCACGATCGCTGGGTTTTGATCATGAGCTGGAATTCCTTGTCCTGCTGGACTTCGCCGGCCCAGTGATAGCAAGAATCCACGCCAAAACTCTTGATGCAAGCCGCCAGTTTGGCTTGGAGTAAACTCTGGGCGATCGTGCGGGCGCTGGTTTCGTTGGGGACGGTGACGAAGACGATACAAAATTCGGCAAGCTCAGGGGTCGGGGCTGTGGCCATATTTTGGCTCCGTTGGGGATGCGATCGTTTTACAGTATAAGGGTCGAACCCGCTGATGTTGGAATATCTATGACTCCCGATCGCTCACTCAATTCGGAACCCAAATCTAACCTACCCTTTGGCCGACAGCCAATCCAACTGGCGATCGCGCTGCTGTGGCTGGGGTTTAGCCTATATGCATTTTTCTTGGCCCCACCGTCTCAGCCCGACACGCTGGAACTGATTACTCGACTTTCGACCCAGGATCTCGCGGGGATTAATCCGCTGATTGTCTATCTGTTCAATATCATGGGGGTGATTCCGCTGCTGTATAGTGCGGTGCTCTATGCCGATGGACGCGGCCAGAAGATTCCGGCTTGGCCGTTTGCAGTGGGTTCATTTTTCCTGGGGGCGTTTGCGCTGTTGCCCTATTTTGTTTTGCGGGAACCGAATCCGCAGTTTGTTGGCGTGAAAAATCGGTTGATTCGGTTTTGGGATGCGCGGATTATCGGGATTTTGATCGCCATCGCGGCAGTAACTTTGCTGGTTCTAGGTTTGAGTCAAGGGAACTGGGCGGATTTCGTCGCACAGTGGCGGAGCGATCGCTTTATTCATGTGATGAGTTTAGATTTTTGTGTGTTGTCGTTAGTGTTTCCAGTTTTATTGCAGGATGATTTAGGGCGGCGGGGGATGGCTGACAAATATTTCTGGCCGATCGCGCTGGTGCCGCTGTTAGGGCCGTTGGTGTATTTGATGCTGCGATCGCGAATTGTGGAACTGCCGGATGGGGAAGTTTCATGACGTTGTTAGAACCTGTTTGGCAATCGGTCGATCGCGCCCCAAAACTGCAACCTGGTCTAATTCACGTATGGCGGTGGCGCTTGGATCGACCGAGCGATCGTGCCGTCCTTGCGGCAGACGAACAGGCCAGGGCCGATCGGTTTCGCTATGACCACGATCGGCGAAGTTTTGTGGCGGCGCGCTGTGGGATGCGCGAACTGTTGGGAAGGTATTTAGATCGGGAACCAGAGACGATCGAATTTACCTATGGCAAGCATGGTAAGCCTTTGCTGGAGGGAAATCCGCTGATGTTTAATCTGTCGCATTCGGGGGAATGGGCGATGCTGGGGGTGGCGCTCGATCGGCCCGTTGGCGTTGATCTCGAACAAATTAAACCGATGGATAATATCGAAAAACTAACCGAGCGATTTTTTACCCCTGGCGAACACCAACGATTACTGAAAACAGCAAAGTCCGATCGCACAGAAATGTTCTTTCGCACCTGGACTTGCAAGGAAGCCTATCTCAAGGCAACGGGGGAGGGGTTAGGTAAATTGAAAGGATTAGAAATATCGCTAGGCATGAATCAAGCCGCCCAATTTGTTAATCCCCAAACCTGGGATATTCAGGAATTGCAGCCAGTTGAGAGCTATGTGGGCGCGATCGCGGCCCCTGATTTTGATTGGCGAGCGATGTATTTTGAATTCAATTATTAGGCGTGGCATATGCGACTTACATCATTAAATGAATTGCCAATTTTGCAGGTTTCGCACAATCCAGAAATCAAAAAGCAAGTGATGATTGCGAATGGCGAAATTCCCCATTTGACGAATTTCTCGCAGTCGCGATTTGCGCCGGGACAGATTTCCTCAGCGCATTCCCATGGGGATATGGCGGAGGTGTTTTTTGTGTCGGCAGGGACGGCGAAGATTACGGTGAATGGTCAGGATTATCGGTTGGATGTGGGCAGTTGCATCACGATCGCGCCGGGGGATGTGCATGAAATTGTCAATGATGGCGATCGGGATTTGGTATTGACTTATTTTGGGATTCAGGTTTGATTGGGGCTGAATGTTTATTCATTTGTTTTAGCCCAGTGTAATCATCTGATCCGTTCCGAGAGCGTTTACACTTTTGTGTGAGTCAATCGGAAAACCCCGCTAGGAATGACTTGATTTTTCATTTACACAAAACTCTGATCACTCTCCCGAGGAGCATCCATACCCGATTCGACGGCGAACCGATGTCATCGCCTCTTGACAAACTCCCGAACAGAAATCGCCCGTTTGCCGTTCCCGGTCAACGGGCGATTTCAGGAAAAATCAGGGCGTTAATCCGGGCAATCGTTGGCCTAAAGCTCAACCATTGACTGTGCCAAGCGCGATCGTTGCTGGGTCAGCGAACTATCCCTTGCCGCCAGAGAACTGAGCGGCAAAACCACCAGCTTTCGCTGATAGTCAATGAAACCGAACATCGGCAACGAGGTCGGCGTAGCCATCGGGTTCAAGCGCTGATAGGCGGCGGTGTACTCCGCCAAGCCCAACCGTTGCAACTGATAATCCAACGACTGATCAGCGGTCTGAATCATCTCTGCTTCCCGAGCTGTCAGAATTCGGCCTTGACGGTCATCCAGATTCGAGGCTTGGAGGACGGGCCGATCGCTGGCTTGTGCCACCAGCAACTGGGCAGCCACGGGAGCCGCACGATCGCTAATCGGCTGCAAAATCGGCGCTGCCGTCGGAGCGCTGTCAGGCAACGGACGCGTGAAGTTCGTGGGTGCTGGCGCAACTGTTTCCGTCGGAGCCACTGCTGCCGGACGCTCAAACACCTGCTCCGGTATAACCCGCTCGGCCGGCATCCGCTCAGCAATGGGCGCATCCGGAATCGGGAATGCTGATCGTAGTGCCACAGGTTCACCGGGAGTTGCATCCGCTTCGAGCGTGGGCACGATCGGCTCCGCAACCGCTGGTGCGGATGCTGTCGCCACGGGCGCAGTCGCCGTTGGCGCGGTAACCGCCGGATTCGTCGCGGGGGTCGTGGCCAAATCCGCCGCTTTTCCGATCGGTAATGCTGAAGCATCCGCTGGCGACGGCGGAATCAAGGGTGTGCCCGCTGGCAGCAAGCGCGTCCCGTCCCCAACAATCATCCCCGGCTCCGCCGATTGCGGCTCAGTCGCAGGGGGTGCAGGCGTAACGGCGGGTAATTCCAACGCGGGCGGATTCGCTATAGGCGACGACTGCACTGGACGCTGCTGCGGTTCCGGCAAGTCTTGCAACGGCTGTGTCGTAACGGGGGCCAGAGGCTTAGTGGCTGCCGTCGGGGACGTAGTCGCAGCACCAGTTGTCCCCGTTGCGGGCAAATTTCCGATCGGCGCATTACTGCCGCCTGTGGGTAAAGTTGCTACTCCGCCCGAACCCGAAGGTGTCAACGTGGCGATCGGGCTGAGGGTACCATAGCTAGCCGTGCCCAAACTGGTTTTCGGCTTCGGCAGCGTCATTTCGGGGGTCAGCGATTCGGGCGGCGCGGTCTTTGGCGTTACCTTAGCAGCCACTTGATCCCGTGCCGATAGCCCTTGCAGCGGGGCGGTAGGGGTTGGCTTTTTCGCGGTGAGCGTGGGCTGGGTCTTCACCGTATCAGCAATCACAAACCCCGAAACCAGGGTTGCCCCCAACACTCCAGCACCGATTAAGCCACCTGGCACCGAAGGCTGATGCCAAGGCGTGACATAGGACGCGGGCATATCTTCGGCACTATCATTGCTCGTATCGCCCAGGTAGTACTGGAAATAGCTGAGCGGTGCCGAGTCCAACGCTGACTCGGGTAGCACATCCGTTTGATCAACCACGTCCATCGCCCAATTCGTGGGTGACCAATCAATCGCGCTCGGATCGATCGTGTCTGCCGTCGCCCCTGACAGCGAGTCAAGCATCACCCCATCCGCCACCACAGATTCATCCTCGACCGCCGCCAATTCGCACGTTTCCTCTAGCACTGGTTTCTCCAGCACTGGTTCCTCTAGCACTGGTTCCTCTAGCACTGGCCCATCAAACACCAGCGCATCCACCGCAAAGTCGCTATTTGCCACCAGCACATCAGCGGCAGGCAAATCTGCCCCCGGCAATTCAAGATCAGCTAAATCCGCCACATCTTCTAAATCCATTACATCTTCCGGCACAGCTGCCACAATCGCGGGTTCAGCCACGGCCGACAAGTCCAATTGAATCGTTGTCAATTCCGCTAGTTCCGGCAAGTCCCCATTCGTTTCCGGGATCCAGTCTGGTTGCTCGTTAGCAGGCAGGGCGGCAGCATTGGCCACATTGGCCACAGCTTCATCCACTGGCAATTGCAAGTCCATTAAGCCATCGATCGACGCGACTGTCACCTCAGGCTGCATCAAATCAAGGTCGATCGATTGATCTGCATCCCCCAGAGCGCCACCTAGCCCAGTGTCAGCGGGCACGATATCAGCAGGAACAATATCAGTCAGCACAGGTTCAACCGCAGCGACCACGGGCAAGACCGGCGTGATCGGGAACTCCGCATCCAAGGTAAGCGAGGAAACTTGAGACAAGTCCAATAAATCACGATCAAAACTGGATTCCGCCGCTGGAGACGCTAAAACCAGCGGCATGGTCACGGCTAATTCACCATCCCCCGAGTCGTTGAGTAACTGGGATAGCAAGGTCGCATCATCAACTTGCTGCTGGAACGCCACCTGAATCTCAGCGGCTTCCTCGTCAGTCAACGCCGCCGCAATATCGTCTAGTTCAGCATCATTCACTGCGGACGTATCTGATAAAGCGCCATCCCAAATCTCAGGCTGATCGATCTTGGCAAGCGATTGACGGCGACTACCCCTCGACTTGAGGAAATGAATCATATCCCCCATCTCCTAAAATAATGAGAAAAGCATAAAGACTGAACCCTCATTGGCCGAAACAGCCTTCGATAAAGGCTTTCCGGAACCAGGTTCAAGACGCAGGTTGAATCAAAGACAATGAGCACTTTCTCGCCCAAATACTTTGTCCAGAAATTTCCACCCGCATCAGGACAATTTCTACAAACTCCACCCAAGAATTTTCGATCGTCGACTTGCACACCCCCCCCGCGATCGCCGATCAACCCAGCACAATCAACCAATTAAGCATTTTGGCTATCCCAGACAGGAGACATGAAAATCGAATGAAGCCTCAGTAAAGCGCAGATAAATTTACGTGAGAACGCGGAACTGTCCGGACGTAAAACTTTCCGCGCGTACATCTACCTAAAGGTATATTCATACATTGCCTGTACTCCGTCTTAGGGCTGGGAAAGCAGATGATGCTAGTTCAAGCTAGAGGTCATTGCTCTTCCTGTCGGTCGGCAATCGCTCAATATCTTGCTTATAACTCACAAATTGATCAGACAAATTGATCAAATTTCATCACCTGAAATTCCTGAAATTCATCACTATTGCCTTGTTCTTACTATGAATTGTATAAGTCGTCATCGTCGCAGTCGCCGTTCGCTTTGGCTGCACCGAACAGGACATTTGGGACTGTTAGCCTTGCTTGCTCAAGGGTTTGCCGTCCCAGCGATCGCCATTACCAACCCGATCGGGCCTTTGCCCAGCGATAACAGTGCAGTCAGTCCTCCGGAGCCAGCGGGGGAAGACTACATCCTCGGCCCTGGTGATCGGGTCAGAGTCGAGTTTTTTAATGTGCCGGAATTCAGCGGCGAATACACTGTACTGCCGAACGGCAGCATTAATATGCCACGGGCGGGGGCCGTGATGCTTCAAGGTGCCACCCTACGCCAAGCAACAGTGCTGATTAACAGCCGCTTCAGCCGCTATTTAACCCGCCCCCTCGTCACCTTGAGTTTGGTCGCCGGGCGGGCAGTGAACGTGGCGATCGCGGGGGAAATCAACCGACCTGGGGCCTACGCAATGACCAGCGCGCTTGTGGGAAACACTGGCGGGATTCAAGAAATTCCCACCCTCACCAAATTGATTCGCATGGCTGAAGGCATTACCCAGGCCGCCGATCTCAAAACAGTGCGCATTGCTCGACGGCAAGCCGACGGGAATCGGGTTTATCAAATTGACTTGGCCCGGTTAATGAAAGCGGGCGATGCCTCCCAGGACATTCGGCTCCAGGATGGCGATAGCATTTACATTCCAGTTTCAGAATCGATCGATCTCGCTGCCGCCTATGAAATCACCCGGATGAATATTGCCTCCAGCGGCAATCGTCCCTTAAATATTGCCGTAGTCGGCGAAGTCAATCGTCCTGGGCCCTACACCATTAAAGAAGGCAGCCAGCCCAGCCAAAATCGTACCGACACCAGCAACTCCCTCACCCCTACCATCACCCAAGCCTTGCAAACTGCCGGGGGCATTACCCAGATGGCCAATTTGCGTGACATCCGCGTGCAGCGCATGACCCACACGGGTCGGCCACAAATGATTCAGGTCGATTTTATGAAATTGCTGCAATCTGGCGATGTGCTGCAAGATCTACCGTTGCAAAATGGCGATCGCATCGAAATTGCCCGCGTTACAAACATCGATGACAGCGCCGTAACTGAAATTGCCAAGGCAAGTTTCTCCCCCGGTCAGATCGCGATCAACGTTGTGGGCGAAGTCGAACGTCCTGGTAGCGTGAATATCTCGCCGAATACCCCGCTGAATCAAGGTTTGTTGGCAGCAGGTGGATTTAACAAAAGAGCGCGGACTAAGGATGTTACGCTAGTCCGGCTTGAACCCAATGGCGATGTTTCGGAACGGAAAATCGCGATCGACCTGAGCAAAGGGGTTGACAGCACAAATAATCCGGCCCTACGCAATGGTGACACAATCATCGTTAAGCGTAATCCAACCGCTGGCATCGGTGACAATCTTGGCCTGCTGACTGGCCCGATCGGTGGCGCATTAGGCTTGCTCCGACTGCTCGGTATCATTCGTTAAAATGCCCTGACTTAATCCATCATTCAGACGCTCAAGCCTTGGTGCAGTTGGATGATGAAAAATCATCTCAGAATTATCCCTCAACTCGCCAACGACTGCGCCACGTGCATTTCAACCCGCAGGTCAGCCCATGAAAATTGCCTTAGTTCACGATTACCTCACCCAACGCGGCGGTGCAGAGCGGGTGTTTGAACTGCTCTGTCGCCAATATCCCGATGCCGATGTCTTCACCTCACTCTACGACCCAGAGCGGACGATTGCCCTCGGCGATCGCCTGGTCAAAACAACGATTCTGCAAAGCGTACCCGGGGCGAAGAAGTATTTTCGGTTAATGGCACCGTTTTACTATCCGGCGTTTCGATCGCTTGACCTCCAGGATTACGATTTAATTATCAGTAGCAGCACCAGTTTTGCCAAAGCGGTACGCAAACGCCCTGATGCCAAGCACGTTTGCTTTTGCCACAACGTCACCCGATTTCTTTGGGACACTCAGACTTACCTGCGCGAATACAGTGATTTCCAAAATTTTTACCCATTTTTGGAAAAAATTTTTCGGGTGATGCGGCAGCAAGATTTGCATTACGCCCAGGAACCCGATCTCTATATCGCCAATTCCAGCACGGTCGCCCAGCGGATTCAGCAGATTTATCACAAGCCTGCAATCATGATTAATTACCCGATCGACACTCAACAGTTTGAGTTCTCTGATCGTAAAGAAGAGTACTACCTCGCTTCCGCCCGAATGATTAGCTATAAACGCCTCGATGTAATTATCGAAGCCTTTAATTGGCTGGGTTGGCCGCTCAAAGTAACGGGTGATGGCCCCGAGTGCGATCGGCTCAAAGCACAAGCAATGGATAATGTCGAACTGCTCGGACATGTCACTGACAGCGAACGCAAAAAACTCATGACCCAGGCGAAGTCCGTCGTGATCGCCGCCTTGGAAGACTATGGCCTCGTACCCATTGAAGCAAATGCCAGTGGTACTCCCGTGATTTCCTATGGCGCAGGCGGTGTGCTCGATACCCAAATTCCCGGAAAAACTGGACTATTCTTCCGCCGCCAAACCCCCGAATCCTTGCAAAGCGCGCTGATTGCCGCCGAGAAAATATCGTGGGACTATTCACAAATTCGTGACCATGCCATCACCAATTTTTCCGAAGGTGTATTCTTCGATCGGGTCAACCATACCCTGCAACAAATCGTCGGCAACCAGCTAAGTTACCACTAAATCACTCAGCTGAGTGATTTAGTGATTATTAACCATTGATTAAACCAGCAACATGAGCATCATCACTTACCATGGCTCAGAAATAACAAGCAAGATTTGAAGTTCCGATGAAGGTGAGGAAATCATCAGGATGACGGACTTTATGTCCGTAGATAGAGACTAAGGGGAGCCTCTATCTATCTAAAGACATAAACATATTGCGACTCTTATTGGCTAAATCACCACCTCCGCATAAGCACATCGACAACATCGCGGATTCGCCCCATTAACGAACAATCCTCTAATCCCGACCCTAGAACTTTTATCAAGCAACCGCTATGGCAATTAACTCTTCCGCACCGTTTAATGTCCTGGCCGAACCCGACATCGGTTATGGCCAGCTTTTTGGTGTTTTAGTCCGACGACGTTGGTGGCTGATTATTGGCGTGTTGCTCGGCCTAACGGCGGGGGGGATCTCCGGTTATCTAGCCAAACCAACCTTCACCAGCTCCCTCCAAATGCTGGTCGAACCCAACTACCGCAGCAAGAAAGTTGACCCCACGAAGGAAGAGTTTTCGGACGTGCAGGTAGAAGTCGATATGGGCACTCAAACTGAGTTGCTCAAAAGCAATAAGTTAATCCAGCGGGCAATGACAGCGCTGCAATCGGATTTCCCCGAAATCAATCCCGCTAATCCGAAAGCGGTTTTGGAATTTAAAAGTGCCTTGAACGTCGGCCAAGTCGCCGCCAAAGATACCAAGGATAAGGCGAGCACAAAAATCTTCCAGATTACCTACAACACCAACGACCCCAACAAAGCCCAAGCCATTGTTCAAGCCCTTCAGAAGGTGTACCAAGAATACAACCTTGAACAGCAACGCGAACGCCTGGATAAAGGTCTGGCCTTTGTCAATAAACAACTACCGGAAAGCATTCAAAAGGTGAAGCAGGCTGAAAGTCGGCTGGAGCAATTCCGCCGCGATCAGGAGCTGCTCGATCCGGCGATTCAGGGCCAAGCGCTAGAAGCCTCGATGAATCGCATCGTCCAGGAGCAAGAGGCCAATCGCACGAAACTGAGCGAATTACAAAACCGCTACAACGACCTGCAACAGCGGATTGGGCTCTCACCCCAACAGGCGATGATGGCATCCCGATTATCGCAATCGTCGCGCTATCAAGCCCTCCTCAACGAAGTCCAGAAAACTGAGCTGACCTTGGCCCAGCAACAATTGCGCTTCCGTCCGGGCACTCCAGAAATCGACCAAATTCTGGAGTTGCGGCAGCAGCAAGTCGGCTTGCTCAATACCGAAGTTGCCCGCTTGCTCGGCACCAGCGCTAGCAGCAGCGATCAACTGCTCCGATCGGGGCAATTAGGTGCCTTGGATGTCGATTTGATCAGTCAATTGGTCAGCACTCAAGTCGAATTGCAAGGTGCTGCCGCCCGCTATCAAAACTTACAACAAGAGGAGCGGCGCATCCGTCAGGAATTGCAACGCTTCCCCCAATTGCTCGCAGTGTACAATCGGCTCCTGCCGGAAATTGAGCTGAACCGCAGCACTATGAAACAGTTGCTGCAAGCCCAACAAGACATCGGCCTTGACATCGCTCGGGGCGGTTATGACTGGCAAGTGGTCGAAGAGCCCCAAGTTGGGTTACGCAATGATCCGAGTCTGGCCCGCTTCCTCCTATTGGGTGGGGTAGCTGGTCTGATGGTGGGCGGGATGATTGCCTTTGCCCGCGAAGCGATCGATGATGCCGTTCACAGTTCCGAAGATTTACAAAAACAAGTCACCCTCCCCCTGCTCGGAATGTTACCCGGCATGCGGGTCAGCCAAAATCTCCCGCAATTGAATTTTGGTCGATCGGCTAATGCCCTGGATACGGCCACTGCAAACATTATTAATTGGCAACCCTTCCGGGATGCCGTGGATTTGCTTTATCAAAACGTCCAGTTACTACATTCAGAAGGCACCTTGAAGTCGATCGTTGTGACCTCCGCCCTCTCCGGTGAAGGCAAGTCCACACTATCGTTAGCCTTGGCCATGAGTGCCGCCCGCTTGAACAAGCGCGTCTTATTAATCGATGGTGATTTACGTCGCCCCAGCCTCCATAAATTACTCAATCTTTCGAACGAACAGGGACTCTCTTCCCTGCTCCGCAGCAGCATCCCAATTCCTGACTTAGCCGACGCCCAAGCCGCTAGCAGCCGCAGCAACTTAGCAATTATTACTGCGGGCCCGAGTCCGAGTGACCCCGCTCAATTACTCAGTTCCACGCGGATGAAAGAAATGATCAAATGCTTTGAAGGGCGCTATGATCTGATTATCTTGGACGCACCGCCAGTCTTAGGCATGGTCGATGCCGTGCTCACTTCATCCTGCACAACTGGAACATTACTGGTCGGGCGGCTCGATCAGGTCACTCGCACGGAATTAAATCAAGCCATGGGTGTGTTGAAACCCTTAAACGTTGTGGGCGTAGTTGCCAATGGTGCTGACAGTCCCAGCGTCGATTTGAACTACGTGCCCGCACGCTACGTCTCCAGACCGGCTTAACCCCCAGACTGGCTTAACGCCCAGACTGGGCTTAACGCACCCAGTCTGACTCAACGCTTAGCTACGACCTCTGTTCCCACTAACGTTCACTCGATCGATACGATTTGAACATTTCCTGAGGCAATGGTTATGCGCCAACTCATTGAACAACTTCACAATCAGCCAATTCATTCAACCGCGATCGGCAGTTACCACCTCAAATGGCGACAAAAGAACTTGGTGATTCGGCAAGCGCCCAGTCCCGATCATCCGTTAGCTATCACCGTGCAGGACATCAATTGGGTAACTGCACGAATTGTCCGATCGCCCGTTAAACGGATTAACCTTGATCGCAATTTCACACTCGCGGAATTAGAATTTTGGGCGCAGGCTTGTGCCGACAGCGGCAAACCCGTTTACCTGAGCATCCCCAGCACCGCCAGCCTACCGAATAAGCGCAAACCCTGGCGCTGGCGCACTAAATGGCTCGTCGATCGCCTCGCCGCTGTCATGATTTTGGCCGTCCTCAGTCCTATATTATTGGGGTTATCGGCATGGATTTATTGCCATACCGCCAATGCCAGTTTATTAGTCGGGGACTGGCAAATTGGTGAACGGGGTCGGCTATACCGTGCTCTCTATTTTCGCACTCAGGTTGATGGCCGCGCGATCGACGGCAGCCGGATCATTCGGCGTTATCGACTTGATCGACTCCCCAAATTAATTAATGTCCTGCGGGGCGAAATGAGTTTAGTCGGTGGTTGTCCGCGCCGTCTCTGTGATGTGGTGGGGGTGTCCCATGGACTGCATACCCAGTTCAATACCCTACCGGGCATTACGGGCACTTGGCACTTGGAAAAATGCTTGGATGCCGCTGATCGCGTTACCTTACAGCGCCTCGATCGCAACTATATTCGAAATTGGTCGCTCCGACGGGACTTCAAGGTTTTGTTGCTCAGCACCGCAAAAATTTGGATCGCTGAACAGTTCTAAACGTGGCTGAACAGTTCTAAACGTGGCTGAACAGCCCCAACATTGTTCAGCCTAAAATCTTCAGCCGCCATTGTCAGCACTGCCTGAATATTAAATATCGAGTTAAATTTAAAGCACTTTCTATGGGAATCGCTCAATCCTCTAAACTGATTAATCCAACCAAAAACATCACGACTGCTGCTAGCAGACCCAAAAGTGGTCGCAGTGTTTTTCGGATTACTGGCAGTGCTTGTCTGGCTGGCTTCACGCTCGATCTGATTGTTAACATATTGCCGCTCCAATTGGGGGAATTGAGCTGGCGGATGAATATGCTGCAACAGCTCGGCGATCGCAGCATTCTCCTACTCTTAGGTCTGGCGTTGCTCACCATTAGCGGAATTGGGCGGCGGCCATTACGCCGACACCTGGGCCCGACCTGCCTGACGATTGGGATTGCATTCATGTTAGCGGGAACGATCGCCATCCGCGATACCGTCACCCTTCAGCGGCAAACCAACCAGAACATTGCCACCCAGTCGATCCAACTGCAAGAACAAATCCAGCAAGCGAAAAGTAACCCCAAAGCAAAAATTACATCCGCCCAAATTGAAGAAGCCGTTCAGCAAGTGACCCAAAAATCCGCCACCCTGCAAAAAAACAGTCAAACTCAAATCCTCAAAACGGGCTTATCCAGTATTGGCAACTTATTCATTACTGGCATTGGCTTAATTGGGCTGGGACGCTATGGAATGCATTGCAGGTAATGTGAGTTTCCCCTTCAAAAGCGAAAATAACGCCCGTTCTTATGATGGCACCGCCCCTGATAAACTAGAAGACTGTCCAAAATCCTGGGCACCTCATGAGGTCTGAGTGGCGCATTATGGCAACTCCCGAGATTCGGTCAACCGCCGAAACATCCGCAGCGACACCCCCAAATACTTGGCAGCAGGGATCGACGATCGTAATCACGATCGATGACCTGAGCAATCGCGGCGACGGTGTGGGGCGGTTTGAGCAGCGCGCGGTGTTTGTCCCGGATACGGTGCCTGGCGATCGGGTGCAGGTGCGGCTCGTGCGGGTCAAGCCCCAATACGGCTATGGCAAACTGCTGGAGGTGCTCGAAAGCTCACCTCATCGGGTCGCACCGAGCTGCATCGTGGCGGATAAATGCGGCGGCTGTCAATGGCAGCACGTCAACGACAGCTATCAACTCGAAGCCAAACAAAACCTCGTGGTACAGGCAATGGAGCGCGTCGGCGGCTTCACTGGTTTTCCGATTTCCCCAGTCCTACAACCCGCATCCTTCCTGCACTACCGCAATAAATCCACCTATCCCGTCGCCCTTGCCGAAAACCAAGGCCAACGGCGCAGCAAGCAGGGACTCGTGCATGGCCGACTGATGGCAGGCTACTACCAAAAAGGCAGCCACCAGATCGTCAATCTGAACCAATGCCCGATCCAGGATCAGCGCCTCGATCCGATCCTCGCCGCCGTTAAACAAGATATCCAAACCGCCAAATGGCCGATCTACGATGAACTCACCCACCAAGGCAGCGTACGCCATATTTCCCTCCGCGTCGGACGACGTAGCGGGGAGATTCTCCTGACGATCGTCGCGAAGGAGGAAGATCCGCTCCACCGGATTTGGCATTTGGCCAATGCCTGGATGACTAAGTTCAATCTCGTTGGGGTCTGCCTCAATCTCAATCCGGCTAAGGGCAATGTGATTTTCGGGGAAAAGACTAAATGCATCATCGGACGGGGGCACCTGAACGAAACCTTCGCTGGACTCACCTTCCAAATTCGCCCCGAGACCTTCTTTCAGGTCTACACCGAACAAGCCGAAGCGATCGCGCTGCTCATCCGGGACGAACTCAAACTCACGGGCAAGGAAATCATCCTCGATGCCTACTGCGGCATTGGCACCCTCACCCTACCCCTAGCCCAAAACGCCAAGCAGGTGATCGGCATTGAAGTCCAGGGCAGCGCGATCGAGCAAGCCCGAATCAACGCCCAGCTCAACCATATCGACAACACCGAATTTCATGTGGGTACTGTCGAAGCCCTGTTGGGCGGCTTTGAACAACTGCCGGATATCGTCGTCCTCGACCCGCCCCGACGCGGTTGTGACCCGGATGTGATCCCCGCGTTGCTCAACATGAATCCGCGCCAAATCGCCTACATGAGCTGCAATCCGGCCACCCTCGCCCGCGACTTGCAACAGCTCTGCGCCAATGGCCAATATCAGCTCCGGAAAGTCCAGCCCGTCGATTTCTTCCCCCAAACGGCCCATATCGAAGCCGTGGCCTTCCTCCAACGGGTGGCGCAAAATTAACACCTTGTCCTAAAGTATTGAAATCGCAAGTTGAACTGAGGCAACCTAATCCGAGGCAACCGATCAGTTTGCGGCGGGACAATGTCGTGGATCAAGGGGTGGGATTGGAGATGAAATTTGCTGAACTCGTCAACCGTCTCCAAGGCGTTCAGAGCCAAGGTGACGGGGAATTAGAACTCCAGGGTGTTGCCGCGATCGATGATGCGATCAGCGGCAGCATTACCTGTGCCGACGGCGATCGCTACGCCGACGAATTACGCATGACCCAAGCCAGCGCCGTGATCCTGCCCAAAAATCCCAAACTTCAACAAATTGCCAGCGATCGCGGTCTCGCTTGGATTGAATCCGCCTATCCCCGTCTTACCTTTGCCCAGACGATCGACCAGTTCTATCAGCCCGCCCAACCCGCCGCCACAATTCATCCCACCGCCGTCATCGACCCCAAGGCAAAAATCGGGCAAAACGTCGCGATCGGGGCGCATGTCGTGATTCACCAAGACGTGATCATTGGCGATGGCGTTCGGATTTGGCCCAATGTTGTGATTTATCCGGGTGCTCGCATTGGCGATCGCACGCTACTTCATGCAAATTGTGTGATCCAGGAGCGTAGTCAACTGGGTTGCGATTGTGTGATTAATAGCGGTTCTGTGGTCGGCAGCGAAGGCTTTGGCTATGTGCCGCTGAAAACGGGTTGGCACAAAATGCAGCAGTCCGGCTACGTCGTCCTCGAAGACCGGGTGGAAATTGGCTGTAACTGTACGATCGATCGACCCGCCGTCGGCGAAACCCGGATCGGCCACGATACGATTTTTGACAACATGGTGCATATCGGCCATGGCTGCACGATCGGCTGGGGCTGCGCCCTCGCGGCCCAAGCCGCCCTAGCTGGCGGCGTGACCCTCGGCAATCGTGTCACCCTCGCGGGGCAAACGGGTGTGGCCAACAATGCCCACATGGGCGACGGCGCGATCGCCTCTTCCAAGGCCGGAGTCCACCATGATGTGCCCCCCGGCCAAGTTGTCTCCGGCTATCCGGCTGTTGACCACAACATTTACCTACGATCGTCCGCCATTTACAAAAAGATGCCAGAAATGTATCGCAGCCTCAAACGCATCAAGCAACATCTCGGCCTGGATTAGCGACCGAGATTCAATTAACAGCTGCGATTCAGCCACTGCGCCCTCAATCTAGATAGGGCGAACGATTGGCGCGACAGACCTGCTTTGACAACTGCAAGGCAGTGCCACAAGAACTCCATTCCACCTGATCAAAGACTTGATGCAAAATAAACAACCCACGCCCGCATTCCTGCTCATCGCCGATCCAGGTGATCGGATCACAAGGGTCGCAAACCTCAGGGGGTGCAAAACCCTTACCCTGATCCTGAATCACCCATGTACAATAATCACGAGTCACCTGGTAGCGAACTTGCACTTGCTTCGCTGGGTCAAGCCCATTGCCATGCTTGGCCGCATTCACCAGGGCTTCCTGCAAACCCAACCGCACTTCCATTTGCCATTCCGACGGCACTGGCTCTAGCAGAACCTCAAGAACTGGTGTCAGATAGAGTGTTGACGCAAAACTCATCATTTGCCACCGTGTTTTGGGTGGGCGGGGGAGAATCGCAATCATTAGCAGCCTCCCAGTACTGCGACAACTGAAGCATCAATCGGCGCGAGGGCAACGACGACGGTCAAGCAAGAACTGCAAGGTCGAGGGATGCAAAATAATTGCGTAGCCATGATGAACATACCTGAAGTAGGGAATTGGGTTCGGACTAACCTCAATCAAATCCTTACAGTGGCGGAAGCTGGCAACCTGCGCGAACTTCGACACTGTAGACACCTAACAGCGCTGCCAGGAATTAAGCAACCATGAAGGCAATTACCTTATCTCTGTATTAACACAATTTCTGTATACACACAGAACCAGCAGTTTAATTCCATTAAGACCAATTATACTACGACGAGCCGTCAATCGAGCAATGGCGATAGCACTCTTAGGTTAAATCGAGTAAAAATACTGAATTTTTTTTAGATTTTCTGGGAAGCGTCCGTGGTTACACGCAAATCGCCATCACTGGCTTACGCGCCCGTCGAATTAATCTTCGCCTGGCGCTTCATCCGCTTTATTTGGCGCAAATCGTGCTCAATATCAGCCAGTAAGGATTGATTCGAGTAATCAATCCGGCTGGCCTTGAGCAGATAGGCTTCGGCTTGGACAAAGGTGGCCGATCGCATTAGTTGCCGCGCCCGTTGATGGTAGACAATGCTCTGCCACTGTCTGACTTCCACATCCTCCGGCAAACGCTGCACCAGCGCTTCAATCAGCGCAATTGCGCGGGGCAGGCGTTGGGTTTTGAGTAAGTCCTGGAGCTGTTGATAGATATTGCGCTTGAGTTGCTGCTCGGGGGTAAGCACGGGGGGCGGGGCCGCTGGAGCAATATCGCGTAGCCGTTCATAGGCTGCCGTAAGCTGGATGAACTTTTCCGGAGCAGCCCGATCGTGGGTATTGATATCGGGGTGCAGCAAGCGCGCCCGACGGCGATAGGCCAATTTGACCGCTTCCACCGAAGCACCATCGGGCAAACCCAATAATCGATAGCAATCCGCAGGAGTCATTCGGACAGAATTGGCTAAACCGCTTTGTGATTCTCAATCACGCGATCGATTAAACCATATTCCTTCGCTTCCGCCGCCGAAAGGAAGTAATCGCGATCGGTATCTTGCTCGATTTTCTCGATCGACTGGCCCGATCGTTCCGCCATGATGTCGTTCAGCAGATGCTTGATCCGCACAATTTCCTTAGCTTCGATTTCAATGTCCGATGCCTGACGGCGACCCGTACCCCCCAAGGGCTGGTGAATCATGATCCGCGCATGGGGCAGGGCAAGACGCTTACCTTTCGTACCCGCTGCCAGCAAGAACGCACCCATCGATGCCGCGAGTCCAACGCAAATCGTCACGACTTCCGACTTGATGTACTGCATCGTGTCATAGATCGCCATCCCCGCCGTCACCGAACCGCCAGGGGAATTAATATACAGGTAAATTGGCTTGGTGTTGTCTTCGGAATCCAGGTAGAGCATATAGGCCACCAGCGCATTGGCAATGCCATCATCAACTTCCTCGGTTAAGAAGATGATCCGCTCCCGGAACATCCGGTCTTCAATATCAATCCATTGTTCAAAGGTGCTACCAGGAAGACGATAGGGAACCTTAGGGACGCCGATAGGCATGATTGTTTCCTCGCAATTGAGACGGTTGAATAGGGAATTGCAATGCGCTAACTGTAGGGACTAGCTGTAGCTGCCGACCAACTGCGGCGGTTCAACTTCTTTCATCGATTGGACGATCCGATCGAAAAGGCCATAAGCCTGACCTTCTGTGGCATTGAGATAGAAGGTGCGGTCGAGATCGGTGAGGATTTTGGCACTGGTTTGACCCGTATGCTCGGCGAGCAAATCCACCACCAGCTGTCGCTTGAGCTTCATTTGCGCTGCACCGACTTGGATATCTGTCGCCTGACCCTGGGTGCCCATTTGCGGCTGGGTCAGCACCAGCGACGTATGGGGCAGACAAGCGCGCTTGCCTTTAGTCCCCGCCGCCAACAGCAGCGCCGCCATGCCAACAACTTGACCCATACCGATCGTCAGCACTTCCGACTTGATATTTTTGATCGTGTCATAGATCGCTAGACCTGCCGTCACCGACATCATCCCCGCCGTCACATCCGCCATTCCCGCATCAATCGGGTCACCGATCGAATTGATATAGACGTAGATCGGCTTTTGATCCTGGGAATCCAGGAACAGCATGTAGGAGATCACCTCATTCGCCAGCCCCATGGTCAGCGGCTGATTGATGAAAATAATTCGTTCCTGCGCCAGCCGCGTGTAAATATTCACCCACTGCCAAGACTGACTGCCAGGGATATTGTACGGAACGCGAAGCGGTCTACCAAAAGGCATAGGGTCACTCAATCCAGATTAAATCATCGCGGGGATCTGCTTCGGCAAGTCTTTCGTGCTTTCCAGCACCCGATCGATCAAGCCATACTCCTTCGCTTCCGCTGGAGTCATATAGAACATTCGATCCATATCCTTCGCCAGCTTATCCGGCGACTGCCCGGTGCTTTCGGAGAGGATATCGAGGATGGCGGTTTTGTTCGCGACGACTTCCTTGGCCC
The DNA here is from genome assembly GCA_046049545.1 of Cyanobacteriota bacterium. Classification (GTDB taxonomy): domain Bacteria; phylum Cyanobacteriota; class Cyanobacteriia; order Leptolyngbyales; family Leptolyngbyaceae; genus Romeriopsis. Next base: position 6,940 of record JBJORF010000010.1, on the reverse strand, counting down.
GGATCTGAATGTCACTGGCTTGACCTTGGGCCCCACTGCGGGGCTGATTCAGGACGATCGTTGCATGGGGCAAGCTGGCCCGGAAGCCTTTTTCACCGGAACCGAGAATCATCGCCGCTGTCCCCATCGCTTGACCAATGCAGATCGTATGGACAGGGGGCTTGATGTACTTGAGGGTATCGCAGATCGCGAAGGCTTCAGTTTCAAAGCCGATCGAGTCACCGGTATACCAGGAGGTTCCCGTGGAATTGATGTAGAAATAAATCGGCTTATCCGGATCTTCGAATTCCAGGAAGAGCAACTGTTCGATGATCAAGCGGGTCACATCAACCCCAAGCTGCCGCTTGTAGTCATCCGAAGAAACCAACGGTAAGCCCAGATAAATGATTCGCTCCTTCAACAACAGCGAAGGTAAATCCGGTGGTGGAGTGCGATAGGAAACATCGCCATAGTAAGGCGCTTGCACAGCCTTAATCGGTGAACTCATTTGCAATCCCAAATAATGCCTGAATCAACGGTTGCCTTCGATTCGACCCAAAGTGAGCCGGAAAACAATCGTCTATCTATAGTAACGCGCCCAGGCCTGTCGGAATGTTCATCGAAGTAGAAAGAACCGAACCAAACCGCGCAATGCCACCCCCATCGCAAATGCCCCCCAACGACAAATGCCACCCCAACGACAAATGCCGCCCAACCGGGTCGGCTGGACGGCATTTGGAGTTCAATAAGCAACAACGAGTGTTGCGGGTTATACATAGAGTTAGGCGAGTTAGGCGGCGAAGGCACCAATCGGTGAAACTGGTTGAGCAGCTTACACCAGCGCAATCGCAAGGTTTACATAATTCGATGCTCCAAATATATCTAAAGATAGATGACGAGGCCAAGCCGAAACTACGCAGTTTCACTGAAAATTTAAAAAACCCAGGATTTTCACGGATATATAAAATTTTCCTTGGCGGCGATTAATATTTTGTCAATCACCCTGGGCCTTTGGACGATCGCGTGGGTTCATCGATCGAAATATCGAAATATTGCCGCCACGATCGGTTTATCCCCGTCGTTCTTCCCTATAATTGCCGAACTGTGATGGCGTGAGACCTACCCCCATGGCTGAAATTCGTGAGCAACAGCATCCCCTCTGGCGCAAGGATCGCCAAATCACCGACGCATTGCTGGCCGGGGAGCCAACCGACTACAACCTCGCCGAACTGGCCCGACTGAAGATTCGCTACCGGGGCTTTCCGGGGGCTTGGGACATTCAGCAGGATCTCGACAAGCTGCTGCAACGCTGGGAGTTTACGGAAGAAACTTTGTTTGAGAAAACCCGATCGATCCATGCGGGTCAACCCGTCTATAAAGTGCGCGGGAATAAGAATGAAGAGGATTGGAGTTAGACTGCTGAGCGTATTAGACCGTTAAGAAAGACTCCAGCGCCGCTTGCACTTGCTGACTCACGGCATCAATCGCCAGACTGGCATCAATCCGCACAAACCGATTGGGAAACGCCTGGGCCAATTCTGTGAATCCCTGGCGCACCGCCTGATGAAACGCCAAATCAGACTGTTCGATCCGATCGCGCTTCCCCCTTGTCTGCGCCCGCGCCAGTCCCACCGCCACGTCCAAATCCAACCACAACGTCAAATCCGGCTGCAATCCCCCCGTCGCAATCTGGTTGAGCTGATCGATTAAGCCCCGATCGAGGCCCCGACCATAGCCTTGGTAGGCCACAGTGGAGTCCGTATAGCGATCGCACAGAATCAGATCACCGCGCTGCAAAGCGGGTTTCAGACAATGCGCGACATGCTGCGCCCGATCGGCCGCATAGAGTAACAGCTCCGTGCGGGGATCCATCAATTCGTCATTGGGTTCAAGCAAAACCTGTCGAATCTGGCTACAGAGCGGTGTTCCACCCGGTTCGCGCGTGATCGTCAATGCCCCTTGGGGCCAGAGCCACGATCGCCGATCAGTGAGCCAAATGGCCGCACGCTCAAGCTGCGTCGTCTTGCCACAACCTTCGCCGCCTTCAAAGACGATTAATTTGCCGGGATCGCAAGCAAGCATGTCAATTTCGTCGATGATAGTAAAGCTGGCAGTTAGCACCTGTTTGAGTGTCCCATGTTTCGGGACGATCGCCATCGCGCACCGGCGCGTTTAGCCCAAGCCCGCCACACTTGTCCTCCCTGGCGGCCAGATTTTGGATTGGCCATTTTGATTTGCTCAAATCTCGGTTTGGCTTCTAGAATGACTCCAGTTTACGTTGACTCTGACGCTTGACTCCTACGTTTGACGCTGTTCTGTCTCAGCCCGACCAACGCACCGAACACACACCCGGGAGCACACATGGCTCGATATACTAGCTTTTTCACCCTTGGCATTGCCCTTGACCGGCTCCACCAAGCGGTAGAACCTATCCTCAAAGATTGCAACTTTGATGTCCTCTACACCACCCATGAGTACATCATGGCGCGAGAAACGCCTGGTACCGTGCCGTTCGGCAAACTCGTCACCGCTGAACTGTTGATCGATCGCACCACCGCAACTGATGAATGCGTCAAAATGAAGCTCGTGCTCAAGAACGAAGAGTTACCCATTCACGCGAATAATCACTGTCAACAGATCTTCGAACAACTTAATCAAGCCCTCAGTGCCACCCCACAATGGCGCGTGATCGAAGCCGTCACCAGCAGCTAAATTAAGCTAGCTTCATGGTTTGACCGTCATCATCCTCGTCTGCTGACTTACGCTTGTCTTCCGGGTCACCCACCATATTGGGACTAATCAACGTGATGTCAAACTCATCCGGCGGTACCGTCTGGATCGCTTCGCGGCGCAACAGATAGTAAATTGCCCGCACCTGTGGCCCAAACACGATTTGATCGGAATTCTTGAGGTCGTGGTTTTGAAATTTGCGGCCGTTGATTAACAGGCCGTTCGCACTAGCTTTTCCCTTCAAATTGCCATCGACAATCCGATAGTAAAAACTGCCATCCTCATTCGGCAATTGGACGAGCGTTGCATGACGACGCGAAACAAACTGCGAGACGAGGCGAATGTCGCATTTCGGATCACGCCCGATCGAGTAAACGGGTGCATCGAGCACATACTCGCGGCGACCTTTTTCATCTTCGATGATGAATAAGTGATTTTGATGGGGTTCTTGCGGCATTTTTGCAGTACGGTCAATCTCCCTCCATTACACCACAGGTTCTGGAAGGTGTGTCACAAATCTAACTGATGATTCCAATTACCGCCACTGCCAACGCAATCGCAGGGAATTGGTCACGACGGTCAAGGAACTGAGGATCATCAATAGGCCCGCATTGCTCGGCGACAGGGTTAAGTGATACCGCGGCAACAGCACCCCCGCTGCGATCGGCAGGGCGATAATATTGTAGGCAAAGGCCCAGAAAAGATTCTGGCGAATTCTGCGGAAAGTTGCCCGACTCAGGCCCAAGACGGTGGGGATATCCCTCAGCGAATTCCGCATCAGCAAGATGTCCGCCGTCTCCGTTGCCACTTCGGTACCCGATTGCAAGGCAATCCCCACATCTGCCTGGGCCAAGGCTGGTGCATCATTGATGCCGTCGCCCACCATGGCGATCGCGCCGTTCCGATGGTGTTGTAAGTGAGCGATCGTCGTGGCTTTCTCAGCGGGTTTGACTTCGGCTAGCACACAGTCAGCGGGTAAACCCAGTTTTGCGGCCAAGGCGAGGGCCGTGGCTGAGCGATCGCCCGTTAGCATAATCACCCGTAACCCTTGCTGTTGTAACTGCTGAATCACCGCTGCGGCCTCCGGACGCGGGGCATCGGCGATCGCAATCAAGCCGAGGAATCGGGACTCGGCGCTGATGCCAACGACCGTTTTCCCCGCCGCTGCCAAGGTCTGCGCCCGCGCTTGATCGGTGTCCGTCACACCCTGGGACTGAAGCCAATCGAGGGTTCCCAGCCGCACGATCGCCGGAACCGCACCGACTAACCCTAGTCCGGCCAACGCATTGCCATCCACCAGCGCACTGATCCCTGCCCCAGCGATCGTCCGATAATCGGTCGCCGGAAAAGGTGATAAATCCTGCGCCTGTGCTGCTTGCAGAATTGCCTGGGCCAGCGGATGCTGCGTGCCCTGTTCGACCGTTGCGGCAAGCCGCATCAGTTGAGCCGGAGACAAGCCTTGGGTCGGTAGACAATCCATCACCACGGGCTGGCCCTGCGTCAGCGTCCCGGTTTTGTCAAACACCACCGTCGTCAACTGATGCGCCTTCTCCAGCACATCCCCACCCCGAATCAGCAATCCTCGCTCCGCCCCAATCCCGGTACCAACCAACAAGGCCATCGGGGTCGCCAACCCCAGCGCGCAAGGACAAGCAATCACCAGTACCGCGATCGTCAACTTAATACTCAAGAGCAGCGGTGTCGCCATCACGCTCGGCAGTGCTTCGCGGTGCATCCCACCCATCGCATGGTGAGCCATTGGATGGGCGATCGCCAGCTCCGGCCACCAATAACTGCCCAGAAAATACCAAAAGCCAAAGGTCAGCAACGCCAGGGTCAATACGCCATAGGTAAAATACCCCGCAACCGTATCGGCCAACAGTTGAATCGGGGCCTTGCGCGACTGGGCCTCTTCCACCAGTTTAATAATCCGCGCCAGGGTCGTATTTTGCCCCACACTGCTGACCCGGAGAACGATCGCACCCGACTGATTCAGCGTCCCGCCCGCCACCATATCCCCAACTTGCTTCGTCACCGGGATCGATTCCCCGGTCAGCATGGCCTCATCGATCGTCGTCGTCCCCTGCAAAATCTGACCATCGATCGGAATTTGCTCCCCCGGCAAGACCTGCACCCAGTCACCGACTTGGACAAGATCTAACGGCAGGGCGATCGTCGAATTGGCAATTGCCGCTGTCGCATCTACCCCCGCTTTATCTTTTCCCACCACATTCGCCGTTGCGGGTCGCAACGCCGCCAAGGCTTGCAATGCCGATGCCGCCCGACTCCGCGCCCGTCCCTCCAACGCCCGCCCCAGCAAAATAAACCCAATTAACATCACGGGTTCCGAGAAAAAGCATTCCCAGCCCAATTGCGGCCACAATAGGGCGATCGCGCTGGTCACAAATGCCGTCAGCGCCCCCATGCCGATTAAGGTATTCATGTTCGGCGCATTCCGCCGCAAGCCTTGCCAGCCATCCACCAAAATGCCCCGCCCCGGCACCAAGAGCGTTGCCGCCGCCAAACTGCCGTGAAACCAATCATTCGTCAGCGCCGGAATCGACCAACCCAACATCTGGGTCGCATGGCCGAGGCTCGAAGCAATTAATAAGACGATTGCCGTGATTAAGTCTTGACGTTGATGCTGATTATGCTGGGCGCGAAGGGTTTCGAGATTGGCTAGACCGGATTGAAGCTGCGCTTGAAAACCGATCGCTTGACGTGGCTGACTGGGGAAACCCGCATCGGTAATCGCTTGGGCTAGCATCGCCGGGGTAATCGCCGCATCGATCGCGACTTCCACCGTCGCCACTTCCGTCACCAGATTCACCGTCGCTTGCTGCACCCCTGGAATTTGCTGCAAGCGCTGTTCCACCGCCCGCACACAGCCCGCACATTTCATGCCGAGAATATCGAGGGTAATGATTTCCGTAGGGGTTGATGGCGTGATCGGTTTGGCGGGTGCAGTGACCATAGCAATTGGGCGAAGACTTACCCCTCCAGACTAAACGATCGCTCCCTTGATCGGGCAAGCGATCGGGTATTGTTGCAATATCCGATCGCACTGCGATTAATCATTCGTATCGGACTCGATCGGGGACTTCACACTGGGTTTAAATAACAAATATCCAATCAATACCGCCATCGGCAACACGCCGGACAACCCAAATTGCAACGCCGGGTCAACATCCAAACTCGAAAACAAATTAAAATACGCCATTCCGGCACAGGCCCAGATCATTGACTGCGCCACGGTTTTCGGTGCCTTGGGCTTAAATTTATCTAGCTTCATCCTGCTCCCCCTAACAAAAATAGTGCAATTAATGTGCCGCTGTTCCACAGACTATGCAGCAGCATCGAGGCCAATAGATTTTGCGTTTTGGTATACACAAAGCCCAATACGATCGCCAATGCCGTTAACGGTAAAACCTCCGACAGGCTCAAGTGAACCAGCGCGAAGATCAAACTGCTCAGCCCGATCGCCCCCCAAGTCGGCATATAGCGCGTCAACGACGGCAATAAAAACCCCCGAAATAAGGTTTCCTCAAAAAACGGCGCCGCGATCGCAGCGGTGATAAAAATCAATACCAACGCCGCCGGATCCTGATTCTGCGCGGCGATCGACAGGATTGGATTGCTGCCGCCCTGCCCCTGCCAAATCTGCTGATTCACCAGTGATACGCCAACGACGATCGGAAACGCCACGAAGTAGCCCCCCAGCCCCCATTTCAGCCAAGGCGATTTGGGATCCACCTTGAACCAGTTCTCCGCCAGCGGCAAACTCGGCTGAATCGACCCGTACAGCACCGCAATTCCACCCCCCGCTAACCCCAGATAGCCGAATAAAATCCACAGCGCTCGCCCCCGTTCACTCAGCGTCGCCGCCGTGAAGCCCAGCGCCCCCTGAAGCCCCCCCAGCAGCGTCGGCAACAAGACCTGGCCTATAAAGAAGAAGCCCACCACCAGCACCTGCCAGACGATTTCCCAGTCCCATTTCACGTCCCAAGTCTGACCATTCACCCCGGCTAAGACCGACTCCGAACCTTTCCAAAGCCGCTGCACAATCAACCAAATCCCCAACCCGATCCCCGTCAGCAGGGAAACGATCGAAATTGCGCCCGTAATCCCCAGCTTCACCACCGCTGATTGGGCTGCCGCCTGCTGCGCCACTTGCAATGCCGCCAGTTGTTCCGGCTGCTGGGCAACTTGATACTGCTGCTTCAGCGCCGCA
>JBJORF010000009.1:0-73217 GCA_046049545.1 Cyanobacteriota bacterium | reverse complement strand
ACAACAACGGTTCCCCTATCAGGTTAAGGGATGTTGGCCGCAGAATGTCCGGGCTTCAGAATTTATTCAGCCATCAAGTGAATAATGCCGAATGCCGTGGCCGATTCGGGAATATGCGATGATACAAAGCTAACGTTTCCCAGGCTGAATTTGCGGCCCTGTTGTCATGCCTGCCCCTGTATTGTCCCGGCCTACGCGACTGGCCGCCACCGCCCACGATCGGTTTACCGCCGCGCGGCGATCGGCATTTGAGGCATTGGCCCCGCAAATGGACTACTGGAACCGCAAAAATCGCACCTATCACCGGGATCTTGCCGCCCTGCACCAGTTTGTTATCCCGGCGGGCGCGCGGGTGTTGGAAGTCGGCTGCGGGACAGGGGATTTGCTCGCCGCGACCCAACCCAGTTACGGCCTCGGCATTGATTTCGCCCCGGCGATGGTCGAAGCTGCCCGCAGCAAATATCCCGTCGCCCAAAATGCTCACCTCACCTTTCTCTGCGCCGACGCGATCGACTTTGACTTGCCAAACGGCGATCGGCCGGACAGTCCGACGTTTGACTACATCATTTTGTCCGATACTTTGGGCCATCTGAGCGACATTCAGGCCGTTTTACAGCACCTTCAGCGCTACTGCCACGATCGCACCCGGCTGATCGTCACTTTCCATAATTTCCTTTGGCAGCCCGTCCTGCACCTGGCTCAACGCCTCGGCCAACGCCGCCCCCAACCGCCCCAGAGCTGGCTCTCCATGGGCGATGTGCGCAGTCTACTCGCCATCACAGGCTATGAATCGATCAAAATCGGTCGCCGCCTGCTTTGTCCCAAAGCCATCCCCGCGATCGCTCCCCTCTGCAACCGGATCTTGGTGCATCTACCGGGGTTCGAGCATCTGGGCCTCACCAACTTCATCGTCGCGCGGCCCCAGCCACGCCAGGTATCCAACCCCCAGCCCACCTGCTCCGTGGTGATTCCCGCGCGGAATGAAGCGGGCAATATCCAGGCCGCGATCGACCGGCTCCCCGCCTTGGGCCGCCACACCGAAATCATCTTCATCGAAGGCCATTCCCGCGACAATACCTGGGAAGCAATCCAGCGCATCGTCGCCCAAGGCCATCCCAATCCCACCCAGTTCCGCCTCAAAGCCGCCCAACAAACCGGACGCGGCAAAGCCGATGCCGTGCGCTTAGGCTTCGAGCAAGCAACGGGCGATATTCTGATGATTTTGGATGCGGATCTGACGGTGCAGCCCGAGGACTTGCCGCATTTTTTCGAGGTCGTGGCTTCCCGGCGCGGCGATTTTGCCAATGGTTCGCGCTTGGTCTATCCCCGATCGGGCGAAGCCATGCCCTGGCTCAACAACTGGGCCAACAAATTCTTCAGTCTCGCCTTTTCCTTCCTGCTCGATCAGCCGCTCAAAGACACCCTCTGCGGCACCAAAGTCATCTGGCGCGACGACTATCAACAGCTCGTCAAAGGCCGCAGTTACTTCGGCGACTTCGATCCCTTTGGCGATTTCGATCTCTTGTTTGGAGCCGCCAAACTCAACCTGCGGATCGTCGATATCCCCGTCCGGTATCAACCCCGCACCTACGGCAGCTCCAACATCGCCCATTTTCGCGAAGGCTTAGTCCTGCTCAAGATGTGTTTATACGCCTTACGCAAGATCAAATTCTTCTAAGCCAAGTGCTTTTAACCGAGATCCCATAGGTTGGGCAACGCCCAACACCCACCCCACCGCAAATCACCTCAAACCTCCACCTTCACCCCCCGCCAAAACGCCACATAGCCCTTAATATTCTTTGCCGCATCCTTCGGTTCGGGATAAAACCAAGCCGCATCCGCATTCGACTCCCCATCCACCGTCACCGTGTAATAGCTCGCCGTCCCCTTCCACCCACAAGTCGTATGGGTATTACTCGGCTGAAAATACTCCATCTTCAACGCATCCGGCGGGAAATATTGATTGCCTTCCACCACCTCACAGCGATCGCTCTGGGCAATCACCTGTCCATTCCAAATTGCTTGTGCCATGACCAAGACCTCGATGAAGTTTCAGGCACCATCATCGCACAGGCCCTTCGCAAGCCCCAAAAATAATATCCAAAACCAATACCCAAAAATAATAATTGGGGTGCAGCCACGATCGGCCACACCCCAAATAACGAGTAAGCATAGAATACCTGAACCTACGAAGTCTAAGGGCCAAAACTTTTGGGTTAATTAGTAAAATGACCAACGCCGTCCAGCTAAGCGCTGCGCTCAACGTCACCCTCAAAATAATTAATCATCAAAAGTGGTAGATTTCCCCCGACCATCCGCCAGTTTAGTTGACGAGAAATCGTGTAGAAAGAACTTGTAGCAGTAGATACTAGCCCCTCACACAAAAACCCATGTATCCATAGAAATTAGGGAACTAAACAACTGGCAGACAACGCATTATTCATTGCTAATCAAATCGCCACAGCGATTCAATCCAACAATCAAAACACGCATTTAGCAAACCCACGATCGACACAAATTACGCCCATATTGACCAGCAATACAAACCCAAAAAGCGCCATCTCGCAGCAATTAGAGCAACCTGATGACAAGAGTTGAGATGCAGACAAAGATAGATACAATCAATCGAAATTAGTTGTATTTATCTTCTTAGTTTTTATTGTCTACGAAGGAGTTGTAAACCACGTCATCAAAAGTACGGATTTTTTGCGGGGGAATTTTTTCAGTTCTCCGTAGACTTTCCGGATCACACATAATTCGTCTTTCGGAGGAATAAATTTTCATAGCGTTGACGCGCGATCGGATGTGGGATCTGCGGCGATCGATGACTTTACACATTGCAACCAGATTAAGGAGTGGCACTGAGTCCGCCTTGCGCAAGCAAAATTTTGAGGAATAATGGAAGAGTATCAACTGGCATTGAACGTAAGCGGAGGCAGACCCACCATGGGCGAAGCGCGAATTTCCCAAGCATTTTTGATGGATGAGCCAGAGCGCCAAAACCTCGCTCACAACTCCGCCTACGCAAATGTCCAGTCAATGCCAGAACTGTGGGACATCATCCATGGGCGCTTCGCTGCTGTTACCGCCGCGATCGATCCCCACAGCAATCCCACGGTGCAGTTGACCTATGGACAGCTCTACCAAGGCATGCAGCAGTTTGCCGCCGGATTGCAATCCCTCGGGTTAAGACCCGATGCCGCTGACGACTATCCGCCTCGCGTTGCCCTGTTTGCGGATAACTGCCCGCGCTGGCTGATGGCAGATCAAGGTGTGATGCGGGCCGGGGGCATTGATGCGGTGCGCGGGGCCCAGGCAGATTTAGCTGAATTGCGATTTATTCTGGAAAATAGCGGCGCGATCGGCATGATCGTAGACAATGCCGCCCTGCTCCAAAAGCTCCGCGATGCGGCGATCGCCCAGTCCTTGAAATTTGTGATCGTACTGAATGGCGATGCGCCGAGCGATGATCAAGTGCCGATTTATAGTTTTGAACAAGTTCTGGAGCGGGGCAAGGGATTCACGCTGCAACCTGTCACCCAAAATCGCGACACCATCGCCACGCTGATGTACACCTCCGGCACCTCCGGGATGCCCAAGGGCGTGATGCTCAGCCATGGCAACTTGATCCACCAACCGATCGCCGCCGCTGGGGTGCTGCCGATCGCCGTCGGCAAGCGGGTGTTGAGCATCCTGCCGATTTGGCACGCCTACGAGCGATCGTTTGAATACTTTATTTTCTCGCGTGGCTGCACCCAGATCTACACCAACATCCGCTACGTTAAGCAAGACCTGAAGCAGTTCCAGCCGCACTACATGGTCGCCGTCCCGCGCCTCTGGGAATCGATCTATGAAGGCATCCAAAAGCAATTCCGCGATCAGCCGGAAAAGCGGCAAAAACTCGTCAACTTCTTCCTGGGCAAAAGCCTCGACTACATCCGCGCCAAACGCGTCACCCAAGGTCTCACCCTCGAACCCAGCACCATCCCGAAAGCCGTCGCCCTCGCCCAACGCGCGGCCCTTTCACCGATCCACCGTTTGGGCGATCGCTTGGTCTACCAGAAGATCCGTGCGGGTCTCGGCGGCAATATTGAATTTGTCGTCAGCGGCGGTGGCTCGATCGCTGATCACTTAGAGGACTTTTTTGAGATCGTCGGCATCGACATCCTCAGCGGCTACGGCCTGACGGAAACCTCACCGATCACCAACGTCCGCCGCCCCTGGCGCAACATTCGCGGCGCGGACGGTCAACCATTGCTCGACACCGAAGTGCGAATTATTGATCTTGAAACCCGCAAACCCCTCGGCTTCAATCAGCAGGGCTTAATCACGATTCGCGGCCCGCAGGTGATGCAGGGTTACTTCCGTGATCCAAAATCGACCGAAAAAGCGCTCGATGCCGATCGGTGGTTTGATACTGGGGATTTGGGCGTGTTGCTGCCCGACCATAACCTCGTGATCACGGGCCGCGCCAAGGATACGATCGTCCTCACCAACGGCGAAAACATTGAACCGCAACCGATCGAGGAGCATCTTCTGAGCTGGGACTACATCGACCAGATCATGCTCGTCGGCCAAGACCAAAAGGTTTTGGGTGCCTTGATCGTGCCAAATCTGGCCGCCCTGGAAACCGAATTTGGGGCCAATCCCGACCTCAGCAGCAAACCGATCCAAGACCGATTCCAGCAGGAAATCACCCGCCGCATCAAAGACCGACCCGGTTATCGCGCCGACGATCGGATCGGCAATTTCCAGCTCCTCACCGAACCCTTCAGCATTGAAAACGGGCTACTCACCCAAACCATGAAGGTCAAGCGCAACGTCGTGGCCGATCGGTACGCCGAACTCATTCGGCAGATGTACAGTTAAATCATGCTCACCCCATCCCACCATGACCCAGCCAACGATCGCCATCGCCCACAGCGCCATCCCCCCGGCACAGATTTATCAGCGATTAAACACAACATCGGAACAAATCACAGCGTTTTGTGGAAAGTGGCATTTGGCTGAACTCGCCTTATTTGGCTCAGTGCTGCGCGATGATTTCCGGGTTGATGGAGAGCATCCGAGCGATGTTGATGTCTTGTTCACTTACGGTGCAACGGCACGTAAAAACTTAATCCTACAAGCGCGCATGAAGTTTGAACTTGAGGATTTGCTCCAGCGCTCAGTGGATCTCGTCAGTAAAACCGCCATCCTCCAGGATCCGAACAATATCCGCCGCCAAAATATCCTCACATCCGCACAGGTAATCTATGCCGAGGGATAAGGAGTCGGTGCTGGATATTATTGAGTCCGCGAGGAAAATCCTGGGTTACACCACCAATGTGACCTGGGCTGATTTCCGCGCCAATGAAGAAAAGCAAGATGCGGTACTCCGGCGAATTTTGGTGATCGGCGAAGCCACGAAACGATTATCCCCAGAATTTCGCCAACGCTACCCGGAAGTGCCCTGGCGCGATATTGCTGGTATCCGGGACATCATTGTGCATGATTACAATCGCGTCGATGCTGAAACCATTTGGGACGTTGTCCAAAATGACCTCCTGCCACTTCTCAACGTTCTCGAAAATTTAACCTGACGTAAGGGAATTCCCGGTGTACAACTGAAAGGTTGAAAATTTTGTCTGATTTTTACTCACCCCCAGATTTCTATGGAACCGTCTAATTCCTCACTGCAACTGCAACGCAATATCAGCGTCAATGTGGTTGTTACCCCCCGCTGGAAGGAAGAAGCCCAGCAACAGCTCCAAGGCCAGCTCAACGCGATCGACGACCAACTGCAACAGATCGATATGCAACTGCAACAGGTGCTGAGCGAAGTGCAAAAGCAGAGCATCCAGCCGCCCGGCCCGGAGACCATGCAGCAGATCGAAAATATCAAGATGCAGTTCAACCAAAGCAAAAGCGAAATGCTGGAGCAAAAGAACCAAGTCCTGCAACAGCTCCAACAGGTGCAAACCCTCGAACTCGAACAGGAAGTCAACCAAGGCCAAATCGTCGGCACCTTCAACCTGGCCAAAGGCGACAACCTGATCCAAAAGATGAACGTCGAAATCCTGCTGCGCGACGGCATCGTTGAAGACATTCGCGGCGAAATCTAACCCGGCGAGTCTAAGCCCAGCCGCAACATTGCCAATCGCACCTTCCGAATGGAACATTGCCAATAAAGAAGCCGCCTCTGGATGGATGGGGCGGCTTTGTTGTTTCTGAACGCTGCGCTTATCGTCCCACGGGGCTTTCGGCGATCGCGTGACCCAGATCACCGCTGGAAAATTCGCTGATTGAATGAATTTCCCGACAAAACGCCAGAATTTGCCTGTTCTTCTCCCCGGCTAGCCGCCAACGCAGCACTCCGTCGCGATCGACGCAGATTCCGCCCCCAGAGTGACGAATTCCCTGATAAAATCTAATCTGCCAATTTCTGCAACCCTAACCGCACCATGATCCGCGAAATCTTCATGCCTGCTCTGAGTTCCACCATGACCGAGGGGAAGATTACCTCTTGGCTTAAATCCCCTGGAGACAAGGTGGAGAAAGGTGAAACCGTCTTGATCGTCGAATCCGACAAAGCGGACATGGATGTGGAATCGTTCTACGAAGGGACGCTTGCCGCGATCGTCACTCAGGCGGGCGACAGTGCCCCCGTCGGTGCCGCGATCGGGCTATTGGCCGAAACCGCCGATGAAATCGAAGCCGCCAAGCAGCAAGCCGCTGCCCTCAGCGGTGGTAGCGCCGCCGCTCCAGCCGCCGCGCCCTCAGCGGCCCCGATCGCCAGTAATGCCACCGTCCCCGCCCCGGCTGTATCTCAAGCCAGTGGCCGTGTCTACGTTTCGCCCCGCGCCCGGAAGTTGGCGAAGGAAGCGGGCATCGATGTCGCGACCGTGAAAGGCAGTGGGCCGAACGGTCGCGTCACCGCTGATGATGTCGCGCAGTCCACAGGTCGCCCGATCGCCGCGCCGACTCCCGCCTTTACAGCCCCTGCTGCCGCCCCCGCACCGCGCCCACCCGCACCTGTAGCGGCCCCAGTCACCCCCGGTCAAACGGTGCCGTTCACTGCGATGCAAACCGCCGTGGTGCGGAACATGAACGCTAGCCTCGATGTCCCGGTCTTCCGCGCGGGCTACACGATCAATACCGATGCGCTAGATGCGCTGTACAAGCAGCTCAAGCCCCAAGGCGTAACGATGTCCGTCCTGTTGGCCAAGGCCGTGGCAGTGACGCTGAAGAACCACCCGCTGATCTACGCCAGCTACGCCGAAGCAGGCACCCACTACAACTCCGAAATCAACATCGCCGTGGCGGTAGCCATGGATGATGGCGGTTTGATCACTCCCGTCCTGCGCCGCGCCGACAGCACTGACATCTATTCCTTGGGCCGCAACTGGCAAGATCTCGTCAGCCGCGCCCGATCGAAGCAACTGCAACCGGACGAGTACAGCACAGGCACCTTCACGATTTCCAACCTTGGCATGTTCGGTGTCGATTCCTTCGATGCGATTTTGCCGCCGGGGACGGGTTCAATCCTGGCGATCGGGGCCTCTAAGCCCGGACTCGTTGCCGACAAAAAAGGCAGTTTTGCGATCAAGACCCAAATGCGGGTGAACATTACCTGCGACCACCGGATCATCTACGGTGCCCACGGTGCAGCGTTCTTGAAGGATTTGGCGAGCCTGATTGAAACCAATCCGCAGTCGCTGACGATGTAATGCCGTAATTCTGAGATTTCGATGATCAGACCAGCCGCTTTCCTGTGGGAAAGCGGCTTTTTCATGGCCGCAAAAAATCTGGCACGGGATGTTTGTTTTGTGATCAAACCGGGCATTCTAATCGCACTTTCGCGCCTTCCTCCGAGGAACGCGATCGTTTGGGTGTCCTACCGTTAGATTTTTTATGAAAACAGCAGTCAAAGCAAAGCCAGCAGCGCAGCCGACGATCCCAAGTAAAGTTGAACGATCGCGCCGTCCCACCTCGCCCACCCGGAGTCAACGCGAACCAGCCTTGCCCTACAGCGACGATCAGGCCAAAGAACTGGTCGAAATCTCCCAAATCGCCTACCAAGACGGCCAAAGTGCGGTGCAGAAGTTTCACGATCGGGGCTATGGCGAATTCTATTTCTTCAGCAAGGCCGACACCGAAGCCTTTCTCGTCGGCAACGCCCAGCAAATCGTGATCATCTTTCGCGGCACCGAACCGAAGAGCGTCCAGGACTGGCTGACCAATGCCCAAGTCTTAAAAACCCAAGCCTGCGGCGGGCGCATCCATTCCGGCTTCTGGCAGGGCACCCAGGCAATCTGGGCTGAACTGGAAAGCGAAATTCGGCGAATTCGCGGGCAGTTTCCCACACCGCCGCCGCTGTTTTTGACGGGGCATAGTCTTGGTGGGGCCTTGGCCGTCCTGGCGGCATCGGAACTGCAACGGCTGGAGCATAAAGTCGATGGAGTCTATACCTTTGGGTCACCGCGCATTGGCGATCGGCATTTTGCCATGCAGTACAACCGTCGCCTTTATGACCAAACCTTCCGCTTGGTCAATCACCGCGACATCGTCACCCAGCTTCCCCCCGCCGAATTGAATTACACCCACGTCGGCCAACTGATTTATTTCGATGATCAGGGCCTTCGCCAACTCTCGCCCTTTTCCCAAGACCAGCACGGGTTTACAGGAATTGAGGGCTTCTATGACCACGATCTGCGGGCTTACCACCAGAGCCTCCAACACACCCAAGCCGCCCAAATCCCGAAGGCGGTCTAACGCCCCTAACCATCAAAAATCGGGTGCCACTTTCGCCGCACCCGATCGTATTCACACAGCAATCACAGGTTTCGTCTTAGAACTTCGTCTTAGAACTTCGTCTTAGAACTTAGCCTGGACAGGTTCCGGAGCCATCGGCACCATCGGCGCTTGCGGCTGTACAGGCACCGGAGCCGGAGCAAACACTTCCGGACTCCGCTCGAACACAAATTCCCCACCGTTCATCCGCGTCACCGCCGTTGTCGGTAGCATTTGCACGGACATGTTGAACGGACTAGCCAAGTCTGCTGTACGGATGATCGGATCATCCGAAACTTGACGATCGAACAGGTAGCGATACAAACCGTTCACATCTTTGCCATCTTTGTGGATGGAGTTTTCTGGGAACTGGAACGTGCCCAAGAAAGACTGAGTCCCACGAATCGCATCGCTTTCCTTTAACATGCTTTCGCTATGCCGATAAAAAGTCCGATCCATGGCTGCGGGTATCGATTCGCGCGGACGGAAAACCACAGCGGAGTCCTGCGCCTGCGCCGCGATCGCCATTGCGCTCGAAGCTGCGGCCAATACACTTGCATACAGGAAAGTCTTAGCCCTAACGCCCATAGTATGTTTGATCCTCGATTTTTTATCTATGGTAGCTGAACATTTGGTTGTAGGATCAAATCTTGCCGATTGACTGGGGTTCTACACTTCCCATAGCGTTCTGCGTAAAATCTCCAATCCCGGCCCTACAACCATTTGAACCTTTTTAGCGTACCCACCTACCATGACTGAAGCGACCGCCACTGCTGGAACCACTGTCGAACCCACTGCCGGAACCGCCTTTGCCTGGACAAGTGCCGACTTGCCGAGTCTGCGGCAGCAGTTGCTGAATTTGTTTTGCGAAGTGGCTTACAAGGAAGGCGATTTCCTGCTTTCCTCCGGTCAGCGCAGCACTTACTACATCAACGGTAAACAGGTAACCCTGCATCCCCAGGGCGGTGTCGGCGTGGGACGGATTTTGCTGCCGTTGATTCCGGCGGAAACGGTGGCGGTAGCGGGCCTCACCCTCGGGGCTGACCCGATCGTGGCAGCGACCAGTGTGGTGGCGACCTACGAAGGCCGATCGCTGACACCGTTAATTGTCCGTAAGGAAGCCAAGGGCCACGGAACCCAGGCTTATATTGAAGGCCCGACCTTAGCGGCGGGTGCCCCGGTAGTGATTTTGGAAGACGTGGTGACGACGGGCCAATCAGCGATGAAGGCGGTCGAGCGCCTGCGGGATGCGGGGTATGTCGTCAATCAGGTGGTGACGCTGGTCGATCGGCAGCAGGGCGGGGCGGAGTTTTATGCCCAGCAGGGTTTGCAGTTTGATGCGGTGTTGACGATCGCGGATTTGCAACAGCGCTGGAAAGAATTGCACACCTAAGTCGCTGAATCCGCAATAATTGACGGTGAAATAACGCCGACTCCTCCGGAAAATCGCCGTTTGGCAATGGTTTTGGACGAGTGGGCGTTATTTTTACTTTGCAAAAGGGAACAACTAGAGGAGAAATCAAGTTTGCATCTTCCTTATTAATCGTCTGAACACACGACAAAGGAAGCGATCCGTAATGTTACGACTGAATTTTTTGACCCGATCGCTGCTCATCCTTGGCAGCAGCGCGATCGGTTGGGCCAGTTGGAGTCCTTACAGCCAAGCAAGTACATTGACCAACAGCGAGGCTTTTTCCGGGATCTACCAGTTTGCCGGCGACTCACCCAATCCAACGATCACAGGAAATGGTATTAGCTTTACGCCTTGGCAAGCAGGCAGCGGAATTAAAACAAACTACGTCGCAGGTAAACCAGATCGGGCTTTCGCTGGTAGTGGCAACTGGACAACAACATCCACACCGGATGCGAATGATTATTTCCAGTTCAGCATTGCCCCCACAGCAGATTATTTCTTCGAGATTACTGCAATTCGATTTGACGGCGATCGTAGCGCTACAGGCCCAAAAAACTGGCAATTAAATGCACAAGTCGGTAGTCAAGCACCGATCGTCCTCCGCCAAGGCATCAACTCTGACTCGACCTGGAATAGCTTCACGATCGAGCCGACCGCCGCGCTTTCCAACCTGACACAAGCCGTGACGTTCACCCTGTACGGCTATGGCGCAACGGGTAATGCGGGCACTTGGCGGATTGATAACTTTAGCGTTGCCGGAGAAGCTAGCGTCATCACCGCGCCGCAAGATCCCGGTAGCAATACCCAAGTCCCCGAACCGGACGCAGTACCCACACCGCTGCTGCTCCCAGCCCTACTCGGCTTCGGCTTGAAATTGCGTCAGCGATTGGGGCAGGCAACCGCGTAATCCAGCACCGCGCGAATGAATTGCGGCTCTCTGCCAAAATTAGCCCACAATTCATTCGCGGCTCAATCACCCCGGCAACGCCGTCTCACACAACTGGCGAAAATCATCGCCGCGCTGCTCAAAATTGTCGTACTGGTCAAAACTCGCACAGGCAGGCGACAACAGCACATAACCTGCCCCCTGCTGCTGCGCTAATTCTGCCGATCGGGGCACAGCATTCGCCATCGTTTCAACGATTTCGTAGTGGGCATAACCCACTTCATCCAAGCGCTGGGCAAAGGGTTTGGCCGCATCGCCGATGAGTAAGACCGTCGAGGCTTTCGCTTTGATCACATCCAGCCAAGCCTGATCATTTCCTTCCTTACTCGCACCCCCAGCAATCAAAACCGTCTTACCCAGCATCGAAGACAGCCCGACTTCCGCCGCATCATAGTTCGTGGCTTTACTGTCGTTGATAAATTCGATTCCGTTCCAAGTCCGAATCAGTTCTAAGCGATGTTCCACGCCCGGAAATGCCGCGATCGCTTGCTCGATTTTATCGCTACTAATTCCCGCAAAATGCGCTGCCGCGACGGCCATCAGAAGGTTCTGCTGATTGTGTCCCCCCGGCATTTTCAGCGCTGCGGCAGGGAGGATTTTGGTATTGCAGACATAAACCCAGCCCGCTTCGATATAGGCACCACGATCGCGATCGCCGATCAGTCCCGCTTTCCCATGAATGCTCGTCCAGCAAGCATTTTGCTTGACTGGATAACCCGCTGTTAAGCCAATTTCCCGCAGCGCTGGATCATCGCCGTTGAAGATCTGAATGTCCGCCCGGGCCAGCAGCCTTGCCTTCATCTCAAAATAGTTCGGCATGGTTTTATGGCGCGCCAAGTGATCCGGCGTGAAAGTCGTCCACAGCGCAATCTTGGGGGTCACTGATGCCGCCGCCTCAATCTGATAACTGCTCAATTCCGCAATGCACCAGTCCGGGACTTGCTCACCCATCGCCACTTCACAAGCCGCCAGCCCAATATTGCCGAAGGCCGGAGCATGCAGTCCGGCGGCTTGGAAAATTGCAGCAGTTAAAGCCGTACAAGTCGTTTTACCATTCGTCCCAGTAATCGTCACCCAGGGCCGATCGCGCAGATTGCGCCAGGCCAGTTCCATATCGCCGATCGTCACACAGCCCAATCGGCGCGCCTTCTCCAAACTCGGCACATCCCAGGGCACCCCCGGACTGACCACCACCATTTCGGGTTTGCTGGTTTCGGGATCAAAGTCGTCGCCGAGCTTCACCGTCACACCATCGTCGGTCAACGCCTGGGCTTGGGCTTGCAGGGCGGGACTATTGCCCCGATCGCTCAGCGTCACCTGCCAACCCTGTTGTTTCAGCAACCGCGCGGCAGCATTCCCTGATTTCCCGAGACCAATGACGTAAGCCTGAGCCATGATGACCAAATCCTCTGCAAAATAGCCGATCTGATCCTACCGCCGATGATCCCGATCGCGGCGATCGCACCAGCCTTCAGATAGAGCTGGGCCAAAAATGCTAATGCTGCGGCAATTTATCTATCCCAGTAGAGAGGTTTCAGCACGAGCATTAGCAATAGATTGGGGGTATGGCATCGGCCAAATCCATTTGTGCTGCTTTAGAATGAGTACACCGAGCAAACCAACCCGCGAACAGGAAATTGCCTGCCTTCGCCTCTGTGTCAACCTGACGCGGTTCAACCTATCAATCCATATCGTTAGAATCGATGAGCGCAACGGTGAGGTTTATATCCTGGCTGGTGAAGAAGTCGGCATTATTATCCAAACCGATGGCATCTGGAGGTATGACTGATGATGAAGCCTAATTTCCAAGCGATGAGCAAGTCGGAACTTAAACAGTACGTTCGTCAGCATCGTAATGATGACGAAGCCTTCTACACACTGATGGATAAAGTCAAAGCCGAACCCAATCCCGTTTGGTACTCGATCGACGACCTCGATCGCTTAGACGAGATCATCCCCGAACTCCGCAACCGCACTGAACCCCAGGCATAGTCCGCGAATGCCGCTTAGAACAGCCAGCGTTTACCCTGCTTCGGGATCGCTAAACCGCGCGTGCTGTGAAAATCTTCCTGGACTTTGCGCGTCAAACGGCGGGAAATCTGCTTCACCACTTTCTCCAACAGCGCATCCCCCGTCTTCTCGACCAAACTGTGGGGCAACGCCTGAATAAACTTCGGGAACTGCACAAACACATCCAAGTCCAAGTGCCACTGCACCTGGGTCAAGGGCGCAGTCGCATCCCCCACTTCAACCAACGCCATCGAAGCCTTAAAGTCAATGTCATAGCCCATCGGCGTGTAATCCGGCACCGCGATCGTCTCGATCCGATAAACGCGATTCTCCTGGGGTAGCAGGTGCAAGCCCACCTTCGGCTCAATCTCGTAGCCAAAGTTGCCATAGCGGCCAATCGTCAGCACATAACCGTTATCACCCAAGGGTTGCGTCTTCAGCGGCGCCGCGCAACGCGTAAACCACTCGGGATGCACATCCAGGTAATCCGCCACCATCTGGGCATCTGCCTGCATCTCCATGTGATCCACAAAGCTGATGCGGAAAATCGTCTTGCCATCCGCCGTGCGCCGATCGCTCACGGTAGCAGCTTGATCGTGGGAGTAGGCATCGGACATGGAACCTTCGACAGTGGACATGAAAGCGGGGTTAGTGGATGGAAGGTGCATAAGTTTTAGGCCGAATCACAGGAACGGAAGTCGTAGCAATGCGGGTTTGACGCATCGGAAGAGAAACAGACTGAAATCAAACAGGTTGTTCCTCCTCCAAGATTCCCTTTTTTAGAAGCAAGCCGTACCGGAGGAATTACGCAAACTGCGCGATCACTCGGAGCCGAACTTCCTAGGATCTATCATGTGTTTCGAGCCAGTTGTTATGCGATCCCTGACCTCAACCATTGAACATAAGCAATCGTCAATCGTTGGCCCTGGATTTACAAAACTTCACCTTACCAACAGCATAACCGATCCTTCTCGGAAATCCCGCATTCGGGTTTACCGTACTGGGGTCAGTCCCCCTGAGAATTTTTCGTAATGTATCTTGGATTGAGGACGGGAAATTTGATCGGCCCGTGAGTTTTATAGGCAAGCGCCAAGGAAACGAGATGAAAGCATTTGTCGCTGGAGCTACCGGGGAAACAGGTCGCCGTATTGTCCAGCAGTTAGTCGAACAGGGGATTCCCGTGCGGGCGATGGTACGTAATGTCGATCGGGCCAAGGCCATCCTCCCCGCCGAAGCCGAAATTGTCGTGGGCGATGTCTTGAATCCCACCTCCCTCGACGCGGCGATCGGCGATGCCACCGTGATTTTTTGCGCGACTGGAGCTAAGCCCAGCCTGGATCCAACTGGCCCCTACCAAGTTGATTTTGAAGGCACCAAGAATTTGGTCAACGTGGCGAAGGCAAAAAATGCTCAGCAATTTATCCTCGTCTCCTCCCTCTGCACCTCGAAGCTGTTGCACCCGCTGAACCTATTCTGGGGCATCTTAGTTTGGAAGAAATGGGCGGAGGAATACATCCAGCGCAGTGGTTTGGCCTACACGATCGTCCGGCCCGGTGGCTTGATGAACGAAAATAACGACGACCAAGTGGTTATGACCCGTGCTGACCAGCTATTCGACGGGCGCATCCCCCGCATGAAAGTCGCCCAAGTCTGCGTCGAAGCCGCCAAGGAAGCCAGCGCCCGCAATCAGATCGTCGAAATCGTCGCCAAACCAGATATGCCCAACCGGACGATCGCGGAGCTGTTCACGAATTTGAATAGCCCGGTCACGGCTTAAGTTGTCGGCCCCCAAACCCCCAATGCTAGGCGCTTTGAACTCCGGTTCCTCCAGGATTGGGGGCTAGGGGGCCATGCAAGATTGCGTCACATCCAACTCTCTACTCGAACTCAATTCTCAAAACCGCAGGAATCGCACCCATGAATCCCATCCGCCCATCCCACTTCCAACGCCTCCGCAGCGGCTTTTTTGCGGTGATTTTTGGCATTAGTATGGGTCTCTGGGGCTGGGTGCCGAACAGTTGGGCGATCGAGTCCCCCAGCCGCCCGCAGCCCAGCGCCACCACGCCCACGAAGCCAACGGTCAGCAGTGCGCCCAGCAACACGCCTAGCATCGCCCCAGCAGTAAAAGCCCAAGCCGCTCCCGCGATCGCTGCGGTCAAATCCGTCGCCACCCAGACCATTGCCGCTGCGCCCAAACCGATCGCCAAAGGCAGCTTTGTCGCCGAAGCCGTGCGGCAAGTCGGCAATGCCGTCGTCCGGCTCGATACAGAGAAGACGATCGCGCGTCGCCCCTCCGTTGATCCGATGCTGGATGATCCCTTTTTCCGGCAGTTCTTTGGCGATGGCGGGATGTTGCCCCAGGGTGAAGAACGGATGCGGGGCCAGGGTTCCGGCTTTTTGATTGATCCCAACGGCACGATTTTGACTAACTCTCATGTGGTGAATGGGGCCGATCGAGTCACGGTCACGCTCAAAGATGGCCGCAAATTCGACGGCACGGTGAAAGGGGTCGATGAAGTCACCGACTTAGCCGTGGTCAAAATTGACGGCAAAGACCTGCCGATCTCCCGCCTGGGCGACTCCGACGCAATCAGCGTCGGCGACTGGGCGATCGCCGTCGGTAATCCCCTCGGCCTCGATAACACCGTCACCCTTGGGATCGTCAGCACCTTGAACCGATCGAGCGCCCAGATCGGCATGAGCAACAAACGCCTCGACTTTATCCAAACCGATGCCGCGATCAACCCCGGCAACTCCGGCGGCCCGCTATTGAACGACAACGGCGAAGTAATCGGGATCAACACCGCGATCCGTGCCGATGCCACCGGGATCGGCTTTGCGATCCCGATCAACAAAGCCAAAGAACTGCAACCGCGCCTCGCCAAAGGTGAACGCATCCGCCATCCCTACCTCGGGATTCAAATGAGCACCTTCGACGTGGAAATGGCCAAAACCAACAATAGCGATCCCAATTCGCTGTTCATCCTCCCTGAAGTCGATGGCGTGATCATCGTCCGTGTCCTCGAAGACACCCCCGCCGCCAAAGCTGGACTCCGCCGCTACGACGTGATCAGCGCGATCGATGGCACCCCGATTCGCAGCGCCGACCAACTCCAGCAGCTCGTCGATCGTAGTCCCCTCGGCCAAAGCCTCAAAGTCGAAGTCCATCGCGGTGACAAAACCCTGACGATCGGTGTCAAAACCGCCGAATTAAAAGAGGAGAAATAACCCGCAAATCTGCCAATTCTTCGGGGCCAAATTTTGGTAGGCTAAAACTAAGATTTAATTGCAAACACAACTCTCCTGGGCAGCCACCCATGCCGCCTGGGAGTTTTGTTTTTGCACCGAAGCGACTGAGAATCCACAGAGGCAACGCATGGGCGGACTGAAGGGCAGAGACTTACTCAAACTGGCGGACTTAAATCCCACGGAATTGGCGGAACTGCTCGATCTCGCGATCGCGCTCAAATCCGGAGACATCCAACCGATGGCCCAAGGCCGTCCGCCTGTCCTGGGTTTACTGTTCTACAAAGCCTCGACCCGCACCCGCTTGAGCTTTTCTGTCGCGATGCAGCACATCGGCGGTCAGGTGATTGACATGCCCCTGAATGCGACCCAAGTCAGTCGCGGCGAACCGATCGAAGACACCGCCCGCGTCCTTGATCGCTACCTCGATATCCTCGCGATCCGCACCTTCGCCCAAAGCGACCTCGAAACCTTCGCCCAATATTGCCAAATCCCGGTGATCAATGCCCTCACCGATCTCGCCCACCCCTGCCAAGTCCTCGCCGACCTGCAAACGATGAAGGAGAACTTCGGGCAATTATCTGGTCTCACCCTCACCTACGTCGGCGATGGCAACAACATGGCCCATTCCCTCCTGATCGGCTGCGCGCTCAGCGGCGTGAATGTACGGATTGCCGCGCCGGACGGCTATCAGCCCGACCCTGCCATGGTCGCCGCCGCCCAAAAAATCGCCGCTGGTAAAACCGAAGTCCTCTGCACCACCGATGCCCAAGCCGCCGCCACCGGGGCCAATGTCCTCTACACTGATGTTTGGGCCAGTATGGGGCAGGAAGATTCGGCCAACGATCGTATCCCCATTTTCCAGCCCTACCAAATCAATCAGGCCCTCTTGAATCGTGCCGACTCCGAGGCAATCGTGCTGCATTGCCTGCCCGCCCACCGAGGCGAAGAAATCACCGCCGAAGTGATGGAAGGGCCACAGTCCCGGATTTGGGATGAAGCAGAAAATCGGCTCCATGCTCAGAAAGCCCTATTGGTTTCGCTCTTAGGTATGGCTTAAGCTAGATCGGGCGGCTAGATTGAGCTGCAATACGATCGCGTAGTACATCGGGACAGAGCTTCGCTCACGCAAGGACAGCATCATGGTTGAACGCTACAAGAAGTTTGAACTGCCGGGGGCAAAGCGCAATTACACCCCCGATCGGCCCGGACAGGTGCAGCATATCGCCTTGGATTTAGTGTTAGATATTCCGAATCACCGCTGCCAGGGAATTTGCACCACGACGCTCACGCCGATTCGCGATGGCATTGAACAGCTCAAACTCGATGCCGTCGAACTGCAAATCCAAACCGTCAGCGTCAATGATGAAATCCAGCGCTGGGAATATGACGGCCAGGTTTTGCAAATTCATCTGCTGCGTGAAACCCAACGCGGTCAGGACTTGGTGATCAAAATTGCCTACGCGATCGAGCAGCCCCGACGTGGCATTTATTTCATCACACCAACGGAACATTATCCCGATCGGCCCACCCAGGTTTGGACTCAGGGTGAGGATGAGGATTCGCGCTTTTGGTTTCCTTGCTTTGACTATCCGGGGCAACTGTCCACCTCCGAAATCCGGGTGCAAGTGCCCGCTGGATTTACCGCCATTTCCAATGGCAGCTTGACCCAAACCGAAGAAATTGGGGCTAACAAAATCTTCCACTGGGTGCAGAATCAAGTCCACCCGACATACCTAATGACCCTCGCTGTGGGTAAATTCGTCGAATTGCGCGACGAATGGCAAGGCAAACCCGTGACCTATTATGTCGAACCTGGCCAGGAAGCCCAAGCCAAGCTGAGCATGGGCAAAACGCCGCGCATGTTGACGTTCTTTAGCCAAGCCTACGGCTACGATTACGCCTACGATAAGTACGCCCAGGTCTGCGTCCACGACTACATCTTCGGGGGCATGGAAAATACCTCGACGACGCTGCTCACCGATCGCTGTCTCCTGGACGAAAAAGCCGCGATCGACAACCTCAGTACCGAAACCCTCGTTGCCCACGAACTGGCCCACCAATGGTTTGGTGACTTGGCCGTGATTAAGCATTGGTCCCACGCCTGGGTTAAAGAAGGCATGGCTTCCTACGCGGAAGTGCTGTGGCTGGAACAGGAATATGGCGAAGATTTGGGCGCATACTACTTACTTGGCCAAGCGCGGGAATACCTCAGCGAAGATCAAGAACGCTACCGTCGCCCGTTGGTCACTCACGTTTACCGTGACGCGATCGAGCTATATGACAGTCATATTTACGAAAAAGGCGCTTGCGTTTATCACATGATTCGCGCCCAACTCGGTGAGACGTTATTCCAACAAGCGATCGCCCAGTTCCTCAAAACCCACGCCCACCAAACCGTGGAAACGGTGGACTTGTTGCGCGCGATCGAAACGGCTACAGGCTTGAATTTGACTCCGCTATTTGACCAGTATGTTTATCGCGGGGGTCATCCGGATTATGCGGTGAGTTACAGTTGGGATAGCGATAGTAAACTGGCAAAGGTGACAGTTAAGCAAACGCAAGCGCAAACGGATGAAGAACTGTTCGATCTAAAAATAATGATTGGGTTTGATCTCGGCGATGATGATCGGATCTTCAATGTCCGCATCCACGAGAAAGAACAAACCCTATACTTCCCGCTGGACGAAAAACCCAAGCACATCCGCTTTGATGTCGGCAACGCGATTCTCAAAACCGTGAAGCTAGACTATCCCCTACCCGAACTGAAAGCCCAACTCAGTGACGATCCTGACCCTGTTTCCCGGATCTATGCGGCTAGTGCGATCGCCAAAAAAGGTGGCCTCGAAGCCCTCAAAGCCCTCGCCGAAGCCCTCAAAACTGACCATTTCTGGGGTGTACGCTTAGAAATCGCCAAGCTGCTGCCAAAAATCAAGCTCGACCAAGTTTTCGATGCGCTGGTTGTGGGACTCAAAGACTCCGAAGCCCGCGTTCGTCGCACCACGATCGAAGCCCTGACCCAGATCAAAACCCCCGCCAGCTACGCCGCCGTCAAGGCGATCGTCCAGCGCGGCGATGCCAGCTACCAAGTCGAAGCCGCTGCATTACGTGCCCTCGGGAGTTTTGCAGCGAGTGGATTGAGTACAGCACCCCCCGAAGCGGAAGTGATCGAACTCCTACAAACCGCCCTCAAAGCACCGCCAAGCTGGAACGAAGTCGTCCAAATCGGCGCGATCGGCGGCCTCAGCCAACTCAAATCCTCCGTTCCTGCCTTAGATTTAATTTTGGAATACACCCGTTTGGGCGTTCCGTCTTCGCTGCGTCTCGCCGCCATCCGCGCGATCGGCCCCATGCACGGCGGCCAAGAACAAGCTGGTCAAACCAAACTGCTGAATCGTTTACGTGAACTCGCCCGCGAAACCGGGTTCTTCAACCAGATTGCCGTCATCCGTGCCCTGGAAGCGATTAAAGATCCGAGCGCCATCGGCCTTCTATACAGCCTCCAAACCCAAGCCGCCGACGGTCGCATTCGCCGGATGTGTGAAGAAGCGATCGGCGAAGTTCAGTCCCAAATCGGCACCGAACCAGCGATTAAGCAACTACGCGATGAACTTAACCAAATCCAACAAGACAATCAGGAATTGCGCAGTCGATTAGCGAAACTGGAAACGCAAAATCAATCAAGTCCCAATCCCGATAGTTAACAAACTCAGTAATGAATTTATCAACTAATTAGCAACCCCCAGAGAATCACAACGCTCCGGGGGTTAGCAAACTATCTAGTTGTCATCAAGAGCCGGGCCTTCATCACCCGTTGGCTTCTGGGCCGCCGACTGCGGTGATTTTGTTGGCCGCGCGGCGGTTGGCTCCGGCACATAGGTTTCACCGAGTTCGATCGGCTCATCCGAATCCGGTTCTGTGGCCCACAAAGCCGAAGGTGTCCGACTCCGAGGCATATTGAAGCTGACTGGGGCATTGGGATCGATCGCAATCGCGGGCCGCAAGGACGACTGACCACAGATTTTCGTCAGATCTTGCGGTTGATTCGCCCCCTGCTGCATAAAACACAACGGCTCACTCACGGGCTGATTTGCTGCGGGCTGATTCGCTGCGGGCTGATTCGCGACCGGCTGGGCGGGCTTCACCGGATTCGCGATCGCCAACTGGGCCGAAACCCCCGCACCGACTAACCCAATCAAACCCAATCCGATCATTAGTTGACGATTCATAATTTAAGCTCCTAAATACGCGGAACGCGGATACCACAACTAAATACGCGGGACGCGGATACCACAACTAAATACGCGGAACGCGGATACCACGGCCATGATTTTTCTTCCGCAATGACTCAACCGCAGGCATAAAGCGCTCCAACGGCACTGCAACGTTGATCATTTCACCACTAGTACTCGTCAATGTGGCAACATCCAGACCATGCAAACGGCCTTGGGCATCATGAATTCCGGTACCAGAAGCGCCCGGTGTAGCATCACAGGTATGCACCAGCAAACCATTTTTTACGTCGAGGATTTTACAACCCAAATGCGCTCCTGGCGTTTTGCCACGCACTTCACCGGGTTGAATCGCCGCCGCTGTCGGCCAATCACCGGAATAGCCAATATGATCAACGGTTTTGCCCACGACACTGGTACCCGCTTGGCTAATATCCGTAGACCAAGGCATGTTGCCAAACACACCCGTTTTCCGCCCAATTTTTTTGTTGAATCGGACGATCGCCCAGTCACGCAGCAGATCAGTCGTGGTTTCGGGATATTGCTTCGTCCCCGTCCAAGTCGTCAAGACCTTCGCGGACACAAGGCGTTTATTGCCGTGACGGAGGGCATAGCCTTTAGCGGCCACCGGGGGCCGACCTTGCTCGTCCAGCATACAGTGGGCATTCGTTAAACCCAGACGTTCGCCAATAACGGTAAAGGTGCAAGTGTAGTAGTAGCCATCCGCCTTCAGAATTTCTAATTGGCCTACAGGCTGACGACCGGATTGCACCAGTTGCGCATAGGGCAAGGTGACCCGATCGTCATTGCCCAGCACCCCGATCGGGGGATTCGCCTGCGCGACTTGAGCGGTCATTAAATTCGGGACAAGCGCCGCCAAACCACTGACGAAGCTGAGTGCAAAAACTTTGCGGCGAGTATGGGTAAACAAAAGTGACATCGAGACTGACCTTGAATATAGGGTTTTACCTAACGCTGGATTGCGCTGTATCGCGTTTTTTGGCAGCATGGATGGACATCAAGCCAACACCCATCACATAAAATCCACTCATTGGAATAAATTTATTCTGGCTTGCTGAAATTGCTGATCGCCTCCGTGGAGATTCGTAAAGTTTTGATGAATCGGTTTTTCGCAATTTGCGGCGCTGACACCGATAAACTAGAAAACTGAACCAGGAAACTCAACCCGGAAGCGCGATCACCCAGCCGTCCTATGCCCAAACAACGCCTCGACCTTCTCCTCGTCGATCGTCAGCTCTGCGATTCCCGCCAACGGGCTCAGCGCCTGATCCAAGCCGGTGCGGTCAAAGTCAATGACCAAGTAATCGACAAACCCGGCACCAATGTCGCCCTCGATGCCACAATCACCGTCAAAGCCCAATCCCCCTACGTCTCACGCGGCGGCGAAAAGCTCCTCAAAGCCCTGCAAACTTTCCCAATCACCGTCACCGATCGCATCTGCCTGGACGGCGGCATCTCCACGGGGGGCTTCACGGACTGCCTGCTCCAACATGGCGCAAAACAGGTCTACGGCATCGACGTGGGCTATGGTCAAGTCGCCTGGAGCATCCGCCAAGACCCCCGCGTAATCCTCCGGGAACGCACGAACCTGCGCCACCTCACCCCCACCGACCTCTACAGCGAGGACGCGACCCTGCCCGATCTCGGGGTTGCTGATGTCTCCTTTATTTCCCTGAGCAAAGTTCTTCCTGCCATGTGGGAACTACTCAGCGAACCCCGCGAAATCATCCTCCTGGTCAAACCGCAGTTTGAAGTGGGCCGCGATCGCCTCGGCAAAAATGGTGTCGTCCGCGACCCCAAAGACCACGCCACTGCGATTGGGCAGGTGATCGCCGCCGCTGGCGACCTCGGCTGGGGCTACTGCGGCCTCACTTGGTCATCTCTCGTCGGCCCCGCTGGCAACATCGAATATCTGCTCTGGCTCAAGCAAGGCAGTGCGCAAACCGCACCGGATTTGGCCAGTCTTCAGGGCACCGCGAGCGCTGCGCGTCAAGCCCTGGTTAGCCACAATGAGAAAGAATCCCAGTGACGAAGCATCCCAGTGATGAAGAATTCTAACGAGAAATTTGCAAAATATTAAAAAAAGTCAAAGAAACCTCATCACAATCAAGCAACTTGGTAGCATCATCCTAGATCAAATGCCAAATTTAACAACTTGGTATAGGACACGGGATATTGGCTGCTTTGGCTTTGCTAGGGATAGGCACCGGACTTCGATTCCCCATCGAACGGTGATTTGGCAGAGTTCGGGCAGCTTTTTGCGGTTGTATGGTTCTGGGTAACCCACTGTGGGCGCGCCGTATCAAGCTATAATCAGAAGCCTTGGAGCATTTTGAAGGCGAAAACAGATGGTCAGCGAAATCAAAACCGTAGCGGGTCATGGTGTGCCCTTAGTCGGCAATGACATCGATACGGATCGGATTATCCCCGCGCGATTCCTCAAATGTGTGACGTTTGATGGCCTGGGTGAGCATGTCTTCGCCGACGATCGGGCACAGCTACAGGGTCAGCACCCCTTTGATCAAGCGCAGTACCAAGGCGCAAAAGTATTAGTTGTAAATCGTAATTTCGGTTGCGGGTCGAGCCGGGAGCATGCGCCCCAGGCGATCGCTAAATGGGGCATCAGCGCGATCGTCGGTGAGAGCTTTGCCGAGATCTTTTTTGGCAACTGTATCGCCTTGGGTGTGCCCTGCGTGATCGTCGATTCGGCGACGGCGGAAGTATTGCAAGCGGCGATCGCGGCGAATCCTCAAGCCGAGGTCAGCGTTGATTTAGAGCAAATGCAGGTGCGCTGCGGTGCGGTCACAGGCGCGATTTCCATGGGTGAAGGCCCCCGGCAGATGTTCGTCACGGGCCAGTGGGATGCAACGGGGCAATTGGTCGCTCAATCCGCCCAGACCCAAGCCACGGCAGCGAAGCTCCCCTACATCAATTGGGCTAGTGCGTAATTTTCAATGGGGTGGGTCGATTACTTGCTGATCGACTGAATTCTCACCCCTGGCCCAATCTTGCAACCCCGCTTAAAATCCTCATAAAGTTCATCGCGAATTTGATTGCTTTGCTTACTGTTCACAAAGTCACTGAGCTTTTGCAGGTCGGTAAGAAAGGCTTTATCCTCAGCAGAATCGCCTTTGGGATTAGTTTGTGTCACTGATTTGCGGTGCAGAATCGCCATCTTACGATGATATTTATCGCGGGTTTCGTAGAACGAAACGAGCACTTTCTGCCAATCTTTCACCTTTGAATTCGTTGCCCAGATACTTTTTGTTTTTCGTGCCTGGGCTTTCATTTGTTTGGCAAAGGTTTCATTGCCGATCGCTGTTTCTTCAGCAATTTCCGCTTTCTTTTCCCGCACCTTTTCCATCGTCATCATGACCTGAGCGACTTGCAGGTTGGCTTGCTGCGGATTGGTATTATCAAACGGCTGGATTTTACCCACGTGTTTTTCGATCGCAGCAATGCTAATTGCTTTGGCATCTTGGTCGTAGGCTTCGTAGGCTTTGCTGGTCAAATACATTGCCCGACATTGTTTCTCTGCCGACATTGGCAGACAACCACCCAGCCCAAGGCCAGTGAGTAATATCAGGCCGCATAATGCCTGGTCTTTGATTGGTAAAGTCATGAGTCGTCTTGGGGTAGGAGCAATTATACCGGTGTTTCGCATCCGGGATGTGCTTAGGGTGCCCCAGTCAGCTCATCGACATCACACGATCGCGCCTCTCCGTTCTGTCAGTTGGATTGCTGATATTTGCATTTGTGTGCGGCAGCGGGAGTCGTTGTCGTTGATCGGCAAAATGCCGCGATCGGGGCAATACTGGAAACGCCGGATGGCAGCGGCAAGTTTACCGAAGTACGTCTCCAACCAACGGTAACGATTACGCCAGCAAGTAATGAATAACTTGCGGTGGAGTTGCACGATCGGGCACATCACCTTTGTTTTATTGCCAATTCTGTCAATTTCCCAATTCTCTGCAAACCAATGATTCAAGTCTCGTAAACCGTTGATTAATGCGTTGATGACGCGAAATTCAGTTCCCCCTGCATGATGGTTGGTTGCGGGGTCGCGGAGAAGGGATTTTCATGTTGCAACAGCCACTGCTTGCGATCGAGTCCGCCCGCATAGCCCGTCAGTTTCCCACTGGTGGCCACCACCCGATGACAAGGCACAATAATCGAAATCGGATTGCGCCCATTGGCCGCACCCACCGCGCGGGCAGCATTCGGCTGACCATACCATTCAGCTAATTGACCATAGGAAATCGTTTCCCCGAACGGAATCCGCTGAAGTAATTGCCAAATTTGCTGTTGAAATTCTGTGCCCGCTGGTGCTAGCGGCAGATCAAACTGTTGCCGTTGCCGCGCAAAATATTCTGTTAATTGAGTTTGGGCTAAATCAAGCAATTCCGATCGACCCACAACCTCGCTCATTACCGTCAAATCCGGAAAATACTTCTGGCCTTGGAGATAGACCCCAGTTAATGCCCGATCGGTCGCGACTAAGACGATTTTGCCCAATGGACTATCCAGCCAACGATATTGTGCAATCATCGCCATCACCCCACACCATCAACACAGTTATTTTTTGGCTCAAATTTGACTTTGTGCTGTTGTGAAATACTAACTTGAGCAATCGATCCCGTCAATTTTTGGACTAAAACCACATCCTTACACTTGCAACCAACCAAACAACTCACCCACCGTTAGTGCAATCGGCCCCGCAAACTCCGGCACTAAAATCACCTGCGTGTCTTCATCAAAAAACATCGCCTGCTGACCCGCCGGATAGACCACCACCGATCGATCCTCCGGGTCAATCAACCACCCCATCGCACAACCATGCTTCAAGCAGTGCAGAATATTCTTCGTCACTTTCGTCAGCGACCGCTCCGGCGATAGGATTTCGATCGTCCAATCGGGGGCGGCATCAAAGGTATCGGCAATGTCACCCATTGCATCTCGCGGAATGCGCGCCCAGGTGAACACCGCGACATCCGGCACCGTTGATCGGCCCCCAAAGGTACAGCGCAATTCAGGCAGTGCCGTAGCGATTTTGGGCGTTTCTAGTTGGGCATTGACGTAGCTGGCGAAACGGACTTGGATGCGACTGTGTTTTCCTTTTGGCATGGGTTTCTGGATGATTTCACCATCAACATACTCACTCGCAGGCTTTGTTTCTGGCATTGCGAGGAAGGCTTCAAGGCTGATTTGCTTGACGGGAGTTTGAACCATGATCAGCACCGGAGTAAAACGGCAAACGAAACGGTACATTTCCAGGATAACCGATTAATTGAGGCGATCAGCCACCAGCAGATGCAACACGTAGGGTGTGTTATCCCGTTCGCGTAGCGTCTCCGAAGGAGAAGGGTAACGCACCACCACAATTGAGCGATCGACCGATTTCCCCGCAACATTGAGGTGCATTGCCCAAAGGGAACAACGCACCCTACGATTAATCCCCAAAAAACCGCCCAATCCCCAACTCCCGTCGTACCTGAACCAGCGGTTTATCCCAATTATCTTCCACTGCATAGGCCACCACTGGCCGACTCATCCAGCCCATCCGAAAACCCCGCACCAAAGCTAATCCCAACTTCACCGTCCACAGCGGATTGGTCAAACTTAACGGCACAAACGACAACACAAATACATTTAGCAAATCCCAATATTGCACTAATGTAAACGCTGCAACACCAAATTCACCCACGGGACTCGCATCATATCCGGCAATCACATGGAAAATATCATGCCCGATCGCTACACGTTGCTCCAACCAGTCATCCTCTGGTGTTAAAAATGCGGCGGGATCAAGCCCCAAGCTGATCATATGCCGCGCATAGGCCCCACCCAAAGTCTCCGGCGGCAACTGGACTAACGTTGGCAGATCGATCGTAATCCGCCGCCCCGCCAAATGCGCCGCCTGCCGCGACAACCGCCGCATCACCATTTTCTGCCACACACTATGGCGCTCCGCCCGCAGAATATGGCGAATCCCCACACCCGCATCGCCCAAAAACGTCCCATAAGCCAATCCAACTTCCCGCCAATTCACCCCACTCAACGGCCATTTCATCGACGACGCACGTTTCATTAAGCCAGTCATCGCGAACCTCCTGAAAACAAGTAATCCACTTTTTTGCTTATGCAACTTAGTGCATATTTCAAATTTATATGCAAAAAAGTGCATAGTCAAGTAAACTTTAGAAAGAATTTCGATCGACCAACGAGGCGGCGATGGCGTTATCCCATGCGATATTGGCGGTGCTAGTGAATCAGCCCTGTAGTGGGTATGATTTGGCAAAGCAGTTTGATGGGTCAGTGGGGTTCTTTTGGCACGCGACCCATCAGCAGATTTATCGGGAGTTGACCAAACTCCAAGAGCAAGGGCTAATCGATTTGGAAGTAATGCGGCAGGACGGTAAGCCCGATCGTAAGTGCTATTCGATTAATCCCGCCGGGCAAGCATTGCTCAAAGCCTGGATTATCCAACCGGCGAAGCTAGAACCCACGAAGGAAGAATTATTAGTCAAATTATTTGTGGGGCATTTGGTGCCGCAGGCGGAATTAATTGAATTATTAGTCAGCCAACGATCGCAGCACGCAGAAAACCTCGCGACCTATCACACGATCGCGGCCCAGTTTTTCGCTAATCCTGAAGCATTATCGATCGAACATCGCTGCCAATATCTAACCCTGCGGGCTGGAATTCACAATGAGCAGGGTTGGCTAGCCTGGTTTGATGAAGCGATTGGGCAGTTGAAGTGAGACGCAATCAGTTAAGCAAGCTGACGACTTGCTGACCCCAAACCACAGTGGGATAAGTGACACGAGCTTATGATGTCACAGAACGCTCTACCATAGACCTCGGTCGAAGTCACTCATAGCCCAAATAGAATCTATCAGCGCGTCACTCTTTCAGCCTCATTCATCTCAGAAGCCGATTGAAGTAGATGAGCAACACCCAAAAGCTTTCCCATTTCCGAAGTCCGCAGAAATTCCTGAGATTCCTGGGCTGTACGGATATTATGTTGACCCACAATGATTGATTCACTCTCGATCAAGCCTTCGCACTTCTCCATATTCGGCTTGGAGGTGGTCACAGAAAGCCATCGCTTCATTTTTTGCAAAAGTGAATGCATAACCATCTTCTCCAGGAGCCGCAGGTGCTGAACCAGCCAGATTCATGCTGATCTTATCCCTATAGTAGCCCACTGTTTCCCCAGAAGACGACAACGTCACCAAAGGTTGATCGTTTGAGCAAATGTCCAAAGCTGTACGACAGGCGTGCCAAATCAACCATTTCCCAACTGGGCAAACCGAAAAATCGGGTGGAGTAACCACTCGGCCAGTCCGCGAAACTGCGCCTGAGCGTGAAGGGTGAGATTCTACATTCTCCACATACAAAAATGAAGGAATCCCATTTTTTATCGGATAAGGGTATACACCATAGCGAATCAGCCCCCATAACACCGCATCAACTGAGATTTTGACAATAGCTTGACAAGCAAAATCGGAATTTTGCCAAATGAGAGGCCAATTACACAGCCAATCAATCGGCATATCTTGAATTGATGCTGGTTCCAAAATGGCCTCTAACAAAGTGCCGTCAGGACGAGAAACCGGTACAACAAAGGAATCAGGCATTGTCATAATTCAGATGCCACTGCTTCAATACTTAAAGCTAATCTCACCAACCACCTACCCCCTGATCTGCACTGGCATCACCAAATACTGCATCTGCAACGCCCCCAACGGCACCACCACAGCCGGACTCGTCGGCGTATTCAACTGCAACTGCACCTCCGTCGAACTCAGCACCTTCAACCCCTCAATCAAATAGCGCACATTAAACGCCACATCCATTGCATCGCCCGTAATCTGCGCCGCCACCGTCTCTTGGCCACTCCCCACATCCTGGGCATCCACCGACACCTTCACCGTCCCCGCCTCGGGATCCAGGCTCAACTTCACAATATTGTTGCGCTGGTCAGCCAACACCGAAATCCGCTCCAACGCCCCCAGGAACGATCGCCGATCGATCGTCATCTGATGGCTAAACTGCTTCGGCAACAACTGCCGATAATTCGGATATTGCGCCTCCAGCAAACGACTGGTCAACCGCTGATCGCCCCACTCAAACACCGCCTGCGCCGGATCAAACTTCACCGCCACCGAGGTATTACTCCCCCGCTCCAGCATTTTGATCAGCTCCTGCAACGCCTTCGCAGGCACCGTCACCGCCAGATTCTTCATCGGGGTCGCCCCTTCCTCATTCACCGTCTGCACCACCGCCAATCGGTGCCCATCCGTCGCCGCAAACTCCAGCCCCTCCGACTGCACATTCAAATGCACCCCCGTCAGCACCTGCTTCGTCTCATCCGAACTAGCCGCAAACAACGAACTTTTCAGCCCATCAATTAACGCCTCCGCTGGCAGCGCCACCGCATCGCCCGCGATCGTCGGCAACTCCGGAAAATCCTCCGCCCCCAAACAACGCACCTGATAACGCCCCGAACTCGACGTAATCGTCGTCAAAATTCCCGTCTCCGTCTCACCCTCACCGTCATCCAGGGTGATCTCCCCCTCCGACAGCCGCGACACAATATCCCCCAACAGCTTCGCCGGTAGCGTCAGCACACCCCCCACCTCGACTTGGGCCGGAAAGCTCGTCTGAATCCCCAAACTCAGATCAAACGCACAGAGCTTCACCGTTTGCGTCGCTTCATCCGCATTCAACAGCACATTCGCCAGTACCGGATGACTCGGCCGTGAGGACACTGCCCGGCTCACCAGCGACAGGTTGGCATTCAAGTTGCTCTGGCTACAAGTCAATTTCATGGCAAGTCACATCTGGGGCGAATAGAAAATCCTGCGGCCTATCCTAACATCCATTGCCACGATCGTTTCAGGCTTTTCCACTATATATAGCGCTAGAGAAATTCGACTCCGCCAGCCCTGTGGAAACTGTGGAAAAACTGCGATCGATCGCACAATCTTGAACTTCCACCCCTGTGGAACTGACTCAACCCCAGTTACCGACCATCGGAACTAACCGTACAAACACTGACTGAATCAGTGTTTCAGGCCCGATTAATTTATGATTCGCCTGTTAGTTCCCCCTTTGAATCGGGCAATTTATAGGAAGGGGAATCCCCCCACCGAGCGATTTAACCTCGATCAAGCCGATTTAAGGACGCGATTCATGAATCCCTTTGATATTGTTCAGCTACTGAAGGACTCCAGCCAACGGCCCAGCGGTATTTGGCAAATTAGCGGCAATAGTGTGACTTGGCACATCAGCCTCAGTAACGGCCAACTGCACTATGCCGACAACAGCTTGCAGTCCCTCGATTTGCTTGAGCAATTTCTCCCAGAATTAGGCTTTGAATCCAGCCTGCCGGGCTACCGCGAAATCATTCAGTTCCAGCCGGGACTGCGCATAATCGACGCGATCGACCAAATGCACAATCGCCAAATTCTCGCGCCCGATCAAGTTCAACAGCTGATTCGTACGATCGCCCAAGATGCCCTCGATCCGATGCTGTGGGTCAATGAAGCCCAAGCCAACTGGCAAGATACCGCGATCACATCCGATCACTTACCCGGCATCAACCTGCTGGAATTCGCCAGTCAACTTGAGTCGCGGCTCACGCCCTGGAAACAACTTGCACCGACGATCACCAGCCCCTATCAGCGTCCGCGTTGCCTGGACCTCAGTCGCCTGCAACAGCCCGTCCCCCAAGGTGTCCTCCCGGCCCAAACCCTAGAAATGATCGCCCGCTTGATGCAAGGCATCAGCCTGCGGCAACTGGCCTTCTTGTTGAAGCAAGATTCACTCAAGGTTTGCCAAATGCTGCATCCCTACATCGCCGCAGGCATCCTGCAACTCGAAGACGCGGCCCATCCCCACCACCTATTGCCCCGGATTCCGGCCGCCCCGGCAGCCCCCGCCGCCTTCACCACCAGCCCCGGAATTGCCGTTCCCTCGGCAGCCCCCGCAGCCCCCGCCCCCAGCGGCAGCAAGTACAAAGTGGTCTGCATCGATGACAGCCCGACCGTACTCGATACGATTCAGCGCTACCTCGGCACCGATCGCTTCGAGATTGCCACGGTTGAAAACCCCATGGCATCTTTGTCAGCACTCTTTGACATGAAGCCCGACTTGATTCTGATGGATGTCTCGATGCCGGGAATCGATGGAAATCGCCTCTGCCAAATTCTGAAGCGCAGTTCCGTCTTCACCGAAGTCCCGATCATCATGGTCAGCGGTAATAGTGGTGTGCTTGACAAAGAAAAAGCCAAAGCGGCCGGGGCGACGGACTATCTCACCAAGCCCTTCTCCCAGGAAGAACTGTTGAACTTGGTCAACCAGTACCTCAATCAACAGCCAGCCTACACCTGAACCCCAACCACCGTTACATTCAGCAGTTCATTTCACTCGTTCAATTTGAGGTAGTACAGCGCCATGGCTAAGAAGGTTCTCATCGTCGACGATATGAAGTCG
Organism: Cyanobacteriota bacterium; assembly: GCA_046049545.1. GTDB lineage: Bacteria > Cyanobacteriota > Cyanobacteriia > Leptolyngbyales > Leptolyngbyaceae > Romeriopsis. Next base: position 42,075 of record JBJORF010000009.1, on the reverse strand, counting down.
GAATTGCAGTTAATCAGCAGTTATCTCCAAACCGCTGGATACGTTGTCAGCACCGCCGAGAACGGCGAACAGGCCCTAGAAAAAGCCAAAGTTGAACAGCCGGATGTGATCGTGACGGACTTAGTCATGCCCCAAATCACGGGCCTCGAACTCTGCCGCCTGCTGAAAAAAGAAGCCTCCACCGCGAATATTCGGATCATTGCTTGTACCACCAAGGATCGCCAAGTTGATCAAGCCTGGGCCAAAAAGCAAGGCGTTGATGCCTACGTGATTAAGCCTTGCTCCCGCGAAGACTTAATCAATGCCGTACAGGCTGTTTCGGTCTAAGGCAAGCTCGTCAACGGTTGCGGTTTACTTTGCGTGTCATCCCTTTAACCTTCTCTCACCGCTATGATGCTATCCTCTGTTCCCCAAACGACGAAGCCCAATGAGCGCTTACAGCAGCTGCTCCCGCAGTTATTTGAAGCCGATACCCGATCGGGGGAAGCATTTTTGCGGATTCAAGTCACCGCTGATATCGCCATGGCGTTGCCTTTGGACTGCATTGAAGAAACCCAGTTGTTGGCCCCACGGGACATCACTCCGATGCCAAATATGCCGAGCTACATTCTCGGCTTGATGCGCGTTAAAGGCCAAGTGCTTTGGATCAGTGCCCTTGCTCAACAGTTGGGCCTCGTTACTGAAGCGGAACGCGCCTATCGCTACGAAACAATTGTCATTCGGATTCCCGATCGGGCTGCAACTGGCAGTGAACAATGGCTGGGCTTAGCCGTCCAGCAGATTCGCGGCTCAATTCGCCTCGACGATACCCGCATTACCCCGATCGGGCCCATGGTTAGTCCTGAACTCCAGCCTTTCGTACTGGGCCAATTTCGCCAAGCCGACGAAACCTTACTGATTCTTAACCCCGAAACCCTGACCCAACAACAACCTTCTACCGCCCCTGGATAACCGCGTCGATATCGCTGACATCCTTTTAAATTTTCTGTCATTATCCGATCCTCGCTCATTTAATTCTCCTGATCCCATCATGATTACCACCACCAACGCCGCCGCTCAATCCGACCAACGCGCAAAGAACGAAACCCTACCCCGTCGACTGTTGCTCAGCGTTCTGCCCGTGGTACTAGTGCCCCTACTACTGGCGGGGGGCTTGGGGTACAACGCTTCCCGTAACCGGGGCCGCGAAACCGAACTGCAACGCCTGCAAAAAGACGCTTCCGTAGTCAGCCTCTCGACCCAATCGATTTTTAAAAGTAAGCAAGATGTCATCGACTTCATTCGTCAAAGTCCAGAAGTCTTAGCCCTGTTCGAGAAAGCCAACAGCATTACCGCTCGCGAAGGCTTGAATGATCTCGATTTGACCCAACCCGATCAAGTGGAAGCCCTCGAACAAAAATACAGCGCCCAGAAACAACTTGAAGCCAACCCCAAAATTAACGAATATCTCAAGCGGTTGTTGCAAGTCGAAGGGGTCGCAGAACTGTTCATCACCGATCGTAACGGCTATACCCTGGCCGCTGGGGAACCCACCTCGGATTTTGTTCAGAGCGACGAGCGCTGGTGGAAAAATGCCAAGCTCCAAGGTTCATTTATTGACCAACCCGAATTTGACGAATCTTCAAAGCAGAGTGTTGTCGCCACCGCCCGCAAAATCTACAATCCGGCGGGTCTCGAAGCCCTCGGTGTGGTCAAGCTGACGGTAAAAGCCGAGTTTTTCCAAGCGGAATTGGCGAAGTATATTCAGAAGGAGATGAAGGATTCAGAGATCGTCCAGTTAATGGATAGTGTCAGCGGTAATGTCGTCACCACGATTACCCGTAAAGATGTCAAAACTGATGCCAACACGCAGCAACAATTGAGTGGCGGTGATAGCGTGAAGCAATTAGCCCTGGAACTGGTGAAAGCCAACCTCGGCGGCTTCGATCAAGATGGCATCAGTGCATTTCAACAGAAACTGCAAGCCATGGGAGGCTTCAAATTAGTCAATCTCAACACCGTTCCCCAAGAGAATAAGCGATTGCGCATTAGCGGCGCTTTAGTCGAGATCGGCGATCGGTATTACAGCATTAACGCGATCGATGGCACGGATTTGGTCGCCGTCGGTTCCGAATCAGCTGCAGCCGTGGAAGCCAGCGGTCAAGAACTGTTGACGGTGTTCTCCGGGACTTCGGTCTTGTTGAGCTTGATCGGGGCCTTTTTCGTGTTGCTGCTCGCCCGTCAGCTTGCCAAGCCCTTGGCTGACTTGACCCGGACAGCGGAAGCCGTGGCCGAAGGAAAACTCAACCTACGGGTGGAAGAGCAAGGCACAACTGAAACCCGGACATTGGCTCAGTCCTTTAACCGTCTGCTGGACCAGGTGCAGAGCTTGCTCAAACAGCAAGAAGATCTCGCGGTGGAACAAGGCCGACAGCGCGAAGAACTGGAGCATGACGTAATGCAGCTCATGGAAGATGTGGGCGATGCCAGTGATGGTGATTTGACCGTGCGGGCGCAGCTCTCCGCCGGGGATGTTGGCATCGTGGCTGACTTGTTTAACTCGATTATTGAAAACCTCCGCAACACAGCAATGCAGGTGAAAGGCTCCGCCGGACAGGTGAGCATGTCCCTCGATGTCAACGCCGAAGGGATTCGCAGCTTAGCGACCCAGGCCCTCGCCGAAGCGAATAGCCTACGCCAAACCATGAGCTCGGTGGAAGAAGTATCCGCTTCGATTCAAACGGTCTCCAGCAACGCCGAAGCCGCTTCACAATTGACCGATGAAACCTATACCGCCGTTCAAGACGGGAACGAATACATGGATAAAACCGTGGACAGTATCCTCGGCCTGCGTTCTACGGTCGGTGAAACCGCGAAGAAAATTAAGCGGCTCGGGGAATCGGCCCAGAAGATTTCGCAAACCGTGAGCTTGATTGACGAAATCGCCCTGAAAACTAACCTCTTGGCCGTAAACGCCAGTGTGGAAGCGGCCCGGGCGGGTGAACTGGGCCAAGGTTTCACCGCCGTTGCGGAACAGGTCGGGGCCTTGGCGGAGCAATCAGCAGCAGCCACCAAAGAAATTGCTCAGATCGTCGCCGCGATTCAAGCCGAAACCCAGGAAGTGGTCGGCGCGATCGAAACCGGTACCGCGCAGGTGGTGGACAGTACCCTGTTGGTGGAAAGCACAAAGCAGCGCCTCACGCAGGTGTTGCAAAAGTCGGCGCAGATTAACCAACTGATGCGATCGATTTCGGCTTCCACCATCGCCCAAACCGCCGCTGCATCGGTGGTCACCAACCAGGTAAAAGCCGCAACCCTCGAATCAGAACAACGCGCGAAGGCCTCAGAGCAGATGGCTAAGGCGATTCAAGACACAGCCGAAATCGCGCGATCGCTGCAAGAGTCCGTGGCCCAGTTCAAAGTGGAAGATGACTTGGTCGCCGCCGCCGACCTGCCCAGCGAATTCATCGCCACATCTGATGTCCGCGAATCAGCGGCAATCTAGATTGATTGGGGAATACCTGAGTGGACATGCCTGAATAGACATGCCTAAGTGAACATTCCCCCAATCACTGCGAATTTCCGTGAGCAATTTCGGTTGGCATTTTTCACTTCTAACTGGTGGGCAAGGATTTAGCCATGATCGACACAGAGCAGCAGGTTCGGCTTAATTTTTTGGAAGAAGCCGAAGAATACTTTGAGCAATTGGAAACCATTTTGCTGAATCTGGCTACCGCCGACGATCGGCCCCAGCAATTGGATGCGGCATTGCGGGCGGCCCACTCGATTAAGGGCAGTGCCGGGATGATGGGGTTCATGCCGCTAAGTCACGTTGCCCACCGTTTGGAGGATTCGTTTAAAATCCTCCGGGCGCGGCTGATTGAAATTGATACGGAACTGGAAACGCTGCTCCTGGCTGGGGTAGATGGTCTGCGCGAAGTGAAGCAGTACCATTACGAAGGTCAGACGGTGGATGATGCTTGGCTGCAATCGCGTATGGGGCCGATTTTTGACCAGCTCCACGCGCGTCTCGGCGATGTTACCGATGATGATGAAAATACATTGCTGGCGGCTGACGAAGATATCGACATCACGATCGTCATGTTTACCAGTGGCGTGGAAGGGGCGCTCAGTGAATTTGAAGCCCTGCGCCCCAGCCTCGGCGGGGAAGACCTCCGGTCAAGCCTCTTGCAATACGCCAACAAAATGCTGGAATTTGGCTTAATTGGCAATATCGATCCGTTTATTTCGCTCTGTGGTTCGATTCAAGCCGCAACCGCTGAGGCAACGGTCAATCAGCTCGCAAATATTGCTGACGAAGCCTTGGAATTGTGGCAGCGGACTAGTGCGTTGGTGGCCCTGGGACGCATGGAGCAATTGCCGAGCCAACTGGAATGGTCAACCAATCCGATCGCCGCGATCGACGAAACCGCACCAATCTCTGCCGCGCCTAGCTCAGAGACAACGTCCGGTCTTGCGGCGCCAGAAATTACGGTGCCCGATATCGACCTTGCCAGTCTCCAGGCGAGTCTCAACACAATCGACCTCAGTAACGTCGCTGCGCTCATTCCGAATCATTCAGACAGCAGTGAAATTACTGCCAGTGAAATTACTGCCGGTGAACTTGCCAACAGTGAACTTGCCAACAGTGAAATCGAACCCGTTGCACCGGAATCGACTAATAGCACGATCGACCCAACCTCCTCGGAATCAACACCAGCGGTATTACCCGCCATCAGCTTTGACCTCGGTGATCTAGCGAGCTTGCAAGACACGATCGCGAATCTCACGATTCCCGAACTGCCGACCTTGGAGCCAATTTCAACCACATTACCAGCACCGGAAGCTGTCGCTGCAACCGTCACGACAACACCGATCACTGCAACATCCGTCGCACCAAAAGCAGCACCAAGACCAACTGCAAAACCAGCCACAAAACCAACATCCGATGCGACCATCCGCGTCCCCGTCGAACAGCTTCAGCAAATTAATACGCTGTTCGGGACATTAATCCTCGATCGTAACGGGATTAACTTGCGCCTGGGACAATTCCAGGAATTAATGCCCCTGCTGCGGCAGCGGATGAACGACCTCGAAGGATTTAACCTCGATCTGCGCCGCTGGTATGATAAGTCTTCGATGGAAGACCTAGTCAGCAGCAATGGCGGGGCCGTACGCAGCGATGCGAATACTAATAGCAACAGCTCTAATGACAATGGCTTTGATGCCTTGGAAATGGATCAGTATTCCGAATTACATTTGCTGGCGCAAGCGCAGATGGAAACGATCGTCAAACTGCAAGAGGTGATCAATGACATCAACCTCACCTACCAAGAAGTCCAACAGGCCAACAACAACCTCAACCTCACCAGCCGCAATCTCCAGACCAAAATTACCCGCACTCAAATGCGCCCGTTTGAGGAAATTGTCGGTCGTTTCCCACGCGTGATGCGGGACTATGCAGTGAAGTACGGCAAACAAGTCAACCTCACGATCGAAGGGGAGCAAACACTATTTGAACGCAGCACCCTGGATATTCTCACCGACCCACTGAATCACCTGCTGCGGAATGCCTTTGACCATGGCATTGAATCCCCGGAAGCCCGTCAACTGGCCGGAAAACCCGCCGAAGGCAACATTAAGATTCGGGCATCCCAGCGGGGGAACCGCGCGATCGTCACCATGAGCGATGATGGCGGTGGGATTAACTTAGAAAAAATCCGGGCAAAAGTTCGCAATTATGGGATTCCCGAAGCACAGATTCAGGCATTTTCTGAGCAGAAATTGCTGGATATGATTTTTGATGCAGGCTTTAGTACCGCCGATAAAGTCACCGAATTATCGGGACGCGGGGTCGGCATGGACGTAGTGAAATCGAATCTCCAAAAGGTTCAAGGAGACATTGCTGTTTCCACGGAACTGGGCAAAGGCACCACCTTTACGATTTCAATTCCGTTGTCGCTGTCCATTTTCCGCGTCATGCTGCTGGAATCAAATGGTTTTAGTTTTGCGCTGCCGTTGGATATGGTGAAGGAAATTCTGCCGCTCACGGCGATCGAACGCTCTGCCGAGCATCCCGATCACGTCCTCTGGCAGGGGGAATCCGTCCTGCTGTTCAATCCCGACAGCGCTTGGCAATTTGCCCCTGGCACCAAATTGAATGAACTGTCTGGGAACCCGATGATCAATCACCCACTGGTGGTAATCGTGGGGAGTGGCGATCAGCGTTACGCCCTACCAATCCGACGCTACTGGTCAGAGCAAGAAGTGGCCATTCGCCCGGTGAACAGTCCGTTCCCCTTGCCCACTGGCTTTAGTGGTGTCACCACCCTGGGGGATGGGCGCATTGTGCCGTTGCTGGACCCGATCGTGCTGATGAACGAGCAACTCAGTCAGCTCGCAATTGCCATCCAGGAAGACCATACAGGCACCAATCCAGCCAGCCCCAGCACCGACGATCGCAATCAAATCCCCACAATTCTGGTGGTGGACGACTCAATTCACGCCCGCCGTTACCTGGCACTGTCACTGGAAAAAGCGGGCTATCAAGTCGAACAAGCCCGCGATGGGCGCGAAGCGGTCGACCAACTGCTCAGCGGTCTCCAAGTGCAAGCCGTCATCTGTGATGTGGAAATGCCACGGCTCGACGGTTATGGCGTTCTGAGCGAAATCAAAACCCGCCCCGAATTCCGCAATCTGCCGATCGCCATGCTCACCTCGCGCAGTAACGAGAAGCACCGCAAACTGGCGATGAATCTCGGTGCCACCGCCTATTTCTCAAAACCCTACAACGAGCAGGAACTGCTGCAGACCCTCGAAGCTCTGGTGTAAGTCTTGTCTGACTCCCCCAGCATTGGGGCCGGGGGGCAGTTCGGCCTTAGCGGCGGCCCGTGATTTGATCGCCCAATTGGCGGATTACTCGGGCCGTATCAGGATTATTAGCCTTTTGCTGCTCAATCTTGTCACAGCTATAGAGCACCGTTGTGTGGTCTTTCCCCCCAAATACATCACCAATCTTTGGCAAACTCAAATCGGTATGCTGGCGCATCAGATACATGCCCATCTGCCGCGCCATACTGATTTCGCGCCGTCGCGAGCTGCCTTTCATATCGTCAGGCGACACATTAAAGTGCTTGGCCACAACTTCGATAATGCTCTGCGGTGAAATTTCCACCGATTCTATGGTCGGATTCAGCATCGGCGCAATATTCTCGATCGTCATTGGCAGACCCGAAATCGAAATATAGGCCACGGCCCGATTCAATGCCCCTTCCAATTCGCGAATATTATTCACATAATTCGACGCAATGTATTCCAAAACATCGCGCGGCAGGGACATACTTTCATATTCCGCCTTCTTTTGGAGTACCGCCATCCTTGTCTCAAAATCCGGCGGCTGAATATCGGCAATCAATCCCATCGAAAAGCGCGAACATAAGCGATCCTGCAAACGCGGAATTTGCTGAGGCTGCCGATCGCTGACCAAGACCACCTGTTTCCCAGCTTCATACAACGCATTAAATGTATGGAAAAACTCTTCCTGCGTGTACTCCTTCCCTTCAATAAACTGAATATCATCCACGAGCAACACATCCGCCGATCGGTAGAGATCACGAAAGCTCTGCATATCATCTTTTTGAATCGCAGTGACCAGATCATTGGTAAACCGTTCGGTAGAAACATAATAGACCCGCGCCGTTGGATCAATTTCCAAACGATAATGACCGATCGCCTGCATTAAATGCGTTTTACCCAGACCCACTCCACCACAAAGGAATAATGGATTAAACTCCTGTCCCGGCGACTCCGCAACTGCGAGAGAAGCCGCATGGGCCATCCGGTTGTTCGGACCAACAACTAAACGAGAAAACACATAACGCGGATTGAGTTTGGCGCGTTGTTCCGGTGGCGCAACTAAAACAGGCGCAGTCAATTCCTTGCGTCGAATCTTGACAACTTCCTTGCGTGCCGGGATTTCTCCTTGATCAACAATCAGTTCTAATTCGATCGGATAACCACTTACTGTTTCCAAGGCTGAAACAATTGTATTAACATAATATTTCTGAATCCAATTTTTTGAGAAAAGATTAGGCGTACGTAGTGTCAGACAAGCATTCTCAAATCGCTCTGGTACAGCACTCTGAATCCATGTCTCAAAAGTAGGACGACTGAGCTGGAGCTTCATTTGCTCCAACGCTCCAGTCCACAAATTGTCAATCGTCAGCTCTGACATGGATTTTCATCAGATACAGCATTTCTAAAAATCCTGGTATCAGTCATCAACTACTAAGATATTAATCACTCGGACTGATCCAGAATGGAATTAGAGTATAGGACAAATTATTCGGAATCAGACGGATCATAATTAACAAAGAACAAGTTATCTCGGATCCAGTAAAGAATCCAGATTATTGGATTTAACAGTCAAATGTTAGCTCACTAGGGCTAATGTTCTATTTAGATTCATGGGCCAGTTTGAGTCTCATCTAAATGCCATAAGGGATAAGAGTATCGAACCATTAGAAAATTCCTCAAATTCTTTCGCCCCGTTCCTAACAATCCACTCTAAGATCAACAGTATTCTTCTATTTGGCCTTTGAATTCGCGTGACAGCCTTCTCGCTTGACCCAACTACTGTATTTCCCTTTGTATTGGATCCCTTTCAGGTACAGGCAATGACCGCTCTCAATGATGGAAAATCCGTCGTTGTCTGTGCTCCAACTGGATCTGGAAAAACTTTGGTCGGTGAATATGCTATTCATCGGGCCCTATCTCGGGGACGGCGGGTTTTTTACACAACACCCCTGAAAGCCTTATCCAACCAGAAGCTCCGAGACTTTCGTCAGCAGTTTGGCCATGAGCAAGTGGGGCTCCTAACTGGGGATATTTCGATCAACCGAGATGCGCCGATCATTGTGATGACGACGGAAATCTTTCGAAATATGCTCTATGGTACGCCGATCGGTGAAGTGGGAACCTCATTGATTGACTTAGATGCCGTGGTCTTAGACGAATGCCATTACATGAACGATCGGCAGCGGGGGACGGTTTGGGAGGAGTCGATTATTTATTGTCCGCCGGAAGTTCAACTAGTAGCGTTATCCGCCACGGTACAGAATAGCGAACAACTGACGGATTGGATTGATACGGTGCATGGGCCGACGGACCTGATTTATTCCAACTACCGTCCGGTGCCACTGGACTTCTACTTTGGTAATCCCAAAGGGATTTTTCCGTTGCTGGATGATGTCGGGGAGCGGATGAACCCCCGTTTAAAGCCCAAAGGCGGTTCTCAGCGCCCACCAGGAGCGAATCGGCGGGGTGCGCCTCGGGCTGAACCGCCTTCAATTCCGGTGATTGTAACAAAACTGCGGGAGAAGGACATGCTACCCGCAATTTACTTTATTTTCAGTCGGCGCGGCTGTAGTCAGGCGTTGACGCAGTTCGGGGCCACTTCCTTGGTTTCAGCGGCGGAGCGGGAATTGATCGATCGGGCCTTAGCCGATTTTACTCAGCGTCATCCGGAGGCGGTGCGAGCGGAATTTGTCGAACCCCTCCGGCGCGGTTTGGCGGCGCACCATGCGGGAATTTTGCCCGCTTGGAAGGGATTTATTGAAGAGCTGTTTCAGCAGGCACTCGTTAAGGTTGTGTTTGCCACGGAGACCTTGGCGGCGGGGATCAACATGCCCGCGCGAACGACGGTGATCGCGGCGCTCTCGAAACGAACGGATACGGGCCATCGTTTACTGAATGCGTCGGAGTTTCTCCAGATGGCGGGGCGGGCGGGGCGACGGGGCATGGACACCCAGGGCTATGTGGTGGCATTGCAAACCCCCTTTGAGGGGCCCAGGGAAGCCGCCAATCTGGCGGTTTCGGAGCCGGATCCCTTGGTTAGCCAGTTCACGCCGACCTACGGCATGGTGCTGAATCTCCTGCAAATGCACAGTTTGGATGAAGTCCGAGAACTGATTGAGCGCAGCTTTGGGCAGTACCTGTCAACGCTGTACTTGAAACCCCAAAAGGCCGAAATCAATCGCTGCGAAGCCGAGGCCAAGCAACTCCGATCGTCCCTAGCCAATGTCGATTTGAAGCAACTGCAACAGTATGAAAAGCTCCAGGAACGCCTGCGCGAAGAAAAGCGACTGCTGAAAATTTTGCAGCAGCAGGCGGCGGAAATAGCGGTGGAAACGACCTATGCGGCCCTCGAGTTTGCCACAGTGGGTACGTTACTGACCCTCCGATCGACCGTGGCAAAGACTGCGAACCCGCTGCCTGCGGTGCTAGTCATGATTGCACCCAGTTCGGGGCGGCGGCCTTTGCTGGTCTGTCTGGGCCAGAACAATCGCTGGTATGTGGCGGCTCCGGCGGATGTCGTGGCGATCCAGGGGGAACTGCCCGCGCGGGCGGGCGCGGCGACGATCGTCCCGCCCCTGGATCTCTTGCCCAAACCCGGTCAGTCCCGCAAAGGCGATGAGTCCTCCCTGGCGGTGGCCCAGGGAATTCCGGATGCGCCATCCCTGGAAGAACTCGCCCCGGAAGTCCATGCACAGATGCAACGGATGTTCGCGGTGCAAACCCAAGCGGATAACCATCCGATGCACAGCTACGGCGATCGGGGCAAAGTGCTGAAACAGCAGCGCCGCTTAGAAACCCTCGAAAAGGAAATCAGTGATCGGCAAAGCAAGCTGCTGAAGCAGTCCCAGCAGCGTTGGCAAGAATTCCTCGCCCTGATCGAAATCCTCGAACATTTTGGTTGTCTGGAAGACTTTACACCCACGAAGCTCGGCGAAGCGACGGCGGCGATTCGGGGTGATAACGAACTATGGCTGGGTTTGGCGCTGATGTCCGGGGAATTTGATCACCTGGGGCCGCATCATTTGGCGGCCTGCTGTGCCGCCCTCGTCGTGGAGGTCTCCCGCCCGGATACCTGGACGCGCTATGGTCTTTCGGAGCAAACCTTGGAAGCCCTCGAAAGCCTGCGGGGTCTGCGGCGGCAGGTGTTCCAGCAGCAGCGTCGCCGCCAGATTCTGCTGCCTGTGTGGTTTGAACTAGATCTGATCGGTTTAGTTGAGCAGTGGGCCTTGGGTACCGAATGGCTGGAACTCTGTGAAAACACGAGTCTGGATGAAGGGGATGTGGTGCGGATTTTGCGGCGGACCTTGGACTTTCTTTCGCAGATTCCCCACGTGCCCCACGCATCCCGCGAACTCAAGGATAATGCCGTGCGGGCGATGCAGCTGATCGATCGCTTCCCAATTAATGAAACAGTGGAGTAACCATGAAACGGTGGAGTCAGGATATTTTTTTACGGGAGATCCGTAGATCGCCTGTTGGCTCACAATATATTGCTGCTTCAGTATGGATAAGTGTAGTTTGTTCAACCCAGTGCCACTCAGTGCCACTCAGCGCGGGAGACGATCGTGCTTTGGGTGCTTCAGCGGGGTTGTTGTCAGCGTGAGCATTTCTTACTGAGCATTTCTTACCGTGAGTACCTTAGACCAAGAGCGCGCCAAAATTTTAATCGTTGATGATACGGCGCTGAGCCGAACCCTGACGGCAGAACTGCTGCTACAGGAAGGCTATGAGGTGCTGGAAGCGGCGGATGGTGATCGGGCGATCGCGCTGGTGCAACAGCATCAGCCGGATCTACTGCTGCTCGATGTGATGATGCCGGTGATGGATGGCTATGAAGTTTGTCGGCGGCTGAAGCAAGATGAAAATACGCGCCTGTTGCCTGTGATTTTCATGACGGCCCTTGAAGAGCGATCGGCCCGGATTCAGGGCATTGAAGCGGGGGGCGATGATTTTTTAACCAAGCCCTGTGATCGGGTGGAGCTATCGGCGCGGGTCAAATCATTGGTGCGCCAAAAGCGGCTGAATCAAGATCTTGACCATGCGGAGCAGGTGTTGTTTTCGATCGCCCGCACGGTGGAGAGCCGCGATCCCAATACGGGCGATCACTGTGAGCGCTTGGTGCAGCGAGGCAAGAGCTTTGGTGAATATCTGGGCTTGTCGCGATCGGAGGTGCGGGATCTGATGTGGGGCGGCTATCTCCATGACATCGGCAAAGTTGGCATTCCCGATGCGATTTTGCTGAAGCCGGGCCGCTTCACGCCCGAGGAATTTGAGCAGATGAAGCAGCATACGTTGATTGGCGAAGGTATCTGCAAACCGCTGCGAACGATGCAGGGCGTGGTGCCGATTATTCGCCATCACCATGAGCGCTGGGATGGTTCGGGCTATCCGGATCAGCTCGTGGGCGACACGATTCCCTATCTGGCCCAGGTGTTTCAGCTAATCGATATTTACGATGCCCTGGTCAGTGAACGGCCTTACAAAACCCCGATGACCTCTCAGGAAGCCTTGGGGATCATGCAGGAAGAGACCGATCGGGGCTGGCGCGATCCAGTTTTGTTTAATCAATTCAAGGCATACATTGATACCCAGGAAGGTCGCACCAAGCCCGTGAGTTCGCTCTGGTTCGATCGCTACTTGAAACAACCGTCGCGGTTTAATCAGCCACAACCCCAGGAGGCGACTTTAGGGGCTTAATCCCGCATTTTGGCGGAATGGTCGGCGATTTTCTTCCGCCATTGCTCGGCTCGATTCGCGGCGGTGGACAAGGTATACTCCCTAATGGAGATTTAAGGGATCATAGGCCATGGTAGCGGTAGCGGTTTTAGCAGCGGGTAAGGGCACACGCATGAAGTCGGACTTGCCGAAGGTGCTGCATCCGTTAGGCGGGAAGCTACTGGTGGAGCGGGTGCTGGAAGTGGCGGAAACGCTCGGGCCGACGAAGCGGTTGGCGATCGTGGGGTATCGTCGTGAGCTGGTGCGCGCAGCCCTGGTTCATGTGCCGCAGCTCGAATTTGTCGAACAGCTTGAACAACTCGGAACGGGGCATGCGGTACAGCAGGTGCTACCGGCGATGGCGGATTTTGATGGGGACTTTTTGGTGCTGAATGGCGATACGCCGCTGCTGCGCCCGGAAACCCTCCAGGCGATGCTCAAGCAGCACCGCGATCGGGGCGCGGCGGCGACGATTTTGACCGCGCACTTGCCTGATCCAACGGGCTATGGCCGGGTGTTTTGCAATGACGCAGGTGAATTGACCGAAATTATTGAGCATCGTGACTGCACGCCGGAACAGCGTGCGAATACGCGGGTGAATGCGGGGATCTACTGCTTCCGCTGGCGGGATTTGGCCGCAGTCTTGCCGCAACTGCGGAACGACAATGATCAGCAGGAATATTACCTGACCGATGCGGTGAACATGCTGAAGCCCGTGATGGTCTATGATTGCGGCGACTTCCAGGAAACCCTGGGGATCAACGATCGGTTGCAGCTGGCCGAAGCCTATGGGATTCTGCAAAAGCGGATCAAAGACGACTGGCTGCGGCGCGGGGTGAACATCATTGATCCCAGCAGTGTGACGATCGAAGATACCGTCGAATTAGTGGCTGACGTAACCATCGAGCCGCAAACCCACCTGCGTGGCAAAACTAAAATTGGTGCGGGGAGTCGGATTGGGCCAAGTAGTTTAATTGAAAACAGCACGATCGGTGAGAACGTGACGGCGGCGTTTTCGGTGATTTGCGATAGCGTCGTGCAGCGGGATACGCGCGTTGGCCCCTACGCCCATCTGCGCGGCGATGCGAATGTCGGTGAAGGCTGCCGCATTGGGAACTTTGTGGAACTGAAAAACACCACCCTCGGCGCAAAGACGAACGCCTCGCACTTGTCCTATCTGGGCGATGCGACGATCGGTTCCCAGGCGAATATTGGGGCAGGGACGATTACAGTCAATTACGATGGCAAAAATAAGCATCAAACCGTGATCGGCGATCGCACTCGGATCGGCTCCAACAGTGCCCTGGTCGCACCGATCACGATCGGCTCCGACGTGACCACCGCTGCTGGTTCCACGATCGTGGAAAATTTGCCTGATGATTGCTTGGCGATTGCCCGCGCACCGCAGGTCGTGAAGCCCGGTTGGCGACCGAAGTGGATGCGTTAAGTGAGCGTGCGTATTGCCCCGATCGCGCCGCCCCAAGCAGCGGCCTACAATGCCCTGGTGAAGCGGGGCCTCCGTGAACATCCGACGGCCTTTGATAGTGATCTTGCCCAAGTGGCCAATCGCAGCAATTGGCAGACAGCCAGGAGTCTGCGTCGCTTAAATCCCAATAATGCCGTGCTATTGGGGGCGTTCGACCCGAGCGATCGGCTGGTGGGAACGGGGATGATCGTACGACGCGGCGGGATGAAACAAGCGCACTGCGCCGATGTGTTATTTGTCTATGTGCCGATCGAGCACCAAGGCCAAGGCATTGCGAAACAAATCATGACGGCGCTGATTGCAGCGGCGCGGGCGTTACCGGGCATTGTGCAATTGCAGTTGACGGTCAATCTGAATGGTGGCGCGGCTCCAGCGTTGTATCAAAGTCTGGGCTTTCAGTCGATCGGTGTGCTGCCCCGCGCGGTTTGTGTGGCGGGAGACTATTTCGATCAAGCTCAGATGTGGTTGCCGTTCGATGCCAATTCCGATGTGGAGGTTGCCTCTGAATCGTCAAACAGCGCCGTAGCAAATTGATTCCGGCCTTGATCCTTGGCTTTGTAGAGGGCCTGGTCAGCGGTAGCGAGCAATTCCCCTGGCACGAAGCCCTCCTGCGGCATCATCGTCGCAATCCCGAGACTGAGACTGACATAGGGACTGACCTCAGAAGCCTCATGGATTAACTTTTGGGCTTGCACCTGATCGCGAATTTGCCGCGCCACTTCCATTGCCCCATTCATGGGGGTATTCGGCAGCAGAATCGCAAATTCCTCACCCCCATAACGCGCGGCCAAATCGGCGGGGCGCTTGACCACCACCGCGATCGCTTGGGCCACTTGCACCAGACAGTCATCTCCGGCTTGATGTCCGTAGCGGTCGTTGTAGCGCTTGAAATAATCGACATCACAGAGGATGAGTGACAGTGGCTGTTGTTCCCGTTTGAGCCGTTGCCAGCAGGACTGAAGCTGTTCGTCGAAGCAGCGCCGATTGGCAATCTGGGTCAAGCCATCGATGAATGCCAGTCGCCGTAATTCTTCGTTCGCCTGGGTCAGTGCTGATTCGGCCATGGCCCGCCGCGCTACCTCCGACTCCAACGCTTCCGTACGATCGCGCACCTTATCCTCCAACGATCGGGAATAGTCTTCCAATTGGGCGCGCGACTGTTGAATCTCCTGACTCATTTTCTGGAACGAATGTACCAGTGTGAACAACTCCTGAATTCGGGGTGGCCGAATCGGATAATTAAAATTGCCGTGGGCGATCGCTTGGCTGGCTTGGCTGAGGTGGGTGATTGGCTGGGTGAGCCAGCGATTAATGATGCCATTGAGAATGATAATGCTAATCGAAGCAGCAATGCAAACAAGAATGGTGATTTGATTGTTGTTGTTGATCTTGGCCATCACCGCCGATTCGGGAATCACCGTCACCACGAGCCAATCGAGCGTTTCGCTCTGACGAAACGGCGCGACTTGCACAAAGTGGGACGCGCCATCGATCGTCAATTGAAACGGCTTTTGGCGTTGCAAGTTCTGCAAATCACCAAACTGCTGCTGAAGATTTTGGGTGGTGTCACGAATGATCGGGATACGGCTGTCGATCGCCCGGAGCTGCTGTGGCTTCTGATCCTGGGGCCAGCGAAAGGGCAGCTCCGAGGTCGAACTGGCGACTAACTGCCCTGATCGATCGATCAAAAAAACATCCCCTGCTTGACTGACGCGGTTTTCTTGCAAGAACGTTTGGAGGCTATTCAAGGACAGATCAATGCCGCTCACGCCCACAAACTTGCCCTGGGGATCGTACAGTGCTCGACTCGCCGCCACAAAGATTGTCCCCGGTGTAAACCCGGCATAGACTTTGTTCCAAACGGTTTCCCGCTTGCCGATCGCGGACTTGTACCAGGGTCGGGGTCGGGGGTCGTAGGCGGGCTGTTCGATTTTGAGCTGTTGGGTGCGATCGCCTGTGGCATTGGTCGCGTGGTACTGGCCGAAATATTGCGTCGATCGATTCGACATGGAGATTTGGAGCGGGGCTTGGGGTTGTGGCCGCCACACCCCCATGGCATCTCCCGCTTCCGAACCCAGGGAAATCCAAGTGAACTGCTCAAACAGCTGCATCTGCTGCCAGAGGTAGCGATCGCGCAGCGGATCAACTCGATCAAGATCCAGCTTCAGATCGCCCCGTGCAACGGCATCTGCTAGCTGTTGACTGGCGAGCTTGGGGGCGGTGAAATAATGGGTCAGCTTGTCCTCAACCCGACTGCTGGTTTTGTCCATCAGTTGCTGGGTGAGATCTTCGACCGATTGCTGACTGTTGCGGTAGGTCACATAGCCGACATAGCTGACCACCGGGACAACTTGCAAGATAAAGGGGACAATCAACATCCAAGGTAAAGCAATCTTGCGATGTTGCAACCGCGATCGCGAACGTTTGAATAAATTCACAACAATCTTTCCAGCCCTAGCGCATCACAAATAATCGGCTCGAAATTCCAGCAATCGCGCATCCGCAATCTCATCGCTGAGGATTGAAGCGAACGCCATCCTCAGTGGTTGCACCCACCTTCTCTTATACTCCCCGATTTAAATTGAAAATCGGCAATGTTGGCATCATAAGTTTGTAAACATTCATGTTGTAGTGATCGCCCACAATTCCGTGCTTTTGCCGAAAACTCAGGAATCAGGCGCGCAACGACATTTGCTTGGGCATTCTGAGGTTTATTGGTGCAATGCTGGCGTGGCAACGCTTCAATGCGGTCGTTATTACTGCCTTTTTCTTACATCTATGTTTGATCTGCAACCGTTTTCCGACTTTGAAACAGCGGCTCAGGCGACGCTGGCGTTTTTGCATCAGCGTTTGGGGTTTGATCTGTGGATGGTAACGCGACTGGAAGGCAATCAGTGGATTGTCTTGCAGGCGGAAGAAAATGGTTACGGGATTCAGAAGAGTACGGTGTTGTCTTGGGCCGATACCCTCTGTCAGCCGATGCGTCAGGGTCAATCGCTGCAAGGCACAGCGGAAACACTCCCCCTGGAAGTGGCTTCCACTGGACTTTCTCAACAGCTGGCGATATCAGCCTACATTGGCGCACCGCTGCGCCGCGAAGATGGCGGGCTGTTTGGCATGCTTTGTGCGGTTCATCCCGCTTCTCAAGAGTCGGTTCTGGCAGCTGAATTGCCCTTGGTCGAGCTTTGTGCTCAGTTGCTATCGAGCATTTTGAGCTTAGAGTTGCACGTGGCGGAGGTCGATCGACTGAAAGAACGGGCCGAATCGGATGCGATGATCGATGCATTAACGGGCCTGTACAACCGTCGTGGCTGGGATAAGCTGACCCAGGCGGAAGAAATTCGCTGTCGCCGCTATGGGCATAGTGCTTGTGTATTAGTTTTGGATCTCGACGGTCTCAAGCAAGTGAATGATCAGCAAGGCCATCCTCAGGGTGATGAACTCATCCGCCGGGTTGCCCGCACGATTCAGCGAGTGCTGCGAGAATCGGATGTGGCGGCGCGGATTGGCGGCGATGAGTTTGCGATTTTGGGGATTGAGTGTGATGAAGTTGCGGCAACGGCGCTGAAGCGGCGATTGGAGACAGCGTTTGCCCAAGCGGATGTCCATCTGTCGATCGGCCTTGCGGTGCGTGATCCCATGCGGACACTGACCGAAACCTTCGCAACGGCTGACCAAGCAATGTTTGCAGTCAAGCGATCGCGCCGCAACTCCCGCAATGCCCAATCCTGCTAACGGCGGCCCGGCTAACGGCGGCGCAGTCGTCCGGCGATCCGCTCGATGAACAACTGCACTTCGGGTAAGCGCAGCTGGGTCGCAATAATCAAACAGATCAGCAAGCCAGAACTGCCCGCGATCGCCAGTTGCAGCCCAAAGCCGAGGAAATTCGTAGCCGGAATTTGGCCCGCAATCCACCAAGCCGCCGCGCCCCCGGCAAAACTGGCAGCGGTTAAACCGCCGATCGGCAGCACCCACGTTTGCCAACCGACTCCATTCAGGCGTTTGTCCAAGTAGTAAGTCAGGGCAAACATCGACAGCACATTCACGCTGACCGTCGCCAGCACCACCCCTGGTACGCCAAATCGACCGACCAATAGGTAATCAAACAGCGCATTCAGAAAAATATTCACCACACTGATCCGAAACGGCGTGCGACTGTCGCCCAATGCATAGAACACCCGAACTAAAATATCGCGCCCCAAATAGACAAACATGCCAAAGGCATAGGCCGCCAACACCTTGGCAACGAGACTGGAGGCTTCCGGGTCAAATACGCCGCGCTCGTAAACTAAGCGCACGATCGGTTGGGCCAGGGCCAGCATCAGTGCGCCCACAGGCAGCATGGCCACTGCTGTAATCAGCACCCCTTGCCGAATTCGGCCCTTCAGCTCGGGCCAGTTATCCGGGGCACTCAGGCGTGAAAAAATCGGTAAAAACGGCACAAGGATGACGTTGGACAAAATGCCCAGGGGGGTTTGCACCAGGAGATTGGCGAAATCCAAGGCGGACACGGCCTTTTCGGGATTGGGCAGAAATGAGGTGAAGAACATGTCGGTGTAGACATTAATCTGGAGCATCCCCGACGCGAACAGTGCTGGCCCCATGACGTTCATCACTTCCTGCACGGCGGGCAATTGCGGTTCCCAGCGGAACTTGAGTGAACCCAGTCCTTGCTGCTTTTGGGCGATCACCTGTGCGCCCCATTGCAAAATTGTCCCCAGCACGAACGCCCCGGCCAGCGCCATGCCCCCGATCGCCGCATATTCCGGTTTTGCGAGATTCCCGCCGTAGAAAACGGCCAGAACTCCGACGGCGATCACCATCGTGACACTCGACAAGAGGGGACTAATCGCCGGGAGCCAGTAGGAATCCGCTGCATTCAACGCCCCGAAGCCAATCCCAATCATCCCGGCAAACCAAGTCACGGGTGCCATGATCCGCAACTGCTGAATCGCCATCTCCCGCACTTCCGGAGCCTTTGTCGCCAGTCCCGGTGCGACCAGCATGATCAACTGCGGTGCAAAAATGAACATGGCGATCGCCACCGCCACCAGGATTAAGCCAATAATCGACGAAACAGCCTCCAGCGTTGGCCCTGCTTCCTCCTTGTCTTTTTTTGCCAGCACACTGACCATCGCGCTGTGGAACGGGCCATTAATCCCACCCAGCAAAATCAAGAAAAAGCTCGGAATAATCGTGGCGTATTGATAAGCGCCGTAGGCCGTACCAAGACCAAACACCGCTGCCAACACCACCTGCCGGCCCAACCCAAAAAATTTACTGACGAGCGTGGCGATCGCGATGATGCCCGCGATGTTACTCAGAGATTTCTTCGGCGGGGTGGGGGTAGACACGGGGGGCAGGACTCGATGAGCGAAATGGTCAGCTCTATTTAATCATCGGATGCCCGATCGGACATGGGAATTCGGATCAGCGCCGCTAGCCCCGTGGATCACGATCGAACCGGATAATGTCATCCAAGCCCAGATATTCGCCATTCTGCACTTCAATCATCACTAGCGGAATCACGCCAGGATTCTCGACCTTGTGGGGGGTGGAGGTGGGCACGTAGGTAGATTGCTTCTGTTGCAGCATGGTTTCCTGGTCGCCGCAGATCACCTTGGCTGTGCCCGATACAACGATCCAATGTTCGCTGCGGTGATAGTGCATTTGCCAGCCGATTACCGCGCCAGGCTGGATTTCGATCCGGTTAATCCGATAATTGGGCGTTTCTTCAAGTAGGGTAAAGGTGCCCCAACTGCGCACCTGTGGGACATTGGGTAAAACCGGATCGAGAGAATGGTCGGGCATATAGATTCCATGCAGCAAGTCAGTGTTAGCTTGCTTCTGATTATCCGTGGCTTTGGTGCAAACCGAAAGCACGCTGAGTGATCGTGCGCTTAGAAATCAAAGTAGATATACCGCGCCGCCCCATCGGGCGCAAAAATCCACACGGCATACAAGCAAACGGGCACCAACAGCAGCCGCAAAAACCAATTGAGCTGGAGTTTTAAGCCGCGTTGCATCAAGGCCGACAGCCCCATCGCGATCGCGATCGCGCCCAAGAGTCCGGCAATTTGGTGGGGGTAGAGTTTGAGGCTTTCGACGTAGATCTTCTGGAAAAACTGGGGGTCAGTCGGTGCGCCCCAGAGTTTGCTGTAGGCGAGACCCGCGTCGCTGAGGTTCGGCAGCCGAAAGCAGATCCAGCTCAAGAACACCGTCAGTTGGGTCAGGAACCAGCCCAGCACCATGCCGGGGATGCTGCCCCAGAATTTGAGTAAACCCTCTGACTTGCGGGACAACGTATCGACTAACCGATGAATCGCCAGCCCCAAACCATGGATGCCGCCCCAGACCACAAAGCCCCAAGCCGCGCCATGCCAGAGTCCCGCCAGCAGCATGACGATGATCAGATTCAAACAGGTACGGCCCAACCCTTGCCGCGAACCACCGAGGGGAAAGTAGAGATAGTTGCGCAGCCAGTCGCCGAGACTGATGTGCCAGCGTCGCCAAAACTCAGCCAGGCTGGTGGTGAAATAGGGCTGATCAAAGTTTTGTGGCAGATTAAAGCCGAGCAACATAGCGCTGCCACGGGCCAAATCCACATAGCCACTGAAGTCGAGGTAGATTTGTAGACCATAGGCGATCGTGGTCAGCCAGACATCGCCGCTTCCGGCCCGCGCCAGATTGTCAAAGCTCAGATTCACATAGTCGCCAATCCGATCGGCGAAGATGCCTTTTTTCACCGCCCCGCGTGCGATCAGCCAGAGACCTTCGGCGATCTGATCGATTTGGGGGGGCTGGAGCTTTTGCAGTTGGCCCGCAAAGAGGTGATAGCGGGTAATCGGGCCGGAGATGAGCTTCGGGAAGAACAGTTTGTAGGCGCTGAACTTGGTGAAGCTCTGGGCCGCTGGTGCGCCCCGATGGATGTCGACTAGATAGGCGATCGACTCAAAGCAGAAGAAACTCAAACCAAAGGGCGCAAGGGTGCTCAGCTGTTTCCAGTTGGTCATCGCTGGGAGCATGGGCAGCTTCAGTGCATCGCCGATCCCCGCGATCGCGAAGGGCATGTACTTAAAACTCAGTAGCAACATCAGATTGAGCCCGATGCCCAACCACAGGAGCTTGATTCGCCGCTTGCTCCAGTCTTGCTGGGCATAGTTCCAATCTACGATCCGCCAATCCGGTGGGGCCCCGATCGCCCGGCCTAATTGAAAATTAATCCAAGCAGCCACTAGCAAAAGTGGCACATACTGAACTTGTAAAGAGGCATAAAAAATCACACTGGCGAGGAGCAATGCCCAGACCCGTAACTGCGGTTGGGCCAGACACCAAAATAGGGCCACTACACTGAGCAAAAACAGGGCATAAACGGGGGAACGAAAATCCATGGGTCAAGCTCAAAGGTAAAATCGCCACTGATCGCACAACCGTCAGCCACGATCGGGCGGCAAGGGTCGCCCGTGATCACAGCGCAAGTTTACAGCGAAACCAAGCATCCGATCAGGAAACCGTGTTCTATGTGACAGTGATAGGCCAGTCCAAGAACCGTCCCATCCCCCTGCCAATTTTGCCGCTGACTTCGCGATAGTAACTACAGCGTTCAACTGTCCCCTGTGTCCTGCAACTGTTCGGTTGCAGGGCAATTTTATTTTTAAAGCCAAAACGGTCGCCGCGTGAATCGGGTGTGACACCTTGATGGCTGGTTATCACAAGGCTTCTGTGCGCCCTAGGCAGTGGGCCGATTCAAGTTGCTGAAGTCGATCGTGACGGCGGGGGCGCTGGCGGTCGCCGGCAATTGATAGGTCTGGGCGGCACCGAAATTGACTTTCCAGCCGAGGTCGCGCAGTGCGGCGAGGGTGACTGTGCTGAGGGCTTGGTCGCCGGTGGCGACGGGCGTGAGCAGTTCGGATTGGAAGATCGATTCATCCCAGTGAGCGAAGATCCCTGGCTCGATCGGCACTGCGGTCGGCACAACGCTGCTGGCCCGTCCGGAATCCCGCAACAGTTCACCGTAGGCCCAGCCTGCGTAGGAATCGGCCCGGTAGAGGTTGCTACTGCGGTTGATCAAACTGCTGCTGTCACCCTTGGCCCCGATCGTCCGAATGCTACCATCGCTCAGCCGGAAACTCAGCGGTTCCCACAGCGTGCCGACTCCGAGGGCATGGGAAAACTCGTGAATCATTAAGGTGCGCAGGCTACCTTGGTCAAGACTGCCGAGGCGACGGCGATTGAGGGTGGCGGCGGCGCTGCGCAGGAAGAGCTGCTTGCCATCACTGACGACGCTCGGGCCGGAGAACGCCAGGGTAAAGTTGTCTGCACCGCCAGTTTTCAAGTTCAGGTCTTCCAGTCGGATCGTAATCGGCAAGACCCCACCGGGCACTAAGCTGCCGCCGCCACTCAAGACATTTTCCCAGTACTGTGCGGCCCCTTCGATCGTTGCTTTGGTGACGGCATCTAGCCCTTGACTCGCAGCGTCGTACTGCAATTGAATATCCAATTTCCGGGCGGGAGCGCCGCCGACGGTGAAGTTGGTCGAAAGTTGATAGTTGGTGAGCCGATCGTCAAAGCTGCGCACTTCCAGGAAATACCCACCCGCTTCCAGGAAGACTTCCAGGGTTTCGCTCGTGGTGCCGCGATCCCAGGGCCAAGCGAGGATTTCACCCGCATCAATCTGACGGTTGTTGTTGCGATCGGCGATGATCCGGATATCCGCATCGGCACTCAAGCCGCTCAAACTGGCGGACAGGGTGCCACCGCTCCCCAGGCCAAATAAGTAAAAGTCGCTGCGATCGCCCGCGCCGCCGATCGTCTGCGTTTGGCTAAAAATCCCACTGGACATTAATTTCGCCGTGCCCAGCGAATTTCCCGCATCACTCATGGTCATGACCCCTGCAATTTGCCAACCGGAACTGGTTCCAAGGTAGCCGTTCGATTGGACTACGGAACGTTCAACGGTGCTAATTGTTGCATTCCCGATCGCGCTTGACATCAGCCATTGGTTAGATGTGCCAACTGTCACATCCTGCACCACGAGATCCAGCGCCCCATCTTGATTAAAATCAGCAGTGGCCGTGACGATTTGATTGGCATTGGTGCCAGAAGTAACGCTGGTGCTGCTGATCCAATTGCCCTGTCGCATTTGCCACCATTGGCTTGACCCCGTGGGGCGATGCTGCCACAGCAGATCGAGTTCGCCGTCGCCGTTCACATCGCCGGTGGTCGCTAAGGTCCAATTGCGATCGCTAGAACTGGGCAGCCATTGATACCCTTGGGAAACCAGCGTTTGGCTGGAATTGGCGCTGGGCATGAACCAGGCAAGCAGCGAATTACTCGGTTGGTGATGCCAGAGGATATCGAGGTTGCCGTCGCGGTTCACATCGCCGCTGCCGACGATCTGCCAGTTCATGTCACTGACGGCACTGATCCATTGATTGCCCTTGATTTGGCCTTGTTCCATCAGCCACCAGAAGCTCGTGCCGCTGATCCGATTACGCCAGAGAATGTCGAGTTCACCATCGCGATTCACATCGCCCGTTGCGGCCAGTTGCCAGTCGGAATTTGTGGTGGGTAAGGTACGGCTGGCGACGATCGTGTTGCCGGATATGCGCGTCCAGCGATTTTCATGGGTGAGGGGATTATGCCAGATGGCGGTGGTATCGAGGGATGAACTAATCGACGAACTGAGTGAGGAACTGGCCAGGCGCGGATCTTGGTTCATGGGGAGCGGGGCGAGGCGGTGCAACCGCCGCAGGTGATTTTCAGGGAGCCAGTCTAGCGTGACCTTTGTGACCATGGGTGAAACCCCACGTCGTCCGTATCAATCGCCTGTAACCACGACTGAATATGGAAGGTGACGCAACACTATTAATCATGTGATCGGGAAACTTGTGTCGTTGTCCGGATAGTCTTTGCAGAAACTTCCGTAAATTTATGCAGTCTTTACATAGTGACGATGGGGTGACGGTTGCGCGATCGGGGAATTGCGCAGGCGGATACAGCGATCGTTTAAGATAGAGAGCTGCAAGCGTGACTTCAACCCTTTTGCCGGATGCTGCTATGACTGATGTGATGAGCCAAGAAAGCCCTGCGACGAGCGATCGGTCCAGCGATGGCATGACGGCCGAACTGTTAGCGGAGTTGACCGATGCGGTGGACTGTCGCCGGAACTTTGCGATCATTTCCCACCCGGATGCGGGAAAAACGACGCTCACGGAAAAACTCTTGCTGTATGGGGGGGCGATCCATGAAGCGGGTTCGGTCAAAGCCCGCCGCGATCAGCGCAATGCCACTTCCGACTGGATGGAAATGGAAAAGCAGCGGGGGATTTCGATCACCTCGACGGTGCTGCAATTCAACTACAAGGATTTCACGATTAATCTGCTGGATACCCCCGGCCACAAGGATTTCAGCGAAGATACCTATCGCACCCTCGCGGCGGCGGACAATGCGGTGATGCTGATCGATGCCGGGAAGGGCTTGGAGCCGCAAACGCGGAAGCTATTTGAAGTCTGTAAATTGCGCGGTCTGCCGATCTTCACCTTCGCGAACAAAATGGATCGCCCCTGCCGATCGCCCCTGGAGCTGATGGATGAAATTGAGCAGGAGCTGGGCTTGCAGGTGTATCTGGTGAACTACCCGATCGGGGGTGGCGATCGCTTTAAGGGCGTATTCGATCGGCACAGTCGCAAAATCCACCTATTCGAGCGCAGCATCCACGGCAGTAAAGCGGCAAAAAATGAGGTGCTGGAACTCAATGATCCGCGTTTGGAAGAATTGCTCGAACCCGACCTGTATGCCCAGTTCCAAGAAGAACTCGAACTGATTGAAGGCATTGGACCAGATCTGGATCTGGCAGCGGTGCATGCGGGCAAGATGACCCCGATGTTCTTCGGCAGTGCGATGACTAACTTTGGGGTGGAGTTGTTTTTGAATTCCTTCCTGGGTTATGGCCTCAAGCCCACGGCGCACATCAGCAGTAAGGGCGACATTGAACCGACCTATCCCGAATTTACGGGCTTTGTTTTCAAGCTCCAGGCGAATATGGACCCCCGTCACCGCGATCGGGTCGCCTTTGTCCGGGTTTGTTCGGGCAAGTTTGAAAAAGACATGACCGTGAACCATGCCCGCACGGGCAAATCCGTCCGCCTCTCGCGGCCCCAAAAGCTGTTCGCCCAGGATCGCGAAGTGATCGAGGAAGCTTATCCCGGTGATGTGATCGGCTTGAATAATCCCGGTATGTTCGCGATCGGCGACACGATTTATCTGGGCCGCAAGCTCGAATATGAAGGCATTCCCTGCTTCTCGCCGGAGCTGTTTGCGTTTCTGCGTAATCCGAATCCGTCGAAATTCAAACAGTTCAACAAAGGGGTGTCGGAACTGCAAGAAGAGGGTGCGGTGCAGATCATGTATTCCGCTGACGAAGCGAAGCGCGACCCGATTCTGGCGGCAGTGGGCCAACTGCAAATGGAAGTTGTCCAGTTCCGCCTGCAAAACGAATATGGGGTCGAAACCCAACTCGACTGGTTGCCCTACCAAGTGGCCCGCTGGGTGCTGGATGGCTGGGAAGCGCTGGAGAAAGTCGGTCGGATTTTCAATACGGTCGTGGTCAAAGATCTCTGGGGCCGTCCGGTGCTACTGTTCAAGAACGAATGGAACTGCCAACAGCTTCAAGGCGATCACCCCGAGCTGCGACTTAGCGCGATCGCGCCACTATTCACCACGATGGATGTGGAATAGGACGGTTGGGCTGAATCAAGTGTGCGGTACCAGTTAAGTTCGCCATTCTCAAGTCGGCTGGGTATCCTAGGGTTGCTGTCTTGGGTGATTTGGCATGACTTCTGAACATGATCAACCGGACGATCGCTTGTCCGATCGCGCGTCCGATACCAATCCATCGCCAACCAATCCATCGTCAACCAATCCACCGTCAACCGACGATGCGGGCTTTCGGGCGTTTACACCGGGGGAAAAGCCCCGCCGTCGCCGCAAAGGCACCCCGTCGTCCCTGAAACCGAACCCGGATACAGCGACGGCTAGCCCAGCGCCCCTCACGCCGCCGCTCACCCCGCCGCTCACGCCGCCCCTCAGTCCGTCTACATCGCGCGCCGCCGATTTTGAGCCGCCCACTTGGCGCAATGCGCCCCGCGCCGATCGCTGGCAACCCTTACCCGCCCCGGACGTGGCCCGCCTGCAACTGGCGCAACTGCTTGCCTTGGTGTCGGTGCCGTTCTGGCCTGTCGCGCTCCATGCCCTGTGGCATAGCGCCATGGTCGCTTGGGCGCGGCTCGCGACTACGGTACTGCGTTGGACTTGGTCGGCTCCGTTTTATGAATATCCCCTCGCTGGCCCCGGCACTTGGCTGGTGAATTGGCGGCGGATGGAACAGTCCTTGCCCACGGGTGTCGAACAGTTGGCGCGGGTGTTTGATACGGCGTTATGGGTCGGGGTGACTTTCTTGATTGCGCCCTACTTGCTGCGGGGGGTGTTGCAATTGCTCTACGGGGCCAAACCGTTCGCGATCGCCCGCCTCGGTCAAATCAGCCCCGAAGCCCAACAGCGCATCCAACGCTACGCCCAACAACAGAATCAACCGTTGCCGCAACTGGAACTGCTTCCCAGCAACGCCCCGATCGCCCTCACCTACGGTCATTTTCCCAAAACCGCCCGATTGGTTCTGAGTCAAGGCTTACTCGATCAACTGGCCGACGATGAAATTGCCGCGATCGTCAGCGGGGAACTCGGATCAATGCAACCGTTGAATATGGGGTTGCTGACTTGGTATTTGGGACTTTTACAGTTGCCCTACAGCGTTTATGTGCTGCTGTCCCGTGGGGCTGACTGGCTGGAAGATTGGGGCGATCGGCAGGATTACCCGGCGCTGACGATTCTGGCGACGATCGGCGTGACCTTGCTCGGCGTGCTGGCTTCGGTGGCCTACATTGCTTTCGACTTGTTGCGCTGGCCGGGACTGTGGTTTACCCGCCAACGGTCGATCGTCGCCGATCATACGGCCTGTAGCCTCACCGGGAATCCCAATGGCCAAGCCCGCGCTTTACTCAAGATCACCCAAGGACTGAGTCAGCAGATCCAAACCCAAGGCCGCACGGACTTTCTGCTCGAAGCCTTTGAACCAGGGATGCCTGTCGGTTATCGTCAGGCCCTTACCCTGGGCAGTTTGCTATCCAATATGGCGGCTGAACCCGCCTTCGCTTGGGAATGGGGAAATGGTTATCGCCACTACCTGAGTTTTAACAATACCCATGCGCTGTTGGGTGGGCGTTGTGCCCGACTGATGCAAGCCGCCCAGCAGTGGCATTTGCCGGAAGAATTGGATATGCGGGCCTATGGTGCAGCCCAAGCGGAGAAAGTCACGCCGAGTTGGCAAGATTTACTGGTGGCGGGTGCGCCCTTTTGGGGGGCGGCGATCGGGTACGGTTTGGCTGTGATCTGCTGGGCGATTGCCTGGATCAGCTACGCTCTGGGATTGTCGCAATTGGCTTGGCTGGGCAGTGATTTTCGGTTGATGTATGCCTTTCCGCTGATTGGCTTTGGGATTGCGACGGTGTTGCGGTTTAACGGCTATTTCCCGGATTTGCCGACAGGACGGCGATCGCCCCAGGATGCGGATGATTTGGCGGCGATTGTCACGGATTCAGCGGCGCTGCCCCACCGCGCTGCCCCCACTGTCCTGGCGGGCAAACTCTTGGGCCGACGCGGGGTGGCCAATTGGCTGGCCCAGGACTTGCTCTTGCAAACCGATCGGGGCCTCATGCGCTTGCATTATCCCTCTGCCCTGGGTTGGTTTACCAACGTCGCTTGGTGGGAAAACCGCGTCGCCGATTTAATCGGTCAAACCACCCTCACCTTGGGCTGGTTACGCCGGGGGGCAACGCCCTGGATGGATGCTGAACGCATTATGACTGCCAATGGCCGCAGTCGTTGGGGCGGGCACCAAGTCTGGAGTACTGTCGCTGCGATCGTCGCGATCGGGATTGGGCTGGCTTGGCTGGGTGTTTTTGAAGACTTGGCTAGCGTGATCCAGCGGGCCCAGGAGCGACGATTGCGCTAGGTGTTGAGGCGGGGGTTGACGGGATGGCCCAGACGGGAAGATGTAACGAACAGTTGCCAAAATCCGAGCTTTCTGTTACATTTCTTTACAGGAGTTATGACACCGCCTCGCTCGACCTTCAGTGCAAGTGCCACAAATCTTCAGCCGTGGCGCCACTGCAATCCTGAATCCACAGGCCCCGCGATCAGTTCTTTCTCCCAACACAGCAAGATCATTTCCAGCCATTCCCCCTTGCGGTGCGAGTGGCTGTTTTTTTGCTCGACTGGTTTTGGTGAGTGATTTTTTGGTGAGTAACTTTTTGGTGAGCGTGCGTTGGCCGATCGAAATCTATCCGGGTAGGGATTTTTTGACAAATCTTGGATTGGTTACGGTTTGGGGGATGCCTGCGTGATACCTTTATGGATGGCTGACCCAGCACCATCGCCAATCACTTGTCAGCGTTGATGGCTCAGCGTTGATGGCCCAGCGTTGATGACGGTGCTATTTTAACGCTTTGATATTTGACCATTGATAGCGGTTGTGCTCCCTTGATTCTTTAATTTAGCAAACGCCTAGTTTGGAGGGTTTCCCCTATGTCTGTCCGCCTCTACGTTGGTAATTTGCCGGAAGATGTCGATCGGCAAGCCTTAGAAACGGCCTTCAGTGAAGCGGGCAGTCCAGCTTCGATTAAGTTGATCACCGATCGCAAGACGAATCAATGTCGCGGCTTTGGGTTTGTCACGACGAAGACGGATGAAGAGGCTGATCAGTTTATCGCACAATTCAACGGTCAAGAAGTCAACGGCATTACGCTCAAGATTGAGAAAGCGCTGCCTCGGGAAAAGCCAGAGGCAGAAGCGGCTCCGGTCGGCAAGCAGCGCAGCGGTAAAGGCCGTAGCAGCAATAAATCAGGCCAATCCAACACCAAGGTGGCCCATGTTGACATTGCTTCTTTGCAACCCGATCCGCGCTGGGCTTCGGCCTTGGCCCAACTGAAAGATCAGCTCGCGGAAACGGCTAATTCGTAATTCGATAACCGGGTACGATCGCCCAAGGGGACGTTGAATTTCTGCGTCTCCTTTCGTTTAGTGGTATTCCTCGGTAAAATAGTGGATGGCAACCGATTTTTTGTCCAATTTGACTTGACCAACCACAGCAACGGCGTATGGCAACTAAAAAAGGCTCAATGGTGCGGGTAATTCGCGAGAAATTAGAAAATAGCCTGGAGGCCCAGGCCAGCGATCGCCGTTTACCGAACTATTTATTTGACACTCCGGGGGAAGTTCTGCTGGTTCAAGGGGACTACGCTTTTATTAAATTTGGTGCAACCCCGACTCCGAATATTTGGTTGCGGCTTGACCAATTGGCGGAAATTGCTTGAAGGTTGGCAAAAATTTCTGCGTGAATGAGTTGATTGAACTGGCTGCGCTGATTGAGCCAGTTCGTTGGTGATGGAACGATTATGAACGCTCGTAGATCCGCAGATTTTTGTAGATTTCGCGCAGCTTGATTTTTCCACTGCTGACGGCAGCTTCGATGATGGTCTGGGTTTGTGGCCAGTCATTCGATTTGTCATAAAATATGATGCACCCGTTGGGTCGTAGCTTTTGTAAGAACATATTGAGCAACGACGCATCATCGTGATGGCTAAAGGGGGCTTGATCGCTGAGATAGAACTCGCAGAGATGGAATAAACTCACAATGTCGAAATTCGGCAAACTGCGATCGCTCAAGGCATAAATATCGCAAAACAAAACTTTGTAGTAGCGCTCAAATCCGCGATTTTGTAGCACCAGTTTGACGTAGGATTCATGTTCGGGATGGGATGCCGTGATTCCGATAATCTCGTTGGGTGCCGTCAGCTTCTGGTTTTCGAGACCGACAATGTGGTGAATCCCAGTGCCGAAGTGGAAAATACCCTGGTCTTCAATCTGTCGATCGCGCAGATACTCCACAAGCTGCAAGTCGCAGGGGCAACTTTTCAGGTCGAGATCCCAAGCCGATGTTTGCCGATAGGCGACTAGACCAGCTTCAAGGGGAGAAACGGGTGCCATGATTCCGGTTCTGCGCAACAGTGCGACACTTTTCCAATAGGCTGTCTTAGCGAGTTTATTTTGAGCGATCGGGCTATGCCGGATCGTTTGTTTAATTGATTGCATAAAAATACAAGAATAAGACGGTCAAGATTTGCTAGCAATCTTACCGTAAAATTCCAAATTGGCGCTGTATTCCATATCACGCAAAAGCGCACAGCACTATCGTTGACTAATATCCTGCGTCGCGCAGGGCGCAGCGTGACGCTATGACATCCGCGTCAGAACCGAAATCTTTTTCAATTTCTCTTCAGCCAGACCGTCGAGTTCTGCCAACGTGACCAATCCTTCCTGGATCAATTGCGCAAAGACAAATAGTAATGCAGAGTCGCGACCATCATACTTACCATCCAGACCATGTCGTCGGATACTCAGAAAGTCATGCAGCTCCCACAAATCCGGTACTTCTTGAAGTGAACTAATCCGCTGACGCACCTCGGCGATCAGGGCTTTAGCCTCTCGATCATAGGCCCGCTCAAAAGCTGACTTTGCAATCTGCTGTTCAGTTTCCGACCATTCAATATCAGTCACTTGCATTTGCCTAGGCCAGAATTGGGGTGAAGGGTGAATAACAGGGTTTTGATCTGGCGCGAAATCCGGTTCAAAACAGCAATAATCGGACGATCACAATACGATTGAGATTTACCTATTAAAATTATAATAAGTTTTGTCTCAAATTTCTAGGGCTGTCTCATCAAAGTTGATGAAGATTCTGCGGTACGGAGCTGCGCTGCAAGTTGGGGAAGCTGGTACCAGGGCGTTTTAGGCGATGTGTGATGAGCCCAATGGTAGGTACCAAAATGATAGCAACTGAGCAATGATCGGCCAATCTGAAAACCACTAATTGGATCTGTTTCAGTTGTGCCTGTTTCAGTTGTGCCTGTTTCAGGAATCACCCCATTGTGCCCGTGGCGATGGGGTAAATAAGTGCCAAACACAAACAGTTGCATCGAGCTCAGAACCAACGGCAAAAACCAAAACCACAGAATGTTGGCGATCGCCCAGCCGCAGACTTGGGTGCCGATGAGCAGAATTAGTCCCCAGCCAATCGTAAAACCACAAAATTGCGGCGGCGTTAGATAACCGCGCAGAAAATGCCAGTACCAAGCGATCGGGTGCGGATGAAGGCCGTCATGAAAGTCAGGGTCACCGACTTGGGCCGGAATTTTGTGATGCAGGCGATGGTTGTGCCGGCATTGGTTGTAGTCGAGAAAGCCGTAAAGCAGGACGCAGCATTGCCCTAGACGATGATTGACCGAGTTGGAACCGGGAATCAAATTCTGGTGCATGGCCTCATGGGCCAAAATAAACAGACCCGTCTGCCAAAATGTCCTTAACCCAACCGCGACACTTAACTCGAGCATCGACCAATCCGTCAACGATCGGCCCAATAGCCCAAGCAAACTCAATCCCCACAGTCCCATGATTCCCCCGGCAATCCAAGCCCCCCAATGATATTCGGCGGAACTGCTTAGTAATGGCGAGGGTAGTGGCATGGGGCGGTGAATGGCAGAACAGTGAAAAGGCGCTCCAATAGAGCGCCTTTTCCAATCGATTCAATCGACTAGCGAACTAGGTTGAGCAGTTCCTTCGGCGATGCCAACAGATCGATCGCAACGAAGAAGATCTTGTTCTCTGGGGTCAGAAGGAAGCGCCAAGCCATGTTCATCCCAACGCCTGCACCGAACCAAGGCGTTTGCACGCGACCTGTGACTTTGATTTGGGTGAAGCCGTCATCGGCGGGTTCGACCACGCCGCGCTCTGGCATCAACTTGAGGTTTTGGCAATCTTCGCGGAAGAAGCGATAAACGGCATCGGTGCCGACAATCGGACGCTGGAATGGCGGCTGCAATGCCCCATCCGATGTGAATAACTTGATCAACTCATCAAAGTCATTCGCGTTCATGTTGTTCATATAGTTCAGCACCGTTTCGTTCGTCACGCCTTCGATCGTGACGTTGCTGCGCTGATCCGCCGCTTGGGGCAGGACGATTGGTTCGACCACGCGCTTCGCATCGCCGAGTTTCGCAGGGTCGTAACCCATATCAACCACTGCATTACGCAGTACGGTGATTTGCTGACCGGGATCCAGGTCACGAATCGCTTGCAGAACGGAAGCAGCGTTGGCCGAGAGCTTGTAACCTTCGGGAATCGGTGCCACGAGACCCTCTTCCATCCACTGGCCAAGCTGGTACCAGAAGCCGAGCTTGATATTCGCTGACCACACGGCGTAGGTGCGGCAAATCGGTGTATCGGTGCGGTTTGCGAAGTCACACATGACTTGCGTTTGTTGCTCAAAGGACATGGCCTTGATCTCGTTGAGGGTGCCTTCAGCGAACTGCATACTTGCCGCACCCGGAGCTGCAATCGTAATGGTCGTACCCATTTCCAGGTAAGCAAACCAGATCAATGCCAGTTGGTCTTCCGCGTTGAGCTGTGTGAAGCGAGCGATCGTAGCGGGCACAACATCAGCGGAAAGTGTACCGGGAAAAATCCCACGGGCGGAGTCAATAGTAAACGGCATGGTGTGGCCTCAATGTAGAAATTCTCGACGCAAAAATCCGGTTGTAGTAATTTTCGCTGGCGCGTGGAACATCGATCCAGCAAACGCCTACCTCATGTTATTACAAAATGTAAAGAAGTGTAAACAATTTGTTACTAAAGTCTTTCTAGTCTGATCGTGCGTGGCATTTGCCCCTTGACGGTGCAGTTATGCGCTAGTCATCTGTAGCAAGTTTAACTTTAGCCACCCACTAACCATCATTGTAGATCGTTTGGTGCCTGTAGACCGTTTAGTGCCTAGAACGCGTGGGGTGAACATAAGGATTCAGAACTTCAATGAAGAAATGGGGTGTGTGGAGCAGCATGGCGGAATTACGATCGGCAAGAATCAACTGCATTACCCAATCAATGCTAACTAGGCATCCAAAAATTAAGCATATCTTTGGTCTTTCCCGTCGGTGGCAATCCAGACAAGGCAGCCGCAATGGCGATGGCTCGCAGGACAGCAAGCTCACCAAAGGGAAATCATGCATGAGTCAGAATTTGTGAATTCCGAAGAGTTGAACAAATCTAACCCAAAAAGGGCGCAAATATTATCTGCGCCCCTTTTGGATTAATTCAACCTTCTACGATCGATTACGCTTCGTTCAAAGCCGCAATTCCCGGAAGTACCTTACCTTCGAGCAATTCCAAGCTGGCCCCACCACCCGTCGAGATGTGGCTCATCTTATCCGCCAACCCGACTTTCTCAACGGCAGCAACGGAATCGCCCCCACCAATAATTGTGGTGCAACCCTTCGGTGTCAGATCCGCCAGCGTCGTCGCGATCGCTTCGGTGCCCTTGGCAAACTTGTCGATTTCAAACACGCCCATCGGCCCGTTCCAAATCACACTCTTACAATCCGCTAAAGCCGCTTGGAACGTCTTCACCGAATCCGGCCCAATATCCAGACCCATCCAACCATCAGGAATCGCTTCCGCTGAAACGGTCTGCGTATTCGCTTCCGCCGAGAACTTGTCCGCCACGACCACATCCGTCGGCAGCAACAACTGTACGCCTTTTTCCTTTGCCTTCGCTTCCAAGGACTTCGCCAGCTCCAGCTTGTCCTCTTCCACTAAGGAAGAACCCACGGCCAAACCGCGCGCCTTGTAGAATGTGAAGACCATGCCGCCGCCGATGAACAGCTTGTCCACCTTGTCGAGCAGCGTTTCGATCACACCAATTTTGCTGGACACTTTGGAACCACCAACGATCGCCGCCAAGGGCCGTTGGGGCTTCTCGATCGCTTCTTGCAGGAATTGCAGTTCCTTCTCCACTAACAAACCTGCTACGGCTGGGGACAGGTACTTCGTCACACCCTCGGTCGAAGCATGGGCCCGGTGGGCCGTACCGAACGCATCGTTCACATAGAGATCAGCCACAGATGCCAACTTCTTGGCAAATTCCGGGTCATTCTTCTCTTCTTCGGGATAGAAGCGGACGTTTTCCAACAGCATCACGTCGCCGTCTTGCATGGCAGCGGCTTTGCTCGCAACTTCGTCACCGATGCAATCGCTCGTCTTGACCACGGGCTTGCCCAGCAGTTCTGACAACCGTGCTGCCACAGGATCCAAGCGCAGGTTATCATCGATACCCTTGGGACGACCGAAGTGGCTCGCCAAAATCACCTTTGCGCCTTTGCTGGTCAGGGCTTGAATCGTCGGCAAGGCCGCCCGGATGCGGGTATCGTCGGTGATTTTGCGATCGGCATCGACAGGCACGTTGAAATCCGCCCGCACAAATACCTTCTTACCTTGTACGTCCGCCGCACTCAGGCTTTCGATCGACTTCTTGGGCACGGAACTCGCCTCCTAAAATAGTTGGAATAAGTTTATTTACCTATTGTTACATCTTCTCATTTTTTGTACGCCTGCCGCAATAGGTTTCCCGGAAGCGATTTCTGCTGCTGGTCGTCGCGAGGGCAATGTGCTGCTGACTAGTGTTGGTGGCTAGTGGGCGGGTTGGGTACGGTCGTGGTGGCGGGTTGGACAGTGGGTGGGGCAGTTGGTACTTCGATGATCGCGATCGCTTCGACGACCTTGCCATCAACGCTCAAATCTTCGTGGTTGTTGGTGTTGAGAGTGACGCGGAGGGTGTTTTTGCCAGCGGGGAGCGAGGGAATGTGGCTCCAAGGGCCGTAAACCCGCGCGATCTTTTTGCCGTTGAGATAGAGGTGGGCATGGCCTTCGCTCGGCTGACTGCGGCGACCGATTTGCTCGGGGGCAAACGTAAAGTTTGTCGTTTGGATTTGCATGTTCCACCCCTTCATTGGGTCGGGGGTGATGATCAGTTGAGCGCTGGGTTTGGGTTGTCCAGCGGGGACGGTGACGGTTCTATGGCCATGACCGGAGCCTGCACCATGACCGGATTCCATGGTTTTACCCATTTCCGGCATGGTTTTCGGGGGATGTTCTGGCCTTTTCGGATCATGGCTGGGCATGGCGATGGTGCGCGGTGCGGCGATCGTCATCAGGGCGATCGTGGTAGCGCCGATCGATGCAGCAGTTATCCCAAAGTGGCAAATCTGATTCAGTTTCATGGGGGTAAGCTCCAAGCGGTCGATCAAATGACTGAACAGGGCGGAAAGTCGGGAAAGATTGCTTCAGAAAAGCAGAGAGACTGTTCAACAGTTCCCTCTGCTTTTTCTGAACAAATGTCGTTGGGGCGGCACCTAGCAGCGAGGCATTACTTGGCCCAACCGTTGTCAGCTTGAGCCAATACGTAGGCCGCAACGTTTTCGATTTGCTCACCGCTCAACTTGGCACCAAAAGCGGGCATGGCATTTTTGCCGTTTGTCACTTGCGTGATGATCGCGGCAGCATCATACATGCCGTATTGCTCTAAATCCGCTTTTTGCAGTGTCTTTTGGGGATTGACCGCGTTCCGACCACCGGCGTGGCAAGCGGCACAGTTAGCGCTAAAAATCTGTTTCCCAGCCGCAGCATCACCTGCGTAGGCCGGGGTGCTGATGAACATCACTGCTGCGATGACGGTTAGCACAGTAGCAATGAGTTTTTTCAACATGCTGTTCTTCAACATAGTGTTCTCAACCTGGATTGAATGCGTACAAAATCGGCAGCTTCTATCTTGCTCAGCCACTTTTGCGGTCGTCAAACGACAACCTGTCGAAGATTGCAAATTGTTACAGTCGATCGGGCAATTGCCCGTTTCAGCTGGGGATTGTTACGCGGCTTGTGAAGTTTTGTCGCTTTCTGTTGGGGATCAATCGCTAAATCTAAAGAAGTACATCAATTTTCCGAAAGGCTTTGGAAGGATTGTTTAGAATTTTTAGTAACTTTCGGAGTGGTTGCGCTCATCCATCGTTCCAGTATGGTGGCGCAACCGAATCCCTACACCGACTCTTTCCAGGCGGAGCGACGCTATGAGCGATACAGGCACAATATTTGCGAGTTTCCCTTGGCTAACGACGATTATTTTATTGCCGATCGTGGCGGCCTTGGCCATTCCCTTGATTCCCGATCGGGACGGCAAAACGGTGCGATGGTATTCGCTGTTTGTCGCGGTAATTGATTTTTTCTTGATCATTGGCGCGTTCTACACGAGCTATGACTTTAATTCCTCGGCTATGCAGCTGGTAGAGCGCTACAGCTGGGTGCCGCAGTTGGATTTGAACTGGTCGGTGGGGGTGGATGGGTTGTCCATGCCGCTGGTGATTTTGACCGGGTTCATTACGACATTGGCGGTGCTGGCTTCTTGGCCCGTGACGTTTAAGCCGAAGCTATTTTATTTTCTGCTG
Source organism: Cyanobacteriota bacterium (assembly GCA_046049545.1). GTDB lineage: Bacteria > Cyanobacteriota > Cyanobacteriia > Leptolyngbyales > Leptolyngbyaceae > Romeriopsis. Next base: position 5,598 of record JBJORF010000009.1, on the reverse strand, counting down.
CTGTCGATGTATGGGGCGCAGATTGCGGTATTTGCCGTGCAGGATATGCTGCTGTTTTTCCTTGCTTGGGAGCTGGAGTTGATTCCGGTTTACCTGCTGCTCTCGATCTGGGGCGGGAAAAAGCGACTCTACGCCGCGACCAAGTTTATCCTCTATACCGCTGGGGGATCGCTGTTTATCCTGGTTGCAGCCTTGGCAATGGCCTTCTACGGCGGCGATACGACCTTTGATATGCATGCGCTGGGCCTGAAGAATTACACGCCTGCATTTGCGCTTTGGATGTATTTAGCATTTTTCATTGCCTATGCGGTGAAACTGCCCGTGATTCCGTTCCACACTTGGTTGCCTGATGCCCATGGGGAAGCGACCGCGCCAGTGCACATGCTGCTGGCAGGGATTTTGCTGAAAATGGGGGGCTATGCATTTATCCGGATGAATGCCGAGATGCTGCCGGGTGCTCATGCGCAAATGGCACCGATTCTGGTGGTGCTGGGGGTGGTGAATATCATCTATGCGGCGCTGACTTCCTTTGCCCAGCGCAACCTCAAGCGCAAAATTGCCTATTCCTCGATTTCCCACATGGGATTTGTGCTGATTGGTTTGGGTTCGTTTACCGATTTGGGGATGAGTGGCGCGGTGCTGCAAATGGTTTCCCACGGCTTGATTGGGGCGAGTTTGTTCTTCCTCGTTGGGGCTACCTATGATCGCACCCATACGCTAATCCTGAATGAAATGGGTGGTGTCGCGCAGAAGATGCCGAAGATCTTCTCGATGTTTACGGTTTGTGCGATGGCTTCCTTGGCCTTGCCGGGGATGAGTGGCTTTGTGGCGGAGCTGATGGTGTTTGTTGGCTTTGCGACGAGCGATGCCTATGCGATGCCGTTTAAGGTGACGATCGTGATCTTGGCGGCGATCGGGGTAATTCTCACGCCGGTTTACCTGCTGTCAATGCTGCGGGAGATCTTCTACGGGCCGGAAAATCAGGAGTTGATTGAGACTCAGGAGCTGATCGATGCGGAGCCGCGCGAGGTGTTTATCATCGCCTGTCTGCTGGTGCCGATTATCGGGATCGGGTTTTATCCGAAGCTGTTGACCCAGATGTACGACGTGAAAACCCTGGAATTAACGGCGCGACTGCGGGAATCCATGCCTGTGTTGGCAGCGGGACAGTCGGCTGACCCGATCGCCCTGCTGAAACCAGCCCAGGCCCAGTTATCGCAGGCCCAGGCCCAGAATGCGCCTGTGGTGCGGTAGTTAAATGATCGGGATGGGTAAATGACGATCGCAATTGTCCGGGCAAATTATGCACTGCCGGAGCATGGTCAGTCGATCGTGCAGCTAATGGATACCTACGCGCGTGATCCGATGGGTGGGGGTACGGGCCTGTCGGATTATGCGAAAGCGAATTTGGTGTCCGAATTAGCAGCGCGATCGCTGGCGCGATCGATGTTGGCCTATGTCGATGGCACAGCGGCGGGGCTGGTGAATTGTCTGGAAGGCTTTTCGACCTTTGCCTGTCAGCCGCTGTTGAATATTCATGATGTGATTGTTGCGCCGGACTTTCGGGGGCGGGGCTTGGGTAAGTTGATGTTTGCCGAAGTGGAAGCGATCGCCCGCGAAATTGGCTGCTGTAAGCTGACGCTGGAGGTTTTAGAAGGAAACGAGGTGGCGCAAAAATTGTATCGATCGTGTGGCTTTCAAGGTTATGTCCTTGATCCGCAGATGGGTCATGCGTTGTTCTGGGAGAAGAAGTTGTAGGGGTGGGATTGAATTTGCATGACTCAGCAAAATGCCGATTACGACAGTCCTTGGAAATCATTTATCGAATTGTATTTTCGTGATTTTTTGTCGTTTTTCTTCCCAGATATTGAAGCGGACGTTGATTGGGAGAAGCCGATTCGGTTTCTGGATAAAGAACTGCAAAAAGTCGTGCGCGATGCGGAAATCCCCAAGCGCTACGCCGATAAATTAGTCGAAGTTCGCCGACTCAGCGGTGAGAAAGCGATCGTGATCTGCCATATCGAAGTGCAGAACGAAGGGGAGGCCGACTTTGCCGCCCGGATGTATAGCTATAACTATCGATTAAGAGACCGTTATAACTGCCCTGTGGTTAGTTTGGCGATTCTGACTGATGATAGTAAGCAGTGGCGACCCAATGGATTTCGTGATCAGCTTTGGGGCTGTTCGACAGAGTTTCGGTTTCCGAGCATTAAGCTACTTGACTATGAAGCGAACTGGGCTGACTTGGAATCCAGTCGCAATCCGTTTGCGGTCGTCGTAATGGCACAGCTAAAGACAAAGGAGACGCGCAATCAGCCGCAGGAGCGGAAGACTTGGCGCTATCGGCTGACCACGATGCTGTACGACCAAGGCTATGGGGAACAAGATATACTGGAGATGCACAACTTCCTTGACTGGATGATGCAGTTGCCGGAAGACCTGGAAAAGCAGTTTCAAACTGAGTTGCAAGCATTTGAAGAGGCGAAGCAGATGAAATATGTGACTGTCGGTGAACGGAGAGCGAAAGCAGAAGGCAAGTTGGAAGGCAAGTTGGAAGGCAAGTTAGAAGGTAAGTTGGAAGGTGAAGCCGAGGGAAGGATTGCTGCTCAAATGGAAATTGCCCTAAATCTGCTGCAACAGAACTTAGCGATCGATGTCATTGCTCAAGTCACTGGACTCACGATTTCGCAAGTTCAGGCATTGCAAGCAGGGAATTGAATCGATCATCAAAATCGTCCGTGGAAGCGGTTGGTTATGCCCTCACTGGCGTAAGCCAGCCCTCGCCAGCCCCTCAAACTGCTGCCAACACAGCAACATTGCCCGTGGAATATGAAAACAGCCCTTCCACTTGCCCCCCTTGAGATTTAATAGCACCTCTCCCCGCCGATCGAGGTAGCCATACCATTCCCCACATTCTGGATCGGCAAAATGTGACCAGGAATAATCATGCACTTTCTGATACCATTCCCAGCAGTCCTGTCGTCCGGTTAGCCGATGCCCCATCGCCAAGGCCACCAGGGTTTCCACATGCACCCACCAGAGTTTTTGGTTCCACTCTAATTGCTGCGGCGGACGGCCCTCCGCATCCATAAAATAATAAATCCCGCCAAACTCCTGATCCCAAGCAAACTTCAGGGTGCTCAACGTAATGTCGATCGCTTGATTAATCAGCGCCAGATCACTACGCCGCTCCCCGATCGCCATCATGAACCACATCGCCTCAATCCCATGGCCCGGATTAATCAATCGCCCATCCATACAGTCCAGATGCCCGCCCTCCGGGGTTACATGCTCATACAGCAATTCCCAATCCGTGTCATAAAAGTCGGTCATGACTTCCCTGACTGTGGCTGACAGTGTTGACTCTAACGCTTCCTCATCCAATAACCAAGCCATTTCCAAAGTCAGATTCGCCAGAATCATCGGAATCGCTAAGGCTTTAAGCGATCGGGTGCCCGGATAGCCTTTGGTGTACTTGCCCTTCGGATTATCCTGACGGCGGATGTAGTTGTGATAAGCCTGTAGCGCCACTTCCTTCGCCCAGTCCTGCCCCGTTGCCAGCGCATACTGACTATAGGCCATCGCTGCAAAACAGTCGGAAAAAATGCTAAACGGCTGCGTCAGCGGTCGCCCCTGCCGATCGAGGGAAAAATACCAGTTCCCCTCGGCATCGCGCCCATGCTGCGCCAAAAACTGCGCGCCATGGTCGGCAACTTCCAGCCATTCTCCTCGCTGGGGCAAATCCGGCAACTGGTTATACAGCGTCGAGAACATCCAGACTTGACGGTTTTGCAGCCACATGAACTTATCGGTATCAAACACCTGCCCAGCCCGATCGAGACAAGTGAAATAGCCACCATATTCCCGATCGAGGGAATGCTTCATCCAAAACGGCAGGACATCATCCAGCAGTGTAGTTTTGTAGCGATCGGCGAGGGCGGCAAAGTCGTAGGTCATGAGTAGCAATGATCAAAATCAGGCCATCGATTAGCTTACGCCATCTGGCACACCGTCATTGCATAACTCGCACCAAGATTGGTTCTATCCAGATTCAGGAAATTTGCCGTTGCCGCTGTAGCTCCAAGTAAGCCAGGGTTGCATCAGCCGTTCACGTCATTCACATCAATGTTCCTGGAGTTGATTTATGATTTTGCGTCGAGAATTGACGATCGCGCTGTTGAGCTTGGGGGCAATCGGCCTCAGTGCCTTGCCGAGCTTCGCACGGCCCGCCAGCATTGACTACGAGGCCAATCTCCGGGCTCAACCGTCGATGTACAGCCAGCGGGTTGATGGCTTACCCAAGGGCACGCCTTTAGAAGTGTTGAAAGTGGTAGCGGATGCTGACAGCAATACCCAGAGTCATTGGTACTACGTGCGCTCCACGGGTAAGCTGCGTACCGAAGGCTGGGTGACCAGTTCCCTTGTGCGATTCAAGTTCAGCGATCAAAAATATGGCACTTTGGCGGGGGCGACCAACGATCGGATTAACATTCGTTCTGGCCCCAGTCTGCGTAGCCGCATCAAGCATACAGGTGTGATGGGCGATTTAGTGCGGATTGAGCAATCAAATTATGATGAAGACAGTGATTATCTCTGGCACGCCGTTACCTTCGCCAATGGTGCAACCGGATGGGTGCGCGAAGACTTGATTTCCGTTTGGCCCAAGGGGTGCATCATCACCTGCCCTGAGTATTAGACCATTCCTCCAACGCGTTCCAGTTCACCACCCATTTTCCGCCATGTCTACACCCCGTAATCCCCACCAAAAACCGATCGCCACTACTTTCATTGCCATGCTGCTTGGCCTCAGCGCGATCGGTTGTAGTCAAGCAATCAGCTCGCCTAAAGTGCAATCCAGTCCTGCATCGACGGCAACGCCGCAATCGGCGGAACCGATCGTCAAAGTGCATCCCGACCAGCCGATCACGGGGAATAATAACCCCACAGAAATTGCTCAAGCCCCCACACCCGCGAAAATCCTCGAAGGGCGCTATTGGGTGGGTGCGACCGGGCAAGGGCTGGAAGTGTCCGGCGATCGCTATCGCTACGACGATGAAGAAGGGCCGAAACCTTGGCGATCGCTGAGTGAATTGGAATCGATCAAATCGGGCGTGATCTTCGATGGCAATGCCTACTGGTGCTTGGCTAGCATGGCCCCCAAATCCGGGGCGACGGCTTGCTCCGAAACGGGTTGGGTCAAACCGATCGCGACCACCGCCCCGATCGGCAATCGTGCCGCACTCTTCGCCTGCACCACGGAAAACGGCAAGGAAATTACTCTGTTCGAGACCGAAACCACGATCGATTACAGTTTTGGTCGCCCCGGTCAACGGCCCGAATTAGAATTAAAAGTGCCGCGTGATCAGGCGAGCACTTGGCAATGGCATGGGTTCGGGCGCTGGATGAACTATTCGGTTTCCGTACCCAATGGCGACACGACTTACACAGTCTTCTCCGGTGTGGATAAGCTCTCGCCCCGTAAGGAATCTGGGGTCGAAGTCCGACGCAATGGCGAAACCCTGACGACCGTTAATTGCACGAAAGTCATGACCGATAACCTCCGAGGCGTTCAGCTCCAGCCCACGCAAATTTAATTCG
>JBJORF010000008.1:0-119971 GCA_046049545.1 Cyanobacteriota bacterium | reverse complement strand
GAGTATGGATGCGGAATTGCAGCAGGTGTTTAATCGCTGTGTCGATCGGGGCGTGACCCTATTCGATACCGGGGATTCCTACGGCACAGGACCGTACAAAGGGCAAAGTGAGCGGTTACTTGGCCAATTTTCCCAGGCTTACCGAGGTGCGAATGCCGATCAAATTTGTTTGGCGACAAAACTTGCGGCTTATCCTTGGCGATTAACCCGTGGCTCGATGGTGCAAGCCGGCAAAAATTCGATCGCGCGCATGGGCCGCGTTGACCTCGCACAAATGCATTGGCCCACGGCGAATTATGCGCCTTGGCAAGAGGGAGCGCTGCTCGATGGCCTAGCCGATTTGTATGAGCAGGGTTTAATTCGGGGCGTGGGTTTATCGAATTATGGGCCAAACCGGCTGGCGCAAGCGCAGAAACGATTTGCCGCACGGGGAGTCCCGATCGTCACCCTCCAAGTCCAGTATTCATTGCTCTCAACTTACCCCGTCACGGAATTGGGCTTAAAGGAAAAGTGTGATGAATATGGGATCAAAATGATCGCCTATAGTCCACTCTGTCTCGGACTATTGACGGGCAAGTACGATCGCCAAGGCCCGTTCCCAAAAGGACTACGACGGTTTTTATTTCCACGATTGCTGCCCGGAATGCAAGGGCTATTGGGTTGCTTAAAAGAGCTCGCAGCATTGCACAAGAAAACGATCGCCCAAGTCGCCTTAAACTGGTGCATCGGCAAAGGCACCATCCCCATCCCCGGCGCAAAAACCTTAGCGCAAGCCGAACAGAATTTAGGCGCGATCGGCTGGCAATTGAGCAATGCCGAAGTGATGGCCTTAGACGAAGCCGCAGCGGGAGTCGATCGTAAAATGATTCAGAACATTTTCCAGACCCGGTAGGGTGAGCATTGCCCATCGACTGCCCAGCGTCGCAATCCAGGTCTGTTCTAGAATAGGTTTAGCTCGCAGCCACTGGTAAAAATCATGGAACAACTCAAAGCCTGGGGATTTTCCGCACAGTCCTGGCGCGGGGGCCGGGGGGAATATTGGGTACTGGTGCAAGCGATCGGCTTGATTGCGTTTGTGCTGTTGCCGATTGCCCCGATCGTCACTTTCGGAACGGGATGGGCGATCGGGAGTCGGATCTTGGCGGCGGGATTGGGGCTAGGGTCGGTGGGGCTGTTGGTCAGTGGGGTGGTGGGACTGGGCGCAAATCTAACACCGTTACCCCATCCACGGGATGAAAGCAGTTTGGTGACGAGTGGTGCCTACAGATGGGTGCGGCATCCGATTTATAGTGGGGTGATTTTGGGCGCGATCGCGGTGGGGCTGTGGCAATGGAGCTGGAGTCATTTGCTGGGAGCATTGGTGCTATTCATATTTTTCGATCAAAAGGCGCGGCGGGAAGAAGCCTGGTTAGCGGACAAATTCACGGACTATGACACCTATCGATCGCAGGTGAAGAAGCTCATTCCGGGAATTTATTGAATCTTGGCATAATCATCATCCATCCGCCGCGATCGCTCCACCACAGGAGCTTCCCGAACCCGCCGTACAACCGAAACAATGGCGTTGAGTGATAATCTGGCGCTGCATTAATTGGGTGTAGTCAAAATCGCGAATGTGCATTTGGGATTGAATCGGCAGATCTAACATTTGATTAAAGTCGCAATCGTAGAGCGCACCATCCCAGGCGATCGATAGGGTATTGCGACACATCAGCCCCTCGATCGTCCCTGGGTTAAACGCATTCACCAGCAACTCCATATAGCGCTGGAGATTACCCGATTGTTCGAGCCATTCGAGGTAGCGGGAAATCGGCATGTTATTCAATGTGATTAAGCGATCGAAACTCACACCATGATTTTTCGCTAATCCTGATTTCCATTCGGCTTCTAGTTTTCGCTGTCCATTGGCGAGGAAAGCACCGACGGGATTGCTCATCAGCGTCAGCTTTCGGCTTGGATCACCTTGGCCATAGCCCACTGCATTCAGCCGTTTAAGCGCTTCAATCGATTTTTCGAAGGTGCCATCGCCGCGTTGTTTATCCGTATTTAAGCGCCGATAATGGGGCAAGGAGCAAACAATTTCCACCCCCCGATCGGCAAACCATTCGGGCAAATCGGTTTTGCCGGGTAAGAGCAGGACGGTGAGGTTGCACCGATCGATCACATGCTTACCCCGTTGCACAGATTGATCGACCAGATACCGGAAATGAGGATTCAGTTCGGGGGCACCCCCGGTAATATCTACCGTATGGGCAGACGTTTGATCTAAAGCTGCGAGGCAAGCATCGATCGTGGCCCGATCCATATTTTCCTTGGTGCGATCCGGCCCCGCATCGACATGGCAATGCTGACAGGTCATATTGCAGAGCTTGCCGAGATTGATCTGAAAAAATTCAAGGGGTATTGGGGTTAAATTCGGCCAGCGATGGGCGGCGATCGTCGCAGCAAAATCCGCATTGTGCGGCAATTTCGCCAAATCGAGGTGCCCAAGGATCTGCTGTTGATAGTCCGGTGCCGCGAGGGGAGAAGCGCGGTGGCTGAGAGTATGACGTAATGTTTGACGTTGAGGCTGGGTAGAAGATTGGGGCTGAGTCGCCGATTCGATCGCGGTCATAACCAAGGTCTCGTAAGAAAATAGATCGCCAAGCAAGCGCTACATCGATAATTGACGGGTACGATCTAGCATTTGTAGACCATGAATTAACGATGCGCCCCCCCGAATCGCGGTGGCGACATGGACAGCTTCCGTCATTTGCTCCAAATCTGACCCCGCTTCCAAACTCGCCTTACTATAGGCATCAATGCAATAGGGGCATTGCACCGTATGGGCGACGGCCAGAGCAATCAGCGCCTTTTCACGTTGGGACAATGCCCCCTCCGCGAATACCGCACCATAATAAGCAAAAAACTTCTCGGCTAATTCGGGACTGCCTTCCGCAATGCTACCAAAGTTCGGCAGATGTTCTGCTTTGTAATAATCCATGGTGGTTCTGACCACTTGTGAAACATTTTTGGGCTTGGCTCCCCCAGAATTGGGGGTTGGGGGGCAGTGGCTCACCCGCATTGTTTGCTCCTCCCTAGTTTGACCATAGGCGCGATCGCCCAAAAATCACTGCGATCGCGAGAATGTTTTAAGCCTTTGATGACAGTCAACCCATGATGACAACCCGTGATGACAACCCATGATGACCGTGAGCCAGAATTCATTACCTAATCCTCCGGATAACGAAATAAGTGCCTGTACAAGTTATCCAAACCAACCCAATCAGTTGGATTTAAATCCTCAGAGTCAGTTCACTACAACTCAGTTCACGCGATCGACAAAATCTATGATGTTGTTTGATTTTCCGTCACAGCTCGGCTCGACCTTGGATACCGCCGCTCCGCAGCCACTGACTTGGCCGGAGCCAGGATTGCCGAGTGGGGTTGCTCGTCCGCCCCTGAGCTTTTCGCGCAGCGCTGATCCAGAACGGAGCAGCCCGATCGCCATCGCACCGACGGCACCCACTGTTGCCCCGCAGGCGATCGACCCGTTTGCCGACCTTGATGCCAACTTTGATTTAGTAGGACTGAATGCCTTACTGGCACTGTTTGATACCCCGACCGCAGCAAATCGTGACCTCGCCCCACCGATCGTCATCGATTGGGGCTAGATCCATTTTTCGCTTTAATTTTCGCTTTAAGTTGGGTGAACTTCCTAAACTTGCAACGCCTGCTGCGCTTGCTCGGCAATATTCGCTTCGGAGTCATTCGCTAGCTGCTGTAATGCCGCTTTCGTTTCCGGCGTATCGAAGTGCAGCAACGCTTGGAGCACGCGGTGGCGCACTTGCCAGTCAGCGTCATTGACAAATGGCAAAATCAGCGGAATCGCCTGCGGATTAGCCAGTTCACCCAGCGCTCCGATCGCCGCTGGAACAAGCAGGGGATCCTGGGACTGAATCGCATGTTCCAGAATCTCAAAGCCACGTGGATCGCCCAGTTCACCCAGCGCCGCCACAATGCTAAAGCGAACAATCCAATCCGTGGTTTCCTGGTACAGTTCCCGCAGATCCGGATAGCCATCATGCAGGCGCAAACCCGCGATCGCATCCGCCGCTGCCGCAATCACATCCGACTCCGGATCCTTCAGGCCCACGCGCAACGCCTCCAGCGATTTCGCTGGCTCGACTTGGCCGACGGAAGCCAGGAGACTCACTGCCGCATAGCGCACACGCACATTGGGATCTTGAAGAATCGGGTACAGGAGACCAAAGGCTTCCCCCGCTGGCAGTTCTCGCAGTTGATTGATGCCTTGAAGCCGATCGCCAAAGTTCTCAGAACTCAGCAAGGCTTGGGCCGATTCGGGTGTGATAGTCATGGATTGAAATGGCTTTTCTACGAAGCGTTACTAAAGGGCCGAGACGGAATGTTAAACGGGCCTGTTCTATCTTCGCATCCCGATCGCCGCTGTTCAATCCACAGACTTCAATTTTCCTGGGCTTCAATTTCCCGGGTTTGAATAGGTCTAGACCGCTGCCGGAACAGCCTGAAGCTCCGCTGCCATCAGGCGAATGATGTCGCCTCGGGTCAGAATCCCCACAAGCTGATGATCGTCATCTAGCACTGGCAGGCTATGCACTTGGCGTTCGTTCATCAGTTTTGCCGCGTCTGGGAGTGACTGTTCACTGGTAATTGTCGTGGGATGGGGACTCATCACATCGGCCACACTTTGGCCGAGGGCCTTGTGCAGCGATCGTTCAAATTTTGTGGGTGTTTGGAGGTAGATCACGCTGTCAAACAACATGATGTAAGCCGGAGGTATAACCCCCGTTTCGCGCCACATCAAGTCACTCTCGGCAACGATTCCGACCAAATGCCCTTGTTCATTAACCACGGGTAAAGCGCTAATCCGCTTCTCTGCGAGTAATTGGATCGCTTCGCCGATTGGCGTTGTGGGCCGAACGACGATCGGATTGCGGGTCATAACCGCACTAACAGATTTACGCATAGGGACTCCTGCATGAAGCGATTGCAAAAAGAGCGACCTCGGCATTTTGTGTCGATCCAATGCCTTAACTCCATTATTTGCCGATCGCCCACAATGCGGCGCAGTTCGTTACAGGTCTTAATTTGTCAGCGCTGAATCCAACGACCCAGCGGTTTAACCCCAATCGTCGTCATCCCAAGGATCAGCATCCGTCGATTTGGGGCGCGGGTTGGATGCGGCGGGGCGGGGCGCGTAGGGAGATGATGGCCGATCGCTGGGGCGCAATTTCGGTTCAAGGTTCAAGGGTGGGCGGGGGTCAATCGGCTCCGCATCAGCCCAACTGGAATGTGACGACGATTCTGGTGATGCGGCCTCAGGTCGCGATCGCGGAGGGGCTGGGGGCGGTGCATCCCAGGGTTGGTCAAAATCAAAATCGTCATCATTTGGAAAATCACCTCGATCGTCGTAGCGCGGGCCATCATAGCGGCGATCGTCGCCTTGACGGGGATCCGCTTGACTGTCCCGCCGCCACTGATCAAAATCCTCCTCCATGAACTCATCGCGCAAATTCCGGGCCTGGTCGCGGGCGTATTCTGCGGATTCGAGCAGTTCACCGCCGAGTTCTTGAGCCTTATCCAAGGCCCGATCGGCCAGAATTTGGGCTTGGCTACGGGCTTGCTGAGCTTTACGTTTAGCCCGTGCCAAAACCGATTGCAATCCCTGTCCGGCTTGGCTCGCCTCATCATTCAAGGCATCGGCAAAGCGGTTGATGCGGTCTTGCATCCCTGGTTCATAGACTTCAAGTTGGTCAACAATCCCCGCTGACACCACCACTCGATGGCTCCCCCAACCCAATACCTGGCTGGGATACAGCGCATACACTGGGCCCGCAAAGCGCTTCAGCCCCCCCGGCACAAACAGATAAACCTTAATCGCCCCGGTTTTGAGATCAAACACATGGTCAGTAATGCGGCCCATGCGATTACCCATATCGGTCCAGACTTCGCTGCCAATCAGGGTTTCAATTTGCTTGACCCGATCGGCATCGGTTTCCACAGGATCAGAATTGACGAACAGGCCATTGCTACCGATCGTGTCGAGTTGTTCGAGATTAAAGGCCGTTTTGTTGCGATCGAAGGCCCCAGATTTGCAGATAAATCCAAAGACGCGATGGGCCTGGGGATACTCCCAGAGCACCTCCACCCGGCCCAACTCCGCCATGGTGCTGCGATTCAGTACCAGTTGGTTAATCAATTCACTGTGGCGGATGGACTCAACAGTCATGGCGACTTATGTTTAGACTTGTGTTCATTGAATTGTGATGACTTCATTTTAGCCCTTGGGGGAAGTCCCGCCCAGGGGTCTGGCAGTAGCGGTTACCGTCAGGCGGTGTTTTTGATCGGCGGGTTTCATCGACTCGAAGGGTTTCATCTACAATGTGTCAGAGCGATCGACAAACACAGTCCGATCGCTTGGTATTATCTCGTCCCCGGAGCGATCTCTCGATGCAATTTTTGATTCAACTTTGTCGCCGGATGGCACGGGCTTCACTGTTGGGCTTACTCTGCTTGACGTTTGGGTTGGTAAGCTGCTCGAAGGCGGTGAATGCGGATAATCCGACGAATGCGGATCTCGAAAAGCAAGTCCTCGAAATCATTCGCAAACATCCCGAAGTCATTCTGGAATCCGTCGAGAAATACCAACGCGAGCAGCAAGAAAAGCAGTCCAAAGCACGGGAAGAAAACATTCAGAAAATCGCCAAGAACCCCGCCACAATTGTGGGTAAGTCTCCCAAGAAAGGTCAAGGAAAAACGATTCTGATTGAGTTCTCTGACTTTGAATGTCCGTTCTGTGCGCGAGCGAATGATAACGTCAAGCAGTTTATTCAGAAACGATCGGCAGATGTGACTTTGGTTTACAAGCACTTGCCCCTGACCCAAATTCACCAACAGGCATTGCCCGCCGCTAAGGCATCCTGGGCCGCACAACAACAGGGCAAATTCTGGGAATATCACGATGCATTATTCGCGAATCAGCAGCAATTGAATGATGGGTTTTATCAAGAGACAGCCAAAAAGCTGGGTTTAGATGTGGCGAAGTTTAACCGCGATCGGGCCAGTCAAGCGGCAACGGACGCAATTAATGCTGACTTGAAACTAGCGATGCAATTAGAACTAAACGGTACGCCAACATTTATCATGAATGGTGAGTTGTTTTCTGGTGCTGTGTCGGTGGAAGAGCTAGAAAAGCGGTTGAAGTAGTTGAGGATTATGGGCGATTGCGTAGCACCGTGAGTAGTTTCGTGAACGGTTCCGGCAATGGCGCGATCGCTTCAATTTCACCGCCCTGACTGGGATGAATTAACCGCAATTTCCAGGCATGTAAAACCTGTCCCGGCAAATTCACCCCAGGGGACTTGCGCCCGATCGTATAGGTCGCATCGCCCACCACGGGAAATCCCAAATGCGCAGCATGTACCCGAATTTGGTGGGTGCGTCCGGTCTCCAGATCAAACTGTAGTAACGTATAAGCCCCAAACCGTTCTTGCACTGACCAGTGAGTGATCGCATTGCGGCCTTTATGTTCTTCAACGACGGCCATTTTTAAGCGATCGACCGGATGTCTGCCAATCGGTGCGTCGATCGTGCCGCTATCCTGTTTCGGATTGCCATGAACAACCGCCAGATAAGTCCGCCGCGCCGATTTCACTCGAAACTGTTCTTGCAAATGAATAAATGCCGATTCAGTTTTCGCAATGACGATCGCGCCTGTGGTGTCTTTATCCAAGCGATGCACAATGCCGGGGCGCTGCACGCCATTAATTCCAGGGAGCGTTTCCCCCCGATCGGCACAGTGCGCCAGCAAGGCATTCACCAAAGTGCCAGAGGTATGCCCATTGGACGGATGCACCACCATGCCGACGGCTTTATTCACGATGACGAGATCACTGTCTTCATAGAGAATCGCCAGCGGAATCGACTCCGGCTGAACTTGCAGCGGTTCCGCATCCGGAATCGTGACTTGAATCCAGTCGCCCAAATCAACCGTCGCTTTTTTCGACAAACAAACATTGCCGTTAATCACAACATGACCATCGCCGATTAACTTCTGCAACCGCGATCGGGATAAATCCGCTAATTCTTGGGCCAAATAAGCATCCAAGCGATCGGCAGAGGCCAGAGCTTCGAGTTCAATGAGGTTGGACATGGGTGAAATTGCACCAAATCAATCTTGTGTTGGGACAACTCTCGCTGGCCCCCAAACCCCCAATTCTGGGGGCTTTGAAATAACGAATGGTTCGGCTCCCCCAGCATTGGGGGCTGGGGGGCCACCAGTTTTATACCGTCACCCCCGTCACCTTCGCGACCACCGCCATCACCTGCAACCGACTGAGCTTGCTATTCCCCGCCGCCATCGCATCCAGGGTCGCATGGGCCAACGCCAAGGGCAATTTACAAAAATCCTGGGCCGGGCCTTTGGGCAATGCTTCGGTGTAAGCATCCGCTAAAGCGAGATTCCGTCGGGCAAACCGATCGACATCTTCATCCGTCCAACCGTCAGGATAAAACGTCACCCCCCGCGTCAAATCTTCCTGGTGATTTCGCAAAATATTCACCGCTTGCAACCCGCGACCAAAGCCGATCGCTTCAATGCGGCTGGTCTGGGTTCCGTCATGCCAAGCCCACAAGTCGGAGAGCAATAACCCCACGGATCCGGCAACGCTAAAGGTATAGCGATCGAAATCATATTCCGTCTGAATTTCCCAATTGCGGTGGGCCCAGTAGGCCATGCGATCGCTCATCGCCGCCGTCGCTTCCCAAATCCGGGGGCCAATGCTGGGTGGCGCATAGGAAGCCCATTCGCCGATACGCAGCGAAACTTCGGGCAGTTGGTCACGGTAGTTGCCAAAGGCCCGATCAAAATCGCTGTTGGTAAACTTGGCGCTGCCCGACTGCAAAACCTGACTGATTTCTGTCAAAATTTCTGCCTTCACTGGGTTCGGCAGGTGCGGATCATCCTCGACTTCATCGATCGCGCGCATGCAGAGGTAGCCGGACGCGACGGCTTCTCGCAGCCCCTTTGGCAGTCGGCTAATCGGAATATAAAACGTGCGACTCGTTTCCTTCAGAATCGTTAAGGCATCCTGGCTCATGCCGATCGTCACTCCTCGTTGCGTAGGGGCCCACCCTGAATAGCTTAGTCTGAACCGGGATCAGGGTCACGCTTATTCTAGGGTAAGGGTTTTGCAATTGGTGATCCCGACGCTACCGATCCGATTCAGCATAAGATCACCTCTGGTATCACGTCGATATTCGCTAAGGGGATGCTTTATGGCGATTTGGTTGGTGAAATCGGAACCGGATGTTTACGGCATTGAGGACATGCGCCGGGAAAATATTGGCGTTTGGGATGGCGTGCGTAACTACCAAGCCCGAAATTTCCTGAAAGCCATGCAGCCTGGTGATCTCGCCTTCTTTTACCACTCCAATGCCAAGCCCCCCGGTGTTGCGGGATTGGTCAAAGTAGTCGAATCAATGGTGCCGGATCCGACGCAGTTTGATCCGCAGAGTGACTATTATGATCCCAAGTCCACGCCCGAAAACCCGCGCTGGCATACGGTAAAATTTCAGTTCGTTGAAGCCTTGGCAGAACTGGTGCCGCTGGAAACCCTGCGATCGCAGTTCACGGGTGAAGAGTTGCTGCTTGTGAATCGGGGGACGCGGCTGTCGGTGATTCCGATCGATCCGGCGGTGGCAGAACGATTGTTTGCGTTAGGAAAGTTTCAGCACCGGGGTTAGGCCTCTATCTGGGTCAGGAAAATCCCATCGAAGATTTCCCCGATTTTTGTCACCTTGCGCTAGAATTGTTTACGCTTCTTAATGATGAAGTTAGTGATTTTCTTCTAGAGCGAGGGGCGAAACATAATTTTTTTACTGAGTGAAATACCATGGCTCTTCCGATTCGGAACATTGCGATCATTGCCCACGTTGACCACGGCAAAACGACCCTTGTCGATGCCCTGCTCAGACAGTCCGGCACTTTCCGAGACAATGAAGAGGTTCCGGATTGCGTAATGGACTCCAACGATCTCGAACGCGAGCGTGGTATTACCATTCTGTCGAAAAACACTGCGGTGCGCTACAAAGAGACCCTCGTTAATATTGTCGATACCCCAGGACACGCGGACTTCGGCGGTGAAGTCGAGCGGGTGCTCGGGATGGTGGATGGTTGTCTGTTGATCGTGGATGCCAACGAAGGCCCAATGCCCCAGACGCGCTTCGTGTTGAAAAAGGCCTTGGAAAAGGGTCTGCGCCCGATCGTGTTTGTGAACAAAATCGATCGCGCCCGGCAAGATCCGATGATTGCGGTGGATAAAGTCTTGGATCTGTTCATCGAACTCGGTGCAGACGATGATCAGTGCGACTTCCCCTACCTGTTCGGTTCCGGTTTGGGCGGCTTTGCGAAAGAGAAGCCGGAAGATGAGTCGGACAATATGGTGCCGCTGTTTGATGCGGTGCTGCGGAACGTTCCGCCGCCGATCGGTGATCCGGCGAAGCCCCTGCAATTGCAGGTGACGACATTGGACTATTCCGATTACTTGGGTCGGATCGTCATCGGTCGTGTCCATAACGGCACAATCAAAGCGGGTCAGCAAGCGGCCTTGGTCAAAGACGACGGCAAAATCGTCAAAACCAAAATTACGAAGCTCCTCGGTTTTGAGGGCCTTCAGCGGGTGGAAATCCAGGAAGCAACTGCGGGTAACTTGGTTGCCGTTGCGGGTTTCGGCGATGCCAACATTGGTGAAACGATCACTGACCCCGACAATCCGCAGGCGTTGCCGCTGATCAAGGTGGATGAGCCGACCTTGCAGATGACCTTCATGGTCAACGATTCGCCGTTTGCGGGCAAAGAAGGCAAGTTTGTGACTTCCCGTCAGGTGCGCGATCGATTGATGCGGGAACTGGAGACCAACGTCGCCTTGCGGGTTGAAGAAACGGATTCGCCCGATCGATTTGCCGTTGCGGGCCGGGGTGAATTGCACCTAGGCATCTTGATCGAAACCATGCGTCGTGAAGGCTATGAGTTCCAGGTGTCGCAGCCGCAGGTGATCTTCCGCGAAGTCAACGGCCAGCCCTGTGAGCCGTTTGAAACCTTGGCGCTGGATGTGCCGGATGAATCCGTCGGTTCCTGTATCGAAAAGCTTGGTACGCGTAAAGCGGAAATGCAGAACATGGAAGCGAATGGCACAGGCCGGACGCAGCTTGAGTTCGTCGTTCCCGCACGGGGCTTGATCGGCTTCCGGGGTGAATTTATCCGGTTGACGCGCGGCGAAGGGATCATGAACCACAGCTTCTTGGACTATCGACCGATGGTGGGCGAAATCCAAGCGCGTTACAACGGTGTGATTATTTCCTTTGAGGAAGGCACGGCGACGTTCTATGCGTTGCAAAACGCGGAAGATCGCGGTCTGTTCTTCATCAAGCCGGGGACGAAGGTGTACAAGGGCATGATCATCGGGGAGCACAACCGTCCTCAGGATCTGGACTTGAATATCTGTAAGGCCAAGGCTTTGACCAACCACCGGGCAGCGGGCGGGGATGAATTGGTGCAGTTGAAAGCGCCGGAAGAGATGAGCCTGGAGCGGGCGCTGGAATATATCGGGCCGGATGAATTGCTCGAAATCACGCCTGCCTCGATTCGTCTGCGGAAGCTTGAGAAAAAAAAGCTCGCGGGTAAGCGCTAAGACTTGCGATCGATGACTGAGAACATCTGATTTCACGATCAAGTGGTGGGTTCTTCGGAGCCTACCACTTTTTGTTAGACTGGGTGCCATCACGAAGTTCGCTACAATAGCTCCACCCTTCCAAAAAGTTGATTTATGGACATCACTGCAACCCTGAATCAAATAAAGACCCTTGATCTAAATGATCGTATTCAGCTCGTTCAGGCGATTTGGGACACGATCGCTGATGAGCAGGAGTATCCAGATCTGACAGATGAGGAAAAACAGGAACTCGATCGGCGTATCGATGAACACGATGCTGATCCAGATAATGTCCTCACGTGGGAAGAGCTAAAGTCTTCGATCAAAAGCAAAAAGCGATGAACTACGTCCCTGTGTTCCGCTCGATCATCAAATCAGAAATCGATCAGGCTTATGAATGGTATGAATCGCAGCGTCCCGAACTCGGTGATGAGTTTCTTGAATGTATTCATCAACAGGTAAATCTGATTTGCCAAGTGCCAGAGGCATATCGCGTGATTTATCGTGATGTTCGTCGCGTATTGGTCAAGCGCTTTCCTTACGCCATCTATTACCGTATTATCTCCAGTAGAATCATCATCATCGCTGTAATTCATACAAGAAAGAACCAGAATAAAATCAGGTTGCGGACTTAATGGAATATCCAATAATTGTCTACACTTGCGAAGAAGGTGGATTTGTGGCTGAAATCCCAGCTTTGAAGGGGTGTTTGGCCCAGGGAGAGACGATCGAAGAAACCTTTGAAGAACTAGCGATTGTAAAAGGACTTTGGCTGGAGACTGCTCACAATTATGGATGGAATTTGCCGGATAAAGAATGGGCAATTGAGCAAATCAAATTATTGAGAATTAATTAATGGGTTAGACGAATGAAATTTCTTAACGTCGATCTCGAAATCACAGCGCCAGAGAGCCTCCAACCGATCGTCGATCACCTAGGCGAATCGGTCAGCGTGCTGTATCACGATGACCATGATGACGACGAATATCTGCTTGTCCTCGAACTCAATCCCGAACCAGCCGAAAAAGCCGTCGAAACCACGATCGCGGCACTCTGCACCCTAATTGAAACACTTCCCGAAGCCGCCAAATATCACTGGCAAAACGCCACCACACGCATCTTTGACATTGGCTATGAAGCTGAGCGGGAGAGTGAGCGCTCGATCGTCGATGTCAGTCCCGCTGCCCTGGTGCGAATCGCTAATCTAAACGCCACGCTCCGCACCACGATTTACCATGAGTCAGAGCCGATCGCGGAGCCAGAAGCCTAACGAAAACCCAACAACACCGCAATTCCGCCCATCGCGATCGCGACCCCAAGCAGCGATCGGCCTGTCACCCGTTTCCCCTGAATTGCGGCAATCCCCAACGCGAATAATGGACTCGTTGCACCCAGGGTTTGGGCGATACCTGCGGCGGTTGCTTTTAAGGCGATCTGTTGGAGCCAAATGCCCAGAAATGTACTAAAAAAGGCGATCGCGGCAACGGTTAACAGCGTTTGCCCCATCGCCGATCGCTCGCCTCGAAATACGGTTTGCCGCCGACAGAGCAGAATTAACACCACTACGATCGTCCCGCCCACCAGCCGAATCAACGCACTCCACAGGGGATCGATCGGTGTTTGGGTCAACGCAATCCGCGATAACACGGCTCCCAAGGCATCCGTTAATGCCGCCAATAATCCTAAAATTAATCCCCGCCCGTTGAAATCCTGCGGCTCATTGGTCTTTGTTCGCTCACCGATGACCCACGTTACGCCAGCGATCGTCAGCAAAATCCCACCCCAAGCCTGCCAACTCAGCCATTCTTGGAGCCAAATCACTGCCCCGATCGCCGCACTAGGCGGTGATAAAGCCTTCATCAACAATGTCTTGCGGCTCCCGATCGTGTGCAATGCGCCAAAGTAAAACGTATCCCCAATGCCAATCCCGATCGCACCACTGAGCAATAGGATCAAAATGGCACTGCTGGGAATCCATGGGAATGGATCGTGGGTAAGATGAATTGTGATCGCAAGGCAACCGATCGCGACTAACCCTTTGAGAAAATTCAGCCCCAATGGCGAAACCCGATCGGCCATTCCCCCAAATAAAACCGCCGATACTGACCATAGGAATGCCGCTAGGAGTGCTGCAACTTCGCCGGAAATGCTCATTTCATCACCTAAATCTCCGCACTATCCTAGGCTGTGGGCGATCGCCCTTGCAAGATCCGGAATTTTTTCCTAGACTCGAAGCATCTCCTGCGGCAAATTTTCTATGACAAAGCTGGCAACTGGCGTTTTGCGCGCTGTTCATCACATTGCTTTGAATGTTCAGGATATGGCTCGATCGCGCCATTTCTACGGCGAAGTTCTAGGGCTGCATGAGTTGCGCGGCGATGAAGTGCCTGCGACATTGAAAGATTTAGTCGCAGCGGGGAAAGTGGCGAACTTTTCATTGCCCGATGGCACGATTTTGGATTTATTTGCGGAACCGGAGCTGGGGCCACCGCACGCTGATCCAACCAAGCAATTCACCCGGGCCAATCATCTTGCCTTTGATATTGATCCTGCACAGTTTGATCAAGCAGTAGCGGTACTGCAACAGCAACAGGTAGCGATCGACCATGGGCCTGTAAGCCGTCCAACAGGGCGTGGTATTTATTTTTATGACCCCGATGGATTCTTGCTCGAAATTCGCTGCGACCCAATGTAGGGTAAATCAATGCACAGTTCGTCTAATTGACGTTTGGTATAGGGCTGTTGATAGAGTTGAGGTAAGACTCTGGCAATCCGTCGGGGATGCCCTTCAAGCTGTCGCCGAAAATAGTCCAGCGCAATGCCGTAGACATATTGGTAGGTGCGGCCTAGGGGATTGCAACTGCGATCGCGAATGCTACTTTCGATCGTTCGATCGTCCGCAAACGGTAAGTACTTCCGGCAATAGGCAAATACATCCCGGAATGCATGACCCGTATTAATTAAATAATGCACATTATTACTAACTAAACGGGAATGCCAGGTGAGTTGTCGCGCAAGCTGTTCATCAAAGTTGAGTTCCGTTTCCTCCGCCAGGATATAGATTAAAACATCAGCTAAGCCCTCCATTACGAATGCCTCTGGACTATGAACCGTGGTAAATCCATAGCTGGGTGCGATCGACCGATCGGCTAAATTCATGGCCCACTGTTGAACCTGCATTAAATGACCACAATATTCATGGGCCGCGAGCAATGAAGGCGTACCTTTCAGATATTTAATCCGGGGGTGCAGATTCACCCGCAAATTAAAGCCATCACAAACTGAACCCGAAACCCAATTTGACCAATAGGCATCGACTTCCGCAAAGCCCACAGAAACAGATTTCAACTCAGGTAGTGGAATGTAGCGGCCCAGACGATGGAGCCATTTTTCAAGTTGCTGTTGGATTTGGGTTTTAACTTGGGTTTTATCTTGGATTAAACATTGGGCTTCATATTCAGCATGGTAATTGGGACAGAATTTCAGGCCGATTTCTTGCAACAGGGCATCGCACCGATCGTAGGACTCCAGCAGCAATACTTCAGAAAATTTCTCGGGCCGCGCGCCCATGGTATTTTCAACGTATTCAAAAAATGGGATCTGTTCACCCAGACAGGCATTGAGATAGTAGATCGAGGCTTGCAGCCGATCGTCGCTAAATTGACTACTGTGATCCCGGACGACAAGCGATCGCGCAGCACTTTCTAAGGCCAACAGGACCTCATAGCGCGAATTAAACAACCAGCGATCGGTCGTCGCCGTCAGATCAAAATCAATAATATCGACTCCACCCAACTCCGACTCCAGCACTTGCCAGCCACGATACAGCGCAATCAGCTCCGATTCTGACGTAACCATCAAATTGCCCTCAAATTCACCAAAATTTTCGTCAATTCACAATTAATTCACCATGAATAACGTTCCCTTAGTATGACTTGGTCTGGGGCAGCATTATGGTATTCACTGATACGGTCGGGCGAGGCGCTGGACTGCTGCTAGGACTAAGGGATGGGACTGGATTAAGGGATGGGACGGGGCTGGGGGATGAGGTTGGAGTAGACGTGGGGCTGGGACTGGGTGAGGGAGCGAGGCTGGGGGTGGCTTTTGGGGGAGTGGCTTCAGGAATTTGGCTAGGATTGATGCGGAAGGAGTCGAGATAACCTTGGAGGCTTTTTTTGAGGCTGGCCTCTTTGGTAGTGGAGGCCATGATCAGGAATAAACGTTTGCCGACGATATAACTACGAATCCGCGTAATCGCACCATCAGGCATGACAATGCGCAATTCCTGACCAGGAAAATTGTTTAGATTAATTGCTTGCTCTTGCTGAACTTTGCCGCCTTCTTCGGTAATGCCTTCTTTAATCCCCATAAATGCATCGTTAATGCCGTTGGCTTCCTGGGCCGGATTAACCGGAAAGTCAATGAAGGAAACGGTATAGGTCACCGCTTCGCGCGCGCGCGTGACGCTGAAGGAAGTCACCCCATCGCTTTTGTTTTCCGTCGGCTGCCCCGGCATCAGCAGATTAAATCCACCCGTTTCATTCGTAAACTGCTTCCAGATTGAGGGGGACGCGGTTTGGGCAGTTGCCGATGGGAATGGCACGATCGACGAGAATCCCACGCTGCCCAGCAGTAGGGTAAGGGCCGCAATGGTGGATTGGGTAGGGGTGAATTTTCGGGGGGCATTCATGGCTTGCGTCAGGGCAATTGTTCAGCTTTGTTCGGTGCCGTCGGGAGCAGTCTTCCCACCCATTCACCCTCAAAGCGCCCAAATCCGGATGGGTTTAGGCACTTTAAGCGTAATTGTGGCAATTTCCCGTTACTGTACAACGACTATCAGTCAATCGCACCTATTCCCAAGCGCCCGTTTCTAGTCCAGGTTCGTCTTCACGATCGTCTTCAATCTTGACCGTGATTTGGCGGGACCAGCCTTCGCCTTTGCTGTCACCGATCGTCACGTTGATCGCTTCGCCGCTGAGGCGATCAAGGGAACTGAGCATCGATCGTAAGTTGGGCGTACTGGCTCCCGTATCCACATAGAGCCGATCGCTGAGTTGGTTCATCCGCCGCCAAGTGGCATGGAGTTTGGCAACGAGCTGTTCCATTTGAGCCGCTTGGTTGACCAGATCGGCGGCGGAATTGAGACAGCCCAAGCGCAAGGCTTCTTCCAGGGCCGCTTCCATGTTCAAGTTGCCTTCGGAGAGGGCTTGAACTTGGGTGGCCGATTCGAGGTAACGGGCGAGATAGCGGGCTTCGGCGGTGACTTGCTTGAGGGTGTCCACGTCGGGGCTTTCGGAGACGCTGTCGCGCAAGGATGCCTGATGCGCGACAGGCAGTTTCTCCATCTGCTTGACGAGGGGAGTCAGGTAGCGGGCGGGGATGGTATGGTTGGCGGCTTTTTCGCGGATCGATTCGGGGAGCAGTTCCGAAGTCATGGCCGTCCATTCATCGGCCAGTTGACGCACTTCTCGGCGGGTGACTTTGTTGCCTTGCTTGGCGGTGTCGGCGATGATTTGGCGGACTTCGGGGGGGGATTGGGCGGTTTCGACGAAGGCGCGTTTGGTGAATTGGTTCACGTCTTCTTCTTCAAGGTAGCCTTCACTGAGCATTTGGTCAGCGCTATTGGCCAGTTCGATCAGGTTATAGGCGTGGCTTTTGCTGATTTCGCGGTCTTTCAGCCAGTTCAGGAAGCCGATGCCCCGGTCTTCACCGAGTTTCTTTTCCCGATCGCGCACGGCTCGCAGGATTTTGCCGCGCCAGATGTCGGTTTGGAGGTCGATCCGATCGCACACTTGCCAGGCTCGATCGATCTGCTGTTGGAACTCGACCTCGGAAATCTTCTCGTCTTCTGGATCCGGCAGCGACAGGTCGAAGTTAATTTCCTCGGGGATGGGGAGAACCGCAGCATTCGATGATGGAGTACGTGGCATGGGGTCAGGCTTTTGAAACGGTGGGCAATATTATGCCAGGGTTACCCCAAAATCGAAAGCTAATTTTGGAAAAACTTTTTTGGGAAGGTTTTTTTGGAGTAGTGCAGGTTTTACTCGATCGGCATCTCGCTCCCACAATGCGTACAGTGGGGCATATGCCGATGGGTCATCGCATGGCAGCTTGGGCATTCGGTGTACTGCTGATAACCGCAGTGGGCACAGTGGGCATCCTGGGGCCGGATTTTTTTGCCACAGTTGAGACATTGGGATAGGAGAATCCGCGTTGCGGCCTGGTTTTTCGGATTGGTGCTGGGGCGGTTAAAGCGCTGGAATAGCTTGATTAATGCAAATCCCGCTAACGGAATCAACGCAATTTGCAAATAGGAAACTAGGAACAGCAGCCCCCCAAAGATTTTCCAAATCGTGCTGCTCACCCACTGCACGATCGCGCCCACTTGCAAAAATTCAAACACCTTGAGCAATGCGGGAATTAACGCAATGATCAACAAATGCCAACTGAGCAAAGCGACAAGGCCATAATTTTTCCGTAGGGCAAACCGATGAATGCCGTAGGCGATCGTGATCAGCGGTACGAGGAAGAGCGCTTGCAGACCAAGTTTGATGCTGGGATACCAGAATCCAGCCCGATCGAAGTCCTTGGCAATCGTGTTAAACAGCTCGGTATTTTGCAGTTGGTTGAGGTAAGTTTGGGTATCTGGCTCGGCTAGGAGCGTTTGTTTACGATCGCTGACTTCCTGCTTGCGGCGGGCGATTTCCGCGTTGTTTTCATCGAGTTTTGCTTTCGCTTTTTCGGCACTGACGTTATTGATCGATTGATTGCGCGGCTGACCGGCAACTTTTTCGAGCAATGTGGAATCGTATTGTTCACGGATTTTGCGGTTATCGGCTTCGAGGCGACTTACCCGATCGAGTTGACTGTCAATTTCACTAATCGTTTTGCGATTTTCGGGGGTGCGTAGCGCATCTTTGAGCGTTGCATGATCAAGGCAGCGTTGATCAACTTTGCCCAGACGACTGACCCCGATTTTTTCGTAGGACTGGCGGAAAGTCGCGGTCTGGCCGTTCCCGATCGGCGGCGCACTGCGGCTGTTATTAAAAGCGACGGGACTGGAGACAAGTAACCCAACATTATCGGGATTCTGAACGATCGCCCCCCGCACCATTTCATAGTCTTTTCCCGGCTTGACATCGGTACGATAATCTTGCCAGTCGGCATAGCAGGGATAAGCCTGGTAGGGGCTAAGATGCCAACTGCTAATGTCATTCAGGCCAAAGAACACATTCACCAAAATGAAAATATCCACCAGCACCAGCACAATCAAGCTCGGGATATTCAGCGCTTGCTGACTGTTCACCATGCGTGACTTGCGGAAGAATCTTTGCCAGAGGCGACCGAGAGACTTCAATGGATTTTTCATAGCAATGTGTCCTTGGCAGAAAGCCGTATCCTTCCAAATTAAGGGCGTTGATTCCGCCCGATCGCACTCCTTGTTCTACTTTCTAAATTGGCCACCGCGAGGATATGCGATAATGGCGAACGGTCTGGCCCATGGATTTTCCCAATGTCCGCATTGCCGCTACCCGTGATTCCGCACTTGCCCGTGACTGCTCTTGCACCGATGCAAGACGTGACGGACATTCACTTCATGCGGGTCGTCGCAGGCTATGGCTGTCCGGATTACTTCTTCACCGAGTATTTTCGCGTCCACGAAAGCTCTAATCTCAGCCCCAAGGTACTACGATCGATCACTGAAAATGACACTGGCCGCCCGGTATTTGCCCAAATGATTGGGGAAAGTGTACCTGATTTAGTCCGAACGGCGAAGGATTTGGCGCAGCATCCGATCGCCGGAATTGACCTAAATATGGGCTGTCCCGCGCCCCGGATTTATCGCAAAAATGTCGGTGGTGGGCTACTGCGTGAACCGGAAACCGTCGATCGGATTCTCGGGGAATTGCGCCAAGCGATCGGGGGATTATTTACCGTCAAAATGCGCATTGGGTTTGAGGATACGCAGAATTTTGCCGCGATTCTGCAATTAATTAATAAACACAAAATTGATTTACTGAGTTTACATGGGCGAACGGTTAAGGAAATGTATCATGCAGATGTGCATTATGATTTGATTGCACAGGCTGTGCAGACCGTGAATTGTCCGGTTTTAGCCAACGGCAATATTACGTCGGCGCATTCGGCCCAACGAGTGTTGGCTCAAACCCAGGCTTTTGGCGCGATGATTGGCCGATCGGCGATTCGTAATCCTTGGATCTTCCGGCAAACGCGCGAACATTTAGCGGGGTTGCCGATTACCGTAGTGACGCTAAGTGATGTGCGCGATTATATTGATCGCTTACGCCAAACTGCGACCGCACAGGCGGTGCCTGAACGAGCAAGGGTCGGGCATTTGAAAATGTATTTGAATTACATCGCGCAGGGTGTCGACCCGGACGGGGCTTTTCTTTATCACATGCGACGGACGCAGACGGAACAGGAATTGTTGGAATTGTGCGATCGGGATTTGTTGCAGCCGGACGATCGGCCCTTTGCGACAGAGCCGTATCAAGGGTTATTTGCCCGTCCCAAGGCTGAAGCAGTAATGGTATAAATCAAAACCCCAATCGATTCCGGTGACCGATCGGGGTTTGCGTATATGTGGGCGATGCGTTTTGCGTTGCCGAAACGCATCCTACCGATCGACCGATCCCATCACCACATCAATGCTGCCCAAAATCACGAAAATATCCGCAACTTTCAAGCCTTTCACCAATTTCGGCAAAACCTGCAAGTTATTGAAATCAGCCGGACGGATTTTCCAGCGCCAGGGTGTGGTGGTGTCGTCGCCGACGATATAAATCCCCATTTCCCCACGACCCGCCTCAACGCGAGCATAGGCTTCACCCTTGGGAATCTTGAACGTCGGGGCGACTTTCTTCGCTACGTATTGGAAGTCAAAGCCGTTGGCTTCGCACTTCGCACCGCCCATCATGCGTTGGGCTTCGAGGTTTTCGTAGGGGCCACCAGGAAGCTGTTCACAGGCTTGCTTAATGATCTTCACCGATTCGCGCATTTCCTGCATCCGCACCATGTAGCGCGCATAGCAGTCGCCTTCCGTCGCCCAAGCGACATCCCAGTCAAAGTCGTCGTAGCATTCGTAGTGATCGACTTTCCGCAAATCCCACTTCACGCCAGATGCCCGCAACATTGGCCCAGAACAGCCCCAGGCGATCGCCTCTTCCCGGCTCAACACGCCAATCCCTTCCAGACGACGCTTGAGAATCGGGTTATTGTTCAGTAGCTTTTCGTATTCGTCGATCTTTTCTGGCAAATAATTGCAGAAATCGAGGCATTTATCGATCCAGCCGTAGGGTACATCAGCAGCCAAGCCACCAACCCGGAAATAGTTGTTATTCACCATCCGGTAGCCCGTCGCCGCTTCAAACAAATCGAGAATCATTTCCCGATCGCGCAAGGTGTAGAAAAACGGCGAACCCGCCCCAATGTCGGTGATGAACGGCCCAAGCCAGAGCAAATGATTCACCAAGCGGGCCAATTCCAGCATGATCACGCGCAGATAGCTGGCCCGCTTCGGCACGGTGACGTTGGCCAGTTTTTCCACGGCATTAACGCTGACTGCCTCATTGAACATGCCGCCGTAGTAGTCCCAGCGACTGACGTAGGGAACGTAGGCGATGATCGTCCGATTTTCGGCGATCTTTTCCATGCCGCGATGGAGATACCCGAGAACGGGTTCACAATCGATTACATCTTCGCCATCGAGTGTCACGACCAGCCGGAAACAACCGTGGGTTGCTGGATGGTGTGGCCCCATGTTGATCACCATGGGTTCGGTCTTGGTTTCGATCATTGGCATAGCGCTAGCTACCCCCGGTGGCATTACGAATACTACAAAGCCGCGCGATCGTCTGCCGCGCAATCTTTAATGATTATAAGGAGATCTCGTCCCTCGGATGAATTGATTCTGCGCAGACAATCGCTTGAACATCCTCGATAAACGGAGAATTCGCTAAACTGACAGAGTAGTGCGCAATCCTGCCGATTTTTTTGCTGAAGCACTTGACCTGAGCCGCCTACCCAACTTCTCCCGACTAAACTTCTCACTATGGTTGCCACCCCAAACAAACCAGCGACCGCTAAACCAGCGACCGCTCAAGCTGCACCGCCCCCAACACGATCAGCTCCAACGATCGCTTGGGTCAAACCTCCGAAGGACTTTGTACTGGATGATACGCCCGTGGAAAATACTGGACAGCCGTTGATTGCCGGAGCCTTGCGAGAAAGTTTGGAGTTGGCCGATCGGCTACCAGCGGCGGGATTAGTCGCCTCGAACTTTGGCCTCTGCGTCAAAATCAACGGTGAACTGACGCTGAAGGCACCAGATTGGCTGTATGTCTCGCAGGTTCGCGAACCGGGAATCCCGCGTAAGAGCTACACGCCGAATTTAGAGGGCAAAGTGCCGGAAATCGTCATGGAGTTCCTCTCCGAAACCGATGGCGGCGAATATTCTCTCCGTAAAACGAGTCCGATCGGCAAGTGGCACTTCTACGAGCAAATTCTGCAAGTCCCAACGTACATTATTCTGGAACCAGAATCGGGGTTGCTGGAAGTCTATCGGTTGCAAGACGGCAAATACAGCCTCGAACAGCCAGACGTAGAAGGCCGCCATTGGTTTGAGGAATTAGAGTTGTTTCTAGGCACTTGGCGGGGCCAGAAGGAAGGTTATCCGGGCTATTGGCTACGCTGGTGGGACGCTGAGGGCAATATTCTGCCCTGGGCGGTTGAGCGCATTGAGCAGGAAGCGCAACGAGCCGAGCAGGAAGCGCAACGGGCCGAGCAGGAAGCGCAACGGGCCGAGCAGGAAGCGCAACGGGCCGAGCAGGAAGCGCAACGGGCCGATCGCTTAGCGGAATATCTGCGTAGTCAGGGAATTGATCCCGATCAGCTCTAACTGAATCGGACGCAACTACCGCAGGATATAAGCCGAGTTGATCTGGGCGACGCGCTGGCTGCGACTGAGGGCTTGGTAGACCATGCTGGTCAGATCGGCGCGGGTGGCGGTTTGTTGGGGATTGAAGATGGCTTTGTCGGGGTAGTTGACGACGATTCCGGCAGCGATCGCCCGCGCTACGACATCCTGGGCCGCTGCAGGAATGCTGGCCCGATCGCTGAGGCGATTGATCAAGGCTCGATCACCGGAGGTCAACCCTAATCCCTGGGCTAATCCCTGCACCAGTTCCAGCCGCGTCATGTTGGAAGCAGGCCGAACACTCGCATCCGCGAAGCGATCAAGAAACCCGCCGCGATAGGCTTGATCGATCGCCGCTTTGCCCCAGAAGTTATCCGGCAAATCACTAAAGGTCATGCCAGGTCGCTGGGGAACGGGATTAAAGGCACGGGCAACGACGGTGGCGAATTGGACGCGATTGATCGGCACATCGGGCTGGAATGAACCATCGCCATACCCCCGAATCACATCCTGAGCCGCCAAAGGCAACGTAAAGTCCCGACTCCAATGATTCTCTAAATCCGTGAAGCTCAGCATCGAGAGTTCCGGGGTGACGACATGACTAGAAACGATCGCCGGGGCACGATTAATGCTGACCAGCGATTGGTACAGAAACGCACTGGCTTCGGCGCGGGTGATGTCGCGTAGGGGATTGAGCAGGCGGGAATTGGGGTAATTCACAATCAGGCCGCGCTGGGTGGCGATCGCCACGGCCTCGATCGCGTAGGCCGGGATTTGCGCCCGATCGCCGTAGATTTGTAGAACCGCTGCTTGGCCGCCCTTGAGCTGTAAGCCATTAACCAAGCCTAGAACCGCCTGCACCCGCGTCAAATTCAGGCCCGGACGGAAGGTGCCATCAGGGAAACCGGAAAGAAATCCCATGGCCGAAGCCTTGGCGATCGCGCCATGGCCCCAAAACGATTGCGGTACATCGGTGAAGGCGATCGCCATCCGAATTGCGGGTAGGTCGTAGGTTTTCGCCAGCATCGTCGCAAATTCGACCCTTGTGAGGGTGCGATCGGGCTGGAAGCTGCCATCGGGAAAGCCGGAAATAATTCCCTTATTGATCAAGGCTTGAATATAACTTGCCGCCCAATGTCCCCGAATGTCAGATGCGCCCGAGGCCAACGGTGCTGGTTCTGTGTTGGGGGGGGCGGGCGGGGGCGGACTGGGAAGGGGAGCGGGCGGGGGCGGAGTAGGTGGCGCGGGCGGGGGGGCAGGCGGGGTTTGCCCAACATTTGGAGCAGGGGGCGGCAGCTCATCGATCGCCAGCTCAACCGGGCCGAGGGTGCGGGACAGTTGCAGTTGATTGCCGACGGAAATCAGGGCAACGGCGGGACTAGTGGCATTGCGGAGATCCGCGCCAGTGTTGTTGCGAAGCTGGTTGCGGCCCGGATCTTGGCGACTCCCCAGATCCGGCAGGGCATTGTCATTGATGCCGATGCCGACTTCGCGATTGCCCGCGATCGTATTGCCCCGCAGCACAGGCCGCGCTGATCGGCTGAGCAGGATACCGGATAGGTTATCGAGGATTTGGTTATCGACCAGGAGGGGGGCAGCATTATCGCCGATCGCGAGACCGATGCCCGTGTCTTGGCAGGTGTTTTTGCGATATTCGCCTTTGGCATCGCGAACAATTGTCAAACCCGCTGCGGCATTGCGGCTGAAATTACACTGGCTCACCAGGGGCCGACCTTTGCTCGTGACGAAAACGCCTTCCCGTTGGCAGCGCGAAAAGGTACAACTGGCGATCGTCGGACTGGCCGCTTCGACCCACACGCCCGTACCGCGTGCGGTCGGATTCGTCACCGTAATGCCGCGAATTTGAGCATTGCCATTGGCAACGATCGTTACCTGCTGGGGGCCGAAGCTAGCGCTGTTGTGGCTACCACTACCGCTAATTACAGTGCCCGCCCCGAGTTTACTTTCATCGCCCTGCAACGTTACGCCATTGGGTAGGCTGATCGGAAAAGTTTCACTGCCATAGGTGCCGGGGGCCAATTGAATCGTGGTGCCCGTTGCAACACCCGCGATCGCCGCTGTGATGCTCCGTAGCGGTGCGGATGAACTGCCGGGATTCGCGTCATTGCCCGTCACTGGATTGACATAGCGGATTGAGTTAGCCGTTGCTTGCACCATGATCTTGACTGTGTGATTGACTGCATCATAACCAGCCCCGCTGCGATCGCACGGGAAAACGCCAAAAATATACAACTGCTACGATTAATTCCGAGAGCGTTGCGATTTATGCGATGGGCTATGATGAAAAGCGATCGTTGCACTGCCTTCACTCATTCTTTCCTGCGGGTCAATGCCAATGCTGACTGCACTTCTGCTTTTGAATTTCACCTTAGCCCTAGCGGGATTTGCGATCGCTTGGCATCTGTGGCAATGGCGGAATGCCCTATCCCAAGCAGCGGATGCTTTACTTGAAGCCGATCGGGTGACCCACGCGTTGCTTGATCAAAGTTCGGGGGCGATCATTGAAGGCGGTCAATATTCGGCTCAAGGATTGCGGCAGAGCTATCGCCAATTAGCCCGGCAGATTCGGCGTTTACAGCAGGTCTGGGGGATGGTGCGTTTCGGGCAACGTTGGCTGATCGGGCCAACGGGTTTGGGCGCTGGGCGATCGACCTCAAAGTGGCGGCGTTAGGCTTGCAGACGCAATTTCGGTTAATTCACTCAATCACAGGAACAAGCAAACACAATGTCAGGCAAGCGATCGGGTGGTTTATTCGTCGGCATGATCATCGGGGCAGCCGCAGGAGCCGTGGCCGGGCTGTTGGCGGCACCGCGCACGGGCCAGGAAACCCGCCGCATTCTGAGGAAAACAGCCGATGCGCTGCCGGAGATCGCGGAAGATCTTTCGAGTACTGTGCAGTTACAAGCCGATCGCCTGTCCGAGAAAGCCTTGAAAAACTGGGATGGCACGTTGGTGCGGCTGAAGGACGCGATCGCCGCTGGCGTGGAAGCCACTCGCCAAGCGCAACAAGCCAGTGCGGGAACGACCGACCCTGAGGCGGAAGTGACGGTGGGCACCCACGACGATCGCTATGGCGATGAGCATTACCGTGACGACCAGGATGGCTAGGCTGAACTAAATGAATTTGATGTTCTGGCTCGCACTATCCGTACTGCTCGTGGCCCTCAGCCTCGTGGCGATTTTGTTGGCGTTGCTGCCCGCGCTGCGGGAACTGGGCCGCGCGGCCCAGGGGGCAGAAAAGCTCTTCGACACCTTGAATCGGGAGTTGCCACCGACCTTAGAAGCAATTCGGCTGACCAGCTTGGAGATTACCGAACTAACCGATGACTTAACCGACAGCATCCAGAGCGTCGGCCAGGTTGCACAACAGGTCGACAGCACCGTCACCACCGCCAGAACCCAAGCCCATCAAGTAACGCAGACCAGTAAGCATGTCGCAGCCGGATTGAAAGCAGCTTGGCAGACTTTGGTGCGCGACGAGTCCATGCGGGATGAGTCAGCACTCGATGCGTCCGGGCAAGATCCGTCTAACGCCGTGATGTCCAACGATCCCACGATTGAATTGACGCTGGAATCTTCCACTTCTAAGATAAAAGAGGTATAAACAAATGTAACAACTGACCCGTTTTCTCTCATTTTTCGACGGCTGACCCGATCGAACCTGTGACCGAAAGCGGCAGATTTTAGACCAGGACTCACCATGCAGCGCACCAGATTTGAACCGGGGATCGCAGTTTTGACGCAATTAACGTCAGTTTTGCGGGCGATTAGGCAGCGATCGGGGTTGATCTTGGCGTTGGCTTGGATGATTGGCTTGAGTTGGGGTGCGCCCGCGATCGCGTTTGAGAATCCGGCACTGCTGCCCGATCATCCGACCAATGTGATTGACTTGGCAAATAACTTGACCCAAATCCAGGAAGAAAAGCTAGACAAGGAACTGGGTGACTTTGAACAAGAAACGGGCTACAAACTGCGCGTCCTGACCCAGTTTGACCAGACTCCGGGCCGTGCGGTGAAAGGTTTCTGGGGCTTGGATGACAATACGGTGATGCTGGTGGCCGATGGTCGCGGCGGCAATATTCTGAATTTCAGCGTCGGGGAAAACATCTATCCCCTACTGAATCGCACCTTCTGGGTCGAACTGCAAACGCGCTTTGGCAACCAATTCTTCGTGCGGGACAACGGTGAAGACCAAGCGATCCTCCAAACCGTCCAAACCCTCGAGACCTGTCTGCGCCGCGAAGGGGGTTGCGGTGTGGTGCCGGGATTGCCGCGTGAACAGTGGTTGTTGACCTTGGGAACCTCGATCATCGGTGGCATTGTCTGTGGCTTCAGTGCCCAGCCCCGTAAACCGGGTCAAAACTTTGCTTGGCAATGGGCTCTGATTTTCTCGCCGCTGTGGGGGATCTTATTTATCTCCTTCGGGATCGGCCCGGTTGTAACTCGAACTTCCGACTGGCTGCCGTTGGCCCGTAACTTCATCGGTTTCTTTGGGGGCGCGATCGTGGCGTTCCTATTACCCGCCCTCGGTCGCGCCCTCCAATCTGACCCCGATGCCTAGGCGCGTTCACAGTGGCTAAGACTTCGGCGTAATCGACCATAGCTCCGGTGCACAAACGGGCTTCAGGTCATAGCGCTGGCCCAGGGCCTGAGCAAAGGCCTGAGAGGGCATGTAAAGGTAGCTGGCTGGTTGATCGATCGTCGGCGCTTGCTGACTTGCGATCGGGTAAAACCGAAACTGCACCGTTGGATCAAGTTGATGGACTAGCCCCAGCGATCGCATGAAAAATTCATCGGTGACGATCGTCGCCTGGGGTTGTTCTGCTGTGGGAGCAGTCCGGCTCTGGATACAGGCATCGGCAACAGTGCGGGTTTTGTGCCACCAATTGGGCGACAGCACAAACCAAGTGCAAGATAACGTACCGACTAGCAGTAATATCCACCAGCGTCGCGGCCAGAGGCGCGGGATTGTTTGGGGAGGAGTTATTTGGGGCGGGGTTATTTGGGGCGTTGGTCGGGAACGACGGGCGGCAAGACCGTAGCCAATGGTCGCTTCGATCGCGATCATACTCGGCAGGTAATAGCGCGTGAACAGCGTGCGGCTGGTATTCACCATGGCATCGCTGCCCACCAAACCGAGAATCGGGACGATCGCGAGGCTAAGCAACAGCGATCGTACTTCCCAGGACTCTCGCCGCCAAAGGCTCAGAAAACTTTTCACAATCAACACAAATACGCCCAGAATCAGCAGCGCATAGAGCGCCAACGCCCAATGCGGACTCTCCATCCCCAAATTGAAGTCAGCGAAAAATCGCGTCACACTTTGGGCGATGCCTTGGAGAATGCCAAATCTTGAGGTGTGGGCCAGAACGTGGGGTGTGGGCCGCGCGATCGGGCGCAGAAAGCCATACCAAAGCCAGGGCAGAAAGCCCAGGGCACTAACCAGGATCGCCCCACCGAATTGCCGCAATCGCGATCGATTGCCCCGGACTTGCAGCAGGGTAGCGAGGCCATAGGCTACTGCTGGGAGCAGGGTCAGAACGTGGGTATAGAAAGCGGCCGTTAGCCCCAAGCTAAAGCCCAGCCAGTCAGACCAGCGACCCGATCGCCGCGCCCGTACCAGAAATGCCGTCGTCACCAGCAGCAGCAGCGTCCACAGGCTATAGGGCCGAATTTCCTGGGCGACCAACAGATGAAATGGTGAAATCGCCATCAGCGCTACACCATACCAAGCAGCGTGCGATCGGCCAAATAACTCCCGACAAAGCCAATACATCGCAGGTAAAGCCGCAAGACTAAAAAGCGCACTCAAGGCCCGCAATGCGACCAGCCCATCACCAAAGAGCTGACTCCAACCAAAGAGCTGACTCCAACCATAGAGCAACGCAAAATAGAGCGGCGGCAATTCCGGGGCCGTATCCCCGATATTCCGCAACATCATCAGCAGATTGGTGGCCGCGTGCGGTGCTTGGTAGCTCAGCAATTCTGGGGTTTGAATCACGGCTCCGGTGACGAGATGCTGACTCGCGATCGCCTGGGTAAATCCCGACAGATGAAACAGCGAAAACGCCTCATCAATCCAAACGGGTTTGTGCAGCAAATTGGTGAACCGGAGTACAACGCCCAGCAGCACGACCAGCCCGAACAACCAGCGTTGGCGGCGATGCCATGTAAATTGATCCGTCGATTGACCCATGATTTCCGTCCAGAAAGGCACATGCTCCCCATTAGAAGCAATTGCCGGAAGACTGTCCTCCCGTGACTGGTAGATCCTTGGCTCTACCGTAGGTTAGAGATTCCTGTCGTACAATGGGGCAGATATTCCCTGGATATAAGCTGTGGCAATGCGTCGGACGATAATTTTTGGTACTTTGCTGGCCCTTGCTTTCAGCCCGATCGCGAGTTGTGGCGACAGTGCGGATGTGGGCGAAGTCGGCGTTGGGGCCAAGGGGCAAGCCAGGGGCAAGTTGGCAGCGATTTTGGCGCGGGGGGAACTGAGCTGTGGGGTCAGCGGGGAACTACCAGGCTTTAGCTTTGTGGATAAAAATGGGGACTATTCGGGGCTAGATGTTGATATTTGTCGGGCGATCGCGGCGGCGCTGTTCGATGACCCGAATAAAGTCGAATATCGCAACCTGAATGCCAAAGAGCGGTTTACCGCCGTGCAAACCGGAGAAATCGATATTTTGAGTCGCAATACGACCTGGAGTCTGAGCCGCGATACCTCGGTGGGATTGGAATTTGCGCCCGTGGTGTTCTATGACAGTCAAGGGCTGATGGTGCGATCGGCTAACGGCATCAAACAACTGAGCGATCTCAAAAACAAATCGATCTGCATCCAAATCGGCACGACCACAGAGCAGAACCTCACCGACCAAATGCGCCAACGCAACATTCCGTTTAAGCCATTGGTCTTTGAGGATGTGAATACAGTGTTTGGCACCTATGCCGAGGGGCGCTGTGATGCCGTGACCGCCGATCGATCGCACTTGATCTCCCGCCGCCTGAAGCTCCCCAATCCCCAGGAACATCAGATTCTCGATACCGCCCTATCGAAGGAACCCCTGGCCCCAGCAGTGACCGATGGGGATAGTCAGTGGCAGGATACGGTGAAGTGGGTGATCTATGGCCTGCTGGAAGCCGAAGAACTCGGTGTGACCCAAGCGAATCTGGAGCAGCAACTTAAGAGTTCTGACCCAACGGTGAAGCGACTGTTGGGCACCGAAGGCACCCTGGGCAAAGATATGGGGCTGACCAACGACTTTATCGCCCGCATGATCCGCCACGTCGGGAATTATGGCGAAATCTACGATCGCAACCTCGGCCCCAAAACCCCCATGAACCTACCACGCGGTCAAAACAAACTCTGGCGCGATGGCGGCTTAATGTATGCCCCGCCCATTCGCTAGGCCCGCTCATTCGACAGACCCGCCCATTCGACAGACCCGTCCACTCGTTAAGCCCAAAATCCGGACAAGTGCGGATGACGCTTCCGCAAGAGTCCTTAAGCTAGGAATAGTTGGGTTTGATCAATCCCGCGATCGGTTCCAATGCAGTATCAGGGCAGTTTAAGCGATGGGCGTAGAACAGCATGCAACGGGTCAGAATTTGCCTCAGCAGATGCCTCAGCAGAATGCATCCGAGGACGATGCGACCGAACAAGATGCAACCCTAGTTTGCGTCGGTAAATTTAATCAAAAAGGCATTCCCCAGATCACCTCACCCCATCTCGGGCTGCAAGCCATGGTGACCTTTCAGACGATCACCCTGCACCAAATGATGAGCCAAATGATCCACAACGAAGCCATGCAATCCGCCCGGATTCGCCATAAAGACGGCTCCTCAATTCGCATCGATCGGCAACCCCAAGGTTTTATTGCATATCTAGAACGGGGTTAGGCGACGTGGGTTTCGGCTGACGCTCAACCCACTGGGGGATCGGTGGAGACGAGCGGTTGAGGGCTGAGCGGTAGCCGAAGCCCGGCGCAATCACGACTCCACCCCAGAGGGGGGCTGAGCGTCAGCCGAAGCGCCAGCTTGCGATTTGCCAAGGTTGGACGCTTGTAATGTTGGTTTGTGGCCCGATCGGTTGTTCCAACAAATTCACGCGCTGGGCGAT
Source organism: Cyanobacteriota bacterium (assembly GCA_046049545.1). Classification (GTDB taxonomy): domain Bacteria; phylum Cyanobacteriota; class Cyanobacteriia; order Leptolyngbyales; family Leptolyngbyaceae; genus Romeriopsis. The sequence continues at coordinate 89,162 of JBJORF010000008.1, read as the reverse complement.
CGGATGATCGGTGGCGATTAGACCTTGAAAATTTAGACTAGCTGATTCTCCAATGGCTTCGTAACATCGCAGAATGTAAGTTTTGGGATCGTTTTCGCTGGGTTTGAGGGCGGTGAGGATGAGGTTTTCGTCGCCCAGGTTGAGAAAGCTACCGATCGGTTCCAGACGACCAATGTGAGGGATTGGATCAATTACATTGCCTGCTTCTGGGGCTAAGGCGATCGCTTGGAGGGGCTGACTCATTTCGCGAGCTTTTTTTACGGTGTTGGCGGTTTGCCAGTTGCCCGCGTGGGGATAGATGCCGTAGCTGAAATGGTGGGTGCCTCGGTCGGCTTCGGGGTCGGGCCACTCGCTGCCGCGTAGCAGGGTCAGACGGATTTGATTCGGGCTGTGGTCGTAGCCGTGCTTACGATCGCTCAGAATACTCACGCCATAGCTGCCATCCGTTGCCGTCATATCCGCCCAGCGCAGTCCCGGCACTTCCCATTGGGCTTTTTCTGCGGGGGTTTGGGGGCGGGTGGGGCGATCGATGACTCCGGCGGCGGTTTCGTAGGTGGCACGATCGGCTTCGAAGTTGAGCGGGAAGCAGGCTTTTTGCAATACATGGCGTTCGTCGCCTTTGAGCTGGGCGCGAATGATTAGCCAGGGGCAGTCCGCTTCGAGGATGTAGCCGCGCGAACCGCCTTGGCCGACGGCCCAAAGCTCCTGGGCGTAGCGCGATTCCATCCGCACCACATCAAAATGCTGGGACGGGGGCAAGGGATGCTGTTCATAATTCGGATCGATGTTCCAGGCATCCCAATATTGGCCTTGGTCTTGGAATAGCTCGATTTGGTTGGCGTAGTCGGCGAAGACTTCGCGCTGATTTTGTTTGTCCCAGAGGTGGCGGATGTCACCGCTGGCGGGATCGATTTCAAGGCGCAGGTAGGCGTTTTCGATCGTCTCCGTCGGCGGCGGTTCGGGCACTTCAAAGGCGTGACCCTGGGGAATCAACCAATACAACCGATAGCCACAGGCGGGAATATTGCTGGCGGGAAACTCGATCCAGAGGTTTTCCCAGGCTTTGGCATCGGGTTCGACGTAGGCGGCGATCGGGGCGCTGCTGGCGAGGTCTTGGCCATCGCTGTCGTGGGCTTGAATCTGCCAGATCTGGGGATGTTCGTGGTTGTCGTGGTTGGGGTAAGCGCAGCGGACGATCGCCGATCGCGCCCAGTTGAGCGGATTGAAGACGACGATCGGCACGGCATTGGGACTCGGCGGGGCGGGGCGGCTGACTTGTTGAGCTAAAGCCTGAAGTGCTTGCTGAGTAAGGGTTTTCGCAGTCTGAATCGCCCGCTGCCACTCGGGGTTGGCCTCTTGATAGACGGCATTGATCGAGCTGCCGGGGAGAATGTCATGGAATTGGTTCAGCAAAACTTGCTTCCAAGCCGTTTCCAGTTTGGCTTGGGGGTAGGGTCGATCGAGTTGCATTTGGGCGATCGTGTTCCAGAGTTCGGCACAGTAGAGGGCGTTTTGGCCGTCGCGGTTGTAGGCTTTTTGGTCGCCGTGGGCGGTGTAGCAGCCGCGATGCAGTTCCAGGTAGATGTCCCCGGTGTGAACGGGCAAATCGGCAGGGGTACTGGATTCGAGCCGATCGAGGTAAGTTTCCGCAGTCGTAAATTCCAGCTTCGGAAACAGCGGCGAAGTCTGCCAACGACGGGCAATGTGCAGCATGTCGCGGGTCGGGCCGCCGCCGTGATCGCCCATACCCGGAAGCCAGAGCGGTCGCCGATCACCCGTGCGCTGGTGCCATTCCCAGCAGTAATCGCTGAGTTTGATCGGGTCGATGCCCTCGCCGATCGGCGCACTCATCAGACTCAAAACTTCGCTGCCCTCCGGCGATCGCCAGCGGAAGATTTCGTGGGGATAGCGATTGGTGTCGTTCCAGCGCAGCTTTTGGGTCACAAAATAAACCATGCCGCCTTGTTTAAGCAATTGCGGCAGTTGGGCGCAGAAGCCAAAGGTATCGGGGAGCCAAGCGATCCGGCTGATCTGGCCAAACTTAGTCTGGTAATAACGCTGGCCGTAGAGAATGTGGCGGACGATCGATTCGCAATCGAGTAAGTTCAGCTCCGGCTCTACCCACAGGCCACCCAGCGCTTCCCATTGGCCCGCCGCGATCGCCGTTTGGATTTGGGCAAATAACTCGGGCCGATTTTGCTCCAACCATTCGTACAACAGCGGCGTGGTGTGACAAAACACCATTTCCGGGAAGTCCGTTTGCAAACCCAATACCGACTTGAACGTGCGTTCGGCGGCTTCCCAGGTTTCCGCGATCGGCCAGAGCCAAGCCATATCTAGGTGAGCATGGCCGAGGAGGTCGATTTGGTATTGTTTCAGCCGCTCCGAATAGGGCAGCAGGCGATCGTGCAGGTTTTGCCAATCTGCGCCTGCGGTTTGCCAGTCCGTGACGATCGCGGCAAGACCGCTGATTTCGGCAGGTTCCATCGCCTTGACATACCCCAAAACCACCGCCAACTCATCCGCAACAAATCCTGGATCAAGTTGGGCATAGTCCCCTTCGTAGCCCGCTTCAAAGATCAACCGCGATCGCATCAACGCACCCGCATCATGGCCCGGACTGACCAGGTGGATTGCGACCTCGAAGGTTTCGCCGGGTTCAACCCTTTGACTCAGCATCACCCGCGCCGAATGGTCGAATAGATCGCCTTCCTGTACCCGTTCCCCATTCACCCAAACCGTTGCCGCTTGGGCCCACCAAGTCAGCGCTAGCCGCGCCGTCAAACCCGTTAGCGGAAACTCATGTAGCTGAGCAGGCAGCGTAATTTGTTGTTGCAGAATGAGTGGGCGCTCGCCCTTAGGCCAAGCAATGTGGCCTTTTTCGTTCAGCTCCAGCGGTTCGCCCCGATCGCTGTGCCAACCCGCGATCATATCCTGCTGCACCGCCGATCGCAGATCCGCGATCGTCTGTTGAATCAGCGTGATCGCGGCACTATGGGATTCTGCGGGGCGAACGACATTTGTCATGGAGTGTTACAGCGCGGGGGATCAAAAACCGATAGGATGTAGAAAAATTTTGGCCTGTGCCAGCTAAATCCGATCTTCCAGATTACTCCGAGGTGCGTAGTTATGTCGCCCCAGCCCGATCGTCGTTATCAAAGCCAATTGCTGAAGTTCCTGAATCGTCAGGGCCAGCAGTGGCGCGATCGGCTGGAAACCTGGGGCCGACAAACCAAAGTCGCGGCAATCTGGGGCGCTCAGGCCGCACTTTACCCGTTTTACGCCGTTTTTCAGGCAACCCGGCTGGCAACGCAACAACTGCAACAGCAAGCGCAAACCATCGCTCAGTTGCTGCTGCCCCCGATCGCCGTGCCGAGCGATTTGGCAATCAACCGCATCCTCTACAGCCTGAACCCTGAAACCCCTTACAGTTCAACCCTGCGCGTCGGTGCGGTGGCCCCACAACTGGCCCATGGGGGACAGCCAAAAACCATCGACGCGATCGCCTCGGATTTACAAACCCGGATGATCCAGCTCATTGCCCAGGGCGAATCGGTTTTAACCTTGGATCAGTCGGCCCAGGGGCAAATGCAGCGACGGATTACTTGGGAAATGGCGACTTACTGGGAGCGGTGGCGACGGTTTCAGCGCCGATCGGCAGTTTTGGGTCGAGCGGCAGCCCCCCAGGCTTTGGAGGGAGCGACCAAGCCAGCGGGTTTAGTTCAATCCAGTTTGGCGCAGGCGGGAATGCTGACGATCGCCGATCGGCCTCAACTGCTGCCCCCGGTGCGCCTGTTTCGGCAATTGATGGCTTGGGTGCAGCAGGGGCCGCTGGCGAGTCAGATCAATTGGTTTGAGGAAACCGCGATCGTCGCCCAACCCCGAGCTGATTGGTTCCAACCCCAGTTGCAGTCTGATTTAGCACACACACCGCTAACACACACACCGCTAGGCCAAACGGCGCTGCGACTCGCCCACCGCCCTGACCTTGTCCAGGTGATCAAAGCTGCCTTTAAGCATTTCTTTGGTCGATCGCAACTGGCACTAGAGGATGGCTTCAAAGCGATGGCTGATCCTTGGAGCCAGACCGTCGCCAATCAACCCGTCAGCAATCAAACCATCACCGTGGCATCGATCGCGCTGGAGGAGAACGAATTAGCGGTTGCCGTCGAATCATTGCCCGCCGCCGCCACCCCGCCCGCCCTGCCAGCATCCAATCCACAGAAGACCCGCCGATCGCCTTTAAGCCGCCCCGAAGCCCCCAAAGCCTGGCCTCAAAGCTCTCTGACTGGCCCTTTGGCTGGCTCTCTAGCTGGCCCTCTGGCCGGAGCCGCAGGCAGCGGCGACCTGACCTGGGCAAATGTCTTCACGAGTGATTTGACGACAACGCTGATTGATACCGTGGCCACCCCGATCGGCTACATCCAACATCCCCTCGAACGGGTGCTGCAATGGTTGGATCAAGCGATTCTGTGGCTGGAAACTCAGGGCGCAAAGCTCTGGAACTGGCTCACAGCAAGGATTAAGCGCTAATCGATCAGCTGTCCCCACAGCGCCCTCATTGCCCAATGTAACGAGATATTACGTAAAATTCAGGTTTCTCACGATCGAACGCAACGGGAACGGCCAAAACGGGATAGGATAATGAGAACATTCAGCGGGCGGCCTGATCGAACTAGTCATCAGCCACTGCTGAGGGCGCTTGCAAACCTGGGAGAGACGAGATGCTGACCCTCAAAATTATTGTTAACGTTGTGGTTGCGTTTTTTGTGTTGATTTTCATCTTTGGGTTCCTGTCCAATGACCCAGCACGTAACCCGGGTCGCAAGGATTTGGATTAGGATTGGGGCGAAGGCTTTGTGATTGGAGCAGGTTTTGATTTGACCCCGGCGCAAGTCTTGGGTCGACGAACCGATCTAAAAGAAGGGGGCGGAGAATCTCTGCCCCCTTCTGTATGTTCGGATTAGCGCTTTGATCGTAAGATTGTCCAAATTGGCACAGGCTGTGGCTGTAATTTGTGGTCTACAAGTTGCCGATTATCCGCGTTCTTGAATTGAGATCAGCATGTTCCATTCGGTTGATGTTCCGCCCGCTTTGGTGGCCCGCGATCTAAGGCCCGTGGCCCCGACCGTGGTCCCGACCGATCCCTTGCCAGTAACCGAGACTTACAGCACCAGTGCCTCGGATTTATTGGTGGATAGTCGGATGGTGGATAGTCGGACGGAACTGCCTGTACTGACACCCGTAGACCCTACCCCAGAGTTTTCCGCCCCAAAATCGCTCCCAGACCCAAAATCGCTCCCCGATCAGTCTATCCCTGAAGCATCCACACCCTCCCCAGCGACACCACTCCCAAAAATCCCGGTAACGCCAGCGTTGGATGCCACGGCCCCCGATGCGATCGTCCCTCTGAAGAATGAAGGCATTGTCGAACTGTCCGCCGATCGCCAAACCTACGACCGTGATCGGCAAGTCTTCACCGCCGAAGGCAATGTCGCCATGAAGTTCCGCAATTCGCTGTTGGTGGCCGATCGGCTGCAAGTGAATCTGCTCAATCGGTTTGCCGTCGGCGAAGGCAAAGTCACCCTGCGACGCGGTGACCAAATCCTTCAGGGCGATCGCTTTGAATACAACTTTGTCCAAGGTGAGGGCAAGATTCGCGGCGTGCGGGGGGAGGTTTATATCCCCAATTTAGGCCGGGAAGAAGCGGCAGTATTGCCCACCGACCTGAGTGCCACACGGAATATTGCCCAACCGATCGGCGATCAAATCTACGCCAATCAACCACCGCAATCGGTACAATCGACCAGCGGTGTCAATATCAACGTCGGCGCACGCAGCCAGACCAGTGGCCAAACGGGAGGCTCAGGAAGTGCCGATGGTCAGGTGAGTCGGCTACGATTTGAGGCCGATACAGCGGATTTTGATCCAGATGGCTTAATTGCGGAAAATGTGCGGATCACGAATGACCCGTTTTCACCCCCCGAACTGGAACTGCGATCGCCCCGCGTCACATTTAAGCGCCTCTCCCCGCTACAAGACGAAATCCGCGCGACAACACCCAAGTTGGTGTTTGATCAGCGCTTTAAACTGCCACTGTTCCGGGAACGGGTATTGATCGATCGGCGTAAGCGCGCGCCCGCCCTATTTGAAATTGGGTTTGATAGTGATGAGCGGGGGGGCCTATTTCTCGGTCGCCCGATCGCGCTAATTAATTCATCGACTTGGCAATTTACGGTCACGCCGCAATTCCTCGCCCAACGCGCCATCACGGATGGATTTGGCGCGAGTAGCTTTGGGTTGCGGGCAAGGCTTCAGGGGAATCTGGGGCCGCGTACCGTATTGCGTGGGAAAGGGAGCTTCAGTGGATTTAATTTCAGCGATTCGGATGATCTGTTTCGCGGCAGCTTGCGGGTACAGCAGTTGATTGGCACCCACACTTTGAGCTTTGAAGCGAGCTATCGCGATCGCTTGTTCAATAACTCCCTCGGCTTTCAGGATGTCCGCAGTAGTGTGGGCTTGCTGTTTTATTCACCGTCGATCGCACTGGGTAAAACCGGGATTAATGCCAGCTATCAAGTCGGCTACCAACGCATCACGGCGAATACCGATCGCCTGGATTTACTCGAACCCGTCCGGCCCAACGATCGCATTCGCTTAAATCGCTTCCAAAGTAGTGTCGCCCTCAGCCGAGGGTTTAACCTCTGGCGCGGCAAACCCCTGCCCGCAACCCCCACCCAAGGATTGCGCTACACCCCAACGCCATTGGTGCCCTATGTCGCCTTGGTCGCTGGCGTGACGGGGACGGCCAGTCTGTACAGTAACAGCGACTCGCAACGGACGATCGGCGGTAATCTCCAATTGGTTGGACAGTTCGGCCATTCCAGCCGGGATTTTCTCGATTACACCGCCTTTAATCTGACCTATTCCACCAGTGCTCGGGGCGGATTTTCGCCGTTTTTGTTCGATCGGGCAGCGGATACGCAGGTCTTGTTCGCCGGGATTACACAGCAGGTTTATGGGCCATTGCGCGTTGGGATTCAGACCGCTTGGAACTTGGATACCGGGAAGGAAATCAGTACCGACTATCTGCTGGAATACAGTCGGCGGACTCACAGCGTCCTGCTGCGCTACAACCCCGTGCAGCAGTTAGGTTCGATCAGCCTCAGAATTAGCGACTTTAACTGGACGGGCGGCTCGTCGGAAGTGTTTGGCGGGTCAGGCGTGCGGCCCATTAGCGGCGGCGTGAGTGGGAATGTGGATTAACGATATCGCCCAGCCGATCGCTCACTTTTTAGCGACTTCGCTACAATAGAACTAAAGTCTTACAACCAGACTCCAACCTCCTCGCTATAACGGTCGTTTCCATGTCCAACGATGTAATGCCCGAGTCCGTTACGCCTGACTCCACGATCGTTGAACCCGCGCTTGCTGAAGCCGACGGAGAGGGCGTGGAATCGGTCGATCGCGCGGCGGAACCCACGGAAAATATCTTCAAACCCCGCCTCACCGCCGTCCCTAAATCCGTCGACCCGAACCAGCTACTCTACGCAGAGGACCTACTGGGCTATTACAAGTTTGCGTTGGAAGGTCGATCGGTGGCCCAAGTCTTACAGCAATGGGCGATCGCTTATCCCGTGGAATGGATTCGCAGCGCGATCATTGAGGCCCTGTACCAAGGCCGCTATAAACTCGTTTCCGTTGAGCAAATTCTCCAAATCTGGCAGCGCCGAGGCCAAGCGAAACTGCATTTCGATGCCGAATTTGAGCAAATGATTCGCAAGCGGCTGCCCCAGAACCTGAGCCATAAACCGATCGAAAGCACCTCCGCTGTCTCTGCCCTCGCCGCCGAAATCCAAGCGAATGCGCACCTCAATCGCCCACAGTGGCCAGCTACCGAAACCACCAAACTGAATGAACTGACGCAATTTATTCAAACCCGCCGATCGCCGACTGTCGGAGTGGATGCGGTGATTGATCACGCTGAATCAACGATTGATCGCGCCGCCACCGCCGCTAAACAACAGCTAGCCCATGAAGTCGCCGAATCGATCGCAGTCGTCAACAAAGGCATCGCCCAATTTACGCCGACGAATGAAGACGATGAATTGGTCGATCGGTTGAAAAAATCGGTCACTCAGGATTCCCCATCTTGATACTGCTGCATTCGCGCACTGAGTTCGTTATCTTTGGAAGCCAACCGCGCTTTACCGGAAGCCGCCCACTGCTGCAACTGCTGAATCTGCTCCTGGGCCGTGCGGGCCAGCGGGACCATTTGGCTAATCGCGGTAACAACATCATCGGTGGTAAAGTCGCGATTCTGGCTAAAACCCAGGTGCATCGCTTCGACCAGCGTTTGCTCAATTTCGGCACCCGAAAAATCGGGCGTTTCGTAGGCTAAACGATCGAGATCATAATTCGGCAAACCTTGGGGGCGCAGGTGCGATAAATGCACCTCAAAAATCGATCGCCGCTCCGATCGTGACGGCAATCCAACAAAAAAGATTTCATCAAATCGACCTTTCCGCAGCAGTTCCGGCGGCAGCGCTTGAATATTATTCGCCGTCGCAACGACAAAAACTGGTGCCGTTTTCTCCGCCATCCATGTGATAAATGTCCCAAACACACGACTGCTTGTGCCTGCATCGCCGCGACTGTCCACCCCGGCAAAGGCTTTATCAATTTCATCAATCCACAGCACACAGGGGGCCAGTGCTTCCGCGAGTTGAATCATCTGCCTTGTCCGCGATTCCGATTCACCGACCACACCGCCAAACAAGCGACCGACATCCAACCGGAGCAGCGGCAACCGCCATTGGTGCGCGATCGCTTTGGCCGTCAGCGATTTCCCCGTCCCCTGAATTCCCACCAACATCAGTCCCTTGGGTGCAGGCAGGCCGTACTGCCGCGCTTTTTCCGAAAATGCGCCACCGCGACGCAGCAACCATTCTTTCAGATTGTCTAACCCACCAATATCCGCCACGGTTTCGATCGCGGGATAAAAATCGAGAATCTGCGTTTGACGAATGGTTTGGCGTTTTTCTTCGAGGATTAAATCGAGATCCTCGGGGCGAAATTCCCCATGCTGGGCGATCGCGCGGGCAATCACCCGCCGAATCCGCTCGATCGACAAGCCCTGACAAGATTGCACCAAATTATCTAACTCCCGCTCCGTCGGCGTTTTCCCCATGGCGCTCAGGAGGCGCTGAACTTCCGTGCGAATTTCTGCGATCGTTGGCAATGCAAATTCGAGTACGGTGACAACTTCCGTCAGGTCGTCAGGAATCGTTAATTGTGGTGCAAGAATGACAATATTTTTCGGCTGGGACTTGAGCGATCGGGCCAGATTTCGTAATTTCCGCGAGACTGAAATATCTTCCAAAAACCGATGGTAATCTCGCAGCACAAACACACCGGGGGCATTGGCGGGCAGCTTTTCAACAAATTCCAATGCCTGAAGGGGATTACGCTTCCCAAAACCCGGATCATTGGGACTGCCTTGATAGCCTTCAACAAAATCCCAGATGTACATGGCACGTTCGCCTTGGGCTTTAGCGACCAGCGCGATCGCCGTTTCTACCCGCTCTTCTTCCCGCGTCGCGACGTAGATTAACGGATAGCTAGCCCGTAGCAGCAGTTTAAGATCTTCGTTAAATGACATATTCAACCGACAGTGAATCAATCAGAAAATACTAGAAATGCCAAATTAAAATCACGAATCAGCAATATCCGGCAACTGATTTTTCAATGCCATCAGTGCCGCCCAACGCCGATCGACTAAATCCTCCGGATTCGGCTTTGGCAAATCAATTCCGGGACAATCCACATCGCAAAGTTTGCGCTGCGGCAATGCCAAGCAGAGCTGCTCATAGATCCAAGTTTCCACCTCAAAGTGGCCGTCCTCGGGCAAGTTTTCGACGACTTCTTCGATGTCCATTTCCATATCCAACGGCAGGTCATCCAGCAATAACGCACTGCCCTTCAGCCAAATCATTTCACTTGCATCGCAGACCAGGCGATGGTTGTACTGTTGCAGACAGCGATCGCAGCTCAGCGTCACGATCGTCTTGGCTTGGACACCCACTTGGAGATAATTGCCATGGTGCGTCACAGTTGCCACACCCTGCACTGGAGTCAGACTTGTGAGATCAGCGATATTTTGTTCAAACTCGATCGTCACACTTTGCTGCTCGCGCTGCATCAAGTGGGGGATATAAATTTTCTCCATGGGCCGAAATCCCAGGCCAAGCCAAGGCAGAACATACTACCCCTCCAGTGTACCGGAAAACGTAGGATGCGTTTCTGCAACGCAAAACGCATCACCCCAGGGATTTGCGATCGTCCTCATCCCACCACCATCACCCAAAAAATTCCGCCACCGCCCGCGCGATCGCCGCATTCCCATCCTTCAATAGCCCACCACCCAAATCCGGCTCCAACCGAGGTTCCAACAGCGGCTCCCGCAAGGGCTCCAACAACGGCTCCCGCAAAAATCCCCAATCTCCTCCATACAAATCCGCCAACGTAATCACCCGATGCCGCGCATAGTCCTGCAACCCCGCCAACAAAATCGGCGCTTCCGCAAACCCCTCCCGCACAATGCTAATAATCGGCAAATCCAGCCGACAAGCCTCCGCAAACGTGCTGTAACCGGGCTTCGAGATCAAGCAGCCACAGACTTCCATAAAGTCCACCGGACGATAATCGCGATCGTCCACCTTGATCAAATTGGGATAATCCGGCGCATTCACATCGAAGCAAATAAACCGATAATCCGGGAACTGCAAAACATTTTCGTAGGGGATACGATCGAGTCCGAGGCCGCCAAAGGTCATCAAAATCCGCTGGGCTTTCGGTGTGGATTCAAGGTCAAAGGTGGCCGCGATCGTGGCGGCAGGGTGACGCGGCGACACCCCAGTTAGCCCCACATCCGTAATCGACTTAAACCCCGCCATCGGTTCATGGAACGGCATCCGAAATAACCGATCGCACTGCCCAAAGCATTCCCCAATCCAGTCCGCCGCCGCCGCAAACTCCGGCCCAAAGTCACGATAGATAAAGTCCCAGCCAAAGTTACCCATCATCCAGCAGGGAATGCCTGCGGCCTTCGCGATCGGGGCCGCCAATGGTGGAATATCCGCCAGCACTAAGTCCACCCGATTTTGCTTGAGCCAATTCGCTTCGGAGACGATCGTGGCCTTGGATTTAGCCTGGATTTGCTCAAGCTGGGCCAACGTACCCGGCAGATCCATCGTCACACTATCGGATTGCAGCACCCCCACATCCAAAGCCCGAGGCCGATGGATAAAATCATCACCGAGGTAGGCAGATATCACCGATCGGGGTGCGGTTGTGGCCAGAATCAGAGTGAGATCGGGAATCTGGCGCTGGATTTCTGCCGCGATCGCTGCCGCCCGCGTCGCATGACCAAAGCCATGATTAGTAATCGCAAGATAAAGAATCGGCATTACGGCAAACCTCGGAGATGCGTCCAGACTAACGCCCTATTATCGTCCAGACTAACGCCCTATTATTAGAGTTATCCTTTCGCCAAACTTTGATTGCCCCAAACCATGACCATGCAAGCCCTCTGGCTCGAAGCCCAAACCCTTAGGCTGCGCAATAACGTTCCGATTCCCCCGATCGCGGCTGGTGAGGCATTGGTCAAAGTGCTGCGGGCCGGGATTTGTAACACTGACCTGGAGCTGATGCGCGGCTACTATCCCTACAGCGGCATTCCCGGCCATGAGTTTGTCGGCATCGTCGAGCAGGGGCCAGCGAGTTTACTGGGCCAGCGCGTTGTCGGCGAAATTAATGCGGCTTGCGGCACCTGCCAATATTGTCAGAGCGGTATCCCCACCCACTGCGAAAACCGTACTGTCCTGGGAATTGTGAACCGAAATGGCGCATTTGCCGATTACTTGAGTTTGCCTGTGGCGAACCTGCTACCCATTCCTGACAATATCCCCACCGATGCCGCTACTTTCGTCGAACCCCTCGCGGCGGCGCTGGAGATTCAGACGCAGGTGACGATTCAGCCAAGCGATCGGGTTCTCGTTGTCGGTGATGGCAAACTCGGTCAACTGGTCGCCCAAACCCTGGCGTTGACGGATTGTGATTTGCTGGCGGTGGGTCGCCATGGACATAAACTGGCCAATCTCGAAGTGCGGGGAATCAAAGTTGGCTACAGCGATGACATTATGCCCCGCAGCTTTGATCTCAGCGTCGATTGCACGGGCAATCCGGCCGGGTTTGCCACCGCCCTAGCCGCGCTGAAACCCCGAGGCAGTCTGGTGATGAAAAGCACCTACGCCAGCAAATTGGAAATCGATGCTTCAGCGATCGTGGTGGATGAAATCACGATCGTCGGTTCGCGCTGTGGTCGGTTCCAGCGCGCGATCGATCTCCTGGCGGCACAAAAAGTTGACGTAATGCCGCTGATCCAAGCTCACTATCCACTCCAGGAAGGACTCGCCGCCTTCCAGGCCGCTCAAACTAAAGGCAGCATGAAAGTTTTGCTACAACCCAATTGACCTGAATTTTGAGCGGTTTGATTTTCAGCGGCAAGCGGCGAGCGCGATTAGTAGGGATTGGGATTGCGCGAGGTGGGTTCGTTATAGGCCGGAAACTCCTGATAACTGCTGACACCACCAGCACTAAAGCGAATCTGAGACATCATCGTCGCACCAGGGGATTGCCATTCTCCCTCACCCCCGACAAACGTGGGTGAACCACCGAGGAGGCCAGAAATGCTATTGAGGCTGGCCCGATTCCGGATTTGCTCGGCAATTTCGGGATTGGCATTGGCGGCATTTTCACCTTGGATATTGTACGAAATCGCCTCATTCCGCTCATTGAATTCGACGAGGTATTGACCCGATAGCGTATTCCAACTGTACGCTCCCCGCCATTCTCGGGGCTGCCCAAGTTGCGCCACGACCGCTTCGTAGCTCATCCCCGGACGGATCGATTGGTTCGTCACATTGCCACTGGAGCTGACATTCGTCACATTGGTCGGAGTCGGACTGTTCCCATTGCTGGCGACCCAGGTTTCGCCTTCGGATGATTGGGCAGCCGAGCCGCGTGTTTTGGCCGGACGACCATGCCCAAATCGATCGCGATGACAATCGGTGAATCTATTTGCCATTCCAAATTCAACGGATTGCAGCGATCGGGTGGGGGGATGGGGGGTGATCGTGGGTTGGCGTGGGCTGTGGGCGTGGGATGCACGCCCCTACGGGTCACTGACGACTGGATGGATGGGGATGGGGCGATGATCGATCCCTCCCGTACGGGCGCGGAAAACGCGCCCCCAAATCTCGCAACGCCGCCCTTATGCCAGTGATGTACAACATCTCGGATCCGAAGCCATCGACCAAAATCAATTTCTAATCCACTGTAAGAATTTTTTTCAACCTGGGAAAAATACGTAGAATACTAGCAAACATCGGCTTCTCAAAAAATCCGGAAAGTTTTTCAGCGATTTTTCTAAAGTTGCGGTATAAATATCGCAACCCAAATTGAGGGGTCTCACCCATCAAGGCTCTAACCCCTGGTTTAACCTCTCGGTTGAGTCCCTCGATTGAAAGTTCCTGAACTTGTGAACGCGATCCGGCATCTACCCCCATGATTTCTGACTTATCAAGACATTTACAGCAACTCAATGTTGCGGCTGACTGGATTGGCCTGCGGGCGAATCGCGAGGTGATTCGACAGCGATCGGTGCGCGACGGTCTCCCCACGGATAACGGCACTCAGCTCAATCAAGGCGTGATGGTTGAGGTTTTGGTGAATGGCCAAATTGGTTATGCGGCAACCAATTCCTTTCGATTGGCTGATCTGCAAATCGCCGCGACTGCCGCCCAGCAACGGGCGATCGCGGCCAGTGAATGGAATGTGGCCAAAACACCCCTCGCGGCACGTCCTAAGGTTGTTGGGTATTATGCGACTCCGGTAGAAAAAGCCTTCGATCTGCTCAGCCCCGGCGAGATTAATGACCTGCTGATTCAGGTTTGTCAGCGGCTGAAGGTCAGCGATCAAATCGTGCAAGCCAGTGCCAGTGCACTGCTGACGGAAACAGAAACCTGGTTTGTCAGCACCAATGGGTCGGAAGTGCATCAGCGGTTTTGTCGAATTGGGACGGATTTTTCGGCGACGGCGCAGGCGGGGAGTCTGGTGCAGCGGCGCACGGATAATGGCTGGTTTGCCCGGTGCTACCAAGGTGGGCTGGAGTATTTTCTGACGGATGATCTGTGGGAGCGGGTTGAGACGATCGGCAAGCAAGCCGTTGAACTGCTGGAAGCAGAGGAATGCCCGACGGAGGCGACGACGCTGGTGCTGGCCCCGGATCAGATGCTGCTGCAAATCCATGAAAGCGTTGGCCATCCGCTGGAACTCGATCGGATTCTTGGCGATGAGCGCAATTACGCGGGTGGCAGCTTTGTGCGGCCTGAGGATTTTGGCGAATTGGTCTACGGGTCGCCGCTGATGAATATTACCTTTGACCCGACGGTTGCTTCCGAGTTTGCCAGCTACGCTTTTGATGATACCGGGGTGTCGGCGAGCCGCGAACATCTGATTGAGTCGGGGGTGCTGAAGCGGGGGCTGGGTAGTTTGGAGAGCCAAGCGCGGTTGGGTGTGGCGGGGGTGGCTTGTAGCCGGGCGAGTTCTTGGAACCGGGCACCGATCGACCGGATGGCGAATTTGAATTTGGAGCCGGGGGATTTGAGTTTGAATCAGTTGATTGGTAATGTCGATCGCGGCATTTATATGGAAGCGAATCGGTCTTGGTCGATCGATGATCAGCGCCACAAGTTCCAGTTCAGTTGCGAATATGCGAAGTTAATCGAAAACGGCAAATTTACTAAAACCATTCGTAATCCCAACTATCGCGGCATCACGCCCCAGTTCTGGTCAAACCTTGTGATGCTGGGCGATCGCAGCACTTGGAAAATGTACGGCACACCGAATTGCGGGAAAGGCGAACCGAATCAATCGGTTACAGTCGGCCATGGCTCTCCCGTTGCGGCATTTGCAAATATCGAAGTCTTCGGAGGGGCGGCGTAAATTATGTTGGAACTGAGCTTTAATCAACTGGTCGATTTTTTGCGCGACCATACTGACGCGACCGAAGCCTTCACGCTGAATCTCACGGCAGAAAATAGCCAATTCATTCGGTTCAATCAAGCCAAAGTCCGGCAAACGGGCCAAGTGCAAAATGGCATTGTGCGCTTGACCTACATGCGTGACCAGCGCAGCGCCTATTACGAATTTCCCTTGACGGGTGATCTCGATGTCGATCGGCAAACTGCTGTAGAAGCGCTGGAGCAACTCAAAAAAGAAGTTCCGACCTTACCGATCGACCCTTATTTAGTGCTACCCCAAGGCCAAGCCACCAGCCGCGAAATCCATGAAGGGAGCCTGTTGGAGTGGGATCAGGTCGAACTCACTTTATTACCCCGAGTTTTGGATCTCGACTTTGCCGGAATTTATGCGGCGGGTCAGATGATTCGGGGCTATGCGGATTCGGCGGGCCAGAAGCATTGGTTCTCCACGGATTCCTATTCTTTGGATTACTCGGTCTTCACGCCAGAAGGTCAAGCGGTGAAGGGCACATTGGCTGGCAATCACTGGAAACCCAGTACCTACGATCGCAAAATCCAGGAATCGCGGATTCAGCTCGCTCGCCTCGCCCGTCCGACAAAAACCCTATCGCGCGGCCAATATCGTACCTACTTTGAACCTGCTGCCGTGGCGGAAATGGCCTACATGCTGTCCTGGGAAGGCGTGAGCGAAGCCTGTTTCCAGCAGGGGAGCAGTTGCCTCGCGGCGCTCCGACGCGGCGAAAAGCAGCTCTCGGATAAATTCCACCTGATCGAAAACTTCAGCCATGGCCTCGTGCCTCGGTTCAACGAATGCGGTGAAATTGCCCCGAATCGCTTGCCAATCATCACCAACGGCAGCCTCAACAATCTCCTGGTTTCTTCCAAAACCGCCCAGGAATACAAGCTCCACCCCAACGCCGCCAACGAACAGGAGACCCTCCGCGCCCCAGAAATTGGCACGGGTGATCTGTCGGTGGAAGATGTCTTTCCGAATCTGGACACGGGCTTGTACGTCTCGAATCTGCATTACCTCAACTGGAGCGACCAACCCACGGGCCGCATCACTGGGATGACCCGCTACGCTTGCTTCTGGGTCGAAGATGGCGAAATTGTGGCCCCGATCGAGAATCTGCGCTTTGACGATAGCCTCTATCGTTTTTGGGGGGAGAATTTGGTGGCCTTTACCGATCATCAGGAATTTATTCCCGATGTTGCATCCTACGGTACGAGGGCGCTGGGCGGGGTTTGGGCACCGGGGATGTTGATCGATGATTTTGCTTATACGCTGTAATTTTTGGGGCAATTTGCGGTAATTACGGGGTTTTCGTCCGTCAGTTTCGTAAATTGCGTAATTTCCCCGAGCGATCGGCTTTCCCAATTCGGCCATAACTGATAGGGGACGGTAGTACTGAGCGGTTAGAGCAGATCCGTTAGACTAACGCTTGGCCGCAGCCCGTCCATATCCGCTTAGGGAATCAACCACATTATGAGCCACCAGAACTATCAAACCCTGACGACGAAAGATGTTGTTGTGGTGGAAGGGTTAGCCAGCAGTAGCGGCATGTTCCAAACGGCTGCGACACTGCGGGTCAAGGATTTATTGGCAAAGCTCGAAGGGATTTGTACCGCTTCGGGACAGATTACGATCGAAGAAATGCGCCTGCTGTTTGGCGATGGGATTCACTGTGAAGTGTTACAGCCCGGCGCGGCGGATTGGCAAGTTGGGCAGTTGAAGCTGAATTTTGGGTTTGAAGCCTCGCCGGATATGAAGGCAACGATGCCGGGGATTGCGATTCCGCCCCAAAAAGTTGTGGCAGCCCCTGAGGTTAAAGTCGCTGAGGTGAAAGCCCCTGAGATGAAGGCCCCTGAGATAAAAGCCCCAGTCGCTGAGGTAAAAGCGGCGGAACCCCAAGCTGAATCCAAGACAACTAGAGCAGCCTCCGAACCCGAACTAGAACTGTCGCAATTTGATAATGCCGGGGAGTCAATCGCATCGCCTTTTGGGGATGCCGTGGGCAGTGATGACATTGATAGTAGCGACATTTTTAGCTTGATGGGGGATGAAGCGATCGAGTCGGATGTCAGTGGTCTGTCTTTTGAAGAAGCATTGGAAAGCATTAGTAGCCTGGAACTAGAAGATGCGTCACCGTTGCCAAAAGTGCTGTCGAGTCCTTGGGATATGGAAGATCTCGATAGCATGCTGACGATGAAGTAACTACAATGGGGTGATTGCTGGTAGTTGCGAGTGATGATGATGGGTGCGGTGCGTTTTGCTTCACAGAAACGCATCCTACGTCGGCGGATCCCGTAGGGTGAATTTCTGCGTCAGCAAAACGCACCGCGACATATGGAAGTAACCATGGGCATTGAGCTAATCCCAATTCTAAGCGGTTTTTCGGCCCTAATCGTGCTCATCCAAGCGCGCCAAAACCATGGCTGGCAGATCGTTTCAGTAGCAATCCTATTTTGTTTGGCGATCGGTTGGGGGATTGCGCCGCTGTCGGGTTTCCTGACGATCGCCAGTTTGCTTTGGGCGTTCGGTTTGGTGCTGCCGATGCAGGGCTTTTTACAGGTGGAGCGGCAGGTAAGCCAAGAAAAGTTTGATGCTGCGGCAAAGTTAATGACGATGATTCGCTATCTGCATCCGTGGGATGGCTGGTGGCATTATCCTGAATTGCTGCGGGCACTGGGGTTGGTGCAGGTGGGACAGGCAACCTTAGCGCAGCGTATTTTTCAGCAATATGCGACGGATAAAAGTCCGATCGAGCGCCTCGCGATCATCATGCTCCATCGCTTGAACGGACAGTGGTCCAGCTTTGTGACTTGGTTGCAGCAGCAGCCGGTGAATGCACCAGCGCACCAAGATCCGAATGTGCAACTTATGTATCTGCGATCGCTGGGAGAAACTGGCAAGCTGAACGAACTGGTCGGCGCACTCCAAAAAGCTGAACTGCTGCTGCAAAAAGCCGGTAATCCCACTTTTATCAACACAGCGCGACTATACGCCTTTGCCTTTTGTGGTCAACGCGAAAGCCTCGCTTGGCTACTTCAGCAGCAAATGCGCCATCTTCCCAACGATACCCAGACTTTTTGGCAGGCAACGGCCCAGTGGAACAGCGGCGATCGGCGACAGGCGAAGCGACAGCTCCAGGCATTGCAACAATCAGGCACGGCTGATCTGCAATCAGCAATCAACGCCCGCCTCCAACGCACAGCACGCAAATCCACGGAAAAACTCACCCCCGCCGCGCTGAATTATCTGATTCGTCTGCAAGGTCAGATGATGCAAGAATCACAGCCTGCCGCGCCGAATGTACGCCCAAACTTGAAACAGATCCCTGTGACCATGCGGCTCATCGTGATTAACGTCGCGATCACAGCATTTTTCACGTTGGCGATCGCGGGACTGGCGATCGGTGCAAATGTGATTGATTTTACAAACGAACACGGTGACTCCAATTCAATCATGACTGGAATTGCTGAACCCATTATTAATCTGTACGAACTGGGAATTTTGTATCCCGATCGAGTCTATCGCGGTGAAGCCTGGCGGCTAGTCACAGCGGCGTTTCTCCATGCGGGCTGGTTTCATCTATTCAGCAATATGATCGGGCTGTATGTGCTGGGTGGAATTGTTGAACCCATGCTGGGAAAGATGCGCTACGCGATCGCCTATCTGGCGACGGGAATTGGCTCGATGGCCTGCGTGACGGTCTTGAATAATCTGGGTTTGATCAACGAGCCTTCAGTGGTCGGTGCATCGGGTGCAATTATGGGACTGCTCGGTGTGATTGGCGGGATTTTCTGCATCCGTTGGCTGAAATTCAAAGAAGCCGTTGCCGCCCAGCGTCTAAAGATGTTTGCAATTATTACGGTATTTCAAATTATTTCCGATCAGATGGTGGCAAATGTCAGTCGGGCGGGGCATTTATCGGGGTTGTTGCTGGGAATTGCAATCGGCCTGGGGTTCTCGGGAGTGGCGCAGTTTAGCCGATCGGGGGATTAATCGACTGCTTTGAATTTCTGCCACATTTGCTGATAAGCCGCTTCCATCGATCGAGCAAATTTTGCGGCATCCCAGAGTGGGGCCGTTTGTTTGGCGGCTTTGAGTTGCGCCATGATTTGCTGGCGGAGGGTACGATCGCGCCCTAATTTCACACCCCATTCAACGTATTCTGCATCTGTCCAGGCAATTCCTGCCTCGACACCGACATTTTTCAGCATGGTGTAGCTGTTACGCGCAGCAAATTGTTCGCCCACTCTAGTAACTAACGGCTTTTCCATCCAAAGTGCTTCCAGGGTGGTGGTTGCGCCATTATAGGGGTAGGTGTCGAGGATGACATCGGCGATCGCCAGGTTAGCCCGGTGGATTTCTTCCGATTCAACTAAATCGAGGAAGATAATCCGATCGGGGTCAACATTCATTTGCTGAGCAAGATCCCCAAAAGCCGTTTTCACCACTGCCTGATCAGCCAGTCCTTTAATTAATAGATAACTATCTGGAACCTGCTGAAGAATTTGCATCTGCAATTGCATCATTGCAGGATGGCGCTTATAGCCCCGCTGTGCAGACATGAATAAGACAGCAGTTTCCGGCAGGTTGAGACTTTGCCTGGTGACTGACGGCTGACCGACCTCAAATCCATCAACGGCAATGTAGGTTTGTGGGAGGCGGATAATGTATTCGGGATAGTCGGCTTGAGCGGATTCGGGTAAAACGTAGGGGTCAGCGATGAAATAGTCGATCGACTGCATTCCTGTCGCATCCCAGCCGAGCCAGCTGACTTGGATCGGTGCTGGCTTCAGGGCCATGATTTCGCAGGTGACTTGACAGGTGAGGCTATCGAGTTCGACTAAGATATCGAGATCATCTTGGTGGATTTGGGTGACGGTGGCGATCGTATCCATGGGACAACCGCGAATCTGTGCCGGGATTTGGAGATATTGCTGTTGGACTGAATCAGGATTTGCCTGCGGGTTGAGTAAATAGATATAGAGTTCAATATTTTCTGGATCATGCTGTTGCAGTAGGGCTTGAGCTAACCAGCCGACGGAATGGCGCTGGAAATAGCGGCAAATATAGCCGACTTTTAATCGTCGATCGGGAACCCATTTCTGTTCACACTTATGGTTATGTCCAGCTAAATGCTGCTGGACTAAATCAGGATAGAGCTGCTGTAATTGCTGTTCGCAATATTGCACCACTTGATTTTGGAGTTCGCGGTTGGTGCTGGGACGATCGGCGATATAGGGCAAATGGATAATGCTACCCCTGAGTCGATAGCTCTGATCGCGATCGAGGGTGGGGGCTTGCCTCAACAGTTCGGCGATTGCGCTGTGATGTGCCTGGACTAATTCGGCCAGGGCGGTATCTTGCTGTCCACTTGACAGTGCGGCTTGCAAACAGGCGCGGTTTGCGGCAATTTGGTCAATTGGGCTGGAAGCCAAGCGGCTCGCTTCCTTAGCCGCCGCGATTGCGATATCAAAGACATGATCCTGCATAGCAAAGTCTGCCTGAGCTAACCAGAGTTCAAAATGCTCTGGTGCATAGCGGACAGCAACTTCACCGAGGTCAAAACTCAGCTTTGGGTAATTCCGTAAATGGGCGATTTTATAGCTGTGTTCAAGTAGTCGATCGATGGCAAACGTGAGACTTTGGGGTGATTGATTTTGAACTAGATGCAGTAGCGCATCGGCCAAATCGATCGTGATCGGATGAATTAGCGGATTGGCTAAATACGTTTCTAACACCCCCAAAATCAAATCGGAGTTGAGTTGTTTCTGGGTCGAAATAGCTCTAAAACTGGGGATGATCGCCCATTGCTCAATCTGTTCAGCATCGAGAATTTGGCGCTGAATTGAAAGATCGAGAAGGTATAAAAGATTTTCGCAATTATCCGGATCGATTGCGGCGATTGCCTCACGAATTACATGAGCTTTATCCAGGCGGTTCGTCTGAACTTGATCGATCGCGACTTGACTCAAAATGCTGGATAATTCGGATGTCCAGGCTTCCGCTGCATCACCGGCATCGGCCAGCACCATCCACCAAGTTGCTTCAGCTTCTTCTGGGTCTCCGTTGAGGAGCAACGCGAGGCCGTAGTACCAGTAGAGTTGCCGATCGTCAGGGAATTGCACGATCGCCTGTTCACAAACAATCAAAGCGGCTGCGTAGTCGCCTCGTCGGAACGCCTCTACGATGGATTGTGGTATTTGGAGGAGTGGCATCTTAATTGGCTGTGGCCAAATCTAATCCTAGGATAGAGTCATTTGGATCATTTGTCGCAGTGAAAATGTCCTGGTAGGTTTGGCGGCTGGCGAGGTCAATTTTAGAGATTGCATCATTATGCAAAATCGCTTGTTTATCCTTCACTGAGGTTACGAAGTTAAGTGCTGGTTCTGTCAGTGCTTCAAAATCACTCATTAATAACTGCATCAGGGCACCCATAACGTATTCATCCGCTGTTGATGATTCTACTGTTGTGGCATCAATCAATAATTCATACTGTTCGGCCTCGGGACTGCTAAGGAGCGCCTGGAACAGATGTATGAAATGATGTTGAACGGCCTCTTCGCCCTCTGCCCAATCGATATTGACCCAGATGCATTGAAGATTAGATTGGCTTTTTCCATAATGCGGAGCCGAGTATTCCAACAGAACGGCCTTGACTTGTTCGGCCATGGTCGCCCAATTGAATTGTTTTGCTTGCTCACATCCCTGCGCAATCATGGCCTGACGCACATTGGGTTTTTGGACTTCCAGCAAGGCATTTGCCATGAGGGTGGTGTCATCATCGGGAATATACATCACAGCATTGCCTCCGACTTCAGGAATCGAGGCATTTGCACAGGTAATCACGGGACAACCACACTTCATTGCCTCGACCACAGGCAATCCAAAGCCTTCATATTTAGAAGGATAAACTAGCGCGATCGCCCCGCCGTAGGCACAACGAAGTTCATCATCTTCAAGAAACAGTGAATGAAACACCACATCAGGCAGAACTTTCCTAGCTTGTGAACTGAATTCGAGACCACTGCTTCCTGTACAAACCACCTCAAATCCATACCGACTGTGAAGTTGGGCAAGACCTTCGAGGAAAAGTCCCATGTTCTTGTAGCCAAAGCTAGGCCCCGAAACAATAAAATAGGGTTTCTGGAGGTTGTAGCGATCGCGGAACCGTAGCAATTCATACTGGCTTGGCGGATAAAAATATTCGGCTACACCACAGAGCGCAGGGATCACTCTTTGTGCATCAAGCTCGGGGAAGAAGCGCTTGAGATCGTGAGCTGTATGTTCTGAGATGGTAATGTAGCCGATCGCGTGCTTAATGGCATGATGCTTGCTCTGCCACATGGGGTTGGTCAAATCAGCCCCAAGCACCTCTGGGATCATGTCATATCCCATGAAGATACTGGGTGTCGTAATTGGTGTTGTGTAATAGGTTGAGATGAATAGATCAGCGTTTTCGGCGTCACAGATTTCTTGCAACATCGCTTGATCAGCCTCAATGGCTTCATAGCTGAATTTTGGAATGAGTCGATAATCAATTCCTGCAATTCTCGGTGCTGTCTGTTCACGATCGAGAATTATAATATTCGCACGAAAATCATCATTCGCCCACTGCTCTAACAGAGAGTTCCAGACCCGCGCAATTCCCGTGCGGTAAAGTTGAAAAAACACGCCATCAATAACAATTTTGGATTTCTGAATATCTTTAGGAATTTCTTCAGCAACCATTTCTCCAGCGATCTCATCTGGATCATCAATGGAATCGATTTGATTACTTAAGTTGCTAACCCGCTGAAAATCTTGTGTGATGAGCGATGGGCGACGGGTAAGCGGCTGATGAGTCGTCAATAAAATATCTTTTGGAAACTCTCTGCGACTGAATAGGTGCAATGACCGACCGTCAGAGTAAAGGTTACAGCCTAGCTGTTCGGCAAACCGTTCAAGTGCAGCAAGGGTATAAATCGAAATATGCTGCCCTGTTGCGGGAACATAATACCACCACTCATTCGGCTTAGGCGCATTGTCTGGCAATAATTCAGTGCTGAATAAGAGACTACCACCAAGTTCAATCAATTGCTTAATCTCAGACAGCGGATCAACTAAATGTTCAAACAGTTCGAATGCCGTTACTAGTTCATATTTTTTTGCTTGCAGCTCACCGGCAAACCCCTGGGCTAAAACATTCTCACAAAACTTGTCATACCAATAAAAGTCAAACCCAGCATCGCGCATGAGTCGCACAAACAGCCCGCAACCCCCACCATAATCGAGATAAGCAGCATCGGGATTGAAATAGTGGCTGATCACAGACTGAACACGATCATGCAGACCCAAGTTGCGGGTGACAATACCCACGTCGAGATTCGCGATCGCGCTGGAATAGGCTTCATCCAGCCAGTATGGCTGTTCAGTTTGTACAAACCCACATTCACTGCACCGAAAGTATGCGACATCATACTTATTGAGCATCTGGGCATTGCCAAAGGGGTGAGATTCAGCGTTACAGATTTTGCAGTGCGTGGTCATAGTGCAGGTAGATTGACGTGGGGGATGATCTTGCAGATGTTGCATGGCCCCCTTAGTTTACCCAGAAATACGGAATTGGTGACAGCGCGTTATCCACTGGCATATCTAGGCTTTAGCCTGATCCTGGATACTAGCAACATAATTTTGATACATTTGAACGTATGCGGCTTCCATTTCCTGGGCAAAGGCTTTTCCGTTCCAGAGTGGCGCAGAACGCTTGCCCTGGCGCAGTTTCCATGAAACTTGCTGGCGCAGTTCAGCATCGGTTCCCATTCGAATACCCCACTCAATATATTCCTCCGGTGTCCAGCTAATGCCTTCGGTGATTCCAGCGCTTCGCATAAGAGCGTAGCTATTGCGGGCAGAGAACTGCTGGCCAACTAGGGTGACGATCGGGATTTCCATCCATAGCGCTTCGGTTGTCGTTGTTGCGCCATTATAAGGAAAAGTATCGAGAATGACGTCGGCGATTGCTAAGTTGGCTCGGTGCATTTCTTCTGCTGTAGTGTAGGGCACGGGGCGAAGTCGATCAAGTGATACACCAATTGTCCTAGCTGCTTCACCGACCAAAGCCTCTAGGGAATCATAATCGAATACACCTTTGAGTAAAAGATAGCTATTGGGCGTTGATTTCAGAATTTCCAATTGATAACTCAGCACCTCTGGCGATAGCTTATAACCCCGCTGAGGATTGAGAAAAACAACAGCATCCTCAGGGATATTTAACTCACTTCGTCGAACGGTAGGAATCCCAACTTCAAATCCATCAACCGCAAGAAAAGCATGCGGCAAACGCCAGATCTTCTCGGTATAGTAGTCCTGCGCTTGCTCAGGCAGTGAGTAGTTATCCGCAATGTAATAATCAATCGCATTCATACCGATTGCGTCCCATCCCAACCAAGTCGCTTGAATAGGTGCTGGTTTCATCGCCATTACTGTACAAACCGTATCACGCGTAATGCTATCAAGATCGATTAATATATCGATCTGATCTTGAAGAATTTGTTCGGCGATCGCGCCAGTATCAAAACCACAGGAGCGATATTGATGAGCGACTTGACGATAAAAGCGTTTGACCGGATGGTCATCCGGCGGAATATTTACACCATAAACATAAATCTCAAAATTTTGCTCGTCGTGATAAAACATCAACGTTCGAGCTAGCCAGCCAACAGAATGGCTGTAAAAGCAACTACAGATATATCCAATACGTAGAGGGCGATCAAGTACTAAAGCACTATTCTGAGTTGCGTCAATTCGTTGCTTGTGATTTGCCTGAAAATTCTGACACTCATCATACCAATGATCTTGAATAGCCGCTTGAACAATCGACAAAATTTGGTTCTGAAGCGTTCGATGAACTATTGGATTATCATTAACGTAAGTTAGTAAGTGGACAGAAGCGATAATATGACGGGCTTCTGCATAGGTGATTGACGGTCGCTGTTCAATAAATTGAGCCAAATAAGATTCATGGTTAGACGCATACTGGAGAATTGCCGATCGGTCTTTACCTTCATTGAGGCATGATTTAAGTATATAATAGCT
Organism: Cyanobacteriota bacterium; assembly: GCA_046049545.1. Lineage (GTDB taxonomy): Bacteria > Cyanobacteriota > Cyanobacteriia > Leptolyngbyales > Leptolyngbyaceae > Romeriopsis. The sequence continues at coordinate 63,971 of JBJORF010000008.1, read as the reverse complement.
GCCGATTACCTGATTTATCGGACTTCTGGTATTCACTAGGAGCTTATTACCAACTTCCATCGCTCTTTTATAGGAACGGACGGGAATTAGCATTTCTGCGAGTTGAATGAGAATCTCAATATCATTGGGTTCTAAATTAGCACAAAGGTCCAAAAGCGGAATAGCCAACTGGGGAATATGCCGAAAATGACCGATTTTAATTGCCCCAGCAAAAGCTGCTCGAATAAACTTCTGGGGTGATATATGGGGCTGCACGGCGGTGACGAAGCTGACTGTAACTTCGTCCACAAAGGCTTTATCCAAGTATAAGTCAAGGACCTCAAGTAGTAACTCTGACTGCTCTGCAAATGCTGGTTTAGCATCCGGTTCAGTCAATAATTCAACAATATCAAATTCAGCAAATTGTTCCAGGGTTAATTCACCTTTTAGCAATTCTAGCTTGATGATTTGCAGTAAATTACTGGAGTTCTGGGGCAGAATCTCGCGCAAGTGATAGCGAATTCGGCTGGCCTGATGAACATCACCTTGCTCAAACTGAAATGTTGCGTTCTGTTCTAGTATATTGCCTAAATCAGTCAGCCAAGTTGTAACGGTTGCTTCATCACCATCCATCATCGCCATCATCCAGGTCATCTGAGCGTCTTCTTCTTGCCCATTCAGCAAAAGTGCTAGACCATAGAGCCACCGTGCTTGTTGTGCAATGTCCTCAGCACCGTTGGCAAGGTTCAATTCATACTGTGTAATGGCTGCTTGGAATTGCCCCTGATGCAACATTGTTTGCATCGATATGGGGAGTATTTGGGGTGACATATTTTCCAACACGGGGGCGTTCTCTGACATAGTGCAGCAATCATAAGGAAGACATACTAAGGAAAACATATGCCTTCCTTAGTATGCCAACGAAATCATGTTCTGAAACATTGTCTACTTGGTTCCAATCCCTACTGGGTTGCAATCTACTAGATTGCTGCAAAAATGGACAGCCACCGAAGTTGCTGTCCATACTTAAAAGACTTAAACAGAGGCTAAGTGAGATTATGTCCCCAAGGAAGTACCGTTAGTACCACAATCCGCTGTGCCAGAAGCATTGAATGTCGGTGTGGGAGGAGCGCCAGTACCAGCAACGTTTGCTTCGCAAACACCGCCCACAGAGTTCGCTTCACTAGCACTACCGCTTTGGGTCACAACAGTAGCACCGCCATAGCCTTTGAGAGCAACTTTCTTGGAAGTACCTAAAACACTCACGCTAGTTGCGTTAGAACCACCACCAGTGATGGTGTAGCCATAGTTAGTAGTATCGCTAGGCACGGGCTTTGCCAACTGTTCAAACGAAGTCGCAAACCCAGATTTTTCCAAGTAGAAAGCCTGCTGAGTCCGCACCAAGGTGCCGACGTAGTTCTTTGCTTCGGATTGCTTTGCTTTGTTCGCTTGGTTCAGGAAGGAAGGCAGTGCAATCGCCGCCAAAATACCGATAATGATGATGACAACCAACAATTCGATCAGGGTGAAACCTTCGCCCTTCTTGCGGCTAGTCATGTAGCTGAGAAACTTCACTTGCAGATCAGATTTCATTGAGACGTATCTCCTTAAGGTGCAGATTTGTTGGACTTCAAACTCCTATCTATAACCTGCCCACTCCTGACATTTTTCCTATCACCTCATCCCAAAAAAGTTTTCGGGTTTGTCGATAGAGTGTCCTCAAGCATTATGTAGCCGAGGTTTTCGAGATGCATCACAATCTGCTGTAGTGCCTCGAAGGCATCTTCCGGCGTGCTGGGCTCCATGGTGACTGGATTGATCGGCCGCAGATGTGTCCAGCGATGCACCAAGTCTTGAACCTGATGAGCACGTTCTAACAGTGGCAGGAAAATACTAGCAGTCATGCTATCGATTAAGACGGCTTCAGGCTTGATCTGGTTGGGACGCAAATAGAAGCTGAGGTCGAGCATCTTTCCGGTTACAGCACAGTCCCGTAAGTCATCCTGAAATATTGGATCGCAGCGCAAACGCGGGTGAAAATGGATCATTGAAGAAAATAGGACTGACTTAGACCAGTCTTCAGCAGGTGAGCTTGATACATGGTCCTGAGGATGACCGCACCACAGATCCAACAGTCGTCGTTGCCAATGTGTGGATTCACAAAGAATTAGATGGTCTTCTTGGGAGAGCTCTGCGATCTGCATAATCGCTTCAAACGGTAGTTCGTCAATATCAAATAAACCCAGTAACTCCCATTCCCACCACTCGACCATGCTGTAAAAGCTGAGGTTAGCACTGTGTAAGCTGGCCAGAAACTCTTCGACTGACCAGCTTTTATCATTCTGAAGCAAAAAGTTTGCCAGAATCGTTTCATCATCTTCTAGGCAGCTCCGTGACCAAATTAATTTCAAAGTCACATCATGATGCATGGCTTCCATTGTTTGACGCACCAATGCAATTTCGTCAGTGTTCGGCGTTCCTTGCATACAGCCCAACTTCGCAAATAAATTTTGGGCTGATCGAAACAGGCGGCGGCCATATTCACTGTGATAGTTCACTCGGATTATCCCATCCGGCTTCAGCACAGATTGCATGGCTCGCAATCCCGCGATCGGATCAGGCACAAGATATAGAACCTCATCGCAGTTGATATAGTCGAACTTGATCCCCAGTTCCGCAATCCGTTCAAGTGGCATTGCATGAAACTCACAATTCTCAATTTGCTGATAATTCAGCCTTTGCCGAGACATCTCAACAGATGTGTCCGAAAGATCAACACCAACAATTTTTGCCCCAGGATTGGCCTTGGCTAAAGCCAAAGATTTATAACCTGTCCCGCATCCAGCATCAAGAATGATCCGATCCTGAGTGTCTATCACGCGCCGATCTCGGCGATAGAATGCGGTTGTAATATCATAAGGACAGAGTTCTTTAGGGTGCTCGGGAACTTTTTCAATGGGGAAATTTAAATATGGTGCCGCATTGAAATGCTGTCGCAGTTGTTCCAGTTTATTCTCAATGAGACTGCTCATCTGGGCAATTTCCTCAGGTTAAGGGGGTACAAATATGACTTACGCAGTGAATATGCCCAGCTATAGGGTCACAATTACCGTATCGTGCAGGCTGTTTCTGGAAGAATACGGTACCTGGAATAGAACCGATCGCGCTAGGTCATCGGCTATGGCGATTGGTTTTGTTCATTTTATACGCGGCGTGATCTTTGGGATGAATTCCTTGAGGCTGTGTTCCGTCCGGCCGTTGCTGTCGATCGCGGGTTTCGGTATGGTGGTTGCTAGATTCTTGCTGTGACTGGACTCTCCCTATGGCTGCATCCCGTGTGTTGAACCCCTTGCTTGGACTGCTGAAGCGGCCCGATCGGCCTTCCCTCTCCCAGAAGCTGACCTGGCTGGGGGCTTGGATGACGCTGGGATTTGTCGGGTTGGCGGTGATTGCGCCGTTGTTTCAGGCGATCGGGCTGTTGCAGAACCCGAGTGAGTTTTTGAGTAATCCGCCGCATCAGCCGCCTTCGGGGGGGCATTGGTTTGGGACGACGCGGTTGGGGTATGACGTGTTCAGTCGGACGGTGTTTGGGTCGCAGGCGGCGGTGCAGGTGGTGCTGCTGGCGACGGTGTTGAGTTTGGCGATCGGGGTGCCGCTGGGGATGGTGAGTGGCTATCTGGGCGGGAATCTCGATCGGGTGCTGCTGTTCATGATGGATACGATCTACACACTGCCGGGGCTGCTGCTGTCGGTGACGTTGGCGTTTGTGGTGGGCCGAGGGGTGCTGAATGCGGCGCTGGCGTTGAGTATTGCTTATATTCCGCAGTATTTTCGGGTGGTGCGAAACCAAACGATCAGTGTGAAGACGGAGGTGTTTGTTGAGGCGGCGCAGGCGATGGGGGCTTCGACTTGGCGGGTGCTGTGGCGGTATCTGGCGCAGAATGTGATTCAGAGTGTGCCGGTGATTTTGACGTTGAATGCGGCGGATGCGGTGCTGACGTTAGGGGGATTAGGCTTTTTGGGGTTGGGGTTGCCGGATGAGGTGGCGGAGTGGGGACAGGATTTGCGGCAGGCGTTGGATGCGTTGGCGACAGGGGGCGTGTGGTGGACGGCGCTGTTTCCGGGGTTAGCGATGACGGTAATGGTGGTGGGGTTGTCGCTGTTGGGTGAGGGGTTGAGTGAGTTGACGGAGAAGCGACAGCGGTAGTTCTGCCCATGTTCCCGCAGTGTAATTTTCCAGCGAATTTTTCCTATGATTGACCCATTGCTGCCCGTTGCTCAACTCTCCGATCGGGCGATTCTTGAGTTGGCGAATGCGAAGTTGCCCGCAGCGCAGACGGCGCGGTTGGCATTGCTGTCGGCGAAGCAGCGTGCCGGAACGCTGACGGATAATGAGCCAACGGAACTGGGGGAATTATTGCAGGCTTATAGTGAGGCTTGGCTGTGGCGGACGGATGCGTTGGTTGAGGCGATTCGACGCGGGTTGATGGTGCCGACGAATGCGTAAAGCTAAGTTCCAGTTGGGTTTTCCCCAGTAAGCTGTTGATAAAACCCGGTCAGTTGCTGGGTGGCGGCGGCCCAGCTCCAACGATCGGCTTCGGCACGGGCGTTAGTGCGGAGGTGCGATCGGGCCTCGGGGTCAGCAAATAAGGCTTGGGTGGCGGTGATAGCACCGTTGGGATCGGTGGGATTGAAGAGGAAGCCGTTTTCGCCGTGGGTGACGATGTCGGGGATACCGCCCGCGTTGGCAGCGATGACGGGACAGCCAGCGGCCATGGCTTCGAGGAGGACAAGACCGAGGGTTTCGGTGCGGGAGGGGAAGATGAAGGCATCGACGCTAGCGTAGGCGCTGCCGAGTTCTTCGCCTTGGAGGTAGCCGACGAAGTGGGTGTTGGTATCGGCGAAGTGTTGTTCGAGCTGGGTGCGGGCGGGGCCGTTGCCGATGAGGGCGAGGCGGGCGTTGGGGATGGCAGTGAGGACGGCTTTGATCCGGTCGACTTCTTTTTCGGCGGAGAGGCGACCGACGTAGAGCAGTAGGGGGGCTTCGGGATGGCCTTGGGAGAGCCGATCGCGCATTTCCGCGCTGGCCAGTTCCGGGCGGAAGGTTTCGGTGTCCACACCGCGCTGCCAGAGGTCGGTGCGATCGATGCCCTTGGCGGTGAGGGTTTCGACCATGGCGGTGGAGGTGCAGAGATTGAGTTGGGCTTGGTTGTGGACGGTTTTGAGGAGGTTCCAGAGGAGCGGTTCGAGGGCGGCGAGTTTGTAGTGCTTGAGGTAGGAGGGGAGGTGGGTGTGATAGGAGGCGAGGAGGGGGAGCTGCCACTTACGGGCGTAGTGGACCCCGGCGAGGCCGATGACGGCGGGGTTTACCACATGGATCAGATCGGGGTTGAAGGCTTTGAGGGCTTTGCCGATCGCGGGCCGGGGAAGGGCGAGTTTGAGTTCGGGGTAGAGAGGGAGGGGGAAGCCGGGGATGCCGACGATCGGGACGTTGTTATATTCGGTGAGGCCGTAGTCGGGGCAGAAGACTTGGACGGTGTGGCCTTGGCGGTGGAGGTGGGTGACGGTGTGTTTGAGGCGGGTAACGATGCCGTCGATTTTGGGGAGGTAGGTTTCGGTGAAGAGAGCGATTCGCATAGGTTGTATCCGTAGGGGCGCGCTTTCCGCGCCCTTAATCTATCGCAATGACCCCCGATCGACCAGGGGTGATCGATCGGGCAATTCAACCCGCGATCGGCCATTTTGGTGGGTGGCGGTGCGGGTGGGTGCGGGATGGGTCGGTGGGCGCGGGATGCGCGCCCCTACGGGGTGGGTTATTTCCATTTCACCTTGGGCAAGATTTCGTTCATGTCCACGCGATCCTTGTACTTGGTCGCGAAATTGAGCAATGAATCCAACAGCGAATCCGATAAATAATGGGGCTGTAAACCCAGATCGATCAGCTTGGTGTTTTTCGCGTTGAAGTAATGCTCTTCCAGTTCGACGCGGGGGTTCTCGATTTCGTTGACTTCGACTTTGAGGCCGATCGCGGTTCCGGCTTCTTGGACTTTGTGGGCGAGGTCGTTGATGCTGAACTGCTCGGTGAATTGGTTGAAGACCCGGAATTCGCCCCGATCGGCGGGACTATTAATCGCAATCTCAACGCAGCGGATGGTGTCGCGAATATCCAGCAGGGCACGGGTTTGGGTGCCTTTGCCATAGACGGTGAGAGGATGCCCGATCGCGGCTTGGATGCAGAAACGGTTCAGGGCGGTGCCGAAGATGCCGTCGTAGTCGAGTCGGTTGATTAGCAGTTCGTCCATGCCCGTTTCTTCGGTCAAGACACCGTAGACGATGCCTTGGTTCAAATCCGTGGCCCGCAAACCCCAGACGCGGCAGGCGAAGTGGATGTTGTGGGTATCGTGAACTTTGGAGAGGTGGTAGAAGGAGCCGGGCTGTTTGGGGTAGGGGAGGGTGTCTTTGCGACCGTTGTGCTCGATCGTGATGTAGCCTTCTTCGATGTCGATGTTCGGGGTGCCATATTCGCCCATGGTGCCGAGTTTGACCAGGTGGCAGTCAGGAAATTCCTCTTTGATCGCGTAGAGGATGTTGAGGTTGCCGATGACGTTGTTGCTTTGGGTCAGGACGGCATGCTCACGATCGATCATCGAGAAGGGGGCCGATCGCTGTTCGCCGAAGTGGACGATCGCATCCGGCTTGAACTGCCGCATTGAGTTGATCAAAAAGCTGTAGTCACAGATGTCACCCACGAACAGGTCGATTTTTTTCCCAGTGAGGTCTTGCCACCGCTGTAATCGCTGCTGGATCGGGGCGATCGGGGTGAGGGTGCCGATCTGAAGCTGGGCATCCCAATGCCGCCGCACCAAACTGTCGAGGATAGCCACTTCATGGCCCCGATTCGACAGATAGAGCGCCGTCGCCCAACCACAATAACCATCGCCACCAATAACAAGGACTCTCATGGGAATAATCGGGAAATTTCTGTGCTGCGGTATTCGTTGCCAAATCTACCAGGTTTTGGCCTCCGCTTGGCGACAAGATTCGAGCTTTTCCCGATGCTGATTGGCTTTGGGTTAAGGCAAGTTAAACGATCGATGAATTAAAGGTTTTGTCATCTAACCCGAGATGGATTGTTTTTGAGGTGGGTTGGGGATTTTGGCGTGGTCGAGGAAGGGGGGAATGGGGCAGTCCAGTAGGATCACGATCGCGCGCAGCAGGTCGGCCTCTTTGGCGGTGACTTGTTGGTCGATCAGAACGGTTTGGGAGCAGGCATCGACGATGCCCTGTTTGAGTTTGGGGCTGACGAGGCGGAGTTTGTCGAGGGTTTGGCGCAGTTCGAGCAGGTTGCAGGTGGGAAGCGCAGCGGGGATGGGATTTTGCGTCGCTCCGGGGAGGCGAGCGAGGCCCGATCGGAAGGCGAATTCGGCGTTTTTCGGGTCAGGGTTACCGACTTTGGCGAGGGCGCTGATCAGTTGGAGGCAGTTGTCCCAAACGGGGGCGATGTCTTTGTAGGCGATCGCGGGGGGTGTGGCGCTTTGGGTGATGTGGGGCTGGAGACGATGCTGGAGGACAAGGCAGGTGACAAACTCGGCGAGGCTCCATTGGCCATCGACTTTGGCCAGTTCATGGACGGCTTTCAGAATGCGCTGGCAGTCCTGGGGCGGTTTTTGTCGCAGGGCGGCGATGGCGAGATCGACGAGTGGTAGGTCTACGCGTCGATCGAGGCGATTGAGTTGGGTCTGGAATTGCAGCACTTGCTCAACGCCTGCGGCATCTTCGATTTGGCGCAGATAGTCGGTTTGGGCTTGGGCGGTGAAGGGATTTTCCCGATCGAGCATCAGGGCATAGATCAGGCGCGGGGCTTGGTGGGGATCGCGGAGGGTCGATCGTAAATCACTCGGAATCTGGGCCAGTAAGCCCTTGGCGTAGTCGTAATGGCCAGGATCGACGGTGCCGATTTGGGTGATGACTTGCTCTGGTGTGGTGCTGATGACGGCTTCAGGCAGTGATGCCGATGTCCAAGCTGACTGGGTCGGTGCCGAGCTGGAAGTAAACCCCGTCACATTCGCAGCGAAAGGATTGCTGTTGCTGAATGAACTGGAAGTCGCTGCGGCCCGATCGACCGATCCGGCATAATCCCCAGGGCGCAAGCCTTTGACGCGGGCGACCCGATCGGCGATCGGCGGATGCGTGGCAAACATTTCCCCCGACCACCAGGAACTCAAGACATTGCCAAAGAACATATGGCTTGCACCTTGGGCCGCTGAGGCTTCGACCCGCGAACCGATGCCGCCGACTTTTTCCAGGGCGGTGGCGATGCCGTCGGGATTGCGGGTGAATTGCACGGCGGAAGCATCGGCGAGGTATTCGCGTTGGCGAGAAATCGCGCTTTGCATCAGTCGCCCGAAGAAGAGTCCCGAACTGCCTAGGACGATCAACCCAATGCCGAAGTAGGCGAATACATTGCCATCCCGATCGCCCCGGCCCACCTCTAGGCAACCACGACCGATCAGATAAATGCAGAGGATCCCATGGAGCCAACCCATGAGCGTGATGTTCATCCGCATGTCGCCGTTGAGAATGTGGCTAAACTCGTGACCGATCACGCCCTGCAATTCATCGCGAGTAAATTGCGCCAAGCTGCCCCGCGTCACGCCGATCACAGCATCGTTCGGGGTAAATCCAGCGGCGAAGGCATTGATGCCCATTTCGTGATCGAGCAGGTAGACCGCTGGCACCGGAGTTCCCGCAGCGATCGCCATTTCTTCAACCACATTCAGCAGGGTGCGTTCGGCCTCATCACGGGTATTGGCATCAACCAGCCGCCCACCCATGGACTCGGCGACGACGTTACCACCTGCCTTGAGCTGGTTGATCTTGTACAGGCTGGCGAGCAGGATGATCGTGATCGTCACCCCTGCAATCCCCAGAAAGATCTGCGGCTGAACCCAATTAACCGACTTACAGCGGGCCACCTGTTTCGCGGTGTAATAGCCCGCCCGACGGCAAGCACTACTGCGGAGCAATGACGGCGCTGTATTCACCAAAGTCAACATCGCCACACCATAAACGCCGATTACCAACGTGCCGATCGAGGCGACAAACAGGGCCATCAGCTTTTTTGTTTGGCGACGGGCTTGATCTTGATGCTCGAAGAAGTTCATGGATGCCTAGGATTTGGAACGGACGATGCAATCTAAAGAGGCGACTTAGAACGAGACGCGCGGGGCTTGACGCACTTCGGGAGCCGCTTCTTCCAAGAGTTCCGCCGGGCCAAAGCTACCTGCTACCAGACTATTCGGGAAGATTTCGCGCTTGGTGTTGTAGTTCGTCACGGCATCGTTGAAGGCTTGACGGGCGAAGGCGACTTTGTTCTCCGTGGAGGAGAGTTCTTCCATGACGCGGTTCATCGTCGAATCCGCTTTCAAGTCAGGATAGGCTTCGGAGAGGGCCATGAAGCGGCTGAGGGTGCCTGTGAGGGCGGCTTCAGCGGTGCCGAGGTCGGCCATGGCTTGGGCATCGCCGGGATTGCGGGCGGCTTGGGCGCTGGCGTTGTAGGCATTGTTGCGGGCGGCGATCACGGCTTCGAGGGTTTCGCGCTCGTGCTTCATGTAGCCTTTGGCGGTCTCGACCAAGTTCGGAATCAGGTCGTAGCGCCGCTGCAATTGCACGTCGATCTGGGCATAGGCGTTTTTGTAGCGGTTCCGCGAAGCGACGAGATCGTTATAGGCCCCGATTAAGATGAAGGCGACGACCCCAACCAATGCCAGAAGAAAAATGATTAGCCCGATACCCATGGGAAGTAAATCCTTAAAAGTAGTTGATTCACGATCGAGCACTACACGATCGCGCATTAACTTTCAGGATACCCAAGGCAAAACGTAATGAACGTCGCTCAGACACTCGATGAGGTTACGAATTCTATTGTGCAGCCGGGACTTCGGTACCAAAATCCTGGACGCGGGTGAAGTGGAATGGCCCCGCGATCGACCCCCAAATTCGTTCGTCCGTTTCCAGATCGCGGCCCCGATCGAGGCTCATCAGGGTTTTGCCCTGGTCCAGGACTTCAAATTCATTATCTAGATAAGTCATCTGCCCTTTGCGATCGACGAGGCATTGTTTGCCCGGCTCAACGCGGCCCTTGAAGCCGCTGCCTGTCCATTCCACATCCATGCCGCAGCCGCACATCGGTTCGAGGTCAGCGAGGGTGAGCGTCGCAAGTTTGGCGCGATCGCGGGCAGAACCCTTGAAGGCGGCTTCGTCTTTGAGGCGATAGTGGGGCACACGGATCAGTCCATCTTCTTCAATAAATTGCAATACCCGAATCCGGTAGGGCTGATCGATCGCGAAGTCATAGGCCTGCTCTAGGAAGATCCCAAAACCGCCGAAAAATCCCCAATCGATCGGGCGCATACAAACCCGAATGTGGGCAAAGAACGGCGGATTCTCAAACGCCTGGGCTTGATTACTAAATTCGCCCGCCATCCACTGGACAAGGGTTTTGAGGTCAGGGGCCGTTGAGTTTGCCTTTGGCGATACGATCAAATCGGTCATGGTGCTTTAGGGCGTGGAAGGAACAGTGGGGTTAGGCGCAGGATTGGGTGCCAGCACTTTATCGGGTGCTTTATCGGGTACCGGTACCGTTGGGGTCGGCGGCGGACTGCCTGGGCTAGCCGTGGAATCAGTTGCTTCAGTCTCCGCTTCGCCTGCTTTGATCCGGAACAACAAGAATTGGGTGTTCTGGTCTTTATCAAAGTTATCGTCGCTGACGATCCAAAGGCTCTGGGAGCCATCGGGTAAGCGTGGGCCGAAGGTCATCCCTTCAAGATTGTCGAGCTTCACACCAATTTGCGTCAAATCCAGCATGAGCCGTTTGCGAATCGCTTGCCAATCCGCTGGCAATCCCCGCAGGCTGGACATTGACTGCACATCCTGCGCCCCGGCAAAGGTGAATTGGTACAACTTCGCGCTGAAGCCGGCAAGGCCCAGCGATCGCTCCAACGCCAAAAATCGCCCCGCATTATCCAATGCCAAAATTTCCGAGAGGCCATGTTCAAGGGTGCCGATCGGGGCCGGATCCAGTTCATAGACATATTCGCCGACTAAATCGGTACGCCCAGTGGTTGCAGCGTAGTGCAGCATCCGGAGCCGATCAGGAGGAATGGGGACAGGAGATTCGGGGGGCGCATCGGGAGATGGGGATTTTGGCGGGGCGGGGGGGGGATTGCGATCCTGCTCTAGCGGATGCTCGATCGCGGCAAAAACTCGGAACAGATCCCCCGTTGCGTCCGTATTAATTGCCAGACTCTCAAACCCTTTATTATTTTGAACCCCTTCCAGGACACCATTAGGGCCTTTTTTCGGCTTGTAGATGTCAGGAATCGGGAGCGCCTGAATCAACGCACCTGTGGTGAGATCGTATTCATTGATCGCAGGTGCTAAACCGCTGCGGGCATCGCCTTCCGTGGAGATGAACACCGTGCCGCGCGGCGAGAGCGCAATGCCTTCCGGGTCAATTTGGTTACGATCGTAGGGTTTGCCGTCTTCTTTACTCAAGGCCGTTTTGGCGATGATCTCGACGGTTTTGATTTTCAGATTACCCGTCTTCTTATCGGTACCAATTTTCGGCGTAATGCTGTAAAACCGCGCGGGCGAGAAGCCGCTACGATCGTCAGAAATCGCATAGAATCCGCCGCTTTTCGGATCATAGGTTAGCCCGGAGAGTCCACCGACAGGGACATCCTTGAGCAGCGTTGGGGGCAGCGTATAATCGTCAACGAATTCCAGTGTGACAGGGGAAAACAGCCGACTTTCAGCCGTTACTTCCGGCAAGCTACAGCCTGTCAGCGATGTACTGGACAACAGCATAACTGCCGCCAACGACATCAGCTTTTGCCGCCAACGCGACCGCCACCAAGATTGAAAAGCAGGAAATTCCAGAGACATCAGCACTGACCGGGCAAGCATCACCTGGAATTGTACGATTTTCTAGGGCCGTGATGCTACTTCAATTCGACCCGACCCCCGATAGGCCACTTGATTGTTGATCTCCGGCGTTTTCCAACCCTGGTAGAGGATCAAGCCCGCAACGGCAAAGCAAAGATACATCACCTGTGTGCAGACTTTTTCTCGCTGTCGAGTGTTCATGCGCTTGGCCCATAATGACGTTCTGATCCAGTCTGACGAACCCACCCAACCCGCGCGATCGCCGAAACTGCGGAACCCCAAATCAAGCCGGAATAAAGTTGGGCAGAAATCGGTATTCTTGAGGGGATAGACTTCCGCCATTTGGCGGGATACCCTGCTCAAACGCACTACCCACCGCTGAAAACGCACTACCCACCGCTAAAGTTGCTATGACTGCGCTTTTCGATGCTGATCAATCCTCAACAAGCCAATCCCACCGATCGCGCCTGATTTACCCGCTGGGTCTCGGTTTGATCTGGCTGTTCGCTGTAGCCCTACGCTTCTGGGGTCTCGAACGGTTTAATACGTTGGTCTTTGACGAGATCTACTACGTCAAATTTGCCGACCAATACCTGCGTCAAGTGCCACTGTTCGATGGGCATCCACCGCTGAGTAAGTACATCATTGCCGCAACGATTTGGTTTGCAGAAAAGTGGCAGCTTGGGCCAGCCCTCGGGAACGACTTGGCCGGGAGCTTTCATACGACCTGGAGCTATCGCTGGAGTGCGGCGCTGACCGGATCGCTGATCCCGATCGTCACCGCCGAATTAGTCCGCCAAATCAGTCGGAATGTGCGATTCGCGCTGATCGCTGGCAGTTTCATCACCCTAGACGGCTTGTTTCTGGTCGAATCCCGCTATGGCTTGAATAATGTCTACCTGGTGATTTTCGGATTAATTGGGCAATTGGGATTAGTGCTGGCGGCACGATCGGCGGCGGGGCGAATTTGGCATCTTGGTCGGTGGCAAATGTGGGTTTGGCTCTGTGTTTCGGGAATCGGGTTCGCGGCTTCGGCTTCGGTGAAGTGGAATGGGCTGTGGTTTCTGCTGGGTGGCTATGGGGTTTTGGGGTTGGCTTGGGGGTTGCAGCTTTGGCGTTGGGCGCAGTGGGATGGGGGTGAGGTGGATGCGGGTGAGGTGGATGCGGGTGAGCGGGATGAGTCAGCATCGGCGATCGATCCGGATTCGATTCTGGAGCGGCTGGGGCGGCTGAATCCGATTGCGATCGCGCTATGCCTGGGTTTGCTGCCTTGGTTTTTCTACGTTTGGACTTGGGGGCCACACCTGGCACTGAACCCAACCGAAACCTTCTGGGGGCTGCAAGAGAAAATCCTCACCTATCACCAGAACGTCAAGTCCGGCAAGGAAGTCCATCCCTACTGCTCGGATTGGCTGAGTTGGCTGTTGATGCAGCAACCCGTGGCTTATTTCTATCAACGCGGGATTAGTCCCCAACAACTTCTACCCACAGGTGCAGTGGTCAAACCCGATGGCCTGATCTATGCCGTACATGCAATGGGCAATCCGCCGCTGTGGTGGGCTGCCACTGCCGCGATCGGCGGGACGCTATTGACGACGATCGGGGATATTTGGCGACGACTGCAAAATCGATTGGGGGCGGTTGCGGGTCATGCCCGATCGGGGTTGAGCGGGTTCGATTTTGGCTTAGCGACTTATCTGCTGGTGAATTATCTCGGGAGTCTGCTGCCCTGGATGCGGGTGACACGCTGCATCTTTCTGTATCACTACATGGGCGCGTCGATCTTTAGCATGGTGGCCTTGGCTTGGTGGTGCGATCGGGCTTGGAGTGTGGTGTCGCTGCGGCCTTGGGTGATTGGGTTGGGCGTCGCGATCGGGTTGGGTTTTGGGTTTTGGTTGCCTGTGTATTTGGGATTGCCGTTGTCGGCGGAGGAATATGCGGCGCGGATGTGGTCGAAGGCGTGGATTTGTGGGGCGAATTGCCAGTAGTTACTGAAAAGTAGTTACTGAAAAGTAGTTACTGAAAAAAGCTACTGGCGTACAAAGCTCATGCGGTAAACGGGTTCTCCCTTTTGCAGGACGGAAACCTCTCGCTCGGTGGGCAGGGGCATCGGATTGATGGGCATCCAATCGGTGGCCTGCGGGGTGAAAACGCCATTAGCGGCAAACCGATCGCGCATTTCCGTGGCGACATCGAGAATGTCGGATTGGATAAACAGCAGCGACCCCGAGGGCATGAAGTCGGCTAAGTCCTGCACCAATGGCAGTTGCACAACACGGCGTTTGCGGTGCTTTTGCTTGAACCAGGGATCGGGAAACTGGATCGAGACGCGCTGGAGTCGGTTCGGTGGCAGGGAGGCAACGATCGGGCGCAGGGTATTGTTGGCGTTGCAGAAGAGGTGGTGCAGGTTGCCCAGTTGCTGTGCATCGCGCCATTCATTGCCCGCAATCACCAATGGTTCACGGATTTCGAGACCGAGGTAGTTCCATCGGGGATCAAGGCCAGCGAGTTGCTGGATGAAGCGGCCTTTGGCACAGCCGATGTCGATGTGCAGCGGCAGGCTGAAATCGGCGAAAATATCTGGCCAATGGGGAACGGGCTGGGGAGTTTGGTAGCATTTGGCGAGGGGGTTGACATGCTCGCGGACGCGCTGGAGGGCCATGGCGATTCGGGTTGAGGAGATCGTGGGGCTTTTATTTATAGCGTTTTGTGGGGGCGGGGACAAGCGGGGATTGAGACGGGCCTTGGAAAGGAGGACGGGTTGCGGGGGGCGATCGGGGATTCTCCGCCATGAGAGGGAATGTCTATGGGTATACGTATGTCTTTAGATAGAGATGGGAACTCTAACCTCTGTCTTTAGCGCGTTGTCGATTCCGTGGCTTCCCCTCTACATTTGGGAAGTCTAGTTTTTAGGACGATCGGTTTTCCCCTGCCCTCGCGTTTATGGCCTTGAATTTCCGCTTTGCTGTCATTAGCGATCTCCACATTGCGCTGCCCCATACGGTCTGGGACGGGCCAAATCGTTTGCATTTGGTGGAAGTCTCGATTCCGGTGTTTGAGACGATTCTCAATCGGTTGGAGGAACTGAATTTGGATTTTTTGTTGTTGCCGGGGGATTTGACGCAGCATGGGGAACCGGAAAACCACGATTGGGTGGTTGATCGGTTGCGACAGTTGCCCTATCCGGTCTATGTGATTCCAGGGAATCATGATGTGCCGATACTGGAGCCGGATCAGCAGTCGGTGGGGTTTACAGAATTTCCGGGGCTGTATCAAGAGTTTGGCTATGCAGGGACCGATCGGCATTATTACAGTCAGACGATTATGCCGGGGTTGCGCCTGATCGCGCTCAATTCCAATGTCTTCGATGATATGGGGAATCAAGTCGGCCGGATTGATGCGGCGCAACTCGATTGGCTGCGCGAAACCCTGACTGCGAAACAGGATGAGCCGACGGACAACCACACGATCGTCATGGTGCATCACAATGTGATCGAACATATGCCCGATCAGGCGAGTGATCCGCTGGGTAAGCGCTACATTCTGGAGAACGCCGACGAGGTTTGTGATTTGCTGCGATCAGCAGGGGTAAAGCTCGTGTTCACAGGCCATTTACATATTCAAAATATTGCCGAGCAAGACGGGCTGCACGACATTACGACGGGATCGCTGGTGAGCTATCCCCATCCCTACCGGGTGATGGAGTTTGCGACGGACGATCGGGGGCAGCAAACGTTACGGGTGATGTCCGATCGGGTGGAATCGGTGCCAAGCTGGGAAAATCTGATCGATTACACCCGCAATCTGATGAATCAGCGATCGGAAGCCTACATGCTGCATTTGCTGACGAACGAACCGTGGGAATTGCCCAAGCGTCAGGCAGTGAAGCTGTTGCCGCACCTGCGGGAGTTTTGGGGAAAGTTTGCGGCGGGGGATGCCCAGTTTGTTTTGCCGGAGTTGCCGGAGCCACTGCGATCGCACTTTGAGCGGTTTAGTTCGGCCCAGCAGTGGGACAACCAGGCGACGATTCGGTTGACACCAGCGCCTGCATCCCCCGAAAAATCAGATCGGGATCAACCCGTGTTGGCCAATATGCAACGCTCGAATCGCCGATCGGAGCGTTGATTAATCGATACCAATCCTGAAGCCGTTCTCCATCACCCCCCGTAAAGACGATCGGGCTTCCCGGAAACTGCTGCTGCCAGTCCTGAATAAAATTGCCCAATCCGGCCCCTAAAAAGTGGGTAATGCCGCTGTGAATGGCGTTATGGGTATCGTTGGCCCAGCGATCGGTCATCGATTCCGGTGCTTGAATTACAGGTAAAGCTGCGGTCGATCGATGCAGGGTGCGATACAACAACCCCACGCCGGGAAAGATTGCACCACCGAATAAATTGTGTTCAGCATCGGCTCCGGTCAGGGTCAATGCGGTGCCACTATCAATGACTAAAACTGGTGCGCCATAGGTAACGATCGCCCCCCAAAGAGCCAAAGCCCGATCGATCCCCAAGGTGGGATAAACATTACCGATCGGAATATCACTCAACTGCAAAATCGGCGGTGGATTCGAGAGCGCCTGCCAGAATTGGGTTTGCGCCGGAACAACGGAAGCCAGGACGATCGGACAATTGGGGGTTGGACTATTGGAGGTTGAGGGCGGTTCGGTTAAATGTGGGGTGTGCCAGGTTTCGACCAATTGGTGATTCACAAACCGCGCCCAATGATTGCGCGAATTGCCGATCGCGAGGGCGAGCCAGGATTGGGCGTTGATTTGAATCACCATGGAGCAATCATCAGCGGGGGGGGCTATCGGAAACAGTAGGCAGTTTGGTATGATTTTCGTTTGGCTTGACCGGATCTAATCCACCTTACTGCACCCCAACGACCTATGCCGTTACCTGTTGTCGCAATTATTGGCCGACCCAATGTGGGTAAATCGACCATCGTGAATCGTTTGGCGAAGGTGCAGGAGGCGATCGTCTTCGATCAACCCGGCGTTACCCGCGATCGTACCTACAAACCGGCATTTTGGCGCGATCGGGACTTTATGATCGTGGATACCGGGGGCTTGGTGTTTGACGACGAGACAGAATTTTTGCCGCTGATTCGGGAACAGGCGATGATGGCCCTGTCCGAAGCCTGCGCGGTGCTGTTCATTGTCGATGGCCAAGAAGGCATGACCGAAGCCGATCGGGAGATTTCCGATTGGTTGCACCGTCAGCATGTGCCCGTCACCCTCGCCGTGAACAAGTGCGAATCCCTGACCCAGGGCTATTCTCAGGTATCCGAATTTTACGAATTGGGCTGGGACACCCATGCTGTATCAGGGATCCACGGCAACGGTTTAGCCGAAGCGCTGGATGACGTGATGGCCAGCTTCCCTGAGAAAACTGATGAAGTGGAAGCAGAAGAAATCCGCGTCGCCATCATCGGGCGCCCCAATGTCGGCAAATCCAGCCTGCTCAACGCGATCGCCGGGGAAAATCGCTCGATCGTCAGTCCGATTTCCGGGACAACGCGCGACGCGATCGATTTACTGGTCGAACGCGATGGCGTGAAATATCGTTTGGTCGATACCGCCGGGATTCGCAAAAAGAAATATGTCGAATATGGGCCGGAATTTTTCGGGATTAACCGTGCGTTTAAGGCCATCGATCGGGCCGATGTGGTGCTGCTGGTCCTCGATGCGGTCGAAGGTGTGACCGAACAAGATCAAAAGCTCGCGGGCCGCATTCTCGAAGAAGGTCGGGCTTGCATCGTGATCATGAACAAGTGGGACGCGATCGAAGATAAAGACACCTACACAATCCTGGAGCACATGAAGCAAGTCCAGGCACGGCTACACTTTACGGATTGGGCGGATGTGGTCTTTACCAGTGCGGCAACGGGTCAGCGGGTCGAGAAGATTTTTGACATGATTGCACCCGCTGCCGAACAGCACCGTCGCCGCGTCAGCACTTCCGTGATCAATGAAATCCTCGAAGATGCAGTCAGCTGGCACAGTCCCCCCACAATGAAAGGCGGGAAACAAGGCCGGATTTACTACGGGACCCAAGTTGCGGCGCAACCGCCGACGATCGCGCTATTTGTGAACAGTCCCGATCGGTTTGGCGACACCTATCGCCGCTACATTGAACGGAAAATTCGCGAGTCGCTCGGCTTCAAGGGCACGCCGATTCGGATTCTCTGGCGTGGTAAGAAGATGCGTGAGATGGAACGCGGCGCAAACAAGGCCGTGAAAGTGAAGAGCTAAAGCAAAATTGCGAAACTTTGCCGATCGGCGGCGAACGTAGATGGGCGTAGTACGATAAATTCATTGTGGTGTATTCCCAAATGAGTTTATGGTAGTTGATCGCTTTGTGCGGGCGCTGACACTCTATCTGCTTCTATTCGGGGCTTTCCGAATCTTGGAGCGCTATTTTGCGAGTGTGCCGGGACAACCGCGCTGGCGCAAGGGTTCGGGACTCGATACGCTGTACTGGTTCGTCACGCCGATGATCAGCCAGGTGTTGAGCATTGTCTGTATCGCTGTTGTGGCCTTGCCGCTCTATCTGCTGATGGGCCGTTCGCTAGCGATTCCCGATATTTTGCAGGGCTATGGGCCGATCGCGCAGTTACCGCTGTGGCTTCAGGGGATGATTGCGGTGGTGATTGGGGATTTTATTGGCTACTGGACGCACCGTTTGCATCACACGCGGCATCTTTGGGATGTCCATGCAGTACACCACAGTTCCGATGTGATGGATTGGCTATCAGCGGTACGATTGCATCCAATTAATGACGTGGTGAGCCGGGTTTGTCAGGCGTTTCCCGTGCTGATGCTGGGCTTTTCGCCGATCGCGGTGGAAATGTATGTGCCGTTTCTCTCAGCCTATGTGGCGCTGGAACATGCGAATGTGCGCTGGAATTATGGTGTCGCAGGTTATCTATTCGCCAGTCCGTCATTCCACCGTTGGCATCACACCGTTGAAAAAGCAGGCGAGGGGAAAAACTTTGCGGGGATTTTTGCGATTTACGATCTGATTTTTGGGACTTATTATTTGCCGCGTGACCAACAGCCGCGTAACTTTGGGTTAATTGACCAGCCGATCAGCGATCGGTTTCTGGGCCAGATGCTCTATCCCTTGGAGCAGTGGCGGAACAAGCGCGCATCAAAACAGGACTAGAGCACAAGCCAATTAAACAATTCCCCCACCGTCACCTTAAACGCTGCCGCAAATTCCGCCGTGGGTAGCGCTGCGTCCGGTTGATCCAGCTCGAAGGCTTGCACCCGCCCCGAGGCATCATAGGTAAACACACAGCTTTCCTCGGGGTCAATCAACCAGCCCATCACCGTTCCATGCTGAAGACAATGGAGAATATTCCGAATCACTTTGCTATGGCTTTGGTCAGGCGCAAGAATTTCGTTCGCGTAGCGTTGCAGTGTGCAAATCGTCCAATCGGGAGCCATCTCAAACTTATTGGCAATTCGGCCATTCGCTTGTCGAGGGATTCGATCGTTCTGAAAAACCGCACCGTCAGGCACCGTCGATCGCCCCCCAAAGGTACTCAGTCCATTGGCCTACGCATGGATTTCCAACCAGGCCAGCAATCGATTGGCGATGTGCAATGATTCAAATCGACAACGCTAACAACAATGGGAAAAACAACAGCAGCCCTGCATTTTTGTTGGCACTGTGCAATCCCAAAAGCCAAATCAGCCAAATCAGCGTTGGTGTGCGATCGCCAGAAAGAACCCCGATTCGCCACACCACGATTACCCATAACCCGATAAACTAGAAGGCTAACAGTCCCCGAAGTAAGCCTCCCGAAAGCAGCTATGCGTCTCTCTCAAATGTTATTTGTCACCCTCCGCGATGTTCCCGCCGAGGCCGTGATTCCCAGTCATCAGCTGCTCCTGCGGGCGGGCTACATTCGCCGAATCGGCAGTGGCCTCTACACCTATATGCCCCTGATGTGGCGGGTGCTGCAAAAGGTCTCGCGGATTGTGCGTGAAGAGATGGACGCAATCGGCTCCCAAGAACTCCTGATGCCCCAGTTACAACCCAGTGACCTCTGGATCGAATCAGGCCGCTGGGACACCTACACCAAAGCTGAGAAAATCATGTTCTCGCTCAGCGATCGCCACGACCGGGAACTGGGCCTCGGGCCGACCCACGAAGAAGTGATCACCGTCGTCGCCCGCGAATCGATTCGCTCTTACCGTCAACTGCCCCAAACGCTGTATCAAATCCAAAGCAAATTCCGCGACGAAATCCGGCCCCGCTTCGGCCTGATGCGCGGTCGCGAGTTCATTATGAAAGATGCCTATTCCTTCCACACGGATGAAGCAAGTTTGAAACAAACCTACGCCCAAATGCACGATGCCTACTGCAAAGTGTTGACCCGCACAGGGCTGAAGTTCCGGGCGGTGGATGCCGATTCCGGCGCGATCGGCGGCTCCGGTTCCCAGGAGTTTATGGTGCTGGCGGAAGCGGGGGAAGATGAGGTGCTCTACACCGAGGATGGTAAATACGCGGCCAACGTCGAGAAAGCAATTTCCTTGCCTGCGGATGCCGTGGCTTCACCGTTTAGCAGCTTTGAGAAAAAAGCAACCCCAAATACCGCCACGATCGAATCCTTGGCTAAACTGGCCCAATGTTCGCCGACTTGCATTGTTAAGAACGTGCTGTATCAGGTTGGCTATGACAATGGCCAAACCGTTCTCGTTTTGATCAGCATTCGGGGCGATCAGGATGTAAATGATGTCAAACTCCAGAATGAATTGACCAAGCTGGCGGGCAATTACGGGGGTGCAACCGTGATCGACCTAACTGTGCCGGATGAAGCCGCGCAAAAGAAATGGGCGGCGAAAGCGCTGCCGTTGGGGTATATTTCCCCAGCGATCGCCGACGAATATATCAAAGCCGAAAAGACGATCGCGCCGAAATTCCTGCGGTTGCTGGATCAAACCGCTGCGGATTTACAGAACTTTGTCACGGGGGCAGACGAATCGGGTCATCACGTCTTCGGCGCAAACTGGGGCCAGGATTTCGCCAAGCCCGCGCAAGTCGTCGATGTGCGGAAAGCGCAAGTCGGTGATCGCGCTACCCACGACCCGACCCAAACCCTGCAAACCGCGCGCGGCATCGAAATTGGCCATATCTTCCAGCTCGGCACGAAGTATTCCCAGGCGATGAAAGCCAACTTCACCAACGAGCAGGGTGAGGAAAAGCCGATGGTGATGGGTTGCTACGGGATTGGGGTGTCGCGGTTGGCGCAATCCGCCGTGGAGCAGTCCTACGATGCGAATGGGATTATCTGGCCCGTGGCGATCGCGCCCTACCACGCGATCGTCGTCGCGCCGAATATCACCGATGCTGACCAGATGACCGCCGCCGAAAAGCTCTACGCCGAACTGAATGCTGCTGGCGTGGAGACATTGCTCGACGATCGCGATGAGCGGGCGGGGGTAAAGTTCAAGGATTCCGAACTGATTGGGATTCCCTTCCGCATCGTCACCGGGAAAGCGCTGAAAGACGGCAAAGTGGAAGTCGTGCAGCGGGCCACGGGCGAAAAAATGGAAGTGGCGATCGGGGAAGTCGTCGCCCTCGTGCAGTCCTGGGTACAGGCAGCGCGATGAGTGGCGGCGTTGGCTCCAGAAAAATCACCCCCAGACAAGTTGCCCCCGTAATCGGCTTGACCGGGGGTATTGCCATGGGGAAATCGCTGGTGTCCGAGCATTTGGCGCAGCAGCATGGCTGGCTGGTGTTGGATGCGGATGTCCATGCGCGGGAGGCCGTGGCAGTGGGTTCGCCGGTTTTGCAGCGGTTAGCCGATCGCTATCCAGGGATTTTGCAAGCGGATGGCAGCCTTGATCGGCCTAAACTCGGGGAAATCATTTTCGCCGATGCGGAGGCACGCCAGTGGGTCGAGCAGCAGATTCATCCCTTTGTACGCGATCGGATGACCGATCTGCGCGATCAACATCAGGCCCAGCATCCCGAGGTTCCGGTCGTTTGGGTGGTGCCGTTGCTGTTTGAAGCGAATTTGACGGCCACTGTCGATCGGATTTGGGTGGTGCGCTGCAACCCGGAACAGCAATTGCAGCGGTTGATGCAGCGCAACGGGCTATCCCAGACCCAGGCCGAAGCCCGCATTGCCAGTCAATGGCCGATCGCGCAGAAGTGTCAGCAGGCCGATGTTGTATTCGACAACGCCACCACCCCAGCAGCGTTGCTCGAACAAGTTGACCAAGCAGTCAGTCAGGTAAGGTAAGCTAGTCAGGTAGGGTCAGCGGTCTCGGGCGCGGCCCGATTGCAGTAAGAGGTGTAGACCATGGCCGCCACGCTAGAACAAATTGCTGGCTATCTCGATCAAAAGGGCTGGAAATATCGAATCGATGCGGAGACCAGCCGGATTATCACGGGGGTCTATGCCGAGTCGATCGAGCAACTGCTAATCATTATTCAGCTCGACGAAGATGGCGAATTTTTTGAAGTCTATGCGCCGCGTGTGCTGACCGGAATCAAAGATCACCCCCACAAAAACGAAATTCTCCAAACCATGCTCTGCATTTCCTGGGAAACCAAGATGCTCCAATGGGAATATGACCCAGCAGATGGTGAAATCCGGGCAATTATTGAGTTTCCGCTAGAGGATGCCGAACTAACAGAACGCCAATTTAATCGGTGTTTGTTTAGCCTGGTGCAGTTAGTCGATGAACTGGCGATGCCCCGTTTGCAAGCAGTGATGGCAACGGGCGAAGATCCCGGTGATATTAATGAAGGCGAACGATTGCTGTTGCAATTGGAAACGGAATCGCCAGGACTATTATCGATGCTGGAAAAAGCAATGGAAGCGCGGAAGCGGCGGGGAAGACTACTGTTGGAAGATGATTTAATTTAAAGCCGAGTCTTGCCGAACCGCCCCCCGGCCCCAATGCTGGGGGAGCCGCGCCAAAGATGCCAGCTCAAGCTATTTCAAAGCCTCCAGCATTGGGGGTTTGGGGGCAAGCCGGATCGATGAAATTACAAATTAATGTGGAAATATAACTGCTTTCTGTTTTGTATAAATATTTGAGCCATCATGCCTAAGAAAATTCGTTTCTTTGAATCTGCTTCGATCTTTCGCCTGTCTATCCTGGCGTTAATTCTCGTGGTAGCGGCATTTGTGATGTGGCTATTGATGATCTGGATGCCCGGAACGAAATATGTTGGGGCATTACCAGCACTAAATCCAATGCAGGCAGAAATGCGATCGGCCTTACGTAGAGATATAGAAACGCTCGCAACAACGATCGGGCCGCGCAATGTGCAGTATATGGACAATATGAACAAAGCCCGAAAATTCCTGCTGAAATCCTTGGAGGATATGGGTTATATCGTCGAACAGCAGACCTATCGGGCTCTGGACGAAGAATTTGTGAATTTAATTGTTGAAATTCCGGGGACAAGTCGCCCCCAGGAAATTGTGGTGGTGGGGGCGCATTATGATTCCGCGTTCAATTCCCCAGCCGCGAATGACAATGGTTCTGGGGTCGCAGCCACCCTCTCATTAGCCCGTTCCTATGCCAGTCGCAAGCCCTCGCGCACGGTAAGATTTGTATTTTTTGCGAATGAGGAGCCGCCGTTTAACTGGACAACCGGGATGGGCAGTTTGGTCTATGCGAAAAGCTGTAAGGCGCGGGCGGAAAAGATTGTCGGCATGTTTAGCTTAGAGACGATCGGCTACTATTCCGATGCACCCAAGAGCCAACGCTATCCCCAACCGATCGATAAACTCTATCCCGACACAGGGAATTTTATTGGGTTTGTCAGTAATTTGGAATCGCGGGAATTGTTACGTAATGCAATTCGCTCGTTCCGCCACCATACCAAGTTCCCCTCGGAGGGAGCCGCATTACCCAATGCATTACCAGGGGTAGGCTGGTCGGATCATTGGTCGTTCTGGCAGGTGGGCTATCCGGCAGTGATGATCACCGATACCGCGACGTTTCGCTATCCGCACTATCACACCGAGGCCGATACCCCGGATAAACTGGACTACGATCGGATGACGATCGTGGTATCGGGTATTGAGCAAATGCTGGGCGATCTGACGGGGGCGGCGGTATGACCTGGTTTCCTGTGCATGATGCATCGCACTACTGGCTGCGAAATGCTCAGGTGCCACTGTCGCTGGTGGTCGGGGGGACAAATTGGGTAACGCGGAAATTGCCGAAGGATAATTTACTGCTCGTTGATATTGAAATCGAAGCAGGCGCGATCGCGGCGATTACGGCAGCGGGAGCATTTAGCAGTGATTATGTGCCGTCGATTGATTTGAATCAGCGGATGGTTTGGCCTTGCTGCGTCGATTTGCACACGCATTTAGACAAAGGACATACCTGGGAGCGATCGCCCAATCCCGATGGCAGTTTTGCCGGAGCACTCAAAACCGTGCAAAAAGATTCCGCCAAACGCTGGACGGAAGAAGATGTCTATCGGCGATTAGAATTCGGGCTGAAATGCAGTTATGCCCATGGAACAAAGGCGATTCGGACGCATATTGATTCGGCGGGCAAGCTGGGGCCAATGAGCTTCGGGGTATTTCAGGAATTGCGCGATCGGTGGGCCGATCGCTTGGTTTTGCAAGCCGTTTGTTTGGTATCGTTGGATTATTATTTAAAGCCAGCGGGGAAGAAGTTGGCGGATCTGGTCGCCGCAACGGGTTCAGTTTTGGGCGGTGTGGCGTTTCTCAATCCGGATCTCGAAGCGCAAATCGATCGGACATTTGAATTAGCCAAAGAACGTAATCTCGATTTAGATTTTCATGTCGATGAAAATGGCGATCCCGAATCGAATTGTTTGCATTTAATTGCAGTAGCGGCGATTAAGCATAAATTCAAAGGCCGGATTACCTGCGGGCATTGTTGCAGTTTGGCAGTGCAGCCGGACACGACGGCAGCGACGACGATTAAATTGGTGAAAAAAGCGGGGATTGGGATTGTCAGTTTGCCGATGTGCAATCTCTATTTGCAAGATCGACAGCCGCAGCAAACGCCCCATTGGCGCGGGGTGACGCGGTTACATGAACTCAAGGCGGCGGGGGTGCCAGTGGCGATCGCGTCGGATAATTGCCGCGATCCGTTCTATGGATTTGGCGACCATGATGGGCTGGAGGTCTTTAATCAAGCGGTGCGGATTGCCCACCTCGATCGGCCCTACGGGGATTGGGTGAATGCAATTACTTCTACCCCGGCGGATTTGATGGGTTTGGAAGCAGGCGGAAGAATCGGAGTGGGGTTACCAGCGGATTTGGTGATTTTTAGTGGGCGACACTTTAGTGAGGTGCTGTCCCGCAGTCAGCACGATCGGGTGGTGTTGCGGAATGGAAGTGCGATCGATACAACTTTGCCGGACTATGCCGAACTGGATGACCTGCTGGTTTAGGAAATACGATAAAAAGCCCTATAAATCAATTGAATCAGATCCCTTGACCCGGCTTGAAATAAATTTCAAGGCGGGGTTGACAACAAACGATCGTAGTTTCCCCAGCTCGCCAGACTGAAAACAAAGAACCAGATTCTTCAGAAATCATTTAAGTTTGATCATTACGATCGCCGCCGAAAGCCTTTAGGGTCATCTAAATACCGATCGAGATCCGGATCTTCACACCGCTGCTCTTGCCGATCGATCATTTCATAGGCATCCCCCAACGCCGATCGAATGTTCGCCAATAGGGAATCGCCTGCGGCATTAAGCTGAGATATCCGATAAGCGATGCGGGACTACGCAAGCCAACGAACATGGCCCTCAGCTAGAATAGACCTAATCTAGTAATCATGGGGCTTGATCGATGACAGTCCGTCAACGTCGCTACAGCAAAGAGGAACTCGCTAGTCGGGGTCAGCCGCTTTATGAATCCGGCATCCGACAGCAAGTCGAAGCGGGGAATCATGGGAAAATTGTGGCGATCGACATTGAAACCGGGAACTTTGAAGTCGATGAAAGTCTTGTCAATGAAACCAATCACTTATTTGAGCATCACCCTGATGCCCAACCATGGGTGATTCGCATTGGTCATCGCGCCGTTGATCATTTTGGTGCACGGAGTTTGAAGAAATCGCCATGATGCACGGTGTTGTTAACTTGTAGCGTGAAGCGACACTTTCACTGGTTGTTACCAACTCCGAAAAACAACAGCAAGTGGTTGATGCAGTGATTGATACCGGATTTACGGGTTTTCTGTCATTGCCTACTGCCATTATTTCTACACTGAATCTGCCTTGGGCGGCTTCGGATATTGTTACCGTTGGCGACGGTAGCGAAACACTATTTGATTTATACATTGCCACCGTGATATTGGAGCAAAAGTATTGGAGCAAAAGCAGAGCTTTAGAAAAAGTACCGTCGGTTTTATAATTGAGTGATGCAAGAGCTAACCATTACCCGACCGGACGATTGGCATCTCCACCTGCGCGATGGTGCCACATTAAAAGCGGTGCTGCCCCATACCGCGCGCCAGTTCGCCCGCGCGATCGTCATGCCGAATTTGAAGCCCCCGATCCGCACGGTGGCCGAGGCTGAAGCCTACCGCGATCGGATTCTGGCGGTGATTCCGGCGGGTTTAGAGTTCGAGCCACTGATGACGCTGTACCTGACCGACAATACCAGCCCCGAGGAAATTATCGCGGCGAAGGCTTCCGGATTTGTCAAAGCAGTCAAATATTATCCCGCTGGGGCAACAACGAATTCCGATCTGGGAGTGACGGATCTCCGTAAGTGCGATCGGGTGTTTGAGGCGATGCAGGAAGTTGACCTACCGTTGCTGCTGCATGGGGAAGTGACTGATCACACGGTTGATGTGTTCGATCGGGAAAAGGTGTTTATCGATCGGCATTTAATCCCGCTCAAGGAACGTTTTCCCAATCTTCGCGTCGTGTTTGAACACATTACGACGGCGGATGCAGCCCAGTATGTTGTGTCGGCGAATCATGTGGCCGCGACCATTACGCCCCAGCATTTACTATTCAATCGCAATAGCATTTTCCAAGGTGGCATTCGACCGCATTTTTATTGTTTACCGATTTTGAAGCGCGAGGAACATCGATCGGCCCTGTTAAAAGCAGCGACTTCGGGGAATCCAAAGTTTTTTCTGGGTACCGATAGTGCGCCCCACGCGAAGAATGCCAAAGAAAGTGGCTGTGGCTGTGCCGGGTGTTACTCGGCGTTACACGCGATCGAGCTGTATGCGGAGGCATTTGAAAGTGTCGATGCGCTGGATAAATTGGAGGCATTTGCGAGTTTTTATGGCCCGGATTTCTATCAATTGCCCCGCAATCCGGAGCGCATTACATTGATCAAACAGACCTGGCAGGTGCCTGATGAAATTCCCTTTACAGAAGTTGGGCTGGTGCCTTTGTGGGCGGGACAGGAAATGACTTGGCAAATGATTTATCCCTAAGATTTTACGCCACAGCACCGATCGATCAACCCATCCACCCCATCCGCAATCCAAATTTGCGTGTTTAACTGCGCGGCTAAGTCCGCCACCCGCATGTCGTCCAGAAATACCGGCTCCCCATGCTTCAACATGACCGATGGCAACACAATCCCATCACCAAGATCGCACCCCTGCAATGCCGCTAGAATATCCTGCCCCGTCAGTAACCCCGTCACCGTCATCGTCTGGCCCCAATAGTCACTGTGCAGCGCTACCATCTGCACATCGAGCCCTTCAACTGAATTCAACCGCGCCACGATCGGTTGAAATGCCAACTCCACCGCATTCCCCACAATCCAAGTCAGTTTCCGGGGCGAAACCGCAGCGGGTAACCTTCGATCGGCCGCCTGCTCAAACTGCTTAATAAACTGCCGAATTGACCCAACCCCATTGCCAATCTGGGGATAATCTTCGTAATCCTGCTCCGACGGCAGTTCCCAGCCCGCCATCAGAAACCACTCATCCGCCAACCACACCACTGTCGATCCCAGGGATTTCTGGAACTCTGCCTGCAAAGCCTTCACCTGCGAAATCACCTCCCGCGCTTTCGCTTGATCGACTGGAATCAGTTCGTCGTCCTCGGGCCGAAATCGGGTGAGGCCCACGGGCACCACGGCAACGGAAGCTACCGCCGGAAAATCACCCCGATGAAACCGCGCCAAATCCCGCAAAGTCTGGGTCAAATGCTCGCCGTCATTAATCCCTGGACAAAGCACCACCTGCGCGTGAATCTGCAACTCATGGTCGGCAAACCACTGCAACTGATCCAGAATCTGTCCGGCGCGCGGGTTCTTGAGCAGGCGCGATCGCACATCGGCTTCCGTTGCATGGACGGACACGTACAGGGGCGACAATCGCATCGCCGCGATCCGCTCCCATTCCTTAGCAGGCAGATTGGTCAGCGTCAGATAACTGCCATACAGAAAGCTCAGGCGATAATCATCATCCTTGAAGTACAAGCTCTCCCGCTTCCCCGGTGGCTGCTGATCGATAAAGCAGAACGGGCAACGGTTCGTACATTGGATCAGCCCATCAAACAGCGCTTGATCAAACTCCAGCCCTAGATCCTCGTCATAGTCCTTTTCAATCTCGACCACATAGGTCTTACCCTGAGGATCAAGAATCTCCAGCTCCAAAAACTCATCCGCACAGAAAAACTGATAGTCAATCAAGTCCCGAGGTGCTTGGCCATTCACCGCCACCACCCGATCGCCGATCGCCAAACCAATCTCGGCCCCGATCGAATCAGCGCGCACCTGCGTAATCGTGGCCGGACGAACCGTAGACTCACTCATAAACCGCTTAGAAAACCACTTAGACACTTCGAACTCAACTTGATCCAGTGTAAGCCTTCCGCTGATCCACCCTGCACGAAAAAACACTAAAGAAATATATAGACAGAAATCAGTTACCTAGACTACTATTGATAATCGTGACTTTTGCCAAAAGTAACAAGCAATGAACGCACAAGCAATCATCCGCTCCCTTGAAGAGGAGCAAATGAAGCCGGAACTTCCGGTCATTTACGTGGGTGACACCGTGCGAGTTGGCGTCAAAATTCGTGAGGGCGACAAAGAACGTGTGCAGCCCTACGAAGGTGTCGTAATCTCCAAGGCAAGTAGCGGAATTTCCCAGAACATCACGGTTCGTCGGGTCTTTCAAGGGGTTGGTGTAGAGCGGGTTTTCCTGCTGCATTCCCCCAAGATTGAAGACGTGAAAGTGATTCGTCGCGGTAAAGTCCGTCGTGCCAAGTTGTATTACCTCCGTCAGCGCACTGGTAAGTCGGCCCGTCTGAAACAACGTTTCGATCGCGAATCGTAAAATTTGGCACTCAAGCTGCTAGACTGGGAGTATTGGTATTCTTTGAATGCCGGGATACAGTCAGATTGTTCAGATCGTGCGTCCTTAGTTCAGTTGGTAGAACGCAGGTCTCCAAAACCTGATGTCGAGGGTTCGAGTCCTTCAGGGCGCGCTGGACAATTTGACCACTGGTCAATTTGACGAAATCGGTCAAAGTGTGAGGCAGGCGGATAATCAACCTTTTGTGTTGGTTTGCGCCTGCTTTCTACTGAAAACCCCGAACCACACCGACAGGAGAACTTACGGCAATGGCAGAAAAAGCGCCAGACACAAAGCCCGGGTTTAACCCCCAGGAATTTGCCCAGGAAGCGAAAGCCGAACTGGGAAAGGTCACTTGGCCTAGCCGTCAGCAGTTAATCAATGAATCTGTGGCGGTGATGTTGATGGTGACCCTGTCAGCATTCTTGGTCTATGGCATCGATGAACTGTTCAAAGTTGTTCAAAAGGCGGTGTTCGGATGACCTATACCGATGATTCCCAAGATTTAGCGGAACAGGGCGTGGAAGCCTCCTACGGCGATTTGTCAGAGGAGCAAATTTTTAAACGATCGCGATGGTATGCCGTTCAGGTCGCATCGGGTTGCGAAAAGCGAGTCAAACTCAACTTGGAGCAGCGGGTGCAAACCCTGGATGTGGCAAACCGCATCATCGACGTGCAGATCCCTGAATCGCCGATGCTGAAGCATCAGAAGGACGGCAAGAACAAGGAGATCCAAGAAAAGGTATTTCCCGGTTATGTGCTGATCCGGATGTTGCTCGACGATGAAGTGTGGCAGGTGATCAAAAACACGCCCAACGTGATCAACTTTGTGGGTTCCGAACAAAAGCGGCGTTATGGCCGTGGGCGTGGACATGTAAAGCCGATGCCCCTGAGTCCCGGCGAAGTCGATCGCATCTTCAAACGGGTGAAGGAGCAGGAGCCAGTCCAGAAAATTGACCTCGAAGCGGGTGATAAAATCACCGTGCTGGCAGGACCGTTTAAGGACTTTGAAGGTGAGGTGGTGGAAGTGGCTGGCGAACGCAGCAAGCTCAAGGCGTTGTTGTCGATTTTTGGCCGTGACACCCCAGTGGAATTGGAATTCAACCAAGTCCAAAAGATCGGATAATCGTTGGTCGGGCGATCCGGTTTGCGGGCGCTCAGATCAACTTCGTCTAACTAAGGAAAAGTAGCGATCGATGGCTAAGAAAGTAGTAGCGATTATTAAACTCGCACTGGACGCTGGGAAAGCAAACCCCGCGCCCCCCGTTGGCCCAGCCCTGGGTCAGCATGGTGTGAACATCATGATGTTCTGCAAGGAATACAATGCCCGTACCGCTGACCAAAGCGGCATGGTGATTCCGGTGGAAATTTCGGTCTTTGAAGATCGCAGTTTCACCTTTGTGCTCAAAACCCCGCCCGCTTCTAAGCTGATTGCCAAGGCCGCTGGAATCCAGTCGGGTTCGGGTAATCCGAAAAAGGAGAAAGTCGGTTCGATCACCAAAGCGCAACTCGAAGAGATCGCCAAGACCAAAATGCCTGACCTCAATGCCAACGACATTGAAATGGCGATGCGGATTATTGAAGGTACCGCCAAGAACATGGGCGTTACCATCGCTGACTAAGCATTTGCCGCGTGGGCATTTGCTGACTAAGCGATCGCTCCAGTCAGCGTTTGTCGTCATCCACAACCTGTAAACAACATTCGGGGCAGAGACTGAGCTGTTTCGCCATGACCCCAGGAGTTAAATCAAATGGCTAAGAAAGTGTCGAAGCGCTTGCGTGAGTTGCAAGCTAAGGTGGAAGAGCGGCCCTACGAGCCGATGGAAGCGATTAATCTACTGAAGGAAACCGCAACGGCGAAATTTGAAGAGACGGCTGAAGTCCACATTCGCCTTGGGATTGATCCGAAGTACACCGATCAGCAATTGCGGACGACCGTGGCGCTACCGAAGGGCACGGGTCAAACGATCCGGATCGCCGTCGTGGGGCGCGGTGAAAAAGTTTCTGAAGCAATGGCCGCTGGTGCTGACATTGCCGGTTCGGAAGAACTGATCGATGAGATCTTTAAGGGTCGGGGCGACTTTGATTTGCTGATTGCAACGCCGGACATCATGCCGAAGGTCGCCAAATTGGGTAAGGTTTTGGGTCCTCGTGGCTTGATGCCGTCCCCGAAAGGTGGTACAGTGACGAACGACCTCGCGCAGGCGATCGCGGAGTTCAAAGCGGGTAAGCTGGAATTCCGAGCCGACCGAACTGGGATTGCACACGTTTTGTTTGGGAAGGCATCGTTCTCGGCTGAGGACTTATTGGCTAACCTCAAGGCGTTGCAAGAAACCATCGATCGGAATCGTCCGACCGGGGCTAAGGGGCGTTACTGGCGCACAATGTTCATCTCCGCGACCATGGGGCCAGCGATTGAAGTGGACATTAACACCCTGCGCGACATGAAAATTGAAGCCTAATTGCGCTTTCACTTTTTATGGCCCTTGAACAACTGGGTTATTTGTATGCCCTTTAGGAGAATTTGTCGATCGTCAATCATCCAGTTTCACAACTGAATTAGCAAACCGCAGACAGTAGGTAACTGCATTAATTCTTTGGAGTTAATCAGATGTAAATCCCACCGAGGTTTGAGTGAATTAACCAAAGCGTGCTTGCGAGTACGAACTGGTTTGGACTCAACCTCGGCGGCGAAGCCGGGGTTGAGTTATTTTTTAGCCACCCATTACCGGATTCGATACTGTTTGCGGGCGATCGACGGTTAAGGTTTCAACGTTAATTACCCGACCAGGAGGTGATCGAATGGGTAGAACGCTGGAAAACAAGCAGGCAATCGTGGCGGGTCTGAAAGAGACGTTAAGCGATGCTTCTTTGGCAGTTGTGATTAACTATCGCGGTTTAACCGTGAAGGAAATCGGCGACCTGCGGACACGTTTGCGGGCGAGCGGTGCAACTTGCACTGTCACCAAGAACACGTTGATGGGTAAGGCGATCGCGGGCGACGAAAATTGGAGTCCCCTCGAATCTCTGCTCAGCGATACGACTGCTTTCATCATGGCTAAGGACGATGTTGGTGCGGCGGTTAAAGCCTACCAAGATTTCCAGAAAGCCACGAAGAAAACGGAAGTCATCGGCGGCGTGATGGAAGGCAAATTGCTGAGCCAAAACGACATTAAGGCGATCGCTGATCTGCCGTCGAAGGAGCAGCTATACGCTCAAATCGCTGGTGCGACCAACAGCATTGTCTCGAACATTGCCACATTGGTCTGCGAAATCCCAACCGGCGTGGCCCGTGCGGTTCAAGCCGTGGCCGACAAGCAAGCCGCTTAGGGCCAAGCAAGCCGCTTAGGGCTAAGTGTCCTAGGGGAGCGAGTTGGATTCAAATTTTTGGCAGGCAGTCTGAATGGATTTGCCGCAATTAAGTACACATTCAAGGAGACAATCCCATGTCCGCAGTTGCAGATATTATCGAAAAAATGAAAGGCTTGACCGCCCTTGAGTTGGTCGAGTTGAAGAAAGGCATCGAAGAAACCTTCGACGTGACCGCCGCCGCCGCTGCTCCCGTCATGATGATGGGCGGTGGTGGTGCCGCTGCTGAAGCGGTTGAAGAGAAGACTGAATTTGATGCAGTCTTGGAATCGGTTCCGGCAGACAAGAAGATCGCCGTCTTGAAAGTCGTGCGTGAAATCACTGGCTTGGGTCTGAAGGAAGCCAAGGATCTCGTGGAAGCGGCTCCGAAGGCAATCAAAGAAGGCGCAGCGAAGGCTGAGTGCGAAGAGATCAAGAAGAAGGTCGAAGAAGCTGGCGGCGTTGTCGCAATCAAGTAATTCGGTTTGTCGCTTTGCGCCGCTTGCGGGGTGAAGCGACTGCGAACAAGTCTTTTAGAAACCGTACCTGGGATTCTGGGTGCGGTTTTTTGTTGCATGATTCATCTGGCTTCTAAACCGTCAAATCCTTTGATCGTGAATTATTGCTGAAGGATTGAGTGGGGATGAGGGAGCGATCGGTACAATGGACAACATATATGCAGAAAGTTTACGCTCATTAATCCTTATGCCGCAGAGCTGGAATGAATTAGCTATCTACTAGGTTCATAGGATGATCAACGACGAAGTAAATGTTGATAGAAGTGATGATGACTTGAAAACCCATTTGAGTCTCATTGCAAGCAGCATTCGATTTGCTGGAGTATGCATTTTGAGTTCAGCGATGATCTTAACAATTGCACTCGTTGGAATATCAGAAAAACCGACAGCTGCCATAGCACCTTTGCTACTGTACAGTGTCTTGATGACGCATGGCCTGCCGTCCCAGTACTCGAGAATGTCGACTATGCTAGATAGATGGAATCGAAGCAAGTAGCAACCGTAATAGAAATATCTCGTTGTGCCAGAATAATTTACGCTCCATGAATCTTTTCTGAGACCTATGAGTGGTATTGATCGCGAAATCACCCTCGATCGGCGGCATCTAGCTAAGCACTTACCGAACACACCTCATAGCAATCGCCTCCTGCGACGCGGGCGTTCAGCCCATATATTCAACGATGAAGAGACCCTCTTTCAAGTCGCACAAGCTATCATAGGAGGAGGTATCCATACAGGTTTTGCTAGAGGCTACGATCGTTATGGATTGATATTCACTGAGTCGATCGGTGTCCGTATTGATCCTGATGGCTCGACGCTCCCTCTGTTCTATGGCGAGGTAAAGATTGATGCAGACGACCAATACCATCCCGTCCCCCGTACTCGACCCAGCGAAGAATAGCTGGAACTTTCTGGAAGTTTGGGTTGACCCCATGCAGTCGCCTCCCTACTTGCTGATGCTCTTGGGTGATGAGACAGGGTATTGTCAGATTCTTGATCCAGCCGAGCAGTACAAATTGATTAAGCAATGTGATAGCTATGACCAAGCCCAGTTTTGGTTACTTGAGGACGAATATGAACCGCTCGAAGGCCGTTTATCAGAAGCGGAGTTCTCGTAAGTCGTCGATTGCGTTTGCATAACAATCTTGTCGCAGCGGATGGGCAGGGATTTCAGGTATTGCGAGAGCTACCCGTCATCGCTGAACAGGGCCATTTGGTATTACAATATAAAACTAGGAGCTTCAACCCTCGCTCCAGCGCTCATTCCAGGCGCGCATTTTGCCGGGATTCATCAACCCGTGGGGATCGACTTTTTCTTTAAATCGTAGCTGCGCCATATCGACTTGCTTCATTCCGCCATCTTCAATTAAATAAGTGTGGGGGTTGAAAATAATTGCGCCTTGGGATTCGTGATAGCGAATGATTTCATGCAATCGATCGGGCGTGGTATACCGCACCAATTGCAAAGCCCCTGGCGTTGCGCGGCCATTCACTCGCAAAAATTCTAAATGCATCATCACTTCATCGCCAAAATGCCGATACATATGCTCGACTAATTTCAGATCATGATCGCCGGGAAAGAGCGTTTGTAAGTAAGTTAAATTCGGGTCAACCGATCGGGCGTGGAGTGTCGTGTGATTCCAGGTGTATTCGGCAATGGACAAGCCCCGGCTGGCTTCGGCGGCGGACTTTTCGTAAACGATCGTGCCTTGAAATTCATCGACCAAATCATGCAGCGCCGCCAACGACTCTTCCCACACCATTAGAAATGCTGAATGGGAACCTTTGGGAAGCGTATTTTGGAATGCTGCAAAATAATCGGGAATCGGTGCAGCAAACACAGTAACCAACTTTTTCACAATGCCATCGGCATCGCCTAATGCTTGCCCAAATCGCGCCGCTGCCATGAAGTGATCAAAGGTGACCGCCACTTCGGCCCAGGCGCAGGCGGGACCCAGAGGGATTTCCAGTTCGGTAATAATGCCATTGGTGCCGTAGGCGTGAGCCACTTGATACACATCGTCCCCCCGCAGTTCAATCACCTGGGGACTTTCTTCCATAGTGACGATGCGGAGTGCCCGGAGGTTACCCCGATCGCGCAGTTGCCCATAGGTAATCGAGCCAATGCCGCCGCTACCGCCGCCGATGAAGCCGCCGATCGTTGCCGTGCGGTAGGTTGAAGGGGCCATGCGGATTTCCCAGCCGCTGGGCCTTGTGGCTTTGTCGATGTCCACGAGTTTGGCCCCTGGCTGTACTGCTGCCACCCCCGGCGCGAACCATTCGATGCGATTCATCAGGGACATATCGAGGACGATTCCCCCTTGTAGGGGGATGCACTGGCCGTAGTTACCTGTGCCACTGCCCCGGACGGTCAAGGGAATGTTTTGTTTGACGCAGGCGGCGACGACGCGCATGACTGCTGCTTCATCAGGCGGCTGGACGATTAACTTGGCTTGCTTTTGGTCGAGTAACTCTTTGAGGATGGGGCTGAAGTGATAGTAATCCTGGGAGAGGCGCTGGACTTGGCTGGGCTGATCGATGATGGGGATGTTGCCCAGAGATTGGATAAATGCTGGCCAGTCGATCGAAGCCATAGGAAACGCCAATGAGGGGTAGAGGATTGCACTACCCCAATTTAACCGATTGGAAGCGGTTTAGGTGGGTTTTGATCGCAGATTCTGGAGGGAGCCTGTGACTCCAGTTTTTGGTAGTACTTAAAATATCCGCACAGCAGCTCATCCGCAGATTTCCTTTCATACAACAGTGCCCAAGAATCGTTAAATCCGTCTATGGCCTTTGAAGCCACCGAATCTCTTTTATTTTACTCTCGATGAAGCTGACTAATTTTGAAAACCAAGTTTATGGAGAATGAATCAAATTAACTTAAATAAATCTACTCATATTGTTGTTCAGGATAACAGGCTTGAATTATATTTCAATGTAAGGCTTTGACGGCATTGGATTTTTCTTGCCGTTTATTTTTGCCGTTGTATTGATTTTGGCGATCTGTTCTAAGTCGATGTACGTATTTGAATCGCTGGCATCATTTTCGTATGACTTGGCTTCGCTTTTTTCGGTCTTGCTCGCTTTTTCTCAAGTATTCCGAAAATATGCAATATTAGTCGATGAAACTTGTATGTTGTTTATTGACTCTAGGCTCGGTATTGATATCAAATGGAAAGTCTCAATTACCGATACGACTTTTGTCGAGAAGCAATATTGTATGCACAGTGGTGATTCTAGTGTTACCTACCGCTATCCTGAGATATGGATTAATCATTACCCACAGCAGTTTAAGAGAGGCTGTTCAGAATTTTGTGTAAATCAAAAATCGAGTCATTCCTAGCAGGACTTTCAGCTTGACTTACACAAAAATGCGAACTCTCTCGTTTAAGATACCCGTTTCGCTCGCCGACAGTGATGTGGCTTTCATTGTAGAAATCATAAATTAATTTTATTGCGGGGAGATAGAATTGCCAATCCTCAGTGCAAGATGAAAGGCTTGAAATAATTAGAGAAAGGGAGTTGTATGAGAATAACGGCAAGCTCACGCAGCCTTGCATCATCGCTGTTGCTTCAAACTCCGCACGCCAACATGGTCAACGGCCCGATGACCAATGCGAATCCCCCATAGTTGAGCGTCATCCTGATGCCCAGCCATGGGGGATTGGTTGCATCGACAAGACTTTCATCGACCTCAAAGTTTCTGGTTGCAATGTCGATCGCGACAATTTTCCCATGATTTTCTGCTTCGACTTGCGATCGGATGCCAGATTCATCGAGCTGCCGACCCCAGTTGACTCATTTCTTCCTGGCTGTAGCGACGTTGACAAATGATCACCCATTGAAGCTCGAAGGGTGATCGCTTGGGAGGCTCCAGGCCCACCGCAAGACAACGGTGACTGCATCATGGCCACAACTGCATCATGGCCACAGAAGCGCAAGACGTTCAGAAAGTTCACACCATTGATGACAGATTAGGAATTAATTGCAATAATTATTCTTCAGTTATTAGGATAGTTTGCTGGCACATGAACACTGATCGCACGCCCCGTTCCCGATCCCGTCGTCAACTGTTGCTGCAAGGTGGAGCAGCATTGAGCGCGATCGGCGGGGCCGGACTCCTCTATCGCACTTGGCCGCGATCGCCAACCAACGCCGCCACGACAACCATCCGCATTCCCAAACCCCCAACCGAGGATACCCCCTACCCCTACGATCCGATGCAAGTGCTGCGGGCATTTGACTGGGGGCAGATGATTACGGAAGATGGTCGATCGATTCGTCAGTTCGAAGTCACCGCGAACAGCATGCCCGTCCAGCTCAATGCCGCTGTCAGCTACGTCACTTGGACATTGAACAATCGCCTGCCGGGGCCAACCTTCCGGGCGAAGATGGGCGATCGCTGTCGCGTGATCTTCCACAATGCTGATGCCACCTCCCACAGCCTCCACTTCCATGGCGTTCATCCCGCCGACATGGACGGTATCAAACCCGTGCGACGGGGTAAAACCTTTGTCTATGAATTCGATGTTGAGCAGTATGGTCTGTTCCCCTACCACTGCCACATCGCCCCCGTTGCCCACCACATCAGCAAAGGACTTTCGGGCTTACTGATCGTCGATCCCCCGGAAGGCCGACCACCTGCCGATGAATTAGTCCTGATCATGGGTGGCTACGACCTCAAACAACGCGGCAAAAATGACCTCTACGCCTTCAACGGCATCCCCAACTTCTACCGCGATCGACCGATCCAGATCTACCAAAATCAATTAGTGCGGGTTTATTTGCTAAACATGATCGAATTTGACCATGCGATTACCTTCCACATCCATGGCAACCTCTTTTCCGTCTATCCCACGGGCCATACACTTACACCCAGGGAAGCCACCGATGTGATCACCCTCGGCATCGCCGAACGCCACATGCTCGAATTCACCTACAAACATCCTGGTATGTATATGTTCCATCCCCATCAGGACGAGATCGCCGATCGGGGCTGCATGGGGCATTTTCAGGTGTTGCCCGCTTAGAACTAGCTTGGGGAAGGCAGGGAATTACAGCACTGACAGCTACAATTCATTGTGCGTATAATGCAAATTCTTCGCAATTATGCTTGCAAATTCACTGTACCTCCGGCTAAGCTATTGCTACTTAGTTTCAATAAGTTCTTCAACGCCACGGGCAGGATCGGTTTCGCGTGAGGCAGAGCCAAGCAATTCAGTTATTTATGGCAGTGACGATGACCGCAAGTGTCGTGGTTGGCTGCACCAACACACCAACCAATACACCACCGACCGTCACAAGTTCGCCGGCTCCTGCCCCCAGCAGCGCTATGAACGAAGGCGGCGAGGGCGGCGAAGGTGGCAATAGCAGCGGCAATCCGGACGTTGATTTGATGACGAATCTGGGGTTGATGAAGGGCCACCTGATCGTGGCCAAAGAACTGATCGATGCCAAGCAATACAAAGAAGCTGTACCCCACATCGGTCATCCAGTCGAAGAAATCTACGGGGATGTCGAACCCTTGCTGACGACCCGCAAGCTGGCGCAGTTCAAGCCACAATTGACCCAGATGAGTGATCTGATTAAGGCAACGCCGGACAGTCCGGAAATGGCAACGGCCTATGATGCTTCCGTCAGCGCGATCGACCAAACGATCGCCGCGATCCCGGCATCCCAGCGCCAGTCACCGGAGTTTACGATCCAGGTCGTGGGCGCATTGCTAAATACCGCTGCGGATGAATACAAAGCCGCGATCGCCGACGGCAAATTCGTCGAACTCGTGGAATATCAGGACTCCCGTGGCTTCGTGCAATATGCCGAAACGCTGTACAAAGCCGCTCCCAATCCCGATGCCGCTAAACATACCGCCATCAGCAACGCCTTTACCCAACTCAAAACGGCTTGGCCCGCAGTGATGCCACCCACCACGCCAGTGAAAACACCCGAGGAAATTGCCGCTTTAGTCAAACAAATCGCGCCCAGCGATCAAGTCGCCACGCACCATCACCATTGAGGCCACGCTTCAAACGTAGGCTTCAAGCGTAGGCTTCAAATGTAAGAATGATTCTCATTCTTTGGAAATTATTTTATACTTTTGAGGGGATGAATGCATCCAACTGGCCGATCGGTGCGTAGGTCAGTCTGGGGCATTCTCTGCTGAGAAGGCGACCGATTTTCATGTTCTCGTTACGGTGTGATTTTAGGAGTGTCAAGGTATGCAAGGTAAACGGATCACAGGTCAGATGGCTTTGGTATTGGGCGCGATCGGGGCCGGAATGGGTTTGAGCAGTCTGCCCGCAGCGGCGCAGAGCCTCGTCGAAACGCCTCCGGAATCGGCCATGGCGCAAGTCACTTCAGTCTCGCAGCTCTCGGACGTGAAGCCGACGGACTGGGCATTCCAGGCGTTGCAGTCGCTGGTGGAGCGCTACGGCTGCATCGCGGGTTATCCCGATCGGACGTACCGGGGGAACCGGGCGATGACGCGCTACGAGTTTGCAGCGGGGTTGAATGCCTGCATGGAAAAGATCAATCAGCTCATCGCCGCCGCCACTGAGGATATGGCCTCCAAAGATGACTTAGCGACCCTGCAAAAGCTGCAAGAAGAATTTGCGGCGGAATTGGCCACGTTGCGGGGCCGCGTCGATGCCGCCGAAGCGAAGATTGCGACCCTAGAAAAGCAGCAATTCTCCACTACGACCAAGCTGAACGGCGAAGTAATCTTTGGGCTGGCGGGTGCAGTGGCGGGCCAAACCTTCGCGCCGGGGACTTCGGTGCCGGGGGAAGACGTGAGCCGCAATACGGTGTTTGGCTATCGCGCTCGCTTGGATCTCGACACCAGCTTTACGGGCACTGACTTGCTACGGACACGTCTGCAAGCTGGGAATTCCGATTTGACCAATGCGGCAACAGCGCCACTCCCAGAAGGTTCCCTGCGGTTTGCGGCGAATTCGGGCAGTAGCGTGGAAGTCGATGCCTTGCTCTACCAGTTCAAGCTGGGTGAAAAAACAACGGTGACCCTCGAAGCGAATGCGGGCGCGATCGATGACTTTACCAATACCCTCAATCCCCTCGATGGCGACGGCGGTTCAGGCGCATTGACCCAGTTCGGCACCCGCAACCCGATCTACTATCTGACGGGCGGTACGGGCATCGGCATCGAGCATGAATTCAGTGACAAGCTGAGTTTGAGCCTGGGTTATCTGGCGGGTGATGCGGCTAATCCAGCGGACAAAGCAGGGTTGTTCGATGGGCCTTACGGGGCGATCGCGCAGTTAACCTTTAAGCCGTTCGAGAAGCTGACCGTTGGAGCCACCTACCTCAATTCCTACAAAACCACCTTTGCCAATGCGGGCAGCCCAACGGGTAGCTTAAGCGCGAATCTAATTGAATCGATCACTGGCAATGAAATTGCCGCACCGTTTACCAGCAATTCCTACGGTTTGGGGGCGGTATTCCAGGTCACGCCGCAGGTGGCGCTGAATGCGAACGGCGGCTTTACGAATACGCGAGTTTCAGGGCTGGGTGATTTGGATATTTGGAATTGGTCGGCGGGGCTGTCGGTGCAAGATTTCTTGACAAAAGGCAGCACGGCGGGTCTGATTGTCGGGATGGAGCCGCGCGCGAGTCGGGTGAGTTCGGGGTTGCAGTTGGCGGGGATTTTGGAAGACCAAGATACGTCGCTGCATATCGAGGGCTTCTATGAGTACAAGCTCAATGACAAAATCTCGGTCACACCAGGGTTAATCTGGCTGACGGCACCGGGTCATAACAGTTTGAATGAAGATATCGTGATTGGGACAATCCGCACGACGTTTACGTTCTAGGTATTGCTAGCGTAGTCAATTGCGATATTAAAAAAGGGAACGCTCCATGGAGCGTTCCCTTTTTTATGGTTTTGGTTAGATGGGTTTGGGTCAGATTTGTTAGCGTTGCCTTGGATGCCGTCTTTGAGTTTCTTCCGCCAGACTTGGGTTTGTTTTTTGATTTGGCGTTGGCGGGCGGACTTTTTCTTGCCTTTGTCGTTGCGACCTTCACGGCGCGGCGACTCCCAGCGTTTCATGCGCATGATGGGTTGCCTCAGGGTTTAATGATTTACGATTTTGTTCAGTCTAGCCGATCGCCAAACCGATCGACCACTGGAGGATACAGGGTGCAATCGGCGGACTCCGGCGATCGACTCGGCAGGTTCAACCGGTTAAGGTGTTGACAAAATTCTGGCGATAGGAAGCGCTGATTAAGATCACAGGCCAACATAGGGTGAGGCCAATGCGGTTCGACAAAAAATGCCCCAACTAAAAAGCGCAGCTACCAAAGTAACCACGCTTCCTCGAGATTAAATGGGCGAGGCGAGACTCGAACTCGCACACCGAAGTGCCGCATTTTGAGTGCGGTGCGTCTACCAATTCCACCACTCGCCCTTGCGTTGAAACTTAGTATAGCCTACCTCAGCGTTCTTTACAATAGGTTGGGCGGGAATTGTGGCGGCTGTTTTGTTGCCTTGCAATAAGGTCTGATATTCCGCGCCGCTGGCCCAGCGATCGATCTCCCGCGCCCGTAAAACAGGTAATGGATGGGTCAACTGCGCGGTCTGCATTTCCCGCATCATACTGCCGAAGTCAGTTTGACTAGCGCGATCGTAGGCCCGCGCTTGGTCCATAAATGCGGCTAAGTTCAATTGCCCGACTAACTTCGGCGACCCACCGCAGAGTTTCATCAGCACTGACATCATGACCTGTGGATCTTGGGTGGCGAGTAAGGCGGCCCGATCGCAGGTCAACTCTGCACAACGCACCCAGGTCATCATTTGATTTTGCAGTTGCTGGGTCAGAATCGGGCCACCGGGGATTTGACTCGACGCGAGCAGTAATAAATTCGCCAGGGTGAGATAAACCCCATGCTCACACTTCAAATGGCCCAACTCATGGGCAATCACCGCCTGGATCTCCACAGGTTCGAGCAGTTCAATCAAGGCCGTATGGATCATGATGAATGGCTGCTTACCGCGCATCGCCATGGTGTAGGCGTTCGGCACCGGATGCTGGCGCACGTAAAGCTGCGGCACTTCGAGATCCAATACTGCACAGGCCGATCGCAACAGTTCATTTAGCCAAGGCAATTGCCGATCGCTAACCTGGATGCTCGACGCGATATTTTCCATGTAGAAATACTGCTCGGCCACACCGCCCAAAAGCTGTCGTACCAGGAAGTCAAATCCCGGCAACCGCTTAAGATTTTGGGTCGCTTGCCGATCGAGGGGATGGCGAAATTGATCCGCCCGCAAACCCAGTAAAGGCATCACCGTCATTACCGACGCTCCAAACGACTGTGACTTCTACTATAGGCGATACTTTTGGGCGATGCGGCTTGTGTCAAACGGCAACCGCTGCCGCGATCGTTGTGCGTTCAAGTTTCGCGCCGAGGCCGCGCATCTTACCTTCAAGGTCAGAGTAGCCCCGATCCATGTGATGCAAACCGCGAATTACCGTTTCACCGTCCGCTGCCAGTCCGGCGATCACCAGCGCCGCCGAGGCTCGTAGATCCGTGGCCAGCACTTCCGCACCGCGCAGTTGCTTAACGCCAGTGACGATCGCGCTGTTGCCATCGAGTTTGATATTTGCGCCCATTTTCACCAGTTCCGGCACATGCTGCAAGCGGTTCTCAAACAGCTTTTCGGTGATCACGCTTTGGCCTTCGGCTAGGGCCAGCAGGGTCATAAACGGCGACTGAACATCCGTGGGGAAACCCGGATGGGGCAGGGTTTCGATATCTACGCCGCGATAGGTGGCACTGGGCACAACTCGCAACCGATCGGGGCCATCCGCCACAACAGCAATTCCCGTTTCCGCCAACTTCTCTAAAACAGGCTGTAAATGCTCAGGGCAAACGGCGGCTACGGTAATGGGCGATCGCGTGATCGCGCCGGCCAAGAGGAAAGAAGCCGCTTCGATACGATCGGGAATCACCCGGTAATCGCAGTCATGCAGTCGCTCAACGCCTTGGACAATGATCCGCTGACTGCCTGCGCCAGTAATCTTCGCACCCATGGCAATGCAGAAGTTTGCCAAATCGACGATTTCAGGCTCACAAGCGGCATTATCAATAATCGTTTCACCCTCCGCCAGGGTGGCGGCCATCAGGATATTTTCGGTGGCGCCCACGCTCGGGAAAGAGAACTGGACATGGCCGCCCTTGAGGCGCTTTTTGCCATCCTTCACCGTGGCGACCAGCACCCCATCGATCACATCGACATCCGCACCCAAGGCTTGCAAGCCTTTAACGTGAATATCCACGGGCCGATCGCCGATCGAGCAGCCCCCCGGCAACGGCACCCGCGCCACCCCCATCCGTCCGAGTAATGCCCCGACAATGAAAAAGCTGGCCCGCATCTTACTGACAAATTCAACGGGGGCCTCAGCGGTATT
Organism: Cyanobacteriota bacterium; assembly: GCA_046049545.1. Taxonomy (GTDB): domain Bacteria; phylum Cyanobacteriota; class Cyanobacteriia; order Leptolyngbyales; family Leptolyngbyaceae; genus Romeriopsis. The sequence continues at coordinate 20,449 of JBJORF010000008.1, read as the reverse complement.
CAACCCCGTTGCATCCACTTCCATCACGTCGCCATTGCGGCTCAACTTCAACCCCAAAGCTGTCAATAACTTCCCCATCGTGATCACATCCGCCAAAGCGGGCATATTGCTGATTCGACAGGTCCCAGAACAAAGCAGCGTTCCAGCCATCAGCACCAAGGCCGAATTCTTGGCCCCACTGATCACAACTTCACCACTGAGCAGATGGCCGCCCCAAACCCGCAGCACGGGGGTTGGCTCAGTTGAGTTTACGATATTGGACATAGCAATTGCAGCGGTGATAGGAGTACCCTCCTGGGAGCTTGAGGGGATGATTGAGTCCGTGCGGTTCAATCAGGTAAAGATAGGATTAGATTCTACTCGAATCTCTGCCCCTGTCTAGCAACAATTGCGATCGGCCCTTGGACGATCCAACCCCTCGGTGAAAGAATAAAAGCCCCGCATAAAAAAGCTCCGTGGATTGCTTGACAAACATGCTGTCCCTGCTGCATATTGAATGACGGTTAAGCGAATGAGCGACGAAGCTGTGGTTTCTTGCTGTTTCGGTTGACAAAATATACAAAAGATAAGCGGGACTGGCGGAATTGGTAGACGCGCTAGATTCAGGTTCTAGTGTTCGCAAGGACTTCCGGGTTCAAGTCCCGGGTTCCGCATCTGAACTACCAATCAGATGATTAATAACTGAATTTTTTCAATTCAGGTGCAGTAATGGGAGCAGTTTCGCTCCCATTTTTGTTTGTTTATTTCTTGTTGGTTTATTTTTTGTTTTTTTGCTGTTCGGGTTTCCTCGGCCATTGCCCTATGCTCACCAGTCTGCAAAATCCGCTTGTCAAACAAATTCGCAAGCTCCAACGCGCCAAGGAAAGACGGCAGCAGCAGTTGTTCCTGCTGGAAGGGTCGCATTTGATTGAAGAAGCCTGCGCGGTGGGAATGCCCTTAGCGGTGCTGTGCTGCACGATCGATTGGCAAGCGCAATATCCCCGGCTTTACGATGCGGCGGCAAGTTTGAGCGATCGGGTTGAACTGGTCAGCGCCGAAGTCCTGAAATCCATGGCGACAACCGTCGAACCCGATGGCGTGTTAGCGATCGCCCCGCTTCAGCACCAGCAACCGATCAACATTGCCGAATTTGGCCTCGTCCTCGAAACCATTCAAGACCCAGGCAACCTGGGGACAATGATTCGTACCGCCGCCGCAGCGGGTGTAGAGGGCTTGCTCCTGAGCGAAAACTGTGTGGATTTGGACAATCCTAAGGTACTGCGGGCCTCAGCGGGCCAATGGTTCAAGCTACCGATGGCGATCGTGCCGAATTTGGTGCAGGAATTACAGGGATATCGCGATCGGGGCGTACAGATTATTGCCACCCTCCCCACCGCGACCCAAACCCTATGGGAAATTGACTTTCAGCAACCTTCGTTGATCGTCATGGGGAACGAAGGTGCCGGATTGTCACCGGAGATTGCCGCGATCGCCAATGTTCAAGTCCAAATTCCCCTCGCGCCGGGGGTGGAATCCCTAAATGTGGGAATCGCAGCCGCAATCATGCTCTACGAGGCCCGCCGCCAACGCAGCGCCGTGGGTTTCGGCTGACGCTCAACCCACTAGATCTGCTGGAATTGAGCGTGGGTTTCGGCTGGCGCTCAACCCACTGGATTCACTATGTGGCCCACTGCGAAGCAGTGGGCTGAGCGTCAGCCGAAGCCCACTCATCCACCAACCGTGGGCTGAGCCACGCCGAAGCCCAACCCACCAACCCAAAGCTGGCTGAGCCACGCCGAAGCCACGCCCCTACTGCGAGACTTTCATCGCCTTCGCCAGTTCCGCTGCGACCAAAGGCCGCGAAAACTCCGGCGGCGGCAACTCGCCGTTCCGTAGCATTTCGCGCACCTTCGTCCCGGACAGGTGAATCCGCTGTTCCGGTGTGCTGGGGCTGGTCTTAACCGTGGCCATGGTGTTGGTCACCGTGCAGTAGAAAGCATGCTCAAACTTCAACGGCACAATCCCGATCGCTGCCGGGTCAAATTCATCAAAGATGTACTGCGCGTCAAAGGTGCCATAGTAGTCGCCGACCCCCGCATGGTCACGGCCCACGATGAAGTGGGTGCAGCCGTAGTTCTTGCGAATCAGTGCGTGGAAGATTGCTTCGCGGGGGCCAGCATAGCGCATCGCCGAAGGGTTAATCCCGAGAATCACGCGATCCTTGGGATAGTAGTTCTCGATCAGGATTTCGTAGCAGCGCATCCGAATGTCAGCCGAGATGTCATCTTCCTTCGTTGCGCCCACCAGCGGGTGCAGGAACAGACCATCGACAATCTCCATCGCGCATTTCTGGATGTACTCATGGGCGCGATGGACAGGGTTGCGGGTTTGGAAACCGACGATCGTTTTCCACCCCTTTTCGGCAAATGCCGCCCGCGAAACCGCTGGGTCAAGCTGGTAAGTCGGGAACAATGGATGCGGATCGCGATCGAGTAACCAGAGCGGCCCCGCCAAGTTGATATCGCCCTGGGCATAGACCACCGCCACACCGGGATGCTTTTCATCGTCGGTGCGGTAGACATTGATGGCTTCGGCTTTTTTGTCGTAGCTGTACTTTTCAGTCAACTGCATCACCCCGATGAAGCGTCCCGTCGGGTCATCGAGCCGGACATAGCTGCCTTCCTGCAACGGTGCCGCCACCGCTGCCGTCACCGACAAGGTAATCGGAATCGACCAAGGCAAGCCATTGCTCAGGTGCATGTCCTTGACGACACCATTGTAGTCGGCCTGGCCCATGAACCCCGTCAGCGGACTGAAGCCCCCGATCGCGATCATTTGCAAATCCGACACCGCCCGCTCATCCAGGGCGACGATCGGCAGCAATTCCGCTTTGCTCAGGAAATCGGCTTTTTGCTCCGGGGTGGCGATTCGATTAATAAGTTCGCCGCCGTGGGGTGCGATGCCGTCAGGACGCTGATAGGTCATGGTTGCTTTTAGGGAAAATAAAACGTCAAACCGCAGCCACATCAAAGCCGAAGCCCCATTGAAGCCAGTCAGCCGAAACTGCGGAATCCTGATCCTACCAGAGCGCGGGAACCCACAGCGTGATTCCATCGTCCTAAATCGATCGAACCCCTGTCGATCGTCACTAGCCGATCGCCCCCGTCTTCTGTCACTATTGAGGCCGGATCATCCACGTACCTACCGATGGTTTTTATGCAATCCAAACATTTGTCCCGATTGATTCGCCCAATTGCCTTGTTTGCGGCCTTAGGGCTCGTGGGCGCAACCACAGCACCCCAATTGGCCACCGCTCAAGGTCTAACGATTTTTAGCGGCGTGGAGCGCGGTCAGGAACTCAGCTATTCCACCGATTTTGGGGCCCACGCGGGTCAAACCGATCGCTACTACCTCAACTTGAAGAAAGACAAGATGAAGATCGCCGCTGCGAAGTTCATCATTGTTTTTCCCGATGGCTATGACGGCAAAATCGACCCGAAAAAAATTGAAATCACGGTGAATAAAAAGAACGTTGCCGTCAGTGAAGTCAACTGGGATCCCGATGCAGGGCGTTTGGAGATCTACCCAGAAACCCCTGTCCCCGCTAAGACCAACGTCAGTTTAGTGCTGTCGAATGTGACCAACCCCAGTAGCGGGATGCATTATCTCAACTGCCTGGTGCAGGCTCCCAGTGATGTGCCCGTGTTGCGGGATATTGGGACTTGGATTTTGTCGATCGACCGATAGCAGCTTAAAATTTTCTCATCCCAGGGGATTGCCGGAAATCCGCATTCCCCTTTACAATGTGAGACCGTGGAATTTGGTGGGATAACTGCCCCGATTACCATGCCATAAATCTGCTACTAGTCCATTTGGAGAAGTCCTATGAAGCGCACCCTCGGGGGCACCAGCCGCAAACGTAAACGCGTATCGGGTTTCCGTGTGCGGATGCGCACCAAAGCCGGCCAAAACACCATCAAGGCCCGCCGCCGGAAAGGCCGCGCGCGTTTAGCCGTCGCTTAATTTTGCTGTGGCATTGCCCTCCCACCGTCGACTCAAACAAAGGCAGGACTTTGATTGGGTCTATCAAACTGGAATACGTCGAAGAGCGACTCATCTGCACGCTGTAGCAGTTCTGCCCCGAGTGGGAACAGAGATCCGTGAGTCGCGATTTGGCATATCTATTAGTAAGAAGGTCAGTAAGTTAGCCGTGGTCCGCAATCGCCTGAAGCGACAGATTAAAGCGGCCCTGCGATCGCTTCTCCCCCAGATTCAGCCCGGTTGCTCAGTGGTAATTGTGGTGCGATCGACGATCATCGGCTGCACCTACGCCGAAATTTTGCGAGAATTAGAGCAGTTATTGATCAAGGCCGAGGTGATTCGTGGCAGTTAATGAAACCGTGTATTACGAAGGTGGCCCACACAAAGGCGATTTGATCCTGGGTGTGGCGCTGATGTTTACGATTATCTGTATCCCGATCGCCGTGGGGGCGATCGTCCGCGCGCTGTGGCTGCGCTACAAGATCACCGATCGGCGGATTTCGATCGTCGGCGGCTGGCTCGGTCGCACCCAGACTGATGCGGTCTATTCCGAGATTCGCGACATTATTTCGGTGCCCCGTGGCCTTGGCGCTTGGGGCGATATCGTGCTGACGCTGAAGGATGGCACCCGCTTGGAAATGCGCGCCGTGCCAGAGTTCCGGGCAATGGTGGAATACATCGAGCAACAAGTGACGGCCAAGAAAGGCAAAAACAATACCCAGACGCAAGCAGCGTAGGGTGAGTGCGGCCGAGGGGAGGGTAGACCGAATGTCCGATGGTGAGATTCCCCCCCTGGGAAGTGATTGGGTGCAATCACAGGCTAAACTGGTGATGGGTTTATGGTGGCTAAGGAATTTAGTCGCCCCATCCCACCTGTCGTAACGCACCCAAACGCGCAATGGATTTTGGAATTGGTTTTCTGTCCAACAATGTCATGCTGCCGATCCTCGATGCTTTTTACAGCGTCGTGCCGAGCTACGGCTTGGCGATCGTGGCCTTGACTTTGATTATTCGGTTGGCGCTCTACCCAGTCAATGCTGGCGCGCTGCGGAACATGCGGAAGACCCGCGCCACGCAGCCGATCATGCAGAAGCGGATGAAGCAGATCCAAGAACGCTATAAGAATGATCCGGCCAAACAGCAGGAAGAAATGTCAGCGCTCTACAAGGAGTTTGGCAATCCCTTGGCGGGTTGCTTGCCGCTGGTTATTCAAATGCCCGTGCTATTTGCACTGTTTGCGACGCTACGGGGGTCGCCCTTCAGCAACGTGCCCTACTCGGTGAACTTGGACATTCTGCCCCAGGATAAGCTGGAGCAGGTGGTACCCCAGACGTTTAGTACTAAGCCCCAGAACATTTATTTGGCCGATGAAGTGCATGCCAAAGTGCAAGCCGTGCTGCCCGGTGGAAACAAAGTGGGGGTCGGCGATCGGGTCAAAATTGACTTCCAAACGCCGGAAGGTAAGCCGTTTGCGGAAATGGCCGCCGCCCATCCAGAGAGCAATTTGGTGCCGAAGTTCAAAGTTGCTTCCGGTGCGGAGCGCGTGAAACTGAATGACGATGGCACGATCGAAGCGCTCCAACCAGGCCCAGCGGTGATTCAGGCATTGGTGCCGGGGTTAGCAGCGGATAAGGGCTTTTTGTTCATCGACGCGTTGGGTCGGACGGGCGCGGTGGATGATGACCTGTTCACCAAAAATGCGGACGGGACAGAATCCTTCAATTTCAAAGCGATTCACCTCGACATCGTGGCGATGATTTTGGCTTACGGTGCGAGCTTGTACTTTAGCCAAAAGATTTCCAGTGCGGGAATGGCCAGCACGAATCCCCAGCAGGACACGATCAATAAAATCACGCCGCTGATGGTCGCGGGAATCTTCTTCTTCGCGCCGTTGCCAGCAGGGGTGCTGATGTACATGATTATTGCCAACCTGTTCCAACTGTTGCAGTCGGTAATGATTAACCGTGAACCGCTGCCGGAAGGGGTGCAGAAGATCGTTGCCGACGATGTGGTGGATGTGAAGGCGACAGTCTCGAAGACAGATGAGCTGCCGTTTGAACGGAAGAAGAAGAAAGCATAATGCCTGATTGATCGGAAAACCAGTTATTTGCCGCCAGTGATCGTGATGACGATCACTGGCGGTTTTGCTTTAGGGCGATCGGTGGGTACCGGGAAGGGGCGGGCGAGCAATGCCCACCGTACGGTTGATGTTGCGGATTTTGAATTAGGCTGGTAGGTGGCGCAATTTGTTTTGGCATTTGTTATGGGCAATTCTCCTTCGACCGATCGTGGCCAACAATGGCTTACCCAAGTCCTCAAGCTATCGGGCATCACGGCACCCGTGCAGGCGGAAATCCGTGAGAGTCTGCGTGAACATAGCTGTTGGCTGGAGATCGACGCAACGGCGTTGAGTGAAGCGCAGCAACAAAGTCTAATTGGCGAGAAAGGCCAAACGATCGACGCACTGCAATACCTCGCCAACGTGGTGCTCAATCACGACCGACCGGAAGCCGAAACAGGGGCTTACACAATTGACTTGGCGGGATACCGGGAAGCGCGGCATGGGGCATTAGAAGCCTTGGCGGAAGTCGCGATCGCGCAGCTTGAATCCGGCCAAGCAGAAGCCGAAATCCCGCATCTTTCCGCCGCCGAACGTCGCCAATTGCACCATTGGATCGAACAGGGCGGTGAATATTCGACCTTTAGCCGCGGTCACGATAGAGATCGGCGTTTGGTCGTCTGTCTTCAGCAAAATCTGCCGCAATCCGAATAATTGCCACGATATTCATCCAGGGGAGACGGGCACACTGACATCAGTACCGATCGCATCTGCCCGTTCACCGGGATGTCTCTCTATGCTCAGCCAAATGCAACGGCTCCAAACGATCGCTGAAGGTCGTTATGCCAGCGATGAAGAATTGCGGTTTCTGCCGGATTATCTGCGCAGTTACGAACTGCGGCTGCAAACCTATCAGCAGATCCAGAAGTCGGAGGCCGCAATTCTCAAACAAGTTTTTAGTGACGTGGTACAGCAAGCCCCGGAGATTTTTCCGAGCGATCGGGCCGAGCAACTAAAACACTGTCAGCAAGATGTCCTCCATACCCTGCGCTATTGTGCCGCGACGTTGCTAACCGATGATCTCGATCTGATGCGGGAGCGTTACGTCCTGTGGCTCCAAACCGTCGTGCGGGCCTTTGAAAAGCAAGAAAGTAATCAATTGATTTTCACAGCGATGCAGAAAGCCGTAGCGCAAATTTTGCCGCCCGTCCAAGCTGCATTGTTAGTGCCGTTATTGCAAGAGGTGCAAGCCATGGTCGCCCCGTAGGAGCCCAGCGGCCGCTGGGCCACCCCCCGCGATCGTCCAATTCTTTTATCCTCATTGAAGGCAATCACCCATGGCAGCATTATTAAACCACCACACCTCCGCGAAATTAAAAAATCCCAAAAAGCATTGTCACTACGGCCTATCCGACTTTTTACAATTCGATACCGAAGATGGGACGATCGTCGACTGGAACAACAGCCGCAATCTTCTGGCCACCGAGGATTTTGTCCTGGGTTTAGTGAATGGCCTCGAAGAAGAAGTCGGCACCGCAGCGGCGGGAACCATCTATACGATCGGCGAACAGTGGGGCCAAAAAGATGCCTTCTTCTTCGAGAAATGGTTTGAGCAGGAATATGGCTTTGCGCCGCAGGAAAGCAATCTGATGTTTTTACTCGAAACCTGGTGGTGGCCATTTACCGCCCAAGGCTGGGGCCGCTGGGAAGTCGATCTCAACGATCGTAAGCAGGGCTTTATGTTCATTAACCTCTTCGATTCGGCGATGGCGCGCACCTTGGGCGATGTGGGCAAACCCGTTTGTTTCCTCTATGCGGGCCTGTTTGCGGGCTTTTTCTCGGAAATGGTCAAAAAGCAACTGAGCTGTATCGAAATCCAATGCTACTCCATGGGCGAAGCCTACTGTAAATTCCTGATCGGGGCCCAGGAGCGGATCGATGCCGCCGCCTTCTGGATGAATGAAGGGGCGACTTCCAAAGACATTGAAAAGCGGTTGCGGGAGGAAGCCTAGATGGCCCATTCCATGGTTTATCCCGCCACCCCGGCAGAACGGCTCGCACCTTGGCTCCAGCGATCGGTGGCGGACTATTTTGCGACGATCGCCTGGGAACCACTGCCGCCGCCATTGCCCACGGTAGCCGACCCCGCCGCACCGCCCCTCACGCTATCCATGAGCGTGGTCGAATATTTCGCGAATTTTCCCTGGGGCGGTTCGGTGCCGGAAGCAGCGAGCAAACTGGCCGCATTGCCGGACTTAGGGGCGTTGTCGGCACTCGCCCATGAGCCAGCGTTTGACGCACTGGGCTTGAATGAATCCTGCTTTGATGCGGCAAGTTCGGAGCAGGTGAGCTTTGAGGAGCTGTTTGCGGCGAGTTTTGATGATGTGGTGGAGCCGGACAGTGGCGATCCAGTCGCCCCATCGGGCCCATCGCTGGCAGATTTTTCGGATTTTTTCTAGCGGATTCAGCCGCTTGCTCAAATTTACTCACCCTCTCCCTTGGCCTTGTTCTATGCATCCGACATTTGCAGGCGTTTTTGATGATGCCGAAAACCGTTATCTCCCAGCCGATCGTCTGAAGGAGATTCACCGCTATATGAAATCGGTGCCCGTGCGCCTCAGCCTGTACCGCACCCTCCGCGACCATGAAGCCAAAATCATGCAGGTGGTCGCCGATCGGCTCACCCACGACTTTGCCGCCAGTGCTGAAGTGAACACGATCGAGCGCGCCATTACCCATGGATTGCTGGTCACCCGTCACTGTGCCATGGCGATGCTGATGGACAATTCCCAGCAGCTCGAACCGCAATTGCTCAACTGGCTGCGCGAATCGATGCAAATCCACGGCACCCTGGCGATCGACACGGCCCTCTACCGCTATCTCCGCCAAGTGTTGAGCAAAGCCTTGAACCCCCAGCAGCAAGCGCTAATCGATCCGCTACTTCAGCAAGTTCAAGGCTATCTCACCAGCCCTGACCCTGTGGCGACAATGGCTTCTTAGCCCGCCATAGACCTGACAAACAACCTTCTCCGCTGATTACTATGAAAATTGCTGTTGCTGACCTATTAATTAATCCACGTATTCCGGGCAATTACTACGCGAAGGAAACCTATATCCGGGGCGACCTGGAAATTGGGATGCTGGAAAACCAACGGGGCGATCGGTTACTGGCACTACCGCAAATGTTGCTCCAAGGGATTTATGCCGGACTGGAAAAGGAAACAGGCAATGCCAGTCGGCTGGTGCTCATGAACTGCGGGCGGCGCTGGGGCAAAAATTTCTTTCGGCGGTTTCGGGATGAGATCACGGCTTACTACGATAAAGCCCTGGCCGACCTGAGCATGGCCGAATTTTTGCAGGCGTTGCGGCGCTGTTGGGCAACCTATGGCTGGGGCCAACTCAGCTTTGATCAGACTTACCAAGACCAGGGATTTCTAGTCATTCAGACGCGCAATTCGGCCTTCGCACAACCGGGACTAGAGGAAAATTTACCCGTGTGTGCGCTGGAGTCAGGGATTTTGGCGGCATTTTTCTCAGAGCTGTCGGGCCAGGATTTGACCTGCTTACAAACCCGCTGTGAATCACTGGGAGCCGATCGCAATTACTTCGTGATCGGCGCGAAATCCCGCTTATTAATGGCGGAAGTCCTCGTCGAGCAGCAGATGAGCCACGACGCAATTATGACCAAGCTCTGCGGCAAATAACCGCCGATTCACTTCAAAAAACTTCACGAAACCCTGTACTCTAGATTACGAAGCTTTTGTTTATCCCTACAATTTATGGCGGCAACGACGTTTCCTGATTGGTTAACTCCGAGTCACTTCGTTATTTTAGGTTGGTTGGTAACGTTCGCGATCGTGCATAGTGGGTTGGCTTCGCTGCGGCCTTGGGCGGAGACAAAGATTGGGGCGCGGCCCTTTCGGATCATTTTTGCGCTGGCGAGTTTGAGTTTGGCGGTGCCGCTGATTATTTATTTCTTTAATCATCGCTACGATGGCGCGATCCTCTGGGATTTGCAGGGGGTCGCGGGGGTGAAGCCACTGGTCTGGACTTTGTCAGCGCTGTCGTTCTTTTTGCTCTATCCGGCGACATTTAATCTGCTGGAGATTGCGGCGATTCAGAAGCCTACAGTGCATCTGTATGAGACCGGGGTGATTCGGATTAGTCGACACCCGCAGATGGTGGGCCAGGTGATCTGGTGCGTGGCCCATGCGCTGTGGCTAGGGACGAGCTTCATGCTGGTGACCTGTGCGGGGTTGATCGCCCATCACCTGTTTGCGGTGTGGAATGGCGATCGGCGCTGGGAGGCCAAGCATGGAGAAGCATTTTTGGCGGTGAAGGCGCGCACGTCGGTGATGCCCTTTCTCGCGATCGCCCAGGGGCGACAACGGCTGGTATGGTCAGAGTTTTTGCGGCCTGCCTATGTGGGAGTGGCCGCGTTCATTGGTCTATTTTGGTGGTTGCATCCAATTTTGGTAGATGCGACGAGCCGAGTCGCCTGGTAAACTGAAGACATAACAGTATTCATTTTTTATAACCCCTATGACATCCGTTGTTGATGAAAAAGCCTTTGAGCATGAAGTCCTTGGGTCTTCGATGCCAGTTTTGGTACATTTCTGGGCTCCTTGGTGTGGTCTTTGTCGGATGATTGAACCCGTGTTGCAGACGCTCGCCAATGAGCCAGCGGCGGAGCTGAAGCTGGTGGGAGTGAATGCCGATGAGAATTTGAAGTTGGCGAGCGATTATCGGATTCGGAATTTACCAACGGTTTTGTTGTTTAAAGAAGGGAAGTTACTGTATCGGGTGGAGGAGTTCGATCGGCGTGAGCAGATCTTGCCCATGTTGCGGGGGCTGTTGCCGGGGACAGCGGGGGCGGCGTTGATCGAGCCGATGGAGTAGCGATCGATTTTGGCGATTTTTGGTGTTCGCGCTAAGTACCCCACGGCAGTAATCACGATCGACGATCCTGTTTACCTGCCGGAAGACAGCGCGACAAACTACTCCCAAATTTGCGATTATGGACGCAATGCGCCATAAACATCGACCCAGAGCCATGTCATTGCCGATCTCAGCGTCAACTACTTTGTGCCAACTACTTTGTGCGCGGTTATGTGGTTTTGCAGTTGAACGCGTGCTACATGACTACGGTTTTGATGTGGTCGTTTGGACATACGACCATTCTGGCTCAATTGAACACCCCCATGAACAGGCCAGGATTTCACTGCCAAAGTATGTGGCGACCGATCGACTACGATCGGTCGATTTGGTGATCGCGAAGGGTGTGTTGGAAGCCTGGGGCCTGATGAATCCTGCGGCTTTTGATGGTTTTGCTGAGAAAATTTCGTGATGGGGTTTGAACCTCGGGGTGTTGGTTTTCACATTGTTTCACCCAACCTAGTTTCACCCAACCTAGTTTCACCCAACCTACGGGTGATCTGAAATATCGTTGACTAGAATCCGAGATCGGCTTTGGCGGCTTTGGCAGCAGCCAGTAAAGGTGCATCGGGGATTTCGCTCCAGTCGGCATCACCGATTTCTTTGTAGAATTGCTCGTCGTACGATCGGGTTTTGACCACAACGGGCATGGGGACGGCGTGGCCTAAAACCAATGCCTGCTGTTTGGAATCGAGTTTGGATAAGACCGATCGGAGGCTCTGTCCGCCAGAAACCCCCGTAAAAATGGCATCAATGTCTTTTTCGTCGTTCAACAGTGCGGTAATCCGGGTACCAATCTGGGACATCACTTCGTTATCGATGCCGGAAGGACGCTGGTCGACCACTAACAGCGTGACAAAATATTTCCGCATTTCGCGGGCGATCGTGCCGAAAATCGTTTGGCTGACCATGGCGGAATCGAGAAATCGATGGGCTTCTTCGATCGTGATCATCAGTTGCCGGGGTTTGTCTTGCACGTTTTTGGTTTGCAGGAATTTCTCGGCTTTTTTGACGTAGGAGCTGTGAATGCGACGGGTGATGATATTTGTCGCCAGCATATAGGCGAGCATGTTCGACTGGGAGCCAAACTCGACGACGACATGCTTTCCAGCTTCGATGCAATCCATCAGTTGATTAATATAATTGTGCGGCGAGGATTGGCGAATGTATTTCAAATCTTCGAGGCGAATCAGTTTCCGCTGCAATGCCATAATCGAGGATTTATTCCCCATCTTGACTTCGCAAAACTCCTGGATCTCTTCGTTACTCATGCTCATCAAGCGATTAATCCAACCTTTGCCAAATTCATTCCGCAGGATCACCGCATTTTCCAAGCTGGTTTCGGACAGATTCAATTCACTGCGAATCAAGGCCAAATCCTCAATTTCGATTTGGTCATAGCTGATGTAGAGTTCCTGGGCATCTTTCACGCCGCGTCGCTTGGTGGATTCTGGATCAAGCGTGAACATCTGTACTTGGCCCGGAAAAAGCTGCCGCAAGCCCTTAACGGTGCTGAAGCGTTTGCCTTCGCGGGTCGCTTCCCAGCCATATTCAGAGTGCATATCGAAAATTAAATTCACCGCCGCCTGTTTCCGCACTACCCCCGCCAGCAATAAGCGGGTTAAAAACGATTTCCCTGTCCCGGATTTCCCAAATACGCCATTACTGCGTTCGACAAACCGATCGAGATCCAAGCAAACAGGCACGGCCATATCAATCGGTTCACCGATCGCGAAATTGCGACGCAAAGGATCGTCTTCCCAACCAAATACCGCCCGAAAATCACGGCTGCTGGCATCGTAGACTTGGCTAAAGTGACTGGGGATGGTTTTTACGGGCAATAGTTCAATATCAGCGCTGCTGTTAGCTTCGTAGGATGCCGCTTTGGATTTTGAGGTTTTTTTCGCAGTATTGACGATCGCCGATCGCTTTTCTTCCATGATCATCAACATTGGTGCCAGTTCCGCCGTACCGAACGTCCCCGTTCCGGCCAGCACTTCCTGCAAAAAAGTATTGCTCGGCTCCGGCGGATTTGCCATAATCCGCTGACTGGCGGTGCCTAGCCCCACGTCAGTCAACATACAAAAGAACCGCGCCCGGCTACCCTGCACCACAAGAAATTTCCCGACCCGCATTTCTTCCACCGATACATCCGGATGCAGCCGCACCTCCAAGCCTTTACTCAAAGAGCCTTGAATGACAGAACCAAGCGGTTTTTCAGGGTGCATTGTAGTGAGAAGGTGGACGAGTGGGTCAAGTAGTACGAATGCGCATCAGTGCGAGTGTATCATAAGATTCACCCACGTAACCGTGATGGTGCTACGGTTTGGCCCCGGTATTGCGGACATTTACGACGCGCCCGAGCAGGTCAAACCAGAAGGGCGCACCCATGCCGATCGCGATACCGCTAATTAACCAACCACAAAGCATTCGGAAAAAGGCAAAGGGCTTGACGTTGATCATTTGCAGCACTTGCATCCAGGCCGGGCCAGTGACACTGGCGTTGGGCCGATTCAGGCAGGCGCGATAGAGCTGGTTCCACTGTTCGCGATTAATCAACGCGTAGGGTAGCGTTTCCTGGTCGCCATTCGTATTGCTACTACCGCTGACCGTGGCACTGTAAGGACAACCCAATTGGCGGCTGAGATTACTGGGACTCCAAGTGAGCGGCAGGGCCATATCACTCAGCACTTGGTCGGTTTCATTACGGACGATTTCGAGTTCTTGGGCGATCTGGCCCGGACGCAGGGGGGTACTGCCGTTGCGCGCTTGGGCATTTTCCTGGATTTGCGCTGCTTGCCGGGTGACGACTTCGCGCAGGCTTTCATCGCTGCTAATCCGATTTAGCATGTGAAATGTATCGGCATTCGTAAATGCCGCAATCAGAAACCCAATCATCAACGCCGTCCCCTTCGCGTTACGCTTGTACACCCCCGAAGCACGGTTCATTGAATTATCAAACCATTGGGCGACTTCTGTACGAAAGGCGCTAATCGTATCCCCCGTTTGCTGGGCCGTGGATTGGGCGCGATGTCCCAGCATGACCATGCTCTGGCGCAGGGAATCGGGCAAGCGATTGATCGCTTTGGTGACTTGATGATAGGTGTGGTAGTCCTGGTAAATACGATATTCCGTATCATTCAGTTCCGCCAACGCATCGGTCATAAACGGCGCTAAATCGGCCTGCTCATCCCCCGCATAGCTCCGCAGTGCCTTCGCCCGATCGGCGGCATACTGCGTAATACTTTCGGCTTGGTTCCGCATGTTGTCATAGCGGGCGATCAATTCTCGCGATGTCGTACTGCCCCGATCGAGCAAATTCGCCACTTCCTGCATCGTCGGCTGCAATCCAGCGGTGCGTAAAATGCGCTCATTGCTATCACCAAACAAACTTTGTTTCAACGCCTTCACCCGCTCAACCAAGGCCCGTTGGCGGGGGTCACTGGCGGCTGTACTAATGTAGCGATCGAGCGCTTCGGCTAACTGGGCGACACAGGTGTTGCGATCGACGGTTTGTTGGCGGTAGTCCTTGAGAATCGCTTGATAGTCTTCAACTAAACCACGAAACGGCAGGTCATAGCCCAAGTCCACCCCATGTCGCGCCGCCAAATCCCAGACCCCGGGTAACGTGCTGGGATCCCGCAATTGAATCACATCGTCGTAAATCACAACATCGCCGATGATCCGCTGCACAAACTGTTCCAGCCGATTGTCAATTAAGCGATCGACCAAACTCGTCAGCCCAAAGCGCTCAACCAAGGCCGTTGCAAAGGTATCGGAGCCAATATAGGAGGGGCCAGTGGACTGGTTAGTGCCGTAGCTGTGTTTGCGGTTGTTGGGGAAGATATGGGTAATTGCCCGAACGCCCCGCGCAAATGCTCCGCGTGCTTCCTGGTTAACATTTTTAATTAAGGGGTTGTCATAGATTTCATCAACTAGTTCACCGACTTTGGTGCCCACGAAGCGTTGGCTCGTATCCCCCGTACCACCTGCGATCAAATTCGCGATCGAATCCTTGAGATGCTTGGCCCGCCATTGCAGCAGCGTCGCGAGCAATTCCTGAAGTTCCGATGCCAAAAGACTGAGGACTAAGTAAATAAAAATTAAGCTGATAATGACATCTAAAACGAGCGGCAGATTCATCGATCGATGCTCCGTGACAAACAATTTTCTCTCAATCATAACCGCGTCAATTTAATCTGAACTTTTGCCGACCATTACAATTGAGGCAAATTCTCGTTAGCTTTTCTTTGGGATCACACTTTTGTAAAGGTGCGTAACGGTTTATTGCCATAGATTTGGAAGAATCTCTAAAAATTACGCCCCGAATCCAATTCGATCGAGCAGAGTAGAAACGTTGACCCAGGTTCTGGTTTATGGCTAATGCAACCCTAATTTCCGAGCATTCTTTAGCGGTTGTGCGATCGCCGTCGTTACAGCGGCGGCTGGCCTTTTTTGCGTTTGGACTGGCTTTCGCAACCCTGATGTTGATGGCGCTTGGTAGTGCCACGCGCGTCATGAATGCTGGCCTATCCTGTCCAGATTGGCCGCTCTGCTACGGCACACTGCTGCCGCAGAAGCAGATGAATTTGCAAGTTTTTCTGGAATGGTTCCACCGTTTGGTCGCCAGTGTGATCGGCTTTGGCACGATCGTGTTTGCAGCAGTGAGCTGGCGCGGACGCTCTCAGTTACCTCGGTGGACACCCTGGATGAGCGTTTTTGCGCTGGGGTTAGTGCTGGTGCAGGGTTTACTGGGCGGTCTGACCGTAACGGAACTGCTGCGCTTCGATATTGTGACCGCGCACCTTGGCACTGGATTAGCATTTTTTAGCATGGTCTTGGCTATTGGATTGATGCTTTGGGAGCACCCACCGAGTCCAACCGTCCAAACTGCGCAAACCACGGGCAGTCTACGCTGGTGGGGATTGAGCGCAGCGATCGCGGTTTACGGCCAAAGTCTGCTCGGTGGTTTAGTCGCTTCCCGTTGGGCGGTGCATCAATGCTTTGGGATGACACAACTCTGCGGCGTGCTGAATCGTCATTTACTGGGGATCATTCCTGCCACGGGATTCACGCTCATCACCCTTGGCTATCTGGTTTGGCGATCGCGGCGGAGCGACCCGCTGGATCGCCGCTTCACACGCCTTGGCTGGGCGATCGGGGGCCTGCTGACCAGTCAACTGCTTCTCGGCCTCGCCACTTTCCGGTTGCGCCTGCAAGTCGAACCGCTGACCGTCGCCCACCAAGCGATTGGGGCCGCGCTTCTGGGGAGTTTGATTGCCCTCACGGTATTGGCATTCAAATCGCCACCGACAACCGCTCATCAATGACTGAATCAACTCGACAATTCCCACCCACCGCTTTTTGCTCAATCGAGGCATTGTCCTATGCAAAACCTATTAACCCCGCCCCTCCACCACAACCGCGACTGGCTCCAGGTGATTCAGAGCTATTATCAACTGACGAAACCTCGGATTATTCTGCTACTGTTGTTCACCACTGCTGGTAGCCTCTGGATGGCCGCCGACGGTCAGCTCGATCCAAAATTAGCGGTGATTACGCTACTCAGTGGTGCGATGGCTGCGGGTTCGGCGAATACGATTAATTGCTTTTACGATCGCGACATTGACCAGATTATGGAACGCACCCGATCGCGGCCCATTCCCTCCGGTCGAGTAAGTCCCCGCGATGCCTTGATTTTTGCGAGTTTGTTAGCGATCGGGTCGTTCGCACTATTAGCCACCTTTGCCAATCTCCTTAGCGCGGGATTAGCGATGCTGGGCATTTTCTTTTACGTGGTCGTCTACACCCACTGGCTCAAACGTCATAGCACGCAGAATATCGTCATTGGTGGTGCTGCTGGCGCAATTCCGCCGTTAGTGGGTTGGGCGGCAGTCACCGGAGAACTCGGCTGGGCCGCTTGGGTGTTTTTCGGGCTGATTTTCCTGTGGACACCACCGCATTTCTGGGCCTTGGCGATGATGATTCGCGACGATTATGCGTCGGTGAATGTGCCGATGCTGCCGGTAATTGAAGGCAATGCGAAAACGGCGGGGCAGATTTTGATCTACACATTGTTGCTGGTTCCGGCCAGTTTGCTGCTGGTTTATCCTTTGGGTGAAATGGGCGCGATCTATACCGTGAGCGCGATCGGGCTGGGAATTTGGTTCATTCATGAAGCCTGGAAACTGTGGCAAACCCCTGACGATCTGCCTCAGGCCAAATCGGTGTTTAAATACTCGATTTTCTACATGCTGCTGCTCTGTGTGGCGATGGCGATCGATAGTTTGCCCGCCACTCAAGCCGTCATTGCGCAATTGCAATCCGTGGTGCTGGAGGTCATGGGATGATGGGTCATGGGATGATGGATGCTGTACGAGTCGATCGGTTACACAAAAAAATCGGGGATGTGGTCGCCGTGGAGGATGTCTCCTTCCAGGTGCCCACGGGCGAAATCTTTGGGCTGCTGGGGCCGAACGGTGCAGGCAAAACCACGACGCTAAAATGCCTTTGTAGCCTGACGACTCCCGATCGGGGCGAAATTCATTTAGCCGGAATTAACGTCCTCCGCGATCCCCGCCAAGCGCGGCAAAAGCTCGGCTACATCGCCCAAGATGTGGCATTGGATAAAATGCTCACGGGACGCGAGTTGCTGCAATTGCAAGCAGCGCTCTACCATTTGCCTCGGCAGAGCGCGGCGAAGCGAATTGAGCAGGTATTGGCATTACTCGATTTAACTGCTTACGCCGATCGGTTAATCGGGGGCTATTCCGGCGGTTTAAAAAAACGTCTGGATTTAGCCGCTGGATTTCTCCATCAGCCAGCGGTATTGGTGCTGGATGAACCGACGGTGGGGCTGGACATTGAGAGTCGGCGAGTGGTGTGGGACTTTTTGCGATCGCTCAAGGCCCAGGGCACAACGATCGTGCTGACCAGCCACTATCTGGAAGAAGTCGATGCGCTGTCCGATCGGGTCGCGATTCTCGATCGGGGCCGGGTGATTGCCTGCGATCGGCCTGCCCGGTTAAAGCAGCAAGTGGGAGGCGATCGCATCACGCTGAAACTGCAAGAGTTTACGCCGATTGCTCAAGCGGAGCAGGCCCAACGGATTTTGAGCGATTTGGCGATCGTGCAGTCTGTGGTCTTGAATCAAACCCAAGGCAATTCACTCAATCTCGTCGTCACTGATTGCCCAGAGGCAGTGCAAGTCGTTCAGCAAGCATTAGAAACAGCGAATTTGCCGATTTTCAGCCTGATGCGATCGCGACCCAGCCTCGATGATGTCTACCTGGCAGCAACGGGCAAGACCTTGGCGGATGCAGCTTTGGCGGCGGTTGAAGCAAATTCCATCGTCGCGGGGAAGCCCCGATCGCGACAGAAGATTTGACCCTGCGATCGGTGCGATTGCAGCTCATATTGCATAAGTTGTCTGAGCGCCGATTGAAATGAGTTAAATCAACTATCTAGCAGGCCCTAAAAAACCCAACACTGGGGGCCTTAACTCCGGTTCCCCGAGGATTGGGGGCTAGGGCGCAATTTCAAATTGCTTGATCAAGTTTCCTAAATAGTTGAGTGCGCCATGAATCTTACACACCCCCTGCTGAGTTTCCGACTGCCCCCTCACCCCCAAGTCTGCCGCAATGAGTATCCTATCAACGATCCATTCTGGAACTGGCATGGTGCCAGCATTCCATCTTGCCCGCGACTTTCGCTTAATTGTTTGGATTTTAACGGCGTTGGCAGCGAGTGTGGCAACAGGGAGTTTGGTGGGGGTGCTGGTGTCGAGTAAGTTACGCACGTATCAATTAGTCGTGTGGAGTTTTCTGGGGGCAGCGGTGACTTGGCTATTTACGGCCTTTGTGAGCGGTGCAGCGGTGCAGTTTTTGCTCGAAGCGCTGTTGATGAACCAATATTGGCTATTTGGCATTCTGGTGGGACTGTTGACCTTAGGGGGAAGCTACATACTAGTGCGATTGGGCGGCATTTATCGCGCGATGCGGTGGTCAGTTTTGGGCGCGTTGACGGCTTGGAGCGTGGGCACGATCGGCACAGCCGTCGCCTATCAGCACCTCACGCAAACATTAGCAATGTTGCCAGAGAACTTTTGGGGAAGTCTCATGTTTAGCATGGCAATCAGTACAATTTTGGGCGCTTGTATCGGTGGGATGATTTTTCGGCATCGTCAGTTATGGCGAACGTGAGTCCCCCGGCCCCCAATTCTGGGGGAGCCGGAATGAATCGAAATTACAAGTTGATTTGATATTACTAGGTAACACACCATGACTCGTGCAATTCAACCGCTACCGCAGATTCAATGGCAATTGCCCCAGACGATCGCGGATGTATTTCAAGAAACGTTAGCCCTAACCCGACGGCTATTTATTCAACTATATCGGCGACCTTCGACGTTGATTGCGGGATTAGTACAACCGCTGATGTGGCTGGTCTTGTTTGGCGCACTGTTTCAGAAAGCCCCGGATATTTTCTTAGGTGAAGGGGTCAGCTACGGACGGTTTGTCGGAGCGGGAATTATTGTATTTACAGCCTTTGGCGGCGCGTTGAATGCGGGATTGCCTGTGATGTTCGATCGGGAATTTGGGTTCCTGAATCGGCTATTAGTCGCACCATTGGCTTCGCGGATGTCGATTGTGTTTGCCTCAGCGCTGTTTATCGTCAGCATGAGTTTGCTACAAACCCTGGCGATCGTTGGGCTGAATGTCTTTCTGGGCAATCCGATCGGGGGTTTAGCCGGATTGGGATTAGTCCTCGCGGTGATTGCCTTAGTCGTCGTAATGGTGACAGCGATTTCCTTGGGATTGGCATTTGCACTGAAGGGACATATCGAACTGTTGGCGGTGATTTTTGTCGTGAATTTGCCGCTGCTGTTTGCGAGTACCGCGTTGGCACCATTGGCTTTTATGCCGACTTGGCTGCAAACCATTGCCTGCGCCAATCCATTGAGCTGGGCGATCGAGGTAATTCGCTATGTGTATGTGCAACCGACGTGGGAATGGTCAGCGGGGGCGCTGAATGCGCCTTGGGGTAGCATGTCGATCGGGCTTTGCATGGGGCTATTGGTGGCTTGTGCAGGGCTGGCGTTGGCGGCGGTGCGACCGTTGTTGATGCGACGGTTGGGGTAATCGGCTTAGGGATCTGATAAGATCGATTAACCTGATATCACCTATGGGGGATGCCATGCTAGAGGACGATGGGCTACTGTTGCTCCCAACGGAAGATGATTTGCCGGATAGCGATGGTCAGCCCGTGGATAACGAATTGCAAATTTTGGCCCCTGCTTTGTTGCGGGCGATTTTGGCTTATATTTGGAGCGATCGGGGGTAATGTTCCAGATGAGTGGAAGTTGATCAAATCGACAACCCAAACTCAAAAAGATTGATGAACAGGCCAATCACCGTATCATGCATCAGTTCAGTT
>JBJORF010000007.1:0-77499 GCA_046049545.1 Cyanobacteriota bacterium | reverse complement strand
GCCATCCTGAAACTGGCGGAGGAGAAACGGGTTAATTGCACAATTCAGCATAAAAGCTTAAGAGAAAATGTTGCTTTGTCTAAGATAGCCATGAAGCGTGGTAAGAAACCAAACTCCCCACAACACGAAACAAGAGTTACCATTCCGACACAGAAAATATAAAGATTGCCTGCTGTTTTTCTCAGATTGCATCTCCCAATCTGCTCAAACCCCACTACATCAGCTTCGGAAAAATGAGAACGGCGGTTACACCCCGTTGGATTGTTACCCCGTTTTTACCCACTTTTGTAACGATTTCGGCACAAAGCCCGATCGGGATCAGCGATCTACGGGTTTTGGCCCTTGGTTGATTTGCCATTTGAGCTGCCGAATCATCCCCCGCAGCATCGCCACATCGGTGGCTTTCGGATCACTGCGCTTCAGCAGATCGCGGAGTTTCGCCATGCGACTGTCCAGGGTATGGTCATGCAAATAGCCCACATCGAGCAACAGTGCCGCTAAATCCTGCAAATAGCCTTCGACTTGGGCCAGATCGGCGGGTGGTTCAACCGACAGTGTTGGTGCGAGGCCAACGTCAGCCTGCATCAACAATTGCAACTCGTAGGCCACAATGCCCACCGCCTGGGCGAGGTTCAGGGATGGATAAATCGGGCTGGTGGGAATCGAAATGTAAATCTGCGCTTGATCCAGCTCCAAATTATTCAAGCCATGGTCTTCCCGCCCAAAGATCACGGCACCCGCAAGTTCCGTGGCGGCGACGGTTTCGCATAGGGTTTGGACTGCCGATCGGGGTGACCGAATCGGGCGTTCTGTCTCGCGCCCGATCGTGGCAGCGGCAACACAGCAGCCTGCCAAGGCTTCCGGCAAAGTCTGGACAACCTGGGCCGCTGTGAGCAACTCTCCTGCATGGACGGCCATATGCCGCGCTTCATCCCCCAGCCAATCACATTGAGGCTGGACTAACCAAAGTTGGGACAAGCCCATATTTTTCATCACCCGGGCGATCGAGCCGACGTTTCGCGCTCCGGCAGGCTCGATCAGAATGATGCGGAGGCGATCGCGCAAATTCACAAGCCAAAATTCCCAAGGACAACCCGATCGAAAATACAGTAAATTCGAGAAGAATTCACAGCCAACCAGAATTCACAGCCAACCTCACCCCCATCGATTTCACCCATGCCGCGCCAACGTAAGAAAGCCGATTTCCCCACAAAGATTTGCGTGGTTTGTGGACTGCCGTTTACTTGGCGCAAGAAATGGGAAAAAAACTGGGATGAGGTACGCTACTGCTCCGATCGTTGTCGGCGACGCAAATCCAACGCCACCGAACCATCCTAAATCCGGCCTAACCTATATCAGACCGAACCTAGCCGCCCACTTTACAACTGCGAGCCGGGGCGATCGCTGTTGGAGTCATGCCGCTGAAAACGCCAAGATAAGCGTCATCAATGTCATTGACCGTCGCCGTCTTTTCATAATCTGGGTTAAACGGCGCTGATACTAAGCTATTCCCCGTCGCCATTTGCCCCAAGCGCACCGTTCCCGCCACCGCCACCCGATCGCCCTTCACCGCGATCGCGCTCCCCAAGCCGCCCCCAGGAGTCGCCCCTGCTAACGGCATAAACCGAATCCGCCGCTTCATATCCGCCGAAACTTGCAGCAAGGCCATATCCGCACTGTTACCGTTATAGGTTCCCGGTGCAATGCCCGAAATCCGATTCAGGTCGCGATTCGGAATATAGGAAAACGCCTGGGCCCCCAGGTAAATATTCCCCGCCGCATCCACATCCAATGATCCATCCCGGACGCGGAACGTATTCGTCACCCCGGTCGTTCCCGGCGCACTCTGCTGACGCGGGAAAGCAAATTGCCCGACTAGCACGCGTCCGCCTGCCGGATTGCCATCCACTTTGGCGTAGTAGACCATGTGGGCCGATTTGGAATTGTAGGGATTATCGTAGGCATCGCAGACCATCCGCGTCGGTGTGGCTAAATCCAAGCCATTCCAGCGAAAGACGCTATTCCCGCCCGCACTTTCCCCCGCGACGGTAACTTTGCCATCCATCCCCGCCACCACACGATATAGCCGTCCATCGGCCATATCATTGGTCGCCTTCGTCGTCTCCGTTGCCGGTGCCGTCAAGGTGTTCGGGTCATAGTCCCAAACCCGCCACATAAATCCTAAATTAAAGGAGTTTAAAGCATATAAAAACGGCACCTGCACCGGATTATTGCCATCATTGGCATTACGGCGATTCGCAAAGCCCACAACATAAACCTGTTTACGGGTCGAAAGCGGATCGATCGCCACGTCTGTCAACGCATCGCGATCGATGAATTGGGACGCTTTGAGCTGACCTAGATTGTTGAACAGGGCCACATATTTACCGCGAATTGCCGCCACCTGTCCTTGGGGGTCAATCGTCGATCGCAGCGTATTACTGGCAGAACTGGTATCGCCAGTAATCTTCGGCCAAGGCGCTGACCAAATCAGCTTCATATTCGAAGCCTTGATCACCGCTACACCAAAGGACCCAGAAACCACAATTTGGTCGCGATAGAAGTTACCGCCCGGATCACGGCGCAATTCCATATCATCAATCCGATCGCCCAGGGTCACCACCGCTTCAATGACTTTCCCATCGGCCTTGAGCTTAATCAGCTTGCCTCGCGCATTCGCCGCCGCCCCGAGTAAGGTCGATTGCGTCCCACCGATCGTTTGCAACGTCTCAAAATTTCCCGCCGTGACCACCTTATCATCCGTCGTAATGCCCACGCCCCGGTGCTGATCATGGCCATTGCCGCCGAGATAAGTGCCGTATTCCAACTTGTGCTCAGTCTGTTCAACCAGTACTGTCTGCGCCTGGGCCACCCCCGGCAGCCCCACCAACGCCGCGATCGTCAATCCACCCAACACCTGGCTCCAACGCATCTTCATCGCCGCACCTGCCCTATATCACTGAATAATCAAAAATCAATAACCAAAAAATCTCAATCGAAGCAATGTTGCGACTTCGGAACTCGTATCGTGATACACCAAGCGCAACGTCAAATCCTGACAAAATTGCTTCATCAGGAAAAATTCCGGGGATAATTTATACTTCTATCAGAAAATATTTAAGCCGATGCTTGAGCTCCAGAAAAGCCAGAGATCTGGCTGAACTTTTCGGCGGAAAGCGCAATATGGCTCAGACGGTAGAACCGAGTCAACTCAAGACATCCGTATAGACTTTCTTGTATTTTGTATATTATTTAACATCTTTATTTCCGTGCGTTTGTTAACTTAGACATTAAGCACCGATTACGTTGAGTCGTTTATTCAAATTGGAATTAATTCGTTTGCCATGTTTCAGCTGATTGCCTACGATAAGTTCCGCAATACGCCTGGTGTACAGTTTTTTGATATTACGATCGATGCGTCGAATGCGCGTGATCTGGTCGTTCATGATGGCCCCGCAATTAGCCCGAACAATTCGCCCGAGGGCTTTTGGCAGTTTTATTTGCACCCGCATCAAGAGGACAATCTTCTCTCCCTCGCCGGGGGCCGCACCTTTTACTTGGTGAATTTTGCCTGGGAGCAGCCTTTTCATATGGTGCGATTGGAATCGAGGGGCGATATTTTGCGGATTCCACCGGGGACTTTCCATCGATCGATCTCCGATCCGCAGGGGTCGATCGTGCTGAATCAGGCGGTGCGTGAGGAAGTGGCGACGGTAGATAGTGAGTTTCGGGTCTATGACAGCGGTCGCATTCCGAAACTGCTGGAAGTGACAAGGCAGGCTGCACCACTCCCAATCATGCATGGCTTTTCGGGATTACGTCTAGCGGCTTAGGTCAGGGATTTGTACCGGGGATTTGTACTGGGGCAGTCTATTTTACAATGGGACAATGACTGCCTCTGAGCGAAACCTTGACCAAAGCCAAGCCCCCCTCCTCACCGCCCTCCAATCCTGGGCCGATCGGGATTATGCGGCATTTCATACCCCCGGTCATAAACGGGGCCAGGGAGCGCCTAACAACTTAATTCAACTTTTGAGCAATCCGGCGCTGCGGGCCGATTTGCCGGAGTTGCCAGAATTAGACAATTTGTTTGCACCGAAAGGGGTCATTCAAAAAGCCCAGGAGCTTGCAGCGGATGCTTTTGGGGCCGATCGCACTTGGTTTCTCGCCAATGGTTCGACAGCGGGAATTATTGCCGCGATTCTGGCGACTTGTAAACCCGGTGATGCGATCGCACTGCCGCGCAACGTGCATCAATCGGTGATTTCGGGATTAATCCTGGCGGGGGTGAATCCGGTGTTTGTGATGCCGGAATATGATGCAGCGTGGGACATGGCGCTGGGGGTGACGGCAGGAGCGATCGCCCAAACGCTCGTTGAACATCCGCAAGTCGCCGCAGTTTTAATTGTTTCACCCAATTATTACGGTGTTGGCTGTGAAATTGCCGCGATCGCTGGCATTACCGATCGTCATCATATTCCCCTGATCGTCGATGAAGCCCACGGCGCGCATTTTGCCTTTCATCCCGATTTACCGGCCTCGGCCTTGGCCAGCGGTGCCGACATCACGATTCAATCTACTCACAAAACCTTATCAGCGTTAACCCAAGCCTCAATGCTACATCTTCAGGGCGATCGGGTGAGTGCGGAACGAATTTCCCGATCGTTAGCGCTGATTCAATCCACCAGCCCCAATTATCTCCTGCTAGCCTCCCTCGATGCCGCCCGTCAGCAGATGGCGACGATCGGCCACCCGATGCTTGCCCAAACGCTTGCCCTAGTTAAATCAACAAAGCAGGCTTTATCGGAAGTCAATCATATTCGAGTATTTGAACATTCTGAATATTTTGATGACACACGATTGACGATCGATGTTTCGGGACTGGGCATTACCGGATTTACAGCTGACGAAATTCTGGCTGAACAATTCAACATGATGTGTGAACTGCCATCGCTGCGACATTTAACCTTTATTTTCAGCATTGGCACTACGGTTCGCGATAGTGATCGTTTAGTTCAGGCGATTACTCAACTTGCCCAACAGTCCCATGGGGCTGAGCGCATTCCCCGATCGCAACCACCACAATTCCCAGAAACGGTTTTATCACCGCGCGAGGCTTTCTTTGCTGACACACAGACGATCGCCATTGATCAAGCGATCGGGCAGATTAGTGGTGAATTGATTTGTCCCTATCCGCCTGGGATTCCCGTTTTATTGCCAGGGGAACGGATTACGGCGGAAGCGATCGGGCTGTTGCAGGCGGTGCTCCGATCGGGCGGATTGATCAGCGGTTGCGCCGATCCAGAGCTGAAGACGATACGCACGATCGCTGACCACAATCAGCCTAATCAAAACCACCACATCAACTTCCAACAATCGATCGCGGCGCAAGAAAATCTCCCTTAGGAAGTAGTGCAGTTACTCCACCCTCTCCGTAAGCTGAGAAGTGAGCAAATCACAGAAAACAGTTCCTAATGCGCCGCGATTCAATTTTTTACTCATTGTTCAAACAGTCACCCAGCCTACTGTTTGACCTTCTGGAACAGCCCCCACCCCAAGCTGCCGAATACCGATTTGAATCCGTTGCCGTCAAAGAGCCAAAGTTCGAGATTGATGGTGTATTTTTGCCACCCGCTTCCGACAATCCCGGCATCGTCTTTTTCAGCGAATTTCAAATGCAAAAAGATGAACAGTTGTACGAACGGCTGTTCAGCGAATCAGCCCTCTACTTTCGCCAAAATCGCCAGCGATTCAGCGACTGGCAAGCCGTCTTAATTTACAAATCACGCAGTACTGAACAAACCGACACCTGGCCTTTCCGCGCCCTACTTAATAGCGACCAAGTCCACCGAATCTACCTAGACGAGCTCGGCGATCTCACAACCTTGCCCCTCGGCATCGCCACCATGAAGCTGACCATCGTCAACAAATCTGAAGCGATCGCTCAGGCCAAACAGCTCATCGATCGGGTTAACCAGCAGCCATACCCGTCCCCCCAGCGACAAGGCATAATAGACTTAATCAGTTCGATCATCTTGTACATGTTCGCCGAACTCTCGCGGCAGGAGGCCGAAGCCATGCTGGGCATCAAACTAGAGGAAACCCGAGTCTATCAAGAAGCCCGCGAAGAAGGTCGCGAAGAAGGTCGCGAAGAAGGTCGCGAAGAAGGTGCGGAAACTAAGGCAAGGATAATCGCGCTGAATCTACTTCAGCGAAATTTTGGTCTCGAAGAAGTTGCTGCGATCACTGGCCTAACGATCGCGCAAATCCAACACCTCCAAACCCCCCCAGCCTAAATCCTCTCGCGGGTCCAACACCATTGGTAATCGCCTGGGTCAGGATATTCCACTCAATCGCCAATTCCTGCCGCCACCGTCATGCTCCCGATCACCGCCACCGTTGCCATTCCCCTGACTGAAATTGAGCTTTCGGCGATTCGATCGGCGGGGGCAGGCGGCCAAAACGTCAATAAAGTCGCAACGGCGATTCACCTGCGTTTCGACATTGCCGCTTCGTCTTTGCCCGATCGCTACAAGGAAAGGCTCCTCGCCCTCAACGATCGTCGCCTGACCAAAGATGGCGTAATTGTCCTCAAATCCCAAGAACACCGCACCCAAGAACGTAACCGCGCCGAAGCCCTCGAACGGCTCCAAACCCTGATCCGCACCGCGATCGTCATCACCCCGCCGCGCCGCGCCGCACCCAAACCGAAATCCGCTGATCGCCGCCGCTTAGAGCAAAAGAAACAGCGATCGCAGGTCAAACGCCTACGCGGCAATGTCGATGACGATGCGTAATCACAAACAGAAATTCCTGTTTCGCATCTATTGGCTTTCGGAATTCTCACTGGGCGCAAATTTTGCCAAGACTTCCGCTTCGGTCAACTTCAAGGTTTGGTTGGCAAATTCGTAATAATTGGGCTTCATGTCAATGTAGATTTGCTCGGTGAATTCAAATTCAACATCATCCTGAAAGAGTCCCGCTGGCAGAAAATACTGATTGGTCGCCAGTAATCGATAGAAAATATGTGTCCCACATTCCCCGCAAAACGCACGTTCAGCCCAGTCGGAGGATTGATAGACTTTGAGTTTGTCCTGGGCCGTGATCTCGACATTCGTACCGCCATTAATTCCCAACGCTGGCCCACCGCCCCAGCGCCGACACATCCCGCAATGACAGGCATCAACATGCTTGGTATCAGGCGCGTGAACCGTGATCGCACCACAAAGACATTGACCATCCATGGTGTATTTCCTCGATCGCCGAATTTAATAGTACAATTTTATCATCGAGATTATGTTTCCTCGAAGCGTGATGGCGAAACGTAAAACATCTTCACGATTTTCTATTTTTGGATATATCTATTTTCTGGCACGATCGCAGTCGGCAAAGTTTCAGCGATTAGGCATAGCTGTAAGCCCTATCCAGCGGTAGATCCGCACCGCTCATTTTGCGATTTACAATAGGTACTAGCTTTTTTCACGGATGCCCACCATGACAACCACAGAATTGATTCTTCAGGAACTGCCGATCGTCCCCAAACAATCCGCCTAAAACTTGACCTCCACCCGATCGCATAACCCCTCGGACAGCGCTAGAATATATGTACTGAAAAATTTCCTAAAGCCGATCTGGATCGATCTTCGCAAAATGATGTAGAGTTTAGCCATTCAACTGCCCCTACCCGTAGCTGATTTTTAATCAATCAGCGAATCCTAACGCTATGAGTACTGTTCCTCGCCTCCACCCCGACACGATCGAAGATGTTAAGCAACGGGCCGACATCTACGATGTGGTGTCCGAGCATGTGGTGTTGAAGCGGCAGGGTAAGGATTACGTCGGCTTTTGCCCGTTCCATGACGACAAGCGCAATCCCAGCTTTAGCGTTTCACCGACCAAGCAGTTTTACTATTGCTTCAGCTGCGGTGCGGGGGGCAATGCGATTAAGTTCATGATGGAGATCGGCAAGCGCCAGTTCGGCGAAGTCGTGCTCGATCTGGCGAAGAAGTACCAAGTTCCGATCAAGACCCTCGAACCGGAGCAGCGCCAAGAACTCCAACGCCAAATGTCGGTGCGCGAGCAGCTCTACGAAATTCTCGCCCTCACGGCAAAGTTCTACGAACATGCCCTCGCCCAGCCCCAAGGCCATGGGGCATTGCACTATCTGCTCCACGGTCGGGCGATGCGACCAGAGATCATTCAGCAGTTCCAGTTGGGCTATTCCCCTGATGGCTGGGCGACGCTGTACGGCTATCTGGTGGAGCAAAAGCATTATCCCGCGAAGTTGGTGGAACAGGCGGGCCTGATCATTCCGCGCAAGGAAGGCAGCGGCTACTACGATCGATTCCGCGATCGGTTGATGATTCCGATTTGGGATACGCAGGGGCGGGTGATTGGCTTTGGGGGACGGGCGTTGGGGGATGCGCAACCGAAGTATCTCAACTCGCCGGAGACGGATCTGTTTGATAAGGGCAAAACCCTCTACGGCCTCGATCGGGCCAAGGGCGCGATCGCCAAGGCTGACTGTGCCGTGGTGGTCGAAGGCTACTTTGACGTGATTGCCCTCCATGCTGCCGGGATTACCAACGCCGTGGCCTCCTTGGGAACAGCACTGAGTTTACATCAGGTGAAGATGCTGCTGCGCTACAGCGAAGGCAAGAAAATTGTGTTTAACTTCGATGCCGATGGGGCCGGGGTGAAGGCGACCGATCGGGCGATCGGGGAAGTGCGCAAACCCGCCAAAAATGCCCGCGAGAACGCTCGCGACCAAGCCCAGGGCACCCAGGAAACCCTGGCGGAATTGGCCTATCAAGGGGAAGTGCGCGTCCACATTCTGAATCTGCCCAACGGCAAAGACTCCGACGAATTCCTCAAACAAAACAACGGCAGCGATTATCAACGATTGGTTGATCAAGCGCCGCTCTGGATCGATTGGCAGATTCAAAATATCGTCAATGGCCGCGATCTGAATCAAACGGGCCACCTTCAGGAGGTCACCGACGCGATCGCCAAGCTCCTGGGCAACATCACCAATGCCAGTACCCGTACTGATTACATCAAGGACTGTGCCGAACGACTGAGCCTTGGGAAAAGCTGGCGGGTGCGGCAACTGGAAGAAGATTTGCGCTTACAGGTGAAGGGACAGCGGTGGCACGGCCGATCGCAGCGCTGGCAAACGCCTGCCGATCGCAGCCTGCTGGAAGAATCGGAATCGCAGTTGCTGCGGCTGTATCTCCATGCGCCGCAGTACCGCAGCTCGATCGTCGAATCCCTGGAAGAGCGCGACCTGGAATTTAGCCAAACCCACCACCGTTTCCTGTGGCAGCAAATTCTGGAACTGGAAACCCAGTATCCCACCCCATCGCAGTTTGCTGCACCGGATGCACCGGATTTGCTGTCGCTATTGCGCGATCGCTGTACGGAGTTTCCGGCGGAATTGAACCGGATCTACTGGATGTTCGAGCTGGATGAAAAGACCAGTACCGATATTCAGCGGGCACCCCTCGCGATTCGCACTGCCCTGGCGGCTGTGGAGCGGGTGATGTGCGAAAAGCGGCGGCGACATTTTTTGGATCTGTGGAAGACTACGGACATTGCTTTGAATCCGGATCTTGGGCAATATTATCAACAGAAAATTTACGCTGAAGATCAACGGATCAAAGAATTAGATCATCAACGCCAAGTGCAATTTACTGACTTAGTGCAGGTGCCTTGGGTCGGTGAGGTTTCTTGATCACGATCGTGCTGCCGCTGTAGAATTGCCGCTTGGGGCATTGAATTAGGCGTTTTTGACTAATGCCAGGATGATACCGACGATCGCCATGAGGGCGAGGATTGTGGTGGGAAATAGGGACAGCAAAAAGCCCGTTGCACGTTTGGCGGGAGCACTGACATAACCGCGCCAATAGGCAAATCGCCCGACTAAAAATACTGCGCCGATGCCAGCCACGATCGGTGCGGGCCAATATTGTGCGGCGAGAAACAGTGACGGGAGGAAGGCGATGAGCAGTTCCAGGGTATTCATTTGCACGCGATACATCCGCTCAAATCCTTCGTCACCGGTGACAGCAGGGGCTTGGAGGCCGGAGACGACGCGGGCACGTCCAGTCAGGATAATGAATGACATGAACTGAATCACAGCGAGAATTGCAACTAAATTAACGTAATGCATGATCGTGGTAATGATTGGGAACGATATTTTAATCGATCGGCGTTAGGCTTCTCGATTGTACAACCGACGTGACGAAACAGATATTTTGGCAGCGCTCTGTCTCAAGTCTGATTCATCAAGTCTGAGGTGTGGGGATCGAGGTATCGTTGGGCCGCTGCTTGTACCAGAGAGGCACTGTTTTTGTGCGTGCACGCGGCACGTAGACAGTGGGTGAGCCGCGATCGCAGGTCGTCGTCTACATCCGAGTTCAGGATACGGTTCACTATCAATACGGTGTTTATCGATGGAATGCGCCGCACCGATTCAATCAGTTCGTCAACATAATAATTAGGGTAATAAAACTCCATCATGTGAACAAGCGTTCCGGGCATTCCACAGTCGTTTTCAGGATGCGCCTCGAAAAATTGCAGCGTAGGCGACTTCGAGCGTGGCGGGAGCGGTCTTGTCCAGCAGTTGATCGACCAACAGCACAAAGTCATCATCATCCGGGTTAAGTTTATTCAGTTATTCGGCAAAGGCTGAAATAGAGTCAATCATTGTTTATTCACCCACGGCATCAAGATTACGACGAGAGACGGGATGGTATTTATCCTCATAACGGCTAAGACGAGCGGCGGCAGATCACCTTGAACTCTCACCGACAAACGCTGTCCCGTCTACACTGGCGTAGTGTTAGGTCACTCTACGAAACACTACGTGTAGCATAAGACATTCTGCGAAAGCGCACTTATTAACGAAAAGAGAGCTTTTCTGATAATATAGAGTCACGATCTATTCAGTATTATCGGAACCGATAACAATGCTTGGAGCTTCTAGAGCAGGACAGTATGTCAAACAGATAGAGGGCTACAGAGCCTTCATCCCTCATCCACTCCCACCTGTGCCTGAGATTATTATGGATCAGGAAATGTGGAATTTGCTATCTCAAGCCGATCGTGCTTTGGGTCGCCTAGACGGAGCAACTGATGCGCTCCCAAACCCAGATTTATTTGTATTCATGTACGTCCGTAAAGAAGCAGTTCTGTCAAGCCAAATTGAAGGCACGCAAGCATCTTTGATCGATGTTCTAGAATTTGAATCTCAGGCCTTAGAACCGGACAATCCTCAGGATGTAGCAGAAGTTGTGAACTACATATCTGCGATTAATCATGGTCTTGAGCGACTCAAAGAATTACCTGTGTCTTTGCGATTAATTCGAGAAATTCACCAAGCGTTAATGAAAGGAGTGAGAGGCGCTGAACGCAATCCAGGAGAGTTTCGCCGAAGCCAGAACTGGATTGGTGCAGGCGGATGTTTCATAGCTGAAGCAAGCTATGTTCCACCACCACCCCATGAAATGCTCCAATTGCTTGATAATTTGGAAAATTTTTTGCATAGTCCACAACCTATGCCGACATTAATCAAGGTTGGATTAGCTCATGCCCAATTTGAAACTATCCATCCTTTTCTCGATGGCAATGGAAGAACAGGACGATTATTAATTACCTTTCTGTTATGTGAGCAAAACATACTACAACGCCCACTACTTTACATTTCCTACTATTTCAAGAAATACCGCAGCGAATATTACGACCACCTTCAGGCTGTCCGAGACAGTGGTAACTGGGAAGGTTGGCTCAAATTCTTTTTGCGTGGCGTTTACGAAGTCGCTCAAGAAGCCGCTGCTACTGCCCGTAAAATAGTCAATTTGAAAGAAGAACATCGCCAATTAGTACTTAATACGATGGGACGTAGGTCAGGTAATGCGGTCGCCTTGCTTGAGAGCCTTTATTTCAAACCGATCTTCACTGTAGAACATGCTGAAGCCATAACAAATCTGTCATATCCCAATGCAAACACTTTAATCAAGGATCTTTGCGATATAGGTCTTCTGCAAGAAATTACTGGACAAAAACGCAATCGAGCGTTTTCTTATGCCCCGTACTTGGCTGTCTTCCGGGATTCCTAGCAGCGACTGCAACCTAACGGCTCCAGTGAGCGGCTGTGAGCCATGTGATGCCAATTATAGATTAATCTTGAGAGTCCGCTCCAATGGAATTGTTGTGATGCGACTACTCACTGATATGTTCTGTTTCATGATCGACTGATAGAAGCCTGCTTGCCTGCCCCCGAACATATTGATTCTCATGGGTTAACGCTAATTCCAAAATTTCTTTAACATCTTCGTCAAACAGTAGCTCCCAGAACAGTAATTGATCAATTATGCCAATTCCCCACGACTGAATACTCTGATCTGGGTCAGAGAGAAATTCTGGTATCCACTTCAATACCTGCCGATCTCCGACAACTCGTAATAGCTCAATTGCACTACGTCTATCATCCAGATTCTCCGAGTGCTTGAAGATATAGTAGCAATGCTTCATTCCAGACCAAGGTTTCAGTCGCAACAAAACAGATCTTGCAAGTTCAGCACCCGACCTGCATTTTATGTAATGTTCAACGGCCTGCTCAAAGAACTCAGAACCAAGCACGTATTCGATTGCTTGAGTGCCAAGATCACTACCACCTAGTTCACCACCAAAATCAGTAAGGGTTCCAAGCTCTTTTGCCAGTGATTCCCAATCCACTTTCATACGTTTTCAAACTAATATTTGACTGCTATTACATCATGACTATGGTTGCAATCCGGCAAAATTTAGAAGAGCAATCCTAACTAGCAAGCCAAGCAGCACAACTATATTATTGGGCTGAATCAATTCCGCATAACACCCCAAATCAGGATCTTAGGTAGAAATAATTCCGCCTAACACCCCCGTTAAGGCAGTTAGGTGGCCAATTTGTCTGTCTAACACCCCAAATCATGCCGATCGGACAGACAATTTTCAGCATAACCATCCACCTCAAATCCACCCAATAATTTTCATCAATTCTTAAACCCCAATCCTACTCATCACAAAAGAGCGTCTCACGGGTCGATCGCTTCGTCACCGGATTCACCCCCGAAGCCGTCTTACAGAGCAACACACGGGAATCTTCCCGCATTTGCACATCGGTAAAATCCGCCCCCGTGACCACCGTGCGCTCAAATTTCACGCTGAAGGCAAAGGCCCCTTCCAGATTCGCATTAGTCAAATTCGCATCGGAAATCCGAGCCGAATCCAAAGTGCTGTTCCGCAAATCTGCCCCAGTCAAATCCGCACTTTCCAGATTCGCCGCAAAGAAACTCACACCCTGCAAATTGGAACCCACAAACTTGGCTTCCCGCAGGCCCGCCTTCGTAAAACTCGAATCCCGCAAATCCTGATGGGAAAAATCTGCCCCTTCCATCACGCGCCGATTATAGTCCGCCGCGATCGCGCTTCCCGGCCATAGCAGTAATAACGCCGCGATCGCCGCCACGATTGACCGCACCATTTGCCGACTCGCCCAGACCATAACGCTTAACTTCCTGATAACAGCATCGATTCTGATCCTAACCGAAATTTTGACCCCAGATTCAGTCGGATTCGCCTACCCAACTTCGGAAGAATGACTTAATCTCCGAAAACTGCACAGCCATGCCCACCAGCCCGATCGGCGAACAAGGCGAAGCTCTCGTCGCCCACTATCTCCAAACCCAGCACCACAAAATCCTTGCCACCCGCTGGACTTGTCGCCTCGGCGAAATCGATCTCGTCAGCCTCACACCAGATGGGACGATCGCCCTCGTCGAAGTCAAAACCCGCGCCGCCGCCAACTGGGATATCGACGGCCTCCTCGCCCTCACCCCCACCAAACAGCGCAAACTCTGGAAAACCGCCGAATGCTTCATCGCTGCCCATCCACACTGGGCCGATCGGCCCTATCGATTCGACGTAGCCCTCGTGCGGCATAGTTTTCATCCCATACCGACCGCACTGCTCGCCCAACGCCACCATGAACAGTATTACAGCCTCCACACATATATTCCCAACGCCTTCGGCGGTTAGGTCAAGCCACTCAGCTCGGTCTCAGGACTAGGCCAACGTCTCCGGACAATAGCCCAAGCCCTGCACAAACTGACTGCGGAAGGCTTCAATTTCCGGCCGATCGGGACAACCGTGGGACACGACCGCAATCTGGTAGCGCTGCATCACCTCGACAGGAGACTGCCCCGTTTCCAAACCCCAAAGCGCCATTTGTAAACGCATCGATGGTTCACAGGGAATGCCCATCTCCATCAAGACCGCCTGGAAGTCAGCATGCTGGTCAATGTCCAAAGGACGACCAAAATTGACGCGTACCACCCAGCCATTAATCTGATGAATCACCGTCATAAACGACAGCGGTAAATCCCGGCGCTGCTGCAAATACTCAACCACTCGCAGCGTTAAGCTCGCATTCGCAAAGGTGTAAAGGTAATTCATCTTGGCCACACTCAACCAGGGAAAACCCCTGGCACTGAAGGAACGATCAAAACATGGTTTTTAAAAAATTACTGAATCTGTTAATGATCATCGGTCTTCTAGACCCCAATGACATAGGGGGAAGCCCCCAGAGATCAGGCGGGATGTTACCCAAATTCGGTATCTAAACGTCAAATCCCGATGGGGCAGTGCTTGCAACCTAGAGCATCCCTCAACGTTGCGACATTCAATGTTAAACAACGCAAATCTCCTGTAATAATTCTAAACGATCTCTGGTGAATGCCAAGATTTTGAATGGACTGAATCTGCCACGATTTCCCCCGACCATGAGTGCTGACTTCCTCACCGATCGCCAATTGAGCGCCTACGACTACGATCTGCCACCCGATCGCATCGCTCAGAATCCCCTCACACCAAGGGATAGTTCGCGTTTGCTGGTGATTGAACCTAATGCGCATCAGCATCGGCACTTTCGGGATTTGCCCAGTTTGCTCCGATCCGGCGATCTACTGGTGCTAAATAATACCAAAGTCATCCCGGCGCGGCTCCAAGGTCAGAAGATCGGCGGCGGTGCCAAGGTGGAAGTGCTGCTGCTGGAAGAGACGGGATTTAATCAATGGCTAGCCCTCGTCAAACCTGGAAAACGGCTCCAGCCCGGTGCCACGATCGCATTTGTTCCCCTGGGCGAGACCGCACCGAATGGCGAACTGCACGCGACTATTTGCGATCGGGATGAAGCAACTGGCGGGCGTTTGCTGCAATTCCAGGTGACTGAGGGCCGATCGTTGCTGGAGGTGATCGATCGCTTTGGCTCAATGCCCCTGCCACCCTACATCGATGCCAGCACTTCAACGCCGGATCAGTATCAGACAGTCTATGCCGATCGTGACGGATCCGCTGCTGCGCCAACGGCGGGATTGCATTTCACGCCGGAGCTGTTGGAGCGGCTCGATCGCATGGGGGTAAGTCGCGGCTTTGTGACCTTGCATGTGGGGGTCGGCACCTTTCGGCCCGTGGAGAGCGAAGACATTACAGCGCATCAGATGCATGGTGAATGGATTGAGGTGGATTCCACGATCGTGGAATTGATTCAGCGCACAAAAGCGGCGGGGGGACGGGTGTTTGCGGTGGGGACGACGACGGTACGATCTTTGGAAGGCGCAGCGCAGGCCCATGGGGGGGAACTGCGACCGTTCTGCGGCAAGACTTCGATGTTTATCTATCCGGGCTATGAGTGGCGCGTGGTGGATGGGTTGATCACCAATTTCCACCTGCCGAAATCGAGTTTGATGATGTTGGTGAGTGCGTTGATTGGACGGGTGCGGTTGTTGGATTTGTATGCGGAGGCGATTCGGGAGGAATATCGGTTTTTCTCGTTTGGGGATGCGATGCTGATTTTGCCGCCGGGGGATTGATGTCTGGGGTTGTTGGGTTACGCGTTGCTGCACCCAACCTACGCGTGATCGATGATCGTTTACAAAATCGTCATCGGATCGACATAGATCGAACAATGTACGCCATTTCCACAAGCGGAACGTAATCGTTCGATCGACGTTTACAAAATCGTCATCGGATCAACATCGATCGAGCAATGTACGCCATTTCCACAAGCGGAACGTAATCGTTCGATCGATGGTATTGCTAATGCTGAATCTAATGGGAATTTCAACAGAATTTGCCAACGATAACGCCGGGCAACGCGGGTAATTGCGGCGGGAGCGGGGCCGAGGATTTGGTATTGGGGGTTTTCCTGGGCGGCGAGAATGGCGGCAACTTTGGTGGCAGCACGTTCGACGGCTTCCAGTTCCGGCCCGCTGAATCGCAACAGCACCAATCGACCATAGGGCGGATATTCCAGCATTTCCCGCAGATCCAGTTCCGTTGCAGCAAAGGCGGCGTAGTCCTGCTTCACCACGGCTTCAACAACGGGATGCTCTGGTGTATAGGTCTGCAAAATCACTTTCCCCGGCTGATCGCCCCGACCCGCGCGACCCGCGACCTGGAGCAAGGTCTGAAACGCCCGCTCACTGGCCCGAAAGTCCTGAAGATGTAAGACCCCATCGGCAGAGACGATCGCCACCAACGTCACCTGGGGCAGATCGATGCCCTTCGTCAGCATTTGCGTGCCCACCAGCAGATCCGCCTCACCTTGGGCAAATTGATTCAGCAAGGCGCGGTGGGAGCCTTTCGTCCGCGTCGTATCGCTATCAAACCGCAACAGCCGCAGCTCGGGGAACAGCCGCTTCAGCTCCTGGGTGACTTTCTGCGTCCCACTGCCAAAATGCTTGAAATAGGGCGAATCACAGCTCGGACAGCGATCGGGCTGGCCTTGACTGTGGCCACAATAGTGACAGCGCAGCAACGGCTGAGCCTCCGGATGGGGCAAATGGTGCGACAGCGACACATCGCAATGGGGACATTCAATCACAAAGCCACAACTACGACAGGACACATGGGTGCTAAAGCCCCGCCGATGAATGAACAAGATCCCCTGCTGGCCTTGGGTTTGCAGTTCCCGAATCGACTGCTGCAACGATCGACTAAACATCGATCGATTCCCCCCGATCAATTCCTGCCGCATATCCACCACGCTAATTGGCGGCATGCCTTTCGCGCCCACCCGTTCGGGCAGACTGAGGTAATGGAAATTGGGCTGATCACTGTGCCGCAAACGCTGCCAGGATTCCAGCGCCGGAGTCGCCGAACCGAGAATTAGCGGGCAATCTTCCAACTGAGATCGCCATTGGGCCACGGTGCGGGCGTGGTAGCAAGGCGCGGGCTGATCTTGCTTGAAGCTGGCATCATGCTCTTCATCGAGCACAATCAAACCCAAATGATGCAGCGGCGCAAACACCGCCGATCGGGTCCCAATCACCACCTGCGCTTCCCCCGTCAGCATTTGTCGCCAGGTATCATAGCGTTCACCTTCGGAAAGGGCACTGTGATAAACGCAAACCCGATCGCCGAACCGCGCCCGAAACCGATCGGTCAACTGCGGCGTAAGGCCAATCTCCGGCACCAGCACCAGCGCCGATTTTCCCGCAGCTAACAGCGGCGCGATCGCCTGAAGATAAACCTCCGTTTTCCCCGAACCCGTCACGCCATGGAGTAGCACTTCCGCGTAGCCCGTCAAGTTTTGAATCCGATCCAGGGCTGCTTGCTGATCCGGGGTGACCGCCTTCGCTTGGTCAGCGGCAACTAAGTGCTGCTCCGATCGCAGCACCTCCTGCGCCGCGATCACGACATAACCCTTCGTTTCCAGCGCCTTCACCACCGACGAACTGGCATGGGAAACCTGCAACAACTCCGTTAACCACATCTCCCCGCCCCGCCGCTTAAGGATGTCCCAGACCGCTTGCTGACGATCGGTGAGCCCCATCGGATCGCTCTGCACCAACGTTACTGACTGCTGCTGCTTCGGCTTCACCCCTTGGGGCGGCTCCCAAACGGTCTCGACCAAACCCAACTGCGTCAATTCCCGTACCGTTTTGCTCAAACCCTTGAGCTTCTGACGCTGGAGAAATTGCCAAGCATAATCGCCGCTCTTACTCCGTTGGAGTAGGTTGAGTAGGTTTTGGGCTGGGGGTGAGATCAATGCCGCCAAATCAGCTCCCGAGGGCAGATCCCGCGAGACTAATCGCACCCGGCGCTGGGACTTTGCCAGTAACCCCGGCGGCAGCGCAGTCCGAATCACCTGCATCAGCGGCGCATGATACTGGATTGCCACCCGATCGAGCAATGGCCAATAGCTGGGTGGAAAGAATGCCGATCGCGTCACCCCCTCGATCCGCTTAATTTGCCTTGGATCCAAATCCGCTGGTAACTGGGCCATCACACCTAGCGCAATCCCACCGACCTGCTGTGTCCCAAATGGCACTGTCAGAATGTCACCAACCTGCACCGTGATCTCCGCTGGCACAGCATAGGTATAGCTGCCCTGCGCCCCCGGCGAATCGACCAAAACCTGCACCCACTGGACGATTTCAACCGACGATTCAAGGGTTAGCTCAAGGGGTTGTGGAGTTGGCATCAGGCCCACCGCTGGTTGTCATTGCATTGATCAGAATTCGTTATGAATCATACTGGAGCAATGGGGCAACCGTGAATTTTAGCAGCGATCGTCTGTATTCATTTCAACTTAATCCTTAAGAAAACCTTCACAAAAATCATTGACCAAATAAATAGTGATAGAAAAAATTAGTCAGTAAATCTTGATTTACCCTCAATTCCGGCAGAAATGCCGCTTTGATCCAATCGGCTTGGATAGTGGGGATTGCTTCTGCTGTTCAACCTTTGACTGATTGACTGCTCTATTCAGGGAGATGACGACTAAATGCATCAATCTTGGCAAAACTGAGGCTAGAAACTCAATTTCAGCGAGCCCAAGGCCACAGATAATTTGATCAATTGTTGACTTATCAATCGTTTCGTTACAAATCACACCACGTTCTTTGTAATTTAGTCTACGATCGTTGCATTGTATAACCGATTCATTAGATTTAGCCGAAACAGATTCACCCAAAACGCTGTCTCACCAGGGTGACTCGATTCGTTAACAACGCCAGTTCTTCAATTACTGCTACGGTCATTGGCATCGCTAAAACGGTCAGTTCTATCAATGTATTTTTAGTAAGTTGCAATTTCTGGAGGCGATCGAATGAGCACAACCACCAATAAGAGTCGTTCGCAAGCCAAAACGGCAACCGCTACATTGGCCAAAGCCAAAACATCTAAAAAATCGAATTTAGCCACTGTCCTTGTTGAAAATAAAGACCCTGACCAAGATATCTTGATTGAACTGGAACCTCTGGATAACGAACAATCCGAGGAAGAGGACTTAGAAATTGATGAGTCTACGGCAGATTTACCGGGTGGTGCAGTCAGTGGCTATAGTCGTTCAGGAGCAGATGATGCAATTGGGGCATTTTTCAAAGACATGGCCCGCTATCCATTATTGAAAGCAGATGAAGAAATTGAACTTGCCCGTTGTATCAAGTTTCTGGTGCAGGTTGATACCGTTAAAGCAGAGATAACTGAAGCAACTGGTGTTGAACCGACAGATACAGTTTTAGCAACCCATTTCAAATTAACAGAAAAACAATTTGCCCAGAAACTCCATTTAGGGAATACCGCTAAACGAAAAATGGTGCGATCGAATTTGCGGTTGGTTGTCTCAATCGCAAAGCGTTACCTAAATCGGGGCGTGCCTTTTCTGGATTTGATTCAAGAGGGTGCGTTAGGCTTACACCGTGCTACAGAGAAATTTGATCCAGATAAGGGTTATAAGTTTTCTACCTATGCCTACTGGTGGATCAGACAAGGTATTACTCGCACAATTGCCAACGATGCGCGGACAATCCGCCTACCGATCCATGTCGTTGAAAAACTCAACAAACTCAAACGACTACAGCGGGATCTCAAGCGTACATTAAAGCGTAATCCAACTGAACAGGAGCTAGCTGAAGCCTTAGAGATTCCGGTAGAACAGCTACGTCACCTCCAACAGGTTCGTCGCCAATCGCTTTCACTAAATCACCGTGTGGGTAAAGGTGAAGACACTGAGCTGCTGGACTTATTGGAGGATCTAAGCAATCATTCGCCGGACACGCAGATGAGTGAATCGATGATGCGCCAGGAAGTTTGGGAGGTTCTTGGTAATGTTCTGACTCAGCGTGAAAAAGATGTAATTTCACTACGTTATGGATTGCTTACTAGTCATCCCTGTACGTTAGAGGAAGTGGGTGGGATGTTTAATCTTTCCCGTGAACGGGTGCGCCAGATCCAAAGTAAGGCCATGCGTAAACTCCGTCGCCCTCAGGTGGCAGAACGTTTAAAATCTTGGCTTGGATAGTCAGCGAATCGAAAATATTGATCCTTAATCTGGATGCCCCAAGATCAACCAGTCTTGGGGCTTTTCTCAGGCTTAATGTTTTCGGTTGGACGTTGGAGTTACAGCGGTTTCAGTGGGATAATCAAATCCAGAGTGGGTGCTTTTGCTGAGTTGCCTTGGCAGTGCCCGTAAAAAAATTGAGTCTAGGGTTAGGAGGGATGCTGAATGTCGCAAATTTGGATTAATGAGCAGCTTGATCCGGCGGGATTGATGTATGCCTGCATTGCTTGCTCTGATGAGAAGCAGGCAATGGATTGTAATCAGTCCTTTCTGGATAAGCTTACCCCCAGTCAAAAAGCGGCAGGTTGGCAGGTTCGACTTCGCACGGTTGAGTCTTGGGACGATGTACCTGT
Organism: Cyanobacteriota bacterium; assembly: GCA_046049545.1. GTDB lineage: Bacteria > Cyanobacteriota > Cyanobacteriia > Leptolyngbyales > Leptolyngbyaceae > Romeriopsis. The sequence continues at coordinate 56,760 of JBJORF010000007.1, read as the reverse complement.
GAATTCATTGAAATTGGGATAGATTTGCTGCCACCACACGGGGGTCGAAGTTTTTCCGCTAAACTGGGAGACTTAACCGATGCGAGGTAAAGTGCTGTGAGTCTCGAAACGATTAGTCCCGAAGCCTTGACGCAAACACTGCAAACACCAAATTCGACGACTGCACCCTACGATACCAGTCAGTTCGATCGGGATGTGATGACGACCTATGGCCGTTTTCCACTGACGTTGGTGCGCGGTTCTGGGAGTCTGGTGTGGGACGATCGGGGCAAGGAATACCTCGACTGTGTGGCCGGAATCGCGACTTGTACCTTGGGGCACGCGCATCCGGCGATGGTACAGGCGGTGACTGAGCAAATGTCTACCCTGGCCCATGTGTCTAATCTGTACTACATTCCTAATCAGGGAGAGCTAGCAGCTTGGTTAGTGGCGCATTCCTGTGTGGATAAAGTCTTCTTCTGCAATTCTGGGGCGGAAGCCAATGAGGGGGCGATCAAGCTGGCTCGGAAATATGCCCATACGGTGCGCGGCATTGTGAACCCGGTGATTATTACGGCGAATGCAAGCTTCCACGGGCGCACCCTGGCCGCAGTCACCGCCACGGGCCAACCCAAGTACCACCAAAACTTCAATCCCTTGGTGCCGGGTTTTGCCTACGTGCCCTACAACGACATTGCCGCGCTGGAAGCGACGATCGCCGAATTAGACGCAACCCAAAAGCAAGTGGCGGCGATCATGCTAGAGCCCTTGCAGGGTGAAGGTGGGGTGAATCCGGGCGATCGGGCTTACTTCCAACGGATTCGTGAAATCTGTGATGCGACGGGTATTTTACTGATCATCGATGAAGTTCAGGTGGGTATGGGCCGTAGCGGTCAGCTCTGGGGCCACCAAACCCTAGGCATTGAGCCGGATGTATTTACCTCGGCAAAGGGACTGGGTGGGGGGATCCCGATCGGCGCATTGCTAGCAAAGTCTCATTGTGCGGTGTTCCAGCCGGGGGATCATGCGAGCACCTTTGGGGGCAATCCGTTTGTCTGTGGTGTCGCGTTGGCAGTTTGCCGCACGATCGAACGCGATCATCTACTGGCCAATGCCCAGGTGCGCGGTGAACAGTTGCGGGCGGGTTTGACGCAGGTCGCGGCGCGGTATCCCCAAGTGCTCGAACAAGTGCGCGGCTGGGGGCTGATCAATGGTGTGGCGCTGGGTGAGGATAGCAGCATTGGCGCGATCGACATTGTCAAAGCGGCGATGAATTTGGGGTTACTGCTCGTGCCAGCGGGGCCGAAGGTGGTGCGCTTTGTGCCGCCGTTGGTGATCGCAGCGGCGGAAGTGGAGCAGGCGGTAGCAAGGTTTGAGCAGGCAGTGGCGGCGCTGCTATAGCGCCAGTTAAATTGGGTGAGTGGTGGTTTGCGACTAGTGGTTTGCGACCAGTGGTTTGCGACCGCTCACCCCAAACAGCATTGCCCGCCCCAAAACAAAACCGGAATCGATGCAAGCTGCAATCGACCCCGGCGGTCACAATCTTCGTACTTCTCTAGCCTACCGATTCTGACGGCGACGTTGCAAGAAATCGGGAATATCGAGTCCAGTGTTGGGCAAGCTGTTCGGTTTCGGTGCCGGGGTGCTCTTCGGCTCGAATAGCGGTGCCGTCAGGTCATTGCCGCTGCCCAAGCTCGGCTGAGTGCGCGATCGCTTCTCCCGGCGGCTAGCCGCCGCAGATTCGGATGAGAAGCCCGTGGCGATTACCGTGATCCGCATTTCGCCCTGGAGCCGCTCATCGACTACAGCACCGAAAATAATATTGGCATTCGGATCCACGACTTCATAGATAATTTCAGCGGCGGCATTGACTTCATGCAGGGTTAGATCCATGCCGCCAGTAATGTTAAACACGACTCCACGGGCACCATCGATCGAGGCTTCCAAGAGCGGCGAAGAAATTGCCGCCGAAGCCGCTTCCCGCGCCCGTGATTTGCCGGAGCCAATGCCGATGCCCATCAAGGCGGAACCGGCATCGGCCATGACCGCGCGCACGTCCGCGAAGTCAACGTTGACCAAGCCCGGAATCGTAATGATGTCGGAGATGCCCTGCACACCCTGACGCAGGACATCATCGGCAATTTTGAAGGCATCCTGCATGGTGGTCTGCTCGGAGGCCACGGAGAGCAGTTTGTCGTTGGGGATCACGATCAAGGTATCGACGCGGCTACGCAGCGCTTCTAAGCCCTCATCGGCTTGGCTCTGACGGCGACGACCTTCAAAGGTGAAGGGTTTGGTGATGATCCCGACGGTCAAAGCGCCCAATTCCTTGGCGACTTCGGCGACCACGGGAGCGGCCCCCGTGCCCGTCCCGCCGCCCATGCCAGCGGTGATGAAGACGAGATCGGTATTCGCCAAAGCAGCAGCAATCTCTTCGCGCGATTCCTCAGCGGCCTTCTGCCCGATCGAGGGGTTGCCACCTGCCCCGAGGCCCCGCGTCAGTTTCTGGCCGAGCTGGAGCCGCTGGGAGGCTTGGGAATTAGTCAGGGCTTGGGCATCGGTGTTAATCGCCCAAAATTCGACCCCTGAGATGTCACTGGAGATCATCCGGTTCACAGCGTTGCCACCACTACCGCCAACACCAATGACCTTGATGCGGGCCACACTGCTCGGCAAAATTTCTCCAGTCATGTCATATTCTCCGGGGGTCGTTGCGTAACAGTTGCTTGCGTCAGGATCCGATGCTGCACCATCATTCATGGCACCGGATGGGCTCCCGCTAGGCTCAACGATCGACAAGTGCTGTCGTTCACTGGGCGCTTGAGACATCGGGTTTCCCTGGGGTGACGATGGGTCTGACGCATTACTAAAGGTCATTTCGAATTTGCAGGATATGTGAACAGGTGACTGGCGCGGCTTTGATCAACCAACCAGGGGGCAAGACCCAAACTAAGGAAGAACCAATTCTACTAAAAATGAATTGATAAAACAGCTACCTCGATTAATCGGTATGCTTTGCACCAAAACAATACCAGATCTTTTCGGGGACATTCTGCCACAAAACTGCGAGAATTCTGCCATGGATATGATCTTATGGCACATCCGATTCGGATGTAGGAGATTTGGTGCCCGTTGCGGGGGCGACTTTTTGGACGGCGGGGCTGTTCGGATTGCGTAGGTCAATGTAGTCAATTCGATTGCGTGGAATACTTTTGGTTAAGCCTTTGAGCGCCCCGATTGCGCGCAATTGGAGGTTGAAGGTGGCGCGGTTGTAGGTGCCGCAATGGACGCGACCGAGCGGGGTGGTGAGGATCAGATTGCTGGAGTCACGCCAATCAATTTGTTGGATCACCAGGGGACTCTGCTGCACGGCACGGTAGATTTCGATCCATTCTCGGTGATAATCCTGGGGATCCCCCAGAATTTTGAGGGTGGGCAGTTGGATACCCTGTTCGAGGTTTTGGTAGCGCTCGATCGGGATGATTTGGCCTTCGGCATCGATCAGCGCGTCCGGCTGGGCAATGGGTTGGCCATCTTTTTGGCTCTTGCTGTGGACGGCGGCGACGGGGGCCTGTTCCTGAACGCGAATGATTAGCTCGGGCGGAAACAGTTGCCGATCAACTTGGACGCTCGACAGTGGTGCTTGGCCCTTCAGGGCGGCAGCGATCGTGCTGGGTTGGGTGCGAAAAATCGACTGGGGATACTTGATCGGTACCAGGTTACGGAGGGTTTGGTCGGAGAGGAATTGGTTATTTTCGATCCGGAGCTGGTTGGCATCGCGGATTACCCAAACGGGTTGGCGCAGCGACCAGAGCGCCGCCCCCGCAAAACTCGACACGATCGTCAGGCGCACCAGCGCTTGCCAGCGCTGCGTCCGGCGCTGGCGACGCAGGCTTTGGCGACGTTGATTGAATTCGGCACGTGTTGTAGGGGCGATCCCGGCCATGGTTGTGGGGACAGTGGAAACGAAGGGTTGGCACTGAGGCATTGCGGCAATGCGATCGGCGGTATGACGATTGATGGCATTGCTCGCCCTGATCATGCCCTATTCTGTCCTAGGAAGCCAAGGCCGCATCCGCAAAAATATTGAGGTTTACCCGGCAAGGGGGGCTTCGATAATAATGCGCGAACGGCTCCAGCGCTAGCACACCAGGCCCGAACGCAGCGCCCGCACAGCCGCTTGGGTGCGATCGTCGGCGCAGAGCTTGTTCAAAATGTTCCGCACGTGGGTTTTGACGGTGCCGACGGTGATGAACAGGCGATCGGCAATGGCGGCGTTGCTATGGCCATCGACGATCAGTTGCAGCACTTCCAGCTCCCGCTCGGTCAAGGCGTAGGCATCGATCGGCTTGCCGTCAGCGGTAAAGATTTCCGTGCGGGCGATCGTTGGTGTGGATTTGGCCTGGGAAAGGACGATGCGGGCGATCGCCGGATCGATCCAAGCATTGCCTTCCCGCGTGACGCGCAGGGCTTCTAACAGCTGATCCAAGCTGACATCCTTCATGCAGTAGGAATCGGCCCCGGCGGCAAACGCGGCCATCACGGTTTCTTCGAGATCTTGCAGGGTCAGGATCAAAATCTTGGTATCGGCGCTCTCCTCGAGGTCGGCTTGGGTCGCCTTAAAGCGGCGCGTCAGTTCAATCCCGTCCATGTCCGGCAGACCGATATCGACGATCGCCACGTCCGGCTTGGACATATTGAGCAGGCGGAGCCCATCGCTGGCATTGGAGGCTTCCCCCACGACCCGGAAGCCGGGCTTCTGCTGGAGGGCAGTACGCATCCCCACGCGGGTGAGGTCATGATCCTCGATTAACGCAATCCGAATGTCATTCATTAGAACCAACTTCCACAGTTTATTAATGAGAGTTTGATCTCAAGATTGCCTGAAGTTTGGAGTGGTGCTGCATCTCGATGCAACGCCAAATCCCGAATGCCGATTCGTTTCGTCCAGGTGTCCCGAGCATCAATCCAGTTTTCCCCATCCCTAAGATGGCATCTTCCGAGAGGAATAGTGGTGGGACTGGCGAGATTTCAAGAAATCTTGAATCTCCTCTATGCCTCAGGTTCAGGTTTTCCGCAAAATCCCGGAATTTCTCTACCATTAGGTAGACGATCGCGGGACAGAAAAACCTTCCCTTCCCTAGGATTTCGGAGAACGCTAATTTGCGCGGCGAAAGATATTAACCGTTTCTTTATCAATGGCTTGTCATCAGCGCCTGGGCTCGATCGTTCTGATTGTAGAGGCTTTGGGGGTGATTCAGGGGAATTTCTGACAGTTCGCCGACTGGCATAGCCCGCCGGACTGAATCTAGCCCAACTGTGGGAGGGTGAATGCGCTTTACGATAGATTTGGTGCGGGGGCTTCCTGTGTTACAACGGCTTTAGTTATAGCCATTTTTAAGTCAGGGCCTCCCGCTTCCGGGTATTCCGCTTCCGGGCCTCCCGTTTCCGGGCACCCGCTTCAGGGCATCCAAGCAGCATCCATGGAATCTAATCTCAAGCTACTCGTGGTTGATGACAGTGTCGTCGATCGTATGGTCATCACCCAGGCGCTACAGCTCGCGGGGATCGAATTTCCGGCGGTGGAGGTGGAGAGTCGGGCGGTGGCGATCGCCGCGCTGGAGAGCGAGGGGTTTGACTGCGTGGTGATCGATGCGGGCTTGCCAAATGATGATGCCCTCGCGCTGGTGCGTCAGATTCAGCAGCAGGACTGGCCGAGTGCGACGTTGTTGCTGCTGCCGGAGAATGATCAGCGGCGGGCGGAGGTACTGCTCGGCGCGGGGGCGGGAGATTTTTTAGCAAAGCCGGAGTTATCGCCGGATACGCTGTATCACCGCGTTTGGAATGCGGTGCGGTTGCGGCGCACCGAAATCAAAGCGACCGCCGCGTTTAAACAACTGCATAAAGAGCGCGAAGAATGTCAGCGGCTCCAAGCGATCGTGGCCAATAGTGAAGCCGAACGGCAGTCCGTCGGGGTAGCCCTCGTCGAGCAGCAGCAGCACCTCAGCACGCTCCAGCAACTCACAGATCTGCTGAACCAGCGCTTGAGTAACCTGCCGGGACTGCTGCAAGTGATGATTGATGCTGTTTGTGACACGATCGCCCCAGCGGAATTTGGGCTGGTGTTGCTGCACAATGCCAAGCACCAGAAGCTCGAACTGACGGCGACGGTAGGGATGCGCGAGATCAGCGGGATTGAACCGATTCTGGATCCAGAGCAAGGGATCTTGGCCGAAATCTTTCAGACCGGGGAGGCCCAGATTGTCCGGCTTAATCCACGGGGAAGACTCCACAGCCCAGCTTGTCTTTGCATTGTGGCGATCGCCTCGCCGCGTGGGGGTCGCTTGGGCCTGCTGGCGATCGGGAGCTGGCAGAATCCCGCCGCTTTTACCGACGACGATCTGCAACTGTTGATTGCCTTTGGGGAGCAAGCGGCGATTTCTCTGACCAATGCCCAGTTGATCAATACCCTGGAGGAGCGTGAAGAGCGCCTCGCCTTCCAGAACAACATCCTCGCCCAACAGAACCAAGAACTCGAAACCCAACGCCACCAAATCCAAAGCCAAAATCTCCGCCTCCTCGAAGCCGCTGAACTCAAGTCCCAGTTCTTGGCCACCATGTCCCACGAACTGCGCACACCGATGAACGCAATCATTGGCTTTTCCCAACTACTGTTGCGGCAAACGGCGCAAACGCCCTTGGCTCCGGCCCAGGTGGATATGGTGAACCGGATTTTGAACAATGGCAAACATCTGCTGACCTTGATCAATGACATCCTCGATCTCTCGAAGATCGAAGCAGGACGCTTGGAACTCCAGCCAGAGACGTTTCGGATTACCGATTTATTGACCGCAACGGTCGAAGAGCTGCGATCGCTGGCCGATCAGAAACGGCTTCAGCTCACGCTCCAGTCGCGGCTCAACGATCCGCAGGTATTTAATGACAGTGCGCGGTTGCGACAGGTGATCGTCAATCTGCTCTCGAATGCGATCAAATTCACCGAAATGGGCAAAGTCGAAGTCGAAGTTCGGGAAGTCAGCGCCGATCGGTTGGTGATCTTGGTGACGGATACGGGGATTGGGATTGCGCCGGAGGAGATTACGCGAATCTTTGAGAAATTTCGGCAAGTCGATCAGAGCTTAACCCGTCGTCATGCGGGAACGGGTCTGGGCCTGGCGATTACCCGGTGGCTGGTGCAGATGATGGGCGGCCAGATTTCGGTCAGCAGTCAGCTTGGGCAAGGGGCCACGTTTCGGGTGGACTTGCCTCGGGCAATCCGGCGGCTTACCCCGGCGGAAGTAGACGTGCCGCTTTAGCCGTGCATCTTCGGAAGTTGCCTGTAGACTGGTTGACAAGAGCCCTTTGCCAGGTTTTTCCCCTTTCCAGGGCAGACTAAGATCAGTTCGATTTTTGAGGAGTCGCGGATACCATGTTGGATTTAATGCAGACCTATGTTGGCGATTTGGGCCATTGGCACGGTGTTTTTGGGCACGGTGTTTTGGGCCAGTTTGATCTGAGCCATGTAATCAGCTTAGATGGCTGGCCGATGCCGGATGATTGGTCGTTGGTGGCGACGAAGTTCAAGGAAACGGATCTGGGCGGCGACTTTGGCAAATGGTGGAACCATGTGGTGAAAACGGGTCAGGTGTGGGCGTTCCTGCTGGGCGCGATTTTTGGGTATTTGGTCAAAACCTTCACGACGTATGGTTAATGCTAGCAATTCCAAATTCAACGGATTGCAGCGATCGGGTGGGATGATGGGGGTGATCGTGGTTTGGCGTAGGCTAGGGGCGTGGGATGCACGCCCCTACGGATCACTGACCACGGCATGGATGGGATGGGGCGATGACCGATCCCTCCCGTACGGGCGCGTTTTCCGCGCCCTCAATCTGCGCAACGTCGCCCTTTAATCCCGATCACCAATGGATCACTTGGAATTTGGAATTGCTGGGTTAATGCCTGATTGCTTGTGAAGTATGGATTTTGGGGATAGGGTGTTGGGCTTCGATCGAACCTGTCCCCGGAGCCTTATACTGCCTAATGGCCATCACCGCATAACCGATCCAAACCCATGACTGGCGCAGCTAATTCTTCCACTGGTTTGTCTGCTACCTGGAGCCAACGATTTGAAGGGACACTTCACCCTGCGATCGTGGCGTTTAACGCCAGTATTGGTTTTGACATTGCGTTAATTGAATATGACTTGACGGGTTCCCAGGCCCATGCGCGGATGCTGGCGAAGCAAGGAATTATCAGTGATGCGGAAGCCAAAACGCTGGTAGAAGGCTTAGAGCAGATTCGGAATGAGTATCGATCGGGTGATTTCCAGCCAACGATCGACGATGAAGATGTCCACTTTGCGGTGGAAAAGCGGCTCACCACAATCGTCGGTGATGTCGGTAAAAAGCTGCACACCGCCCGATCGCGCAATGATCAAGTGGGCACCGATACTCGCCTGTATTTGCGCGATCAGATTATGCAGCTGCGATCGGCGTTGCGCGAATACCAAAAAGCCTTGCTCGGCCATGCATCGAATCATGTCGAAACCCTGATTCCGGGCTACACGCATCTGCAACGGGCGCAGCCGATCAGTTTGGCCCATCATTTGCTGGCCTATGTGGAAATGGCGGAGCGCGACTGGGAGCGGCTCGGGGATGTGGTCAAGCGCGTGAATATTTTGCCCTTGGGGGCGGGGGCGCTGGCGGGGACGACGTTTCCGATCGATCGGCATTACAGTGCGGAATTGCTAGGCTTCGATCAGGTGTATGGCAACAGTTTGGATGCGGTCAGCGATCGGGACTTTGTGGTGGAATTTCTCGCCGCTGCCAGTCTGATCATGGCGCATTTGAGCCGACTGTCGGAGGAAGTAATCTTCTGGGCTTCCCAGGAATTTCGGTTTGTCACCTTGACCGATGCCTGTGCCACGGGGTCGAGCATCATGCCCCAGAAGAAAAATCCCGACGTGCCGGAGCTGGTGCGGGGCAAGACGGGTCGCGTGTTTGGGCATTTGCAGGCGATGCTGGTGGTGATTAAGGGATTGCCCCTGGCCTATAACAAGGACTTTCAGGAAGACAAAGAGGGCTTGTTTGATGCGGTGAATACGGTCAAAGCCTGCTTGGAGGCGATGACGATTTTGTTCAACGAGGGCTTGCAGTTCCAGCCGCCGCGCTTGGCTGCTGCCGTGGCCGAGGACTTTTCGAATGCGACGGATGTGGCGGATTATCTCGCAACGAAGGGCGTACCGTTCCGCGAGGCTTACAACTTAGTGGGGAAAGTCGTGCGGACATCACTGGCGGCGAATAAGCTCTTGTTGGATTTGACCCTGGAAGAATGGCAAGCGTTGCATCCGGCGTTTGAAGCCGATATCTATGAAGCGATCGCGCCGCGTCAGGTGGTGGCTGCCCGGAATAGCTATGGCGGGACGGGCTTTGAGCAAGTACGGGAAGCTCTAGCGCGGGCACAGGGGCGGTTGGATTAGGCCTGCGATCGCATTAAGGCGATAAATCCAGCTTGCTCGAAGTGCTTGTCGTAGGCGAGTGCTTCAGCGATTTGATACTGTTGCATGATCAGGAAAGAGGCGCAGTCCGTTTGACTCCAATCCTTATCAAGTCGCTGCTCATAGAGTTCTAATGAACGCGCGAATAGTTCAGCACTCGTGCCGGCTCTGTTGATAAGCATCAAAGTTGCTGGCTAAGTCTGCGGGCAACTGTTGCCAGTCTTGCTCTGACAACTCTGCGGTGGCACGTGCGGCTAACTCCCATATCGGCGTTGCTTGTGGATTGTGTTTGATTTCGGGCAGGTCTAAGGCGGGTTGGGCCGCCGGGATCGTTGGTTCATGAGGGATTTGATTGACCCAGGTTAAAAGCTGATCGACGGTTCGCTCGGGTAAAGACTCTACTGCCTGAACTAATAATTCTCGATTGGTCAATTCTCGATTGGTCATAGCGTCTTCTTGGCCCCCAGTGAGATGTCTTGGATCTCATTGTATCGACCAATTCGTGCTAGATTACGGCGACGATATTTCCTTTGATGAACTGATTCAGGTGAATGCAACGATGGCTTTGAAAGTTGGTGATAAGGCTCCCGAGTTTGCGGTTCTAAACGAAAAGGGAGAGACGGTCTCTCTGAGTGCCTTGAAGGGGAAATGGGTGGTGCTGTACTTCTATCCCAAGGACAATACGCCGGGTTGTAATAAAGAAGCCTGTGCGTTTCGGGATAATTTTGCCGAATTTGAAGCAAAGAATGCGGTGATTCTGGGGGTCAGCCTCAACAGCGCTAAGGATCACGTCAAATTTATCGATAAATTCAATTTGCCGTTTTCGCTGCTGGTGGATGCGGATACCGAACTGTCTACGGCCTACGAAAGCTATGGCCTGAAGAAGTTCATGGGCAAGGAATACATGGGCATCACCCGCAATACTTTCCTGATCGACCCCGACGGCAAAATCGCCAAGATCTATCTCAAGGTCAAGCCCGAAACCCACCCCGAGGCAGTTCTCCAAGATATTCCGTAGTTTGTTTGTTACCATACCAGCACAAATCTTCGCTGACCTGGGGGCAATCCCCTCGAATCGCCCATGCGTCGTCTCTGGTACTTTGCAAAATCTGCGCTTGGCATTATCTTCCGCCACCCGGTCACTGGGACGAGTGTCATTGCCCGTTTGCCGGATGGCCGGATTGTGCTCACGCAACGGCGAGATAATGGCCTGTGGGGCTTGCCAGGGGGCATGGTGGACTGGGGGGAAGATATTGCGACGGTGGTGCGGCGGGAATTGTTTGAGGAAACGGGGCTGCAAGTGACTCAGATTCGCCGCTTGGTGGGGGTGTATTCCAGCTTCGATCGCGACCCTCGGATTCATTCCATTTGTGTCGTCGTTGAAGTTGATGCGATCGGCGAAATTCAGATTGACCCGATGGAAACCCTCGATGTTCAAGCCTTCCATCCCGACGCAATGCCACCGGGGCGAATGTCCCATGATCATCGTCAGCAGCTGGATGACTATTTTCAAGGCAAGATTACCCTGGCTTAGGTGCGGCGCTGCGACTTGGTGCGGTGCCTAGAACGGTGATTGCTTCGCCCGCAGAATCCCGAATACCGAGGTGTAGCCATGGAGGAACGTGTTGCCTTCGACGGGGCCGATTTCACCGTTGCAGAAAAACCCAGCGAGGGGCACTGATACATGCTCCGCAAAAATGCCGGAGTCAAAATTTTCTTCCCCGTACAGGCCTTTGCCTCGGCCTAAGCAAGAAAACATAAAGGCCCCGATCGGGTTTGGCTGCTCGCAGGTAGCTTTGCGGTAGCGGCGCATCAGCACGGCGAGATCTTCAGCGGAGGTGGCGGCATCGCGCAGATGGAACTGGATCCGTTGTCCAGTCCGTACCCGATCGCCGATCGCCAAAGCGCCCTGACGTGGATCGAATCCGAGTAAATTCCGCACCAAGAAGTCGCCGGGTTCGAGGGTTTGTTTGAAGGCATTTTGGGCGATGCCGACGAAGAGTGCGTCGCGGGCCAGTTCTTGGTCGCTTTCTTCGAGGTCAGCCACCATGTCCCGCAGCATTTCGAGCGGTGGTTTATCGGAGGCATCGGGGTCGCCATCGGCCCGCAGTCCTAAGATCACATTGCGTTCGCTCTCGGTGATCCAATAGGGTGAGCCCACCGGGCGGCAACCCTGGGCGACGATCGTTTCGAGCACAATGTCGCCGCTGAGGGCCATGCCGACCGCCCCTGATCGATAGAACCGATCGCCGCAAAATAGCCCACTGCGATTCGAGCCGAACCCGGCACTGGCTAATCCCCCGACCTTCGGCATTCCCGGATAAGCGTAGTCCAAGCCCGCGAGAAAATCCGTGATGTTGTCGGTCATCGGATCGACGAAGACGATGAACTGCGGATCCTGCTCCGGGGCCACCCCGACTAAATCCACCCAAGCCTTGGGTGACCCGTCGAGATCCGGTAAGGTATCGGTTTCGATGTGGAATGTACGCACTGTGACCTGTGGCAGCACCGCCAGGGTCAGACTAACGACAATATCGTCCTCGATTTCTTGAATGAGGCCCTGGGGGTCAGTACCGATAATTCCCGCCCCGCCGCAGCCGACGATCGGCAACTCGGGAAAATGCCGCCGCATCAAGGGCATCACGCGCGGATATTCGCTGGCAAAGGCCGAAGACACAAACAGAAACCCCACCGTCGGCGGTGCGGTCAATCCCGCATTTGCCCGATCGACAAGTTCACTAATTGCCGCTTCCAAAGAGGGCTGCTTGGAAATCACACTTGACCATTGCATTGCTTCGGACATGACCTAAAAATTTGGGGCTTTAAAATTTGGGGCTTTGGGATGTCAAGGTTGGGTTTGCACGCTCTTAGTTTAGGTCAATTTGGGAGGTGGCGAGACTTGCTGCAACAATTCACAGCAGAGTCGCCCTGGCCCCGAGCGAGCGACATGGCATTGACCCCAACGGCTCAATCCCCTGAGGCGTAGTAATTAATGGCCGTTCGAGAAAAAATGCCCGATCGGCTTGATTTCAGGGCGATCGGGGATAGATTCATCGATTTATCTCTATGCAAGAGATTCGTTACCCCCGAGTTCGGTTAAGACTCCATTGCAGTTCCTAGCCGAACCTTGGAAAGCGCGTTAGCATGAGAAGCATATCGAGAGTGATGGAGCTTAAACCCAATGACAACTACTCTTTCCAACATCCAAGAGAAGATTGAAGCAGAGCGTGCCAGTGCACGTGCAGTTTGTGATGCCCATGGCGCGGATTCGGCTGAATGTGCAGCGGCTTGGGATGCGGTTGAAGAATTGCAAGCGGAAGCGGCTCACCAAAGCCAAACTCCCGCCCCGACTAACTTCCAGAACTATTGTAGTGACAATCCGGATGCGGTTGAATGCCGGATTTATGAAGACTAGATCCGCTTTGAATTAGTTTTTTGAGGGTTAGATTCCTCCGGAAGCCGCTTGGTTGACGACGCTGCTCGAACTTAATGTTCGGGGTATGAGTCAGTTAGCTAGGCGGTTTCGTTTGTGGGAGGCGGTTTCGGGGGTGGGTTAGCGGTTTCGGGGGTGGGTTGGCGATCGTAAAGGCTGTCGTTCAGGACGCTGTTCAAGTGCTATCGTATGAAGCGGATTAATCTAAGATGAGCGCGTGAATCGCGGCAATTTTGCATGCAAGTTTCTCCTTGGATGGCGACGGCAGTTTGGACTAATTTTCGCCTAGCTGTGGTTTTCGCAGTGGTGGTGCCTTTGGTTCTGCTGACTTGGTCGTTCCTGAAGCAGTCGGATGGCATCTATAAGTTGATGCAAATCTATTGGCGGGTAGCGAGCCTATTAGGTATTACGGTCTACCTGTTGATTGGCGCATTGCCGATCGGGTTCCTGTCCGGTTGGTTGGCGTTGCTGTTGATTCCGGCGAGTTTGTGGTTCTGGGTTGATATCAATGATGAGATTCGGGATCTCCCAAATACCAGCTTAAAACTGCTGCTGACTTCTTGGCGCTGGGCGATGACCGCCTATTGCGCGATCGGGGCGATTTTCCAGCTATCAGTGTTGCGTTGTGCGTTCACGGCGCAGGCGGCGCTGAAGGATGATGCGACCTGTAGTCTGTGGTTGCAGCCACCCTGGGGTTTCCGTGAAATCATTCATAATTCGACGAAGCCTTGGTTCCTGGGTACGCTCGGAATCATTGGTTTGATTGTTTACGGTTTAGTATTTAGCTATTTTGTCTTCTTCCGTATGGGTAAGGTAAAGCGTACTGCGTTGATGCCTTAGGTTCAGCTTTGTTTGCGAATACTACTTTGTTTGCGAATACTACTTTGTTTGCGAATACATTGCTCGCAAACAATCTGCTCGCAAACACATTTTCAAAACCAACGATATTGCCCTGACTGAAATGGATGCAGTGATGACCGTGGCGATCGGCAAGCGTTTGGAGCAGTACAGTTTGCAGCACCCAGAGGAGGTGTTGTTGGTTTCCCTAGAGACGGCTGGGGAACCGGATCAGGTGGCGATTTTTAAGGGGTTTTCCAGCTCTCTGATGTGTCCGACGGCGTTTGATCCGGATGTGCCCGTTGTGCCCGATAATGCGGCGGTGCAATATATCGATCGGCTGCACAGCCCGTACAACCCCAACGATCCACAATACATCCAGCGCAATCTCAGTTGGGAACAGTTTGAAGCGTTGTTGAAGTAGGTCGTGATTGCCTTGTCAGCGGTAACATCCCGTGACAGGATCAAGGCGAATTGTTATTGAATCTCGTACTGGTGCTTGAGGAGAAATCATATGCCGTCAGTTCAGATCCCCCAATCCACTTGGGGCCAGGTTGAGCTTCCCGAATCGAAGTTGTTTGGTACCGATGGGATTCGTGGGAAAGCCGGGGATCTGTTGACGGCACCGCTGGCGATGCAGGTGGGCTACTGGGCCGGGCAAGTGCTGGCCGAGGCGGGTCAAGCGATCGTTTTGGGGCGAGATTCGCGCAATTCCGGGACGATGCTGGGCAATGCCCTGAGTGCCGGGCTGACGGCGGCGGGGATTGATGTGTGGGATTTGGGCATGTGTCCGACTCCGGTGGTGGCGACGCTAGCGCAGCAGAGTGCGGCGATCGGCGGTGTGATGATTTCCGCTAGCCACAATCCGCCGGAAGATAACGGGATCAAGTTTTTTGGGGCGAATGGCAGTAAGCTCGCACCGGAATTGCAGCAGGCGATCGAAGATGCCTTGCGGGGGAAGGTGGCGGCCCATCCGATCGCGCGTTGGGGGCAGCACTACGATCGGCCGGATCTGATCGAATCCTATTTGACGGCACTGACGCAACCGTTGACGGCGACGCAGGCGCAGCCGTTGAAGGGCTTGAAGGTGGTTTTGGATCTTGCTTTTGGGGCGGCGACGCGGACGGCGACGGCGACCTTTGAGCAGCTCGGCGCGACGGTGATCGCGCTGAACGAGAAGCCAGATGGCGATCGGATTAATGTGAATTGTGGTTCAACGCATTTGCAGCAGTTGCGTGCGGCGGTGGCGGAGCATGGTGCGGTGGTGGGCTTTGCGTTTGACGGCGATGCCGATCGGGTGCTGGCAGTTGACGCGCAGGGCCGGACGGTTGATGGCGACTACATTCTCTATCTGTGGGGCAAGCAATTGCTGGAGGCGGGTCAGTTACCGGAGAAGACGATCGTCGCCACGGTGATGTCGAATCTGGGCTTTGAGCGGGCTTGGAACGCGATCGGGGGGAAGCTGGTGCGGGCTTCGGTGGGCGACCAGTATGTCCATGCGGCGATGGTGAGTCTGGGGGCGACCCTGGGCGGTGAGCAGTCGGGCCATATCCTCTGTCCGCACTATGGTGTGAGCGGCGATGGATTGATGACGGCGCTACATTTGGCGTTGCTGATTCAGCGGAACGGCGGCTGTTTGGCGACCTTGGTGGATGGCAGCTTCAAGACCTATCCGCAGATTTTGCGGAATGTGCGGGTGGAGGATCGCACGCGGCGGTTGCAGTGGCAGGAATGTCAGTTGCTTCAAGAAGCGATCGCCAAGGCGGAGGCGGCGATGGGCGATCGGGGTCGGGTGCTGGTGCGGGCTTCGGGGACGGAGCCGTTGATTCGGGTAATGGTGGAAGCGGAGACAGCGGAGTTGGTGGAGACTTGGACGGCGATGCTGGTGGAGGTAGTGCAGGCGAATTTGGCGTAATCCCCGTCTGGTTATCCCATTTGATGGCCCTATTGCCCGAGCAGTAGGGTTTTTTGTTGCATCATTTTGAAGATGTTGTAGAAGCCGTTGACCCGCGATGGGGTGAGGCTAACGTTAAGTCCGGTGTCTTGGATGAAGTCGGGGGTGAGGCTGAGGATGGTGGCGGGGGGTTGTCCGTTTAAGCCTTCAACTAAGATGGCGACGAGGCCTTTGACTAATTGGGAGTCGGAGTCGCCGGAAAACTTGACCCGATCGCTGTCGAGTGCGGCGGTGATGAAGACTTGGGAGGTGCAGCCGGAGACTTTGTTTTCGGGGGTTTTATCGGCTTCGGGAAATTCGGGCAGCTTTTTGGCAAACCAAATTAACCGTTCGTATTTTTGTTTCGGGTCGCTGGTGTTTTGCAGCCGTTTGACGATTTTTTCGAGGGCTTCGGGGAGGGCGGTGGCGGTCATGGCTTAGCGTTGAATTATGCGTCTTCAGTTTACCAAGATCCGGTGGTTGCTGTCAGATTCGGGTTTGGCTCGTCTGAATTAAGGTTTAGCCTGCTTGAAGCGGGCTTGGGCTTGGGTGAAGGATTCACGCATGACGGCTTGGATACGATCGGGGTCGGGGGTTTTGCCGCCCATGAGGTCGCCGAAGTAGACGCAAGCCGCTTCGCCTAGGGCCCAGGTGTAGGCAGTCGCCCAGGATGCTGCAATCACGCTGCCGAAGCCGGGGATGAATTTGATCAGTTCGCGCCCGATGAGCTGTGCGACGAATCCTCCGGCGATCGCGCTGGCCACGCCTCCTGCCTGAGCAGGTTTGAGGGTTTGGCCATAGAGCTGGCCAAGCAGGGTGATCAGCGTAATCTGGACGGCGGTGAGGACGGGCATGGTCGCGAGGGGCAGGGGCACAGCCGCCAATGTGCCAGCCATGAGGGAAAACGGCAGGATGTAGCGGCGAGCCGCATCGCGGTAGAGGTGGCTGAGTTGATCGACTCCGGCGAAGTCACGTTGGCTGAGGAGCTGGGCGATCGCTTGGGATTCGGCTTGGGGCAGCAGGGCGGATAGGCTGTCCATCAGGGCATCGAGGCCATAAAATAGCGGGTTGTAGCCGTCTTCTTCCAGGGTGAAATCGATTAAGACAACCTGATCGTATAGCCCTGCAAAGTCCGCTTTAATCTGGTCGATCGCGCGTTGGAGTTCCGGATCTTCGGGCGGGTAGGCAGGGTGGTTTTCCCAGCTTGCGGGATAGCGATCGTGTAGGCAAGTAATTGCCAGAATGCAGGGCAGGTGAGGCTTTTGCTGGCGAAGCTGTTGGGCGATCGATCGCAGGCTTGCGGTGGCGAAATCGGTGATTTTCACCGTGAGAATCATTACCTTGGCGCTGTGTTTGAAGTCTGTAGCGGGGGCGGCAGGGCTGTTCGTGGCAGGAATATTTGCGGCAGGAATCGCGATCGTGGCGATCAATTCCTGCACGACGGCATCGGTTTCCTGACGACCATCGCCGAGGCCGACGGTATCGGTGAACTGGAGCAACGGCAACTCATCATTGGGGAAGCTGTAGCGCTGGGTGTGCTGGGTGTGGGGCCGATAGCCTTGGCCGATGATGTCACTGCTGACTCCGGTGAGGGCACGGACGATCGAACTTTTACCCGTTTGCGGCTTGCCGACCAAAATCGCTTCTGTCGTTGGCAACGACTGCCGCACCTCTACCAAAATCCGCGCCACCTCAGCTTCATCGACCTTGAAAAGATTCGCCGGGTTGAACTTCGCTGGGTCGAACTGCGGCAGCTTTAGCGGCAGCTTCAGGTTCGGTGGGGTGAAGGTTGGGAGCTTCGGCATGGTGGGCTGAACCAGCGGGACATGCCTTTGATTTTATTCAGAATCTTCGCTGCTCGAACTGCTGGATTCCCCACCCGGTGAGGATCGGTAAATCGCATCGAGGCGCTCGCGGGCATCTTCCACACTGATGGACTTCATCACCAACAGCGGCTCTTCGATCACATGGCCGGACTCATCGAGTAACTCAGGATGAGAAGCGCGGAGGGTGGCGGCGCGCTGGCTGAGACGCGATCGGGGGTCGATCGGTCGGGTGGCTTCTGCACCCAGAGTCAAAATGCTGCGCACAAGATTGCCGACTGCCAGACAGGCAATCACGACGAAAGCCATCATATATAGGATTTGTAGCATGACAGTCATCTCCTGGTTGGCCGCAACATCGGATGATTTGTGCGTTGTCGATCGTTACTTACAGTTTGCCAGATTTTCGGGTGTTGGGGCAAATGTGTCGGGTCGGGCGCGATCGACCTGTGGGGGCGAGCGGCCATTTGCCCTCAGGGGAGCTGTGCCCCCTATCGACGGTGTATCCTCAAACTGTCTGTGGCTAGGCCATCTGTGGCTAGGCCGTCCGTTGCTGCATGCTGATCGCCCAGCATTCAGTGACGAGCTTGTGCCAATCCATGAGCAGGGACATTTCGACCCCGGCTTGGCCGTCGGTGGCGGTCAGGAGGCTCTGGGTGGCACTGACGGCTCTCTGGGCTTCCAGGACGCGGTTTAACATTGCTGCTTGCTCGTCTTCGCTCATGAAGCTCAACCGCTCACCCTCAAGCAGCTGTACCGATCGGTTATACCAATATTGTAAGTCCTCTAGCAATGGGGCAAGGACTTGTTTGAGCAGGTCAGGGTCGGGCGGCAGGCTAAACATTGGCTCGGGTGGCTGGGTACAGCAATGAAAGGAAAAATCTTAAAGAGTGGTGCAGAAATTGTTACATTTCTTCATTTTATTCTAGGGTAAATGCCTCCGATCGCCAAGCGATCGCCCCGGCCCGGATTGAAAAACCCCCGTCGCGTCGCATCAAACGGTCATTTGAGCGGCAGGACAGGGGTTTTAGAAATTTTTGGTGGTTGTGCAAAGGTGCGGTTAGGCAACCAAGAAGTTCAGTACAGCAACGACGACGACCAATGCCGCCCAGATGCCAGAACCCAAGTACAGCAGCTTTTTCGACTGGTCAAAGTTCTGCGGCGAAGCGTACAGCACCGGTACGGCAACGATCATCACGAAGGAGAACAGCACCAGCGCCCCCAGAAATAAATCAAATACGATTGTCATCGTTCTCTCCCAATACAGCAAAGATGTTAAGCAACTCCAAACCCCGATGGTGCGCCCGGAATGCGTTACGCTAGGCTGGTGTGGCTTAGCGGCGATGACGCGGACGGTGCGATCGAGATTCGCCCATGATAAAAAACTACCAGAAAAATGGATTTGATTCTATGCCTTGATCGATTGGAGGCGCTAACTGTATGGTGACGGCCCGATCGATGATGTCGGCTCCAGTGCGAACGATTTTGCCCCAAGGGACGATCGCCGAGGCGCAGGGGCTGCTGCTGCGCTATGGGCATTCGGGGCTGGTGGTGGTGGATGTGGCGGGGCTGGTAGTGGGGATGATCGCCCGCCGGGAGATTGAGTTGGCCCTGCATCACGGTTTTGGGCCGGCGGCGGTGGGGGCCTACATGACGCGGTCGGTGCGGACGATCGGCCCCGAGACAACGCTGCCGGAAATCGAACGGTTGATGGCGACCTATGACATTGGGCGGTTGCCCGTGGTGGAAGCTGGCCCGAATGGCATGCAGTTGGTGGGCATTGTGACCCGGACGGATGTGTTGCGCCAGCGATCGGGCCAAGCGGTTCGGTCAGATGCTTGCCCTCCGTCGATCGATCGGCTGGCACCGCCGTTGCAGGATTTGCTCGCGATCGCGGCCCAGAAAGCCCAGGAACGGGGTTGGCATTTGTACTTAGTTGGCGGGGGCGTGCGCGACTTGCTGTTAGCGACGGGCGACGAACCTGTGATGCTATCGGACTTGGATCTGGTGGTGGACGGCTATCACCAATCGGCGGAAAGTGGCGCGGGGATGATTTTGGGTGAGGCATTGCAGGCGTTGTATCCGGCAGCGCGGCTGGAGATCCACGGCAAGTTTCAGACAGCGGCGCTGCTGTGGCACAAAGATCCGGTCTTGGATTCGTTGTGGGTTGACATTGCCACCGCGCGCACGGAATTTTATCCCTATCCGGCGGCGAATCCGGAGGTGGAAGCCAGTTCGATTCAGCAGGACTTGTATCGGCGGGACTTTACGATCAATGCGTTGGCGTTGCGGTTGACGGAGCCGGATGCGGGGGAAATGCTGGACTTTTTTGGGGGTGTGGAAGACTTGCGATCGTGCCGGGTGCGAGTGTTGCACGCGAATAGTTTTATTGAAGATCCGACGCGGATTTATCGGGGGGTGCGATTTGCGGTGCGATTGGGGTTTGAATTCGATCGACAAACCGAAAGCTACATTCACCACGCGATCGGCAGCGGCATTTATCAGCAAGTCATCGAAAAGCAAGTCGCCCCGGCCCTGCAAACCCGGCTCAAAGCGGAACTGCGTTATATTCTGCAAACTCCAAATTGGCGCGGTGCAATTCAGCAATTGGCACGACTCAATGCGCTGACTTGTATTCACCCAACGCTTCAGCTAACGCCAAAGTTATGGCAAGAATTGCGATTAATGGAACATTGGTTGAAACGCTTTGATCCAGACGATCGGCTGATTCATTGGCAAATGCTATTAGAAATCCTAATTGCAGCAATCCCGGCAGAACAGCGATCGGTCGTCGCTCAAAATCTGCAAATGACTGCTGATAGCATCGATCGCTTAGGCAAATTAGCTGCTGCCGAAACTGCGATCGCGGCGCAATTGCCCAACTGTCGATTGCCGAGTCAAGTGGTGGAACTGTTGCAGAGCTACGATCGGGGATTGTTGTTATTAGTTGGCGTGCGTTTGCGATCGCGGCGACAAGTGCTACGGCAATATCTCAGCCATTGGTCACAGATTAAACCGCTATTAAATGGCAAGGATTTGCAAACGCTGGGCTATAAGCCAGGGAAGGCATTTAAGGAGATTTTGGCGGTGGTGTTGGCAGCGACTTTGGATGGGGAGATTCGGGATAAGGAGGGCGCGATCGGCTTTGTGCGGGAACGGTATCCGATGTGAGCCAATTCACAGAAAACTTGAATCCTCCACACAATCTGTCGAATTATCAAACCAGCCAAATCGCAGTACAAGCCCAACAGACAACCCTTTTGGAGGGGGTGTCGGGGGACGCAACCGTCCCCTGACAAACGGGGGCGCGGGGGGAAGACCCCCGATCCAGTGGCGCAGGCCACCCCCAGATCATCGCAACCGATCGATCGCAATTCAAATCCTCTCATTTTCCAAAATTTGCTTACCGTTGCCGAGCACGTTCCAATAATTGCTGACGCTTAGCTTCCCAATATTCACCCATCATCGCGATCGATTCATCACCTTCTAACCTCTCTAGAATCAGCTCATCAAGCCGCGATCGGGACTGAACTTGCAGATGTTCGGGGCCATTGAATGACTGATCTTCCTGTATTTTAGCGCATGCCTCAATCGATCTTCAAAAAGGGCGAAGGCCCCCCGGAACAAAGCCTTACTGCCCCATCCCCACCGCCCCATTCCGCCAAACAGCTTACGTATTTCCACGAAGTGCCAGATTTTAAACTGGCACTTTGCTACCCAAGCCTCATAGAATCATCACCAATCATAGTGAAGTGTTAAGTCAGGGTAAAGAATCTACCGAAATTGCTAAGAAGAGCTGCGGATCTGACATCTAAATTCATACATTAGAGTCAGTAAATTCACAGGGTAAGCCAAACATCCTACCGCACTCGAATTGCCAACCAAGTAGGAGAGACTGCATGATTTTTTCTCGATCGATTGCCCGCCTCGCGACCTTGTCCTTAATCGCCGCAGTGGGAGTCACCGCCGTACCGCAACTGGTACCCGTGGCCCCGGCCAACGCCCAATCGGCCCCCGCTACCACTGCGACCTTAGAGCGCGATGCGTTCAATCGAATCAACACCTACCGGGCCCAGCGCGGTCTGCCGGCCCTCGTCTGGAACGAAACGATCGCCAACCAAGCCCGGATTCACAGCCGCAACATGGCCACGGGTGCGGTTCCCTTTGGGCATAACGGCTTCGCCGCGCGGATTAGCGCCACGCGGATTGCTTACAGCAGTGCCGCCGAAAACGTCGCTTGGAACAAAGGGTATAGCAACCCCGCCCAGCAAGCGGCGACCGGTTGGTTCAACAGTCCCGGCCATGAACGTAATATTCGGGGCGCATTTAACCAAAGCGCGATCGGGGTGGCCCGTAGCGCTGACGGCAAGGTGTACTTCACCCAACTGTTTATCAAAACCCGCTAACCGTAGCGGAATGCTGTTAATTCGCTAAAACATCCTCGAATTCAGCCGATGCCGCATTATTTTGTTGCATCGGCTTTTTATCAACTAGGCTACAGACTATCGGCGGGCGCTTGGGGACAAGTGAAATCGGAATCACCCGTTTCAATTTGCAGATTCATGTGCGCGATCTTGAACTGCTGCTTAAGCGTGGTGGAGACCTCGGCGAGAAACCGATCGCCCGGATGCCCCTGCGGCATAACTAAATGCACCATCAACGCAGTTTCTGTGGTGCTCATCGCCCAAACATGCAGATCATGCACTTCGCGGACACCGCCTAACTGGCTGAGATAGCGCTGCACCTCACGCGGCTCAATTTCCTTGGGAACCGCATCCATCAGCAATCCCAAAGATTCACGAAACAGTTGCCAAGTGCTAAAAATAATCACAATGCTGATGATCAAACTGACAACGGGATCGAACCAAAGTTGCCCTGTTAACACGATCGCCCCCCCTGCCAAGACCACCCCAACCGAAACCAACGCATCTGAAACTAAATGCAGGAAAGCGCCCCGCATGTTTAAGTCATCCTTGCGACTGGCCGCAAACATCAGCGCACTGCCAGTATTGATCAAGATCCCGATCGCCGCTACAAGCATGACGACATTACCCGCGATCGGTTCTGGGCGGTGCAGGCGCTGAAATGCTTCAAGGCAAATTCCGCCTGAAACAATCAGCAGTAATGATGCATTCGCAAAAGCCGCCAAAATCGACGATCGCCGTAAGCCAAAGGTTTGCCTTGCCGAGGGTTGACGCTTGGCAAGAACGGTCGCCACCCAAGCAATCACCAATCCCAGCACATCGCTTAAATTGTGTCCCGCATCGGCAATCAACGCCAATGAATTTGACCAAAAGCCGTAGCTGGCTTCAATTAAGACAAATAGGGCATTGAGGGTTACACTGACCGCAAAGGCTTTGCCATAACTGGCGGGGACATGCCCATGATTGCCATGGTGTGCATGCCGGTGATGGTCATGGTGATGCTGGTGATCCATAGTGCTGTTGGATTGTTTGGGCAATTTCAGAAAGGTCAGATTTCACGAACGATCGTCGATCTCAAACCCAAATATGATTATTGCCTACTACGCCAAAGCCGACAGCGATTTAAAATCCCCAACAACAGTTTCCTCATCGGAATTGGACTGCATAAAAATGGGGTGAACCGATCGGGAACAGCGTGAGGACTCCGGTTGCGGATTTGGTAACTGGAACATTCGATGGTCGCGAGGCGTTCTTTAATGAATTAGCAGGCGACGCAACAGTCGTGGCTCGAAGCGCTAGAATCACCTCATCACCCCATACTCAAACCATGCATTGCCAATTTTTTCGGGCTTATTTGCGATTGATTGCCTTGGGATTCGGCTTGAGTCCTTGGCTCAGCCAAGTTGGGCCGCGCCCTGCCGTCGCGCAAACGCCCCCGCCCGTGACCCTAGCGCCGCCGCTGCTGCCAAACGCCCCAGCCGACCAAGTGCGGGCGGCGATGGCGGCGGCACTGAACCGCGATCCGGCGACCATGGCGATCGTGGCGATGGATACCCGCTTCACAACTTGGATGGACTGCGGTGTGGGGCAATTGCCCTGCAAGCCCGCCCCGCAGCAAGGTTGGCGCGTAACGGTGCGGGGCAAAAATGCAGCGGGACGATCGGAAACTTGGCAATATTTCGTCAACTCGCGCGATCGCCGCGTCACCTTGGATGGCCCCGCCAGTTTGTCAGCGACCGTACGCCGTGCGATTGCCCGTCAGTCCCAGATCCCGCTGAATCAACTCAAAATCCGCGCGGCCCAATTAATTCAGGTCTTGCCATCCTGTCCGCCGGGTGCGCTGTGTAAGCGATCGCCCATCCCCGCTTGGCAAGTATTGCGCGATGGCGTTGACGTACCTTATACCTTCGACCTCCAAGGCCAGAAAATCCCCGATGATTTCCGTCGTTTGCTGCCTAAGGATCTCGCTGGGATGCCTGTATCTTACGGCCAACAGGTGATCGAAGATGTGCGCGATCGTAGCGGTGGGCAATTGCCTGCGAACTTCACCGTTGCCGCCGTCCGTGCCGTGGAATGGAACGCTTGCACAGGTGCAGGCGATATCCGGCCCTCCCCAATGCCGATGGGCAATTGTCCTAACGTCACTCAACGGGCTTGGCAAGTGGTCACCCAAGGTGGGCCTGTGCAGTGGATTTATTATTTGCCGCGTCCGGAGGTGATTCCTGGCGATCCGATCGGCCATGCCGTACCGTTAATGCCCTTGGTGCAGTTGCGACCCGACGGTTTACAAAGTTTGCCGCCCGCCGTGGCCGATCGGGTGCTGAAATTGCCCTTGCCTGCCAGCGCGAACAGTCGGCGACTCTTTTGGGCCGATGCCACCGCATTTGATGGCTGCTTCAATCCCACCCATTCCCTGACAGCGATGCCGGTGCTGGGTGGTGTGACCCAAGCGCTAACCTGTCGGACGATCGTCCAGCCCGGTTGGCAAATTACGGTGCATACTGATGGCCCTGCTTTTGACCCCATTAGCGGCCCTATGGGTACCCCAGCCTTGACTTACCACGTTACATTGGACGGGAAAAACGCACGACTGATTAACGAAACTCGGTGGTTGCCGCCGCCCAGCGCGCCGCCGCCCATATTGCGTTAAACGTGCAACGTAATTGCGAAAACGGTTCCGATTCCGGCGACCGATCGGCAATTGAGTTCGCCTTGATGGAGCTTCGTGATAATTTGGTGACTTGTTGCTAGGCCCATGCCAATACCGCTGCCAATGGGCTTTGTGGTGAAAAATGGATCAAAAATCTTCGGTTGCACTAGCGGCTTAATCCCAATACCATTATCAATCAGGCGAACGATTAACTGACCCTGACCATCAGTTTCGGTGCAAATCCACAGAGTCGGCAGCGATTGATGTTCGAGCCACTGTTGCTCATCGGGCAATAATGCGCTGCTGTTCAAGGCCGATCTCACTTGTGCTGGCGGTGTGACGGATGATGATTGACCATCGAATTTTTGCGATTCGGATAATGCGTCGATCGCGTTGTTGAGAATGTTGAGCAATGCTTGATTGATCTGACTGGCATGACATTCAATTTTTGGCGGCGCGGAACCGATCCAGTGCACCGCGATCGGCCGATTTGGATTTTGATTTAAGCGTTGATTCAGAATGGTCATCGTGCTTCGTAGACTTTCACGTAAGTCAATCGCCTTCCAATCCGATTCGCCCAACCGCGAAAATGACCGCAACGCATTCACGATCGTGGTAATTCTGGTGGCACCATTGCGCATAGAAGCCGTCAATTGGGGCAAATCTTGACGGAGAAATGCCCAATCAACTGCTTCCTCAATCGCCTGAATACATTCAGGCGGTGATGGGTATTGTGCTTGGTAAGCCTGAATTAATTCCAATAAAGAATCGATATATCGGTCAACATGATACAAATTGCCCTGGATGAATGCGATGGGATTATTAATCTCATGGGCAACGCCTGCGGCAACTTGTCCCAAAGAGGACATTTTTTCCGCTTGAATGAGATGCGATTGGGCGACTTGAAGCTGGCAGAGGGTTTCCGATAGCGATTGGTTGCTCGCGGTTAATTCGGCGGTACGGTCGCTTACCTGCTGTTCGACCGATTGCAGGGTCTGCTGCAAATCCGTATTGGCTTGCAGCAGCTCCTGTGATGTGATTTCCAGCGTGTGTTCCAGGCGGCGACGATTGTCATCGGCCTGGCAATACGCATCATTGACCGCTGAAATAAGGGACTGCCATTCACTTGATATTGCGCCGATATCCCCGACGTGACGTTTTAACTGACGTTTGAGTAAGCGGTGCAATTCTGAATCTTGCATGGGCTAACGCTCGGTGAACGTGGTAATCGTCATCGTTTGATTGTGTAATTCACAGGGCGCGCCGGGGGCAAATGGCGCAATTTCACCGTAGGAATAGAACCCCGTGATCCGGGATTGATCACCGAGGACTTCCTGCACACCCTCGACTTCTTCTTCAATGCGCTGCTGTAAAACCAGCTTGCGGCCCACACAGCTGATCAAAATTGCCAATTCTGCTGGGGTCTCCAGAGTTTGAATGCTGATTTCCGCCGCCTGCATTGCGCCATCGACCAAGCGATCGAAACTGGCGTGCATCAGTTGGGCGGTACTGCCTTCTGGCAGATCACCCGCGAAGGTCATGCTTTGATGGGTTTCATCAACTGCAAGAATTGTGCGTACCAGCCCCGCTGTGGATTGGGTTTTTAGGCTTAATGGAAAGAGTAATCCCGCTGCGGGCAAGTCCGCTGCATGTTCGGCTAAATAGCTCTTATAGAGCTCTAAGGCGGGTTTGTCGTCCAATTCGTAAAGGACGTTGCCCGTGGATTTTGTGATCTGCCGCTCGGGGCCAAACGCGGTCCAGCCGCCCAGAGAACCATAACCCACCTGTAAGCGATCACCGTATAAACCAACGGCAGCGATCATTCCGGTCGCCAAGGTATCATTGAGCAAAACATAGGTTTTCTCAAAGCGATCGCCGTCGCCGGATAAGCCACCAGTTAACGTAACGCCTGCGGGTAGATACTGCTGAATCCCCCGGACAAGATCGCTGCCGTTGACCTGCAAGCCATCCGATAGAACAAAAACATGGGCCAGATTTTCTGGGTCAATTTGTTGGCCAATCTTTTCCCCGACAGCAAGGCTCGTTTCACCTGCCGTCATTGTGAGCGGGTAGGTCTTAATTTGAGTTGATTCAAATCGGACAATCGTCACGACAACTGCCTCATCGTGTACGGTCGTTCCAGCGATTTCTCCCGCCGTGGAACAGCCCAATAGCACTGCGTTTGGATAATGGTGTTGTAAGTCCTGTCGCCAACTCAGTTGGTTGATTAGTGCCGGACTGCCAAAACATAAAATGAGCTGCGATCGCGCATCACTGTTCGCCCAACCGCCGTCGCTCCATTCGCCTAGCGGCCCTGTCCAACCACCTGCCATCGTCCAACAACGTTGTTCTGTCAGCATATTAATTTCTGAGACTCAATGATCTTGTAAGAGATACAATTGCCCCTGCTGTGCCTATTGTGCCCCTGTGCTATGCGCACTATCGGGCATCGGCGTGAAATTTTCGGGTATGGAATGCGATTGGGCGAGGGCCTGGGTCTTCACTGAGTCTTCACGGTGGCTTATGACGGTGGCTCATGACGGTGGCTCATGACGGTCGCTCATTGTGGCCGATCGTGGGTTTGATCAATTGCCCGATCGATGCTGCTGCGAATGTTGTGCAGCAAATACAAATCCTCGTAAGCTAACCGGGCTAATGCCTGCATCACGTAGGTTTGATTACGCTCGGTTAAACCAATTCGCTGCATTAAATTCAGCATATCGGCTTTGAGTCGATCGTACTGCGCCACAGGCATCGTTGCCTGATTTAAGCGTTGATCTTTGATTTGCACCGTGGTTTGGGCTTCGGAAAAAACATAGCTAAACACCATCACCGCCTGCGATAGGTTGAGCGATGGATAGGTGCAGGCTTGGGGGATATTCGTAATTAGATCGCATTGGGCTATGTCTTGGCGATTCAGGCCCGATCGCTCACCGCCGAATACGATCGCTACGCGATTTAGGGCCGGGGCTTTATTTTGTAATTGACTGGGTAAATCGCGGATCGGAATGTAGTGCAGCTTTTCTTGACGGTGGCGCGCGGTCGTGGCACAGGCCAAATCGACATCATGCAACGCTGCTGGTAGGTTATCGAAGACGATCGCCTGCTCCAATAATTCCTGACAGCCATGGGCTAAAACCCTTGCCTTTTCTCCCAAATGATCGGTTTTGGGTCGCACCAATCGCATATCGTGATGTCCCATGGTAAACATCGCGCGGGCAGCGGCCCCAATATTGGCGGGTTCTTCGGGTTCAACTAAGACAAAAGTAATTTGCATGACAAGCGATCGGGCAATGTGCGCGCAGTTTTGGCCGCCCTTGATCATACCGATTTCCAGTACGCAACGGCCAAGGCCAATCGCCCCAGCTCAAACCCCAACAAAAAATAACGGTTGTCCAGTCATCGACAACCGTTGAGCGCAGGCTTGAGTGGGTGCGTTCGACCGCAGGCTTAAACTGTGCCGAAGTTATCGAGTCCTTCAATTTGCCAGTCGAGATCGGCGATCGTGAACAGCGGCACCGATGCGCCAAACTGGGCTCCATTCTTCATGTACCAGATCCGCTGATTCCCGGTGGCTTGGTTGTACCAGAGGATATCCTCGAAGCCGTCTTGGTTGAAGTCGCTAATGCCGCGCACTTGCCATTGGCTGTTGAGGAATGGCGGAATCAAGCTGAAGTTGCGGATGTCGTAAGTCGCGCCTTCGAGTCGCCAGATCGCTGTTTCCTGGGTAGTCAGGTTGCGCCAGAGGATATCGGGCGAGCGATCGCCGTTGAAATCGCCCACGCCGAGAAATTCCCACTTCGCATCTACGGTGGGCAGGTTGTAGGCACTGATGTAGTTGAACCCGCTCATCTTCCAGATGCCGACGTTCCCCGTGCGGCTGTTTTTCAACAGAATATCGGGATTGCCATCGCGATCGAAGTCATCGACTGCTAGGGGTGTCCAAGCGGATTCGGGAAGACTGGGGGTACTGGCGATCGCGCGGCGATAGCTACCGCCCTGCATTTCCCAGAGGCCCGTGCGCTGGGTGCGGGTGTTGTACCAGAACAGATCGGCATCGCCATCGCGATCGAAGTCGCCGGAGCCGCCGACTTTCCAGCCATTATCATCGACCTTCGGGCCCGCGATCACGGCCGTCGGCTGACCATTCCCCATGATCCAAACCACCGTCTCGCGAGTCACGCCATTGAGCCAGAACAGATCGCCAATGCCATCCCCATTGAAGTCACCGCTGGCTTCGACTTGCCAGTTGAGATCATTGACGCGGGGGAGCAATTGACCGCTGGCAAAGGGACTGCCGCCACGACTGCGCCAGAGGAAGGTTTCACCGCTGGTGAAGCTGTGCCAAGCGAAGTCGAGATCGCCGTCACCGTTGAAGTCCCTGACGGCAGCGAGTTGGAGGCCGGGGCTGGTGCTGGGCAAGAAAACGCCCATCCCGAATTCGCGATCGTTCAGATACCAAACGGCATTTTCGCCGGACTGGGTGTTGCGCCAGAAGAGGTCGCGGCTGCCGTCGCGGTTGAAGTCGCCAGTATCAACGACGGTCCAGTTCGGATCGGGGACGTTGCCGACCAAGTTGCCTCGGTCAAGGGCCAAGCCGTTCAATGTCCAAATCACCACACTGCCGTTCTGGGTGTTGCGCCAGAGCAGGTCGGGGCGATTGTCCCGGGTGAAATCGGCGACCGCTGCGAGTTGCCAGTTGATGTCATCAATTTTCGGCAGCGTGGCAATCTGGGCGATCGTCGCGCCATTCATGATCCAGACACCGTTATCGCCTGTGCGTTGGTTGCGCCAGATCAAGTCAACTTGATTGTCTTGGTTCATGTCGGCGATGCCGCGCAGTTTCCAGTCGAGGTCGGCGGCGGTGGGGAGGCCGATTTGGCTCCCGAAAGTCGCCCCATTCATTTGCCAGAGGAGGTTTTCCCCAGTGACTTGATTGCGCCAGAAGATGTCCGCAAAGCCGTCGTTGGTGATGTCGCCGACGCGCTGGATTGCCCAGGTTGTTGGCAGGCTGGGCAAAATACTGCTGCGTTGCAGTTGTTCGCCTTCCATGACCCAAATGACCGCTAGGCCCGATCGGCGGTTTTGCCATAGCAAATCATTGTCGCCATCGCGATCGAAGTCGCTACTGGCGACGAGATCCCATTCATTCCCCGGTGTGGTGAGCAAATCAACACGGTTAAAGGCTGGCGTACGATCGGTGCGCCAGATTACGTTCTCCCCTGTTTGACGGTTGCGCCAGAAGACATCGGTATTGCCATTGGTGCTGGCGACCGGATTGTTCCCGATCGGGCGCGGAGCGGGTGGCTGGGGTGGTGGAACGGGTGGAGTGGGTGGTTGGGGTGGTGGAACCGGGGGTGTTGGCGGCTGGGGCGGTGGAACGGGTGGAGTGGGTGGTTGGGGTGGTGGAACCGGGGGCGTTGGCGGCTGGGGTGGCGGAACGGGCGGCTGGGGTGGTTGCGGCGGCGGGGTGTCGTTTTCGAAGATGGTGATTGTGGCATCGTTGCTGGTCAACTGTGCCCCACCTGTGGGATTGCTCAACCGCAGTGAGAAGGTTTCATTCGGTTCGATCGTGGTGTCATCCAAGCCGTTGACGCTGATGAATTGCACGGTGCCCGTGCTGCCGTCGAAGGTCAATTGGCCCGTGGTGGCCACGTAGTCCTGACCCGCGATCGCGGTGCCATCAACGGTGCTGTAGCTGACGCTAATCGGTTGGCTCAGATCGCCGTCGATCAGTTCGACCCGGAACTGATAGGGATTGGTGACAGCTTCGGCTTCGGTTTGGGCGCTCGATACGGAGGTCAGTTGGAGCTTCGGTACGGGCGGCTGATCGTCATTCAAAATCGTGACGCTGGCTTCCGTGGCCGTGCCGAGGCTGGCACGGGTGGCGCTGATCAGCTTGAGCGAGAAGGTTTCGTCGGTTTCGGCCTTGCGATCGCCCCGCACCGTGACGGGCACAATTTTTTGGGATTCACCAGCGGCAATGAGGATCGTGCCGCTGCTGCCCTGATAGTCACGATCGCTGGCTGTGGCGGTGCCGTCCAGGGTTTCGTAGGTGACCAGGACGCTTTCGACGGCGGGTCGATCAAGTTTGATCACAAACTGCGCGACATTCTCCGGAATCGTGCCGTCGCCTTCCTGGACGGTTGGCGGGGTCGGGCGTTCGACGGTGACGATCGGTTGGGCGAAGGGATCGTCGGGGAGGATTTCGCCGATCGCCGTGGCCTGGGCGGGGAGCAGTGTGGCATTGGTTGGATTGCTCAAGACCAGGTTGAACTGCTCTCGGGCTTCATCGATCTTCTCGCCATTGACCAGTACCGTTACGGTCTGGGTCAGTGGGGTGCCGGGGGCGAAGGTCAAGGTGCCAGTGACGGCGGTGAAGTCGGGCTGTGCCCCAGTGGAAACGGCGGTGCCATCGGTGGTGGCGTAGTTCACCGTGACGGGTTGCCCCGTGGCAGCGGAGAGGGTGACATTGAAGGTGAAGGCGGTGGTGCCTGTATCGCCTTCGAGTTTGCGCGCATCCAGCGGCGTGAGCCGCAGGCTGGGCTGGGCGTCGTTGTCATCGACGATCGTGCCTGTGGCGCTGGTGGTGGTGCCCAAGACGGCATTGGTGGGATTGTCGAGGAGTTCGACGCTGAAGGTTTCGTTCGCTTCGCGGAGGCTGTCGTTCAGGATCGGGACGGCGATCGCTTGGGTCAGGCTGGTGGTGCCGGCGGCAAAGGTGATGCTGCCTGTGGTGGTGCCCGTGAAGTCGCTGCCGCTGGTCGCGGTGCCGTCGATCGTGCGGTACCGCACGGTGACGGCTTGATCAGGCACGCGGCTGAGGGTGATATTAAATCCAGCATTGCCTGCGGCTTCCCCGACCGTTGGACTGCTCGGGGCGATCGTCACCTGGGGCAGCGGCTGCGCGTCATCGTTGGTGATCGTTGCGGTGGCGCTGTTGGTCGGTGCGTTGGCAATCAGGGCGGCATTGGCGCTGACCGCCACAACCTCCACAGTGAAGGTTTCATCGGGTTCAAACCCCGTATCGCCCGTGGCCCCGACCAACACATCGACCGATGTGCCGCCCGCGCTAATCACGGCGGTGGCGTTGGTCACAGCGGTATAATCTTCGCCCGCGATCGCCGTGCCGTTACGGGTGCTGTAGGTGACGGTCGTATCTTGGGTGCTGGGCTGGGAGAGGCTGATCTGGAATTTGAAGTTGGTAGTGGCGCTGTTACCTTCCGGTTGGCTGCTTGGGGCAATCGCGGTGATCGAGACCGTCGGAATGCCGATCGTCAGACCATTGGAAAATTCCGACGTGTTGCCTGTGGCATCGGTGGCCGTCGCGAAGATCAGCCCGCTGGTAATCCCTTCTAAGGTGGTGTTAAAGGTCGCATTTCCCGTCGCATCGGTGGTGACGGTGAGGCGGCTGAGGAAGGTTTCGCCTTCGTCGGTGACGGCGGTGGTGGAAGTTGATCGGAACAGTTCGAGTTCGTAGGTGCTGTCGGCTAAGCCGTTAAACGTACCGCTGACGGTTGCGCCCCCTGTGGCATTCGGTTCGGCGATCGTCAGGACGGGGAAGTTCTGGCGGTTGTTGGCTCCGGTATCGCCATCGCCCAAGTCGTTGGCGGTGCGTTGGTCATTGCCTAAGTCAATGCCCAGCCCGGTGTTGTTGCTCAAGGCGTTGGCGGTGATCCGGTTGTTATTGCCGGAAATCACGTTAATCCCTGCGCCCCCGTTGTCCTTAACCACGTTGCCCTGGAGCGAATTGGTGCGGTTACCGATTTCGTTATTGCTGCCGGAAATCGCGATCCCATCGCCTTGGAAGCCACGAATCTGTAAGCCCCGGACGATGTTGCCATCGCTGTTCAGGGTCAGACCGTTGGCCGCTCCGGCGATCGCGCTGCCGTTCAGCTCGACCACGGGGCGGCCCCCGACATAGCCCGCTTGGAAGGTGGCATCGAGGGCGACGGGGGCGGTGATCGTCGGCAGGGCGCTGGCCAGATTAATCACGCGCAAATCTTGGCCCGTCCCCGGCAGTTGGAAGACGATGATATCGAGTTCCGGGGTGGCATTGGCGTTGAGCAGGGCTTGGCGCAGGGAGCCTTCGCCGCTATCGCCGAGCTGGTTGACGGTGGTGTCATTGGCGGCGATCGTTACGCTGCTGGTAGAAAGATTCCGCGCGGTGTAACCAATGCCGGATTCCAACCGGAGTTGGAGCAGTTCATCGGCCTCGGCGATCGCATCATCGACGGGGGTAACGACGAGATCAACAAGGCCCACATTCACGGGCAGGGTGACATCGTAGCGATTGGGGCCGCCGTTGGTGACGGTGACTCCGGCGATGCTGGGCACTAACTGATAGTCCGTCAAGGCGGCCGTCGTGAGACTGGTTACGGTGACCTGAAGCGTAATCGCGTCGGTGGCATCGCTGCGATTGATTTGATAGACCCCATTGTTGGGGACTCCGCCTTCGGTGGCGGTATTGTCCAGGAGGTCGAGGGTAATCAAGGGTTGGATCGGTACGCCGACCACGTCGCGCGCGCCGTTGAAGTCCCCGGCGACGAGGTTGGCCGCATCGGTCTCAAAGGTGACGTAGTTGCCCCCCCGGTCAAGGGCGACGGTGCGCGATCGCTGGTTGCCGCTGGTGACATTGGTGGCATCGACACTGAGGAGCCGTACCCGATTGGCCTGACCATCCCAGAGGAAGACATCTTCCACCGCGCCGTTGCCATCGCGGGTATCGAGGTTGCTGCTGGTGCTGGTGAAGCCAATGTAACGACCATCGCCGCTGATCACGGCATTGTCGCTGCTGCCGTTGCCGCTGTCGCCGCTGGTTTGGCGACTGATTAACTGGGTGCTGCCCCCCGCGCCGAGACCCCGTCGGAAGATATCCAACAGATTGCCATTCAGATCATTGGCGACCAGATCTGTGCCCGTACTGCTGAACACCACAAATTGGCCATCGGCACTGACCATGGGGCGGAAGGAGCCTTGGTTCAGAACTCCGGCACTGAGGCTGGTGCTGGTGCCGCCGGGGTTCGTGCTGACCAGTTCGACGTTGCCTGTCGCCGATCGCCAAACGTAGATATCACTGCCGCCATTGGTGTCATTGGCTGTGAGTGCGCCATCGCTGACAAAGGCAATCACACTGCCATCGGCGCTGATCGAGGGGGCTAGCGATCGCCCCCCTGGCCCAGTAATCGCTTGACTGACGCGAATGACTGTCCCTGTTGTGACATCATAGCGGAACACATCGCTGACCCCATTTGTGTCCCCCGCCACCAAATTACTGGCTTCGCTGGTGAAAACGACATAGCGGCCATCGCGACTGATCGCGGCTTCGCTCGATTTGCCATTGGCATTGCGACTGAGCAGAGTGAGGGTATCGGGTGTGGCGGGATTCCAAAGGAAAATATCTTCCACTGCACCATTGGCATCGGCGGCCGCGAGGTTACTGGCGGTGCTGCTAAAGACCACCAACCCATTGGCGCTGATATCTTCGACCAGGCTATTACCATTGCTGGCCGTGCTGCCATTGCGACTGATCAGGCGCAGGCTGGGATTAGCCCCGCTGCCGTTCCAGACAAACACATCTGCGAGATTATTGGTGTCGCCCGTGACGAGGTTGCTGGCGTTGCTGCTGAAGGCGACCCCGCTGCCATCGCCATTGATCACCGCACTGCTGGAATCGCCATTGCCTACGGCCCCGCTGCCATTGACGCGACTGATGAGGGTCACCGCGCCACTGCCCAAATCCCGTCGGAATACATCGTTGCCCTGGGCGTTGGTGTCATCGGCGACCAAGTTACTGGCGCGGCTGGTGAAAACGGCAAATTGGCCGTTATCGCTGATCACGTTACGCGGATTGCCGATCGTCGAGACATTGTTCCCGGTCTTCGCGGGGAGGTCGGCGACCCGTTTGCTGGCAAGGGCGATCGCGGGATTCTCGACGCTGGTGACGAAGATATCCTCGGCGGCATTGGTATCGGCATCGTTGCTGAGCTGGCCGGAGAGACTGGCAAAAGCGATCGCGCTGCCGTTGGCACTAATTTGGGCGGGGCCGGAATCGCCGGGGGCGGCGCTGGCCTGGGTGCTGCGGGTGATCAGTTGGGTGGTGGCGGCGGCCCCATCAATCGTCCGGATCAGCACATCGCTGCGGTTATTGGTGTCGTTGGCGATCAAGTCGGTGGCGGCGGTGGTAAACCCGACCCGCACCACGGGATTTGCCCCACTGGTGTCGATCCCGATCGTGGCATTGCTGGAATCGCCGTTGCCCCCGTTCCCTCCAGCGGTTTGGCTGATTAGCTGTGTGGTATTGCTCGTCAGGTCGCGCAGGAAGACATCGCGCTTGGCATTCGTATCCCCGGCCACCAAGTCCGTAGCCCCGCTGTCAAAGGCGACGTAGCGACCATCGGCACTGATCACGGGATTTGTGGAGGCATTGGCTGTGGTTGAGCCCCCGCCGAGCCCGCCGCCGACCACGGGCACCTGCGGCACATTCCCCGTGGGATTGGCGCTGACTAAACGCAAGGGCACCGCTTCGCCAAAGCTCCAGACAAAGACATCTTGGGCGCTGTTATTGTCATTGGCGATCAGATTGCTGGCGGTACTGGTGAAGGCGACGCGTCGCCCATCGGCACTGATGCTCGGGCTGTCGGCGTTGCCATTGGCATTGCCCGTCCCGCTTGGCTTAGAAATCCATTCGAGGCTGAGATCGTCTAAGCGCCGGACAAACACATCCTGGTTCGGGCTATTGTCCCCACCGGGGTCGGCGATGTTGGTGGCACTGCTGACGAAGGCGATGCGATAGACTCCAGCGCTATCCGGGCCGCTGATCACGGGTTTGCCGGAAGCGCCGTTGGCGGTGTCGCTAAAGCTGCTGTTCAGACTGATTGGGGTCACTTTGGTGGTGTCCGGCGCTTCCCGATCCCAGACGTAAACATCGGCAAAGCCGTTATTATCCGGGGCCAGGGTGCTGAGGTCGTTGGCCTGGGAAACGAAGGCAATAAAACGCCCATCGGGACTCATGCTGAGTCCACTTGAGTCGCCGCGTTGGCCGGGCGCGATCGCGGCGCTGACCAGGGTCATCTGGTTGGTCGTGCGATCGTAGGTGTAGACATTCTGTACCGTCGAAGCAGCGGATAATGGCGGGTCCACTAAGTTGGTGGCCGTGCTGAGAAAGGCGACATAGCGGCCATTGGCGCTAATGACTGGGGCGCTGGATGCGCCATTGGCCGTGCTGAGATTGACGCTCTTGGCGAGGCTCATCACCTCGATCACCTGGTTTTGCCGATCGTAGAGGAACACATCTTCGGCCCCATTGCCATCGGCGATGGTTCCACTGGTGAGGCTGGTCAGGTTATCGGCTTTGCTACTGAAGACGGTATAGCGGCCATCGGCGCTGATCGCTTGTTGGTTGTTTAAGCTCCCGCCCGTGCTGTCGCTGTTGGCGACCACCTGGGACAGCAGTTCCGGCCCGAGAGTGCCGCGCCAGGCGATCGGCAAATCCCCACTACGACTGGCAGCGATCGTCCCAATCGTACTTTCGAGAATCCAGTCACCCCCCGATTCGGCATTCCCCGTCAGGTTGCGGGAAGCGGCGACATCGGCCCCCGTGAGTTGGCTAAGACGCTGGATAAAGGCTTGACCGCGTTGGCTCTGGGCGACATTACACCCGTAGAGCAGCAGGTCGCCATCGGCGGCGAGGGCCTGGCCCCAGGACTGAATTTGGCTGTGGTATTGGTTGAGATTGTCAAAACTGAGCCAGTCTGCCCCCAGTTTCAATGCCCCATCTTGGCCGTGGGAAAGGATCTTAATGCTTTGGAGACCGCTGCGCTGGAGTAGAGTTTGGGTGATCTGGGCGATCGCGGTTTGGGCCGGGTCGAGCAGGACGACTTCGGCCCGATCGCGAAAGCTATCCGCTAGGCGCTCGTAGTCAGCGATGCCGCGATCGACGAACACAATTTGCCCCGATCGCTGGCCCATGGATGTCGGATCGAGCGTTAATCCTGGCGTTTCTGCTGGCCCATATCCATTAATCGCGGCGGTTAACCCAGTATCCAGGGCGGCGCGCTGACGGGGGGAAAACCCAGCAAATTCCATGGGACGATCTCCTAAACAAGGCAAAAAGTGAAAGTGGGGACAGACTTCGCTGGCAATTCAGACTGGGCCAGAAACCAGCACAGGAACATCAAATCTTGGGTTTAACTTGACCGCAGCCCTTGACCGCAGCCCTTGAGCGCAAATGGAAAATCGCTGCTGATTAACCGATCGCGCAAGTACATGAGATCCGCAAAAACACGAATTAAAACTATCTTGCCCAGAAAAAACTAGAATGGCGCACAAATCTCAGGAAACTTGTGCTGTGATCCTTGGCCGATCGTTGCGATTCAAGGGGCCTGCTACACTAGAAAAGTCCTTCACCTTGGCTCTTTGCGGCTGCTCTGATCTGCGCTATGTTTCCTGACTTTATTCCCAGTTCTGCCGCTGTTCTCGATGAATCAGTGAGTGAAGCGACCTCGATCGCCATGTTGGCATCAATCACCCGATTGCCCATTCCCATCAAGGATTCTGACCAATCAGTCGGAACGGCGATCGTCCATCAAGCCCCTGCCAGTGAGCCCTGTAATTCTACGCAGCCGATCGTCTTGCTCCATGGTTTTGACAGTTCGCTGCTCGAATTTCGGCGACTGCTGCCCCGGTTAGCGGCGCATCATCCGACTTGGGCGATCGACTTATTGGGTTTTGGCTTCACCGATCGGCAAAATCACGACCGCGATTTTAGTCCAGCGGCAATTAAGGCCCATCTCTACGAAACTTGGAAAACCCACATTCAACGGCCCATGGTGCTAGTCGGTGCTTCCATGGGGGGAGCGGCGGCGATCGATTTTGCGCTGACCTACCCGGAGGCGGTATCGCAGTTGGTCTTGATCGATGCGGCGGGCTTGGCGAAGGGACCGGCGATTTCCGGCGTGTTGTCGCTGTTCCCGGCGATCGGCAAGCTGGCGACCAACTTCCTCAGTCGGCCCAAGGTGCGTCGCCAGGTCAGTGTCAAGGCCTACCATGACCCCGCAACCTACGTCACCCGCGATGCCGAAACCTGTGCCGCGTTGCATTTGGCGATGCCGGGGTGGAGTGATGCACTGATTCGGTTTACCTGTAGCGGCGGCTATAACTTTTTGGGGCCGGAGCGGATTGCCCAGATGCGCCAACCCACGCTGATTCTTTGGGGGCGGCAGGACAAGATTCTGGGAACGCGCGATGCCGATCGTTTTGCCAAAATCCTGCCCCAGTCGCAGTTGGTCTGGATCGAAAACTGCGGTCATGTGCCGCACCTCGAACAAGCCGAAATTACGGCGGCGCATTTGCTGGACTTTATCCAGACGGCATCACCGCTCCTGGCGACCTCATGCTAGAAGAATTTCGGCGCACCGATCGGTTATCCCAAGGGACGGCGAGACAGTATCAGCAGTGGCTGGAAGCGGTGCGACCGTTGACAGTAGCGGGGGAGCTGCCGCAGTACGTGCCAGAGTTGGCGCGGTTGAATCCGGCGACCTTGGCGCTGGCGGTGCAATCGGGATGGGATTGCGTGACCGTGGGCGATGTGGATTGTGCGTTTAGCTTGATGAGCTTAATGAAGCCATTTTTGTTGCTCTATGGGCTAGAAACGGCGGGGGGCGGGGCGGTGTTTGAGCGGGTGGGGACGCGGCCTTCGGATCAGCCGTTTCATTCGCTCAAGCAGTTGGCCGCCGATCGGGGTCAGCCGCGTAATCCGATGGTGAATAGTGGGGCGATGTCGTTGGTCGAGCTGTTACCGGGGCGGAATGGGAATGAGCGGCGATCGGCCTTTCAGGCTTGGGTGCGAGCGGTATCAGGCTTGGAGTTAGCCGTTGACCCGACGATTTTGGCTTCGGTACGATCGCTGCCGAATGATGCGAATCAAGCGATCGCGCAAATGCTGAAAAACAACGGCCAGCTGCGGAATCGGGCGACGGTGCTGGATACCTACAATCAGCTTTGTTGTTTGAGTGTCACCGTTGATCAACTCGCGGCGCTGGGGCAATTGTTGGCGCTGCCGCAGGATCGAATTCAGCGGCGATCGCAGCAAATTGTGAATGCGTTGATGTTGACCTGTGGGGTGTATGAGGCTTCCGGGGATTGGGCCGTGCGGATTGGCTTGCCGACGAAGTCGGGGGTGAGTGGGGGGATTTTGGCGATCGTGCCGGGGGAAGGGGCGATCGCCATCTATGCACCGATGATCGATGCGACGGGCAATTCGATCGCGGGGGCGGCGTTGTTGCAAGCGATTGTGGAGAATTTGGGGCTGGGGGTTTTTTAACTGTCGATTTGCTAACCGTCGATCGCTTGTCCGAGGTCGCATTCCAGTTCGTATTCCCCGCGTAGGGGCAATTCTAAGGGCTGGTAATGCAGAACCATGGTGGTGCTGTGATTCACCTCGAAACCGATCTTTTCGTAGAACCGCTGTTGGTTGGTCGTCATAAGGTACACCCGTTCGACGCGGGCGATTTGTGGATGCGTCAGGATGGTTTCGACCAGTTTGCGGCCAATGCCTGCGCCTTGATAGTCCGGATGCACAACCACATCCCAAATGGTGGCGCGATACACCCCGTCGGAGGTGGCGCGGGCAAAGCCCATCATCAAGTCGCCGTCCCAGGCGGAAATCACGGGATAACTGTTCGTGATCGCGATGGCTAAGTCCTCCGGCTGTCGCCCCCTTGCCCAAAACGCGGCCTGTTCATAGAGGGCTTGTAGTTGGCGAATATCCACATCTTCGCGGCGATCGGCAAAGCGGACGTTGCGACAGTCTTTAGGCTGTTTGGTGTGGGCCGGATCGTTGACGCGATCGGGGGCGAATCCATCATTTTGCGCCACAGAAAACTCAGTCAAAGTTTAACTCCTGGACTTGATTCCGGTACGTCGCAGGGGTACGACTGACCGTGGGCAATGAAACTGGGCAATGAAACTGGGCAATGAAACTATGAAACCCAAGCCTGATTATCTAAGTCTGATTCCTGCTTGTCCAGCCCTGTCTAGGTGGGTTTTAAGCGGAGCTTTGGGATCGGGCTTACCCCTGTTTTTCAGGATGCCCTATTCGGTCTTCCGCACTACTAGTCTGAGCGTGCTAGATCAGGTGGAAGTGTTAGGATAGAAAGGCTTTGGCTGCGGCTGGCTAGCTGGCTGGCTGAATGATCAGAATCTGGCTTAACTCGATTTTTTTGGAACAGTAGACCACCATGTTGAAAGCGCTTTTAGGGGATCCCAACGCTCGGAAACTGAAGAAGTTTCAGCCGATCGTCACGGAGATCAACCTGCTTGAAGAGGACATTAGTCCCCTGTCCGATGAGCAATTGGTGGCTAAAACCGCAGAATTCAAAGCCAAGGTGGCCAAAGCCCGGAACTACGAAGAAGAGCAGGAAATTCTCAATGAGATTCTGCCTGAAGCCTTTGCGGTGGTGCGGGAGGCCGGGAAGCGCGTCCTCGGTCTGCGGCACTTTGATGTGCAAATGATCGGCGCGATGGTGCTGAACAGCGGCCAAATCGCGGAAATGCGAACTGGAGAAGGAAAAACCCTGGTTTCCACCCTGCCCGCTTACCTGAATGCACTGTCTGGCAAAGGGGTTCACGTCGTCACAGTGAACGACTACCTGGCCCGCCGGGATGCGGAATCGATGGGGCAGATCCACCGTTTCCTGGGCTTGACGGTGGGGCTGATTCAGCAGGACATGACTCCGGAAGAGCGGCGGCGGAACTACGCTTGCGATGTCACCTACGCCACCAACAGTGAGTTGGGCTTCGATTACCTGCGTGGCAACATGGCGACTTCGGTGGAGGAAGTCACCCAGCGCCCGTTCAACTACTGCGTGATCGATGAAGTAGACTCGGTGCTGATCGATGAAGCCCGGACACCGCTGATTATTTCGGGTCAAGTCGAGCGTCCGACGGAAAAGTACCTCGGTGCGAATGAAGTGGCGATGCAGCTGAAACCGGAGGAAGACTATGAAGTTGACGAAAAAGCGCGGAATATCCTGTTGACCGATGAAGGCTTTATCAAAGCTGAGCAGTTATTGGGCGTGAGTGACCTGTTCGATCGCGAAGATCCCTGGGCGCACTATATTTTTAATGCCGTTAAAGCTAAGGAACTGTTCGTCAAGGATCGCAGCTACATCGTCCAAGGCGGCGAAATCGTGATCGTCGATGAATTTACGGGGCGGGTGATGCCCGGTCGTCGGTGGAGTGATGGCTTGCACCAAGCGATCGAAGCCAAGGAAGGGGTCGAAATCCAAAACGAAACCCAAACCCTCGCCACAATCACCTACCAAAACTTCTTCCTGCTCTATCCCAAGCTCTCGGGCATGACCGGTACTGCCAAGACCGAGGAAGCGGAATTTGAGAAGATCTACAACCTGGAAGTGACCCAGATCCCGACCAACCGATCGAACGCGCGGCGCGACCTAGCCGATTTGGTCTACAAAACTGAAATCGCCAAGTGGCAAGC
Source organism: Cyanobacteriota bacterium (assembly GCA_046049545.1). Taxonomy (GTDB): domain Bacteria; phylum Cyanobacteriota; class Cyanobacteriia; order Leptolyngbyales; family Leptolyngbyaceae; genus Romeriopsis. The sequence goes on along the minus strand of JBJORF010000007.1, from coordinate 15,684 downwards.
TACGGCCCAGGAATGTGCCGAAATGCATGAAATGGGTCGCCCCGTCCTCGTGGGGACAACTAGCGTGGAGAAGTCGGAGTTGCTCTCCAAGTTGCTGGCGGAGTTGAAAGTACCGCACCAATTGCTCAACGCCAAACCCGAGAACGTCGAACGCGAATCCGAAATCGTCGCCCAGGCGGGCCGGAAGGGGCGCGTTACAATTTCTACGAACATGGCGGGTCGCGGGACGGACATTATCCTTGGCGGGAATGCCGATTACATGGCCCGCCTGAAGATGCGCGAATACTTCATGCCGCGTTTGGTGATGCCGGAAGACGATGCGCTGGCCTACGGCGGCGTGATGCCGATGGATGCGCCGGAAGGGGGGCAGGGCTTTGGGGCCGATCGTAAAGTCAAGACCTGGAAAGTCAGTCCCGACATTTACCCGGTGGAGATCTCAGCTCAAACCGAACAATTACTGAAGGATGCCGTCCATGTGGCGGAACAGCAGTACGGTGCCCAGAGCTTGCCAGAGCTCGAAGCGGAAGACAAAATTGCTACCGCTGCGGAAAAGATGCCGACGGAAGATCCGACGATCTTGAAACTGCGCGAAGCCTACCGGGCGATCCGCAAGGAATACGAAGCCCTCACGGGTGCAGAGCATAACGAAGTGGTGCAACTGGGTGGCCTGCACGTGATCGGCACCGAACGCCACGAATCACGGCGGATCGATAACCAATTGCGGGGTCGGGCGGGCCGTCAGGGTGACCCCGGCTCGACGAAATTCTTCCTCAGTTTGGAAGATAACCTGCTGCGAATTTTTGGCGGCGATCGGGTAGCGGCGATGATGAACATGTTCAAAGTCGAGGAAGACATGCCGATCGAATCGGGCATGTTGACCAAATCCCTCGAAGGCGCGCAAAAGAAAGTCGAGACCTTCTACTACGACACCCGCAAGCAAGTGTTTGAGTACGACGAAGTGATGAACAAACAGCGCCGGGCGATCTATGCCGAGCGCCAGCGCGTCCTCGAAGGCCAAGACCTGCGTGAGCAAGTTCTGGAATACGGCGAACGCACCATGGACGAGATCGTCGATGCCTACATCGAGCCGGAACTGCCACCGGAAGAGTGGAACCTCGATCGGTTAGTGTCCAAGGTGCAGGAATTTGTCTATCTCCTGGCCGACCTGACCCCCGATCAGCTTGACGACATGAACGTCAGCGAAATCAAGCAATTCCTGCGCGAACAGCTACGGATTGCCTACGATCTTAAAGAGGCGGAGATTGAGCAAGTCAGCAACGGTCTCATGCGCCAAGCCGAGCGCTTCTTTATCCTCAATCGGATTGATACCCTCTGGCGTGAACACCTGCAAGCCATGGATGGTCTCAAAGAATCCGTTGGTCTGCGCGGTTACGGCCAAAAAGATCCGTTGATCGAATACAAAACCGAAGGCTTTGAATTGTTCCTCGACATGATGACTAACATCCGTCGCGACGTGATCTACTCAGTCTTCCAGTTCCAACCCCAGCCGCAACCCGAAGGTTAGATTTGGCATCGGTTTAAGAGCGAAACCCCGCCGATCGCAGCCGATCGGCGGGGTTTTTCAGAGATCCTGGTTAGGGCGAGGGGCCCCTCGCCCCGACGACCCCCTCGGCGATCGCCCTCATCAAAATCGGATCGATCGCCGCCGATAATTCGCCACGGATTCCACCACGCCCAAGGCTAAACAATTCATCAACAGCGCCGATCGGCCATAGCTCAAATAGGGCAACGGAATCCCCGTAACGGGCGATAACCCAATCGTCATGCCAATATTGATCACCGTCTGGAACAGAATCATCGAAAACACCCCGATCGCAATCAATGACCCAAAATCATCCTTCGCATTCTGGGCAATCACCAACAACCGAAAGCAGATCAGCAAGAACAGCCCCAACACCAACGCCGACCCAATAAACCCCAATTCCTCCCCCACAGCGGTAAAAATAAAATCCGTATGCTGCTCCGGGATAAAGCTATTCTGCGTCTGCGTGCCCTGGTGCAATCCCCGGCCAAACAGTCGCCCTGCCCCGATCGCGATCCGCGACTGAATCAAGTGATAACCGCCCCCGGATGGATCTTGCTCGGGGTTGATGAACATCGTCACCCGCTGCTTCTGATAGGGCTGCAAAATATCCCATAGCTTCACCGCTGCGAACGATGCCCCGGCATTTAGCAACATCGTACTGGTTACCGCGATCGCGGCCCCCATCCGCCGCCAAGGCAACGTCCGCCAAGCCACAAAGCCCAAGGCCATCAACCAACCGACCCAGATCGCCAAAAAGGGTTTCCCGGCTTGATTCAGCAGCGTAAAGCCGATCGCCGAGAAAATCGGCGACAACATCAGCAAAATCCAGCCCGGATTCGCATTGCCCCAGTACAGCATCCCCAACGTAATTGCCCCAAACACCAGCGACGTACCTAAATTCGGCTCCAGAAAAATCAGCGTCCAAGGCAACGCCACGATCGCCAACGCCCGGAACATCGCCAGCAACGAAGTCGCTGGACGCTCGTGCAACAGCCCCGCCAGCATAATAATCACTGCCAGCTTGGCAAACTCCGACGGCTGCACGTGGAAGCCCAAAATATTAATCCAGCGCGTCGCCCCCAGCTCCGTCTGCCCGAAGAACTTCACCGCCAGCAAGCCCACATTGGTAATGCCGTAGAGCACCCATTTCCACTGCATCAGCAACTCGTAGCGCATCCGGGCGAGGAGGATCGCCCCCGTCATGCCCACGGCTCCGGTAATCCAGTGCTGCCAACCGTAACCGCTCATCCACTGCTGCATCCAGTCGGATTTTTCCATCAGGGTTTGGATCTCCGTGCTGCGAATCATCAGACCCGCTAACAGCACCAGTGCCATCACGGCGGCGGCCAACCAGCCATCGATCTGCTCCCAAGGGCGGAGATAGTGGCGGAGATTGAGTTTGGGCCAGGTTTTTGGATACAGCATGGAGAACCCTAGACGGAGAAGAAGTGGTGAGATTTTAGGTGGTCAGAGCCGCGAGCGAGACTTTCGCTGCCATTTGCTGGGCGATCGCGGTTAAGGCTTTCGCCGCTGGGGCTTCGGGGTCGGCGATGACGATCGGCACCCCGCGATCGCCGCCTTCGCGCACGGGCATTTCGAGCGGGATACAGCCGAGGAGCGGCAATCCCAATTCCTGAGCGGTTTTGGCCCCGCCTTCGGAACCGAAGATGTCATACTGCCGATCGGGCATGTCCGGCGGCACGAAGTAGCTCATGTTCTCTACAATCCCCAACACCCGAATTCCTAACTGCTGGAACATTTTCAGGCCGCGTCGCGCATCGGATAGGGCAACATTCTGCGGCGTAGTGACGATCACGGCTCCGGCCATGGGCACGGCTTGGGCCAAGGTCAACTGGGCATCCCCCGTCCCCGGCGGCATATCGACAATTAAGTAATCCAGTTCGCCCCAGTTCACCTGGTAGAGGAACTGCCGAATCACCCCGTTGAGCATCGGGCCGCGCCAGATCACGGGCTGGTCTTTGTCGATTAAGAAACCCATGGAAACGAGCTTCACGCCATGGTTGAACGCAGGTTCGAGGACTTCGCCCTGGGCACCCTGCTCGACTTTGATCGCCGTATTGTCCAATCCCAGCATCATCGGCGCATTCGGCCCGTAGATGTCGGCATCGATTAAGCCGACTTTCGCCCCGGCCTGGGCCAGCGCCACCGACAGATTGATCGCCACCGTGCTTTTCCCCACGCCGCCCTTGCCGCTGGAGACCGCAATGATGTTCTTCACGCCGGGAACGCCCTGCCGATCGGGCAGCGTATTTTTCTGTTGCGGGGTTTCGGCAGTGACGGTGACATCCACGGTTTCCACCCCCGGCAAGGTCTTCACGGCCTTCTGGCAATCCTCGACGATGAACTCGCGCAGCGGACAGGCCGGAGTGGTCAGTACCAGGGTAAAGCGCACGGTGCCGCCGTCGATCGCCACGTTGCGAATCATGTTCAAGTCCACCAAGCTCTTTTGCAGCTCCGGGTCTTGAACGGGCTGAAGGACTTCGAGGACGCTGGCGGCGCTAAGGGTGGCTGGCATAGTCGGTGGTTTGTTAAGCAAATATTTTGATTTCGATGGGCACTATTTTAGCCTGTTCGGGGATCACCCACAGTATTGGGTCATTGACGGCGATCGCGCAGGGGATGGTAGCAATTGTCTGTAGCAGAATTTAACAAAGCGTAAAACCCCTGTGATATCGGTGATTTCCCACAGGTGAACCCCCAGCGGACGGGGGCTACGCAGCTTGGCGGATTGGTTCTGCCGCCGATTCACGGTAGGTTTATTTCAGTAAGGTTTTAAAAACACCCGCTTTCGATTAGAGACCCACTTTTCTTAAAAGGCATTGTTGGACAGAACATGACTGCATTCCCTACTTTTTCGGCACCAGAGAAAACGTCTACCGCCAAGATTCCTAGCCAATCCTTGCCCCCGAGTGACTCCCGTGAGCGCGTCAGTGCCTGGTTGAAATCCTTTCAGGACAAAGTTTGTCAGGGCTTAACGGAAGCCGATGGGTTAGAGCAGTTCAAGGAAGATAGCTGGGAGCGTCCGGAAGGCGGCGGTGGCCGATCGCGGGTGTTGCGTGAAGGCGGCGTGTTTGAGCAGGGCGGCGTGAACTTCTCGGAAGTGTGGGGTGATAAGCTGCCGCCGTCGATCCTGAAGCAGCGTCCCGAAGCCGCAGGTCATCGGTTCTATGCAACGGGTACCTCGATGGTGCTGCACCCGCGCAATCCCTACGTGCCGACTGTGCATTTGAACTATCGCTACTTTGAAGCTGGCCCGGTGTGGTGGTTTGGTGGCGGGATTGACCTCACGCCTTACTATCCGGTGGAATCGGATGTGCAGCAGTTTCACCAAACGCTGAAGCATGCCTGTGACAAGCACCATCCGGAGTATTACAACACCTTCAAGCGGTGGTGTGATGAGTATTTCTATCTCCAGCACCGAGGCGAAACGCGGGGTGTCGGCGGGATCTTCTTCGATTACCAAGATACCAGCGGCGTGCTGTACCCGATGATGTATCCCGGTTCGCCGATGGATACGCCCGCTGCCCAGTACGCGGAGAAAGTCGGTGCGGTGCAAAACCGGAGCTGGGAAGACTTGTTCAGCTTTGTGCAAGATTGTGGTGCGGCGTTCTTGCCGTCCTATCTGCCGATCGTTGAGAAGCGCAAGAACACCGAGTATGGCGATCGGGAGCGGAATTTCCAGCTCTATCGTCGGGGCCGCTATGTCGAGTTCAACCTGGTCTACGATCGGGGCACGATTTTCGGCTTGCAGACCAATGGTCGAACAGAATCGATTCTGATGTCGTTGCCGCCCTTGGTGCGCTGGGAATATAGCTATAGCCCCGAGCCGGGAACGCCGGAAGCGAAGCTGTATGATGTCTTCCTGAAGCCTCAGGATTGGGTGAATTGGCAGGGATAGGTTTCGCAACTTAGTTTGTTGCAAGCAGCGGCGGTGTGACGATGATCACGCCGCCGTTGTGTTTTGGTTTGTGGTGGGGGCATCGCAAAGCTGGTTATCCTCGAACTATCAGGGCCACATTGCCGCTTCATTGTGCTGATACGTTGGTCTGAAATATGTGCTCTAAAAATACGTGCTCTGAAAATATGTGCTCTGAAAATGCTCACGGGATGTGTTTGCCGTTGTGTCTTCTTGGGCATAACTAGATCAGTTAGAGATTTTGTTTAGGATTCCGTCGTAGGTGAAGCCGTGATTGACGTAGGACAAGGGTCAATTCTCATGGAACAAAAGGAATACACCAACCCTGAGGGGCAGTCGGTCATTGTTTTGACTCCCACTGGACGGTTGGATATTACGACTGCTTGGCAGTTCCGCTTGAAATTGCAAGAATGCATTGCGAAAAAATGTCGCCATATTGTGGTGAACTTGGGCCAAGTCAATTTTATTGACAGTTCGGGTTTGACTTCGCTGGTGGCGGGGATGCGCGATGCTGATAAAGCACGCGGTAGCTTCCGCATTTGTAATGTTCATCCCGAAGCCCGCTTGGTCTTTGAAGTGACCATGATGGATTCGGTGTTTGAAATCTATGATTCGGAAGAGCTGGCGCTGGAAGGGATGATGCCGATCGTTGCCTGATCACGACGATGATCGATCGCTAATTCTGTGTAATCTTGAATCAAGTAGCAGGCAGAGTGTCCAAGTGAGGAGGCTCTGCTTTATGCTGTTTGGGGTTGGAATTGGTTGAAATAAATAACGGTGAAGGCTGTGGATTATCCGCCCCCGGTAATTAATCATCCCGAATATCGGCGGCATCGCCATTGGATGCTGCAAGCGTTAGCTTTGGCAGAAGCGGCGGGGGCGGCGGGGGATGTGCCGGTGGGGGCCGTGATCGTCGATCGGGCGAATCAACTCATTGCTGCGACAGCGAATCGGCGGGAGCAAGATCATGATCCGACGGCCCATGCGGAGATTTTAGCGTTGCGGGCGGCGGGGAAAGCGCGGGGCAATTGGCATTTAAATGACTGTACGCTGTATGTGACGCTGGAACCCTGTCCGATGTGTGCGGGCGCTTTGGTCCTGGCGCGATTGGGGACGTTGATTTATGGTGCGGATGATCTGAAAGCGGGGGCCGTCCGATCGGTGTTGAATCTCCCCGATGGCCCTGCGTCCAATCATCGGTTAACGGTTTATGGTGGCATTTTGGCGGAAGCCTGTGAAGAGCAACTGCAAACGTGGTTTCAGCAACGGCGATTGCGCTAAACCGATCTGGCTGAGTTGATGCAGTGAGCTGATGCAGTGCATTTCGCAGTACTTCTCCTGATCTTCGCGCTGAGCGATCGTGGGATTGGGCGATTTTTGGCGCAATTAATCGGTAAAATCCCGAATCGGATCGGCCTGAGCTACCAGTCACAATAGTATTGACTCTTTTATTGTGTTGCCTTTGCAGCGGTGGATGCGGCGATGATGGATGCTCAGGGATTAGTGGAACAGGCAAGACAAGGTCAGCCCCAGGCGATCGCGGCCCTGATTAATCACAACTTAAAATCCAAAGGAATTCAAGCGGCGGTGAATTGGTCCGCTGCGATGCTGCAAGTGATGCTGACGATTCCGAGCAAGGCGGATTATTCGCAAACGAAATTGGTGAGCATTATCCGTCGGGGATTGACGGCGCTGCAATCACCTCAGATTGCCGAGGTGATGATCTATGCCAAGCGATCGGGGGAATCCATTCCCCTGTGGAATCAACGTCTGGATCTGAGTCAGCAATTGGCCGCAAAATCATCCACTGATCTACGATCGGCTTCTGTATCGGATTCCCCATTAATTGATCACCCGGTTCCCCCGCGCCGATCGCGGCTCCATCCCAAGGATTTTCGGGTTAGTGGTGAGCAGGCAATTTTAGTTGGCAGTGTGATTGTGGCGATTTTGCTGACTTTATCGCTGCTGCGGTTTAATATCTTTTTATTTGGCGGCGCTTTGTTGGGGATTGCGATTCTGGTGAAAGTGCAGCAGAGTCAGTACCTGGGGCGGGCAGTGAAGGTGCAACCCTACCAGTTCCCGGAGATTCATCAAGCGGCGCAAACGGCGGCCAATCGCCTCGCGATGACGATGCCCGACGTGTTTCTTGTCCAAAGTCCGGAAATCAATGCGTTTGCCTTGGGCTTTTTGGGCCGAAAAAAAACGGTGGTGCTACATTCTGCCTTGGTCGAAGCGATGAGCTGGGACGAGTTGGTCTATGTGTTGGGTCATGAATTTGCCCATATTAAATGCAATCACACGAGCTTTTCCGTTTTGACGAACACCGTTGAAAATATTGTGCGCATTCCGATTTTATCGCAGGTGATGGGCTTGATTTTCCTATTTTGGTCGCGTAAGTGTGAGTATACCTGCGATCGCGGCGGACTATTGGCGAACCAAAATCTCGAAGCCTCGGTCACAGCCTTGGCGAAACTGGCGGTTGGCAAGGATCTGTTTCACAAAATGGACCTTGCTGCTTTGTTGCAACAGAAAAGTGAAATTGAGCGCGATGGATTGTCGAAGCTCTCGGAAGTGTTTGAAACCCATCCCTATACGATCTATCGAATTCATGCCCTGCAACGGTTCTATGATTCGGTTGCCTATCACCGGATTGCTTAGCTTTTTATGACCTATTTTTCGCGATTCAAGGGGAGCACCCGATCGCAGCAGAATAGGGTTCCAGCCATCACGCAGAGGGGAATGCCGATTAGATTAATCAGCGGAATGCTAACGAGACCAAAGCAAACCAGTGCAAACCCACCGCTGGCCGGGAAACTGCGCCGGACAATCCCGAGTTTCTGGCGAAACTTTAAGCGGCGACGTTCCAGGGTTGCGTCGAAAAAGTCGAGGCAAACGAGGGTGCAGCTGAGGCTGAGGGTGCCGATCGTCGCGATCGCAGTGCCCAATCCCGGCAATAAATTCAGCAACAATAGCGGCAGTCCCAGCCCAATGAACAGCGTTAACTTCTTGAGTTCGTACAAAGTGGCCCGGGCGATTTCCCGCACTGGGTTGATTTCGATAATTTCAACGCTGCCCGTTTTCATGCGTTCCACAGCTTCCGATAACTTGCCGTAAAACGGTGCACCGATAATAAAGCCAAATTGGAGAAAGATAAATCCGGTAATTAGCAGCAATACGATTGTTAATACGATTCGTAATAGAAATTCGACGATCGCTAGAGGTGCATTGAGTAACCATCTGGGAAGTTGGAAATTGGGCAGAGCGGGGAGGTCGATCGACCAGTGCGGTAGCGCCAAACGTGGTAGCGCCAGATGCACAGGAATATGTGGTAATGCAATATGTGGCAGATGGAACCAACTGAGGCTCAACCAGCGGGGCCAATTGACAGTTAACCAGGCTGGCCAGCTCAATGAAACATCGGGCAGGCTGACTGCTGGAGGATGCCATTGACCGAGTTCGCTGGCTAATCGCGGTAAGCTATCGATCCATTGGTTAATGAGGTGCAGCCCCCCGATCAGCAAGGCGCTATAAACCGTTGCCCCGATTACCAGATTCAAGAAAATGGGAATGAGCACATAGGGGCGGAGTGACGGCTGCTCTGTTAGGACCGCTAGGGCGCGCAGGGGATAGGTTGTCCCACTGAGAAAACCGCGTAAACCGCGGTTGTGCGGATTGGATTTAGGGTTGGCGGCCATGGCAATTGGGGAAGGAGTAAACAAGGTTGACTTGATTTTAGCAAAAGGCTCACCAACTTCAATTTGGCGAAATACTTACGTCATTTGGGATTTGCTAAACTGACTGCATTATGTTGCATATCTAGCCCCAGGGGGAAGCGTTGAGTTGGCTTGATTATTTGAAATCATACTTGATCGTTATCGATCCATTTGACCTTCAAACCTCGACTGATCGCATTTTGCCAGATAGCATTGGCGATAGCTTGGTTTAAGATCGCATTTGTTAGTGTGTCACCGATATCACCAGAATTGTTGGTGAACCGAGTGGTGAAATATTCCCAAGAACCTTCCTTGGACAGCAAATATTGGGTAACTAAATTATGGATTGAGACGGTCTGAGGATAGGGATCTGACTTCAGTTACGACCACTGATCATCGATCGTTGCGAGGAAAATGCGCTTTCGGAAGATTGTTACAGAAACGGTGATTATGATTTGCTTGAGCTTTCTCGATTTGCCAGAAAATCAGCCATAATACCGCATCATCAGCATTCATCGACCGGAATGATGTGATTCATTCTTTGACTTTGGGCACCATAGTCGTAATATCCCTAACTAAGTCTCCCGATCGGTTTGTTCAACTCGATTTGTCCCTGATCCACTCCCGTGCTTGACCCATAATCATGACCACTACTTCCCAAAATTCTGCAACGCCGAATGATGCTCTAACCCAAGCAAAACTGGGTAATCCCAGTGCGATCGAAGCCTTGCTGCGCCAAGCCCTCAAACCCCATGGCCAAACCGCAAAGGTGATTCGCGACGATGCCTCGTTGCGGATTTTGGTGGAAGGTCAAGTGGCTCCAGAGGAAGCGATAATTGCGCCCTTGATTGAAAATGGGCTACGGCAGTTAGGTCTAGCGGAAATCACGCCGAATATCCAAATTTATGGTCAATTGCTCGGTCAATCGCTGCCAGTGTGGACGAAGGCGATCGATTTGAATGCGGGCACCATGCCTCATCTATTTAGTTTTGATACCGTCACTGTTGATTTGCCGGAGAAAAAACCTGTAGCATCACCAACGCCCGCTACGCCGCGCTCCACGATGCGCCCGATCGTTGAACCCGTCCGTGAGCGTCCGCCGAATTATCTGGCACCATCGATCGCGGTGATATTTTTGACTTGTTTCCCCTTAAGCTTAGTGCCGTTAATCTTTGCGACGCAGGTGAATGGGAAATTTGATAAAGGCGATTACTACGAAGCCGAAACCGCTTCGAATCGGGCCAAGATCTGGTGCTGGGTGAATGTCGCGGTCGCGGCTCCGGCCTATTTGCTGATTGGCAGTCTGGTGCTGGTGGGGGCTGCTTCGTTTGGCAAAGCGGTGAATGAGGTTAAAGTGGCGGAGCGACTGAACCTCGTGTCGCGCGCCCAGCAAGCCTATGCCTTGGAACATAGTCAATTTTCCCCGGTTACTAATTTAGCTGTGTTGGGTGTGCGTATACCGCCGCGACTGGCCGAATTGGATCAAGACTATCGGTTTGAATCGAAGCTGATTGATCCGATGACCGTGCAGATGAATGCAATTCCCAAGCGGGCGAAAATGAAGAGCATTACGATGGCATTGTTTATTACCCGTGATGCCTCTGGCCAATCAGAACTAAAAGAAATCCTCTGCAAAACTGACAAACCCTCCATGCAACCTGTGAAAACGCCGATTTTGGAAGAAGGTATTCTCACTTGTGCCCCCGGTAGTCAAATGATGCAATTGCCATCGGCTGCTGAAGGCTCTAATGGGCGCGGTGATGATGAAGGTATGCCGCCACCGATGATGCAAGATAATCCGGGCGGTTAATTAGGGGGGCGATCGGCGACCGCGCTCAAGCTGTCGAAGACTTTTATCGATCGAAGCGATTCGAGCTTGATGCAGGTCGCCATCCCTCAAATAAAGCTGCTTAGCCCGTTGAAAATAGTTCGCGGCATCTGATTGGGTTGTCCGCGACATTGAGAGGGCGAGGGCCATTTGCCAATGCAGTTCAGCATTATCAGGGGACTGAAGTAGCTGTTGATGCAGATTGGCGATATGGGTTTGCTTTTTGGCGCGATTGCCGAGTAGTAGCCAGAAAAAGGATTTCAATTGCTCACCAGCGGCAGCGCGTTCTTCATCGATCACGGACAAGGGCTGATTCAGACTTTTACCCGTTGTTTTGTCCTGTATCGGTTGGCCTTGCTGATCCGGCCAAAGGAAATCTCGAACTTGCTGCGTTAACTGGCGGTAGTGATGCAGGGTAATGGCGGCATGGAGATCGGTATGTCCCCGACTCCAGCCGAGAAACAGCCGTCGTCGCTTTGGCCTGAGCAGATTGATGGCATAGTATACAAAGCCTTCGTCCTGCTGTTCGGTCAATTCGATCGCAGTGAATTGTTCCAGGATGTGAGATTTAATGCGCTTTCCGAGACGGGAATAGCCTTCCTGTTGCAGTACTTGGCGGCTACGGTCAAACGTCCATATCTCATAGGTGATAGCATTCAAGTTCGATATCGTGCCGAGAATTAGTGAAATCAGGGTCAATATCACTGGTGCCCAATACACAATTATCGGTGCACTGGAGAAGGCACGCTGATGGTGCATTGTCCAGATTCCGGCAAAGACGGCAATCGCGATCAGGATGAGAAAATCGAACTTGAGGCCAGCACGGCTGGGGCGATCGTGGGGTTGACCTTTTTGCAGGATGAGCTGGGTTTCAGTTTGTTCAACGAGAATTAGGGTTTGATACTGGATAGACATGTAGAAATCGGCGCATATTGCCGATGAAAGTGCGATCGCGATTACCCCAGAATACCCAAATTGAATTGTATCAATGACTATGGCGTGGGTTACCTAAGTCTGGGTAGACTAGTACCAAATCAAAAAATGAATGCAACAGATCCAGGCGAACCGCCCCCCGGCCCCCAATTCTGGGGGGGCTAGAGCCTAGAAGTAGTTTCATGTTCCCCCAGACTTGGGGGTTAGGGGGTGGTTTGGCGAGATGTATTACGTTGACTGTGTGAATTAATTATCACATTACATTTTCAATCACATTCATGGCTTGTAAATAAGCAGGCACATTGTCCAAATCATTCCCCTCATCGATGCTGCTATCGTCATAAATCGCCGTTCTAGCATTATCGGCAATCACCGCATTCACGAGTAATTCTAGTGCCTCGGGCTTGTCGAGGTGATGCAGGGCTTCGGCATATTGGCGACTGTGGGTGGGCCGCACGGATTCTTGGCAATAATTCGATAATTCGCGGCTCTCGGTCATCACCCGGAAGGCAATTTCCTTCGCGGATGGATTCCCATAGAGTGACATGTAGAGCAAATTCACCATCGAGGCTTCATGCACGGGGATTTTGTATTTCTGCACAATCTGCGGCCAGTAACGCAATGCTTTCAGACCTTCGAGGGCACCTTTGCGCAGGCCCGATCGCTCACACCAATCTTCAAATTCCTCAATGCTCTGAGGACAACGGTTCAATTGCCGCATTAAATCGGCTAAAAGTTGCCCCGCCTGGAAGTTGCGCGTCGGACTGCCGCAGACAGGCAACATCATACTGCCGCGCACATCCGCCACCATGGCCGTGAGCTGGGCAAAGGTGTGATCGCGCACTTTCTCCATTTGCCCGCCGCGATTCATCGCCGCTTCAATCCGCTGCACCCCGTAGCCGAGTTCGGTCAGGGCGATCGCTTGGCGGTTGTAGAGGGTTTGGCGATCGCGGCGAGACATCGAGAGTGTGGCGGCTTGGTCGATACATTGATCGAGCAGCAGGGTGAGTAACGTCGGCAAAATGCCGGTATTTTCGCGATGATATTCGTAGCCAAAGCCCGCAAAAATTGAGGCCATGTTTTTGGCGGCTTTAATATATTGCGCTTCGACGTTGTGGATGCCGGGGGAGACTTGGATATTGGGGGAGAGCCGATCGAGCATTCGTGCGCCGAACAGTGCGGTTAATGCATTGGGATGGCAAAAATTAGCAGTAAAGCTATCGACTGGGTTACGCAATGCACCATGGCGATGGAAACCGGAAAAGAAACCCAGATTTGGTACTTTTTCACACAGGACGTAGGATTCATTCCGAATAAAATCGTGACTGAATGATCCCGCTAAACAAGCCAGCACCACCTGTTCCCGGCCCAGTTCCTGCCGCAATCGGCAAGCATCGATCAAATCCTGTTCAATGTGATTACTGTTCGCGCTGAGAACAACCAATTCGCACTGTTCGATTAAATAGCGCAGATCATTAATTTCGAGCTGACCGTCGGCATTGCGGTGTTGGCTCATGTCGTGCATGGTCGCGACGTGATCCGGGTCCATGCCTTGGATCGCGACTTCGGAAAATGCGCCGAGTAAGGCCCGATCGGGCCGGGGTGCCAGCAGCAGATACTTGCCGCCATCAGTCTGCATCGCACAGTTGTAGGCCAAAGAAGCCGGATATAGCCCAATGCTGTAAAACCCGACCCGACCTTGGTCTAATTGATGAATGCGTTGTTTAATCGCCGCTTGATCCAACGCCCGATCGAAGAACCGATTTTGCATCTGGAGCACTCCTGGGAAACACAAGCAGCAGGCGCTAGGCTGAAAAGTACTAGACTGAGCGCTAAAGCTCGGGTGTATTGGCCTCTGTGAGCTTTTGGACACCCAGCCGCAGCACCGACAGCACGAGGATCAGCAAAAACATCACCAACCCGATCGTGCAGCCATAACTGAAGCCCTCCGCACTCACCGCTTCAAACGCCTGCTCATAGGAATAATAGACCAAGGTCTTGGAAGCGTTCAGGGGGCCGCCCCGCGTCATGATAAACACTTCCTCAAAGACCTTCGTCGCTGAAATCGCCGAAATCACGGCCACCAGCAGCATATAGGGCTTCATCAACGGCACCGTAATGTCCCAATGTTGCTTGATGCCATCGGAGCCATCGATCGCTGCGGCCTCGTACAGATCCGCCGGAATCGCCTGCAAGCCTGCGAGGTAGACCACCATGTAGTAACCGAGCCCTTTCCAGACTGTCACCGCCATCACCGCAAAGAGGGCGATCGCCGGACTCGTGAGCCAGTCGACTTTGGTGAACCCCAGGGCCTTGAGCGCTTGATTCAGCAGTCCGTCCCCGGCGTAGAGCCATTTCCAGGCAAAGCCCGCGACGACCATGGAGATCACGACGGGGGTGTAGTAAGCGACTCGAAACCCCTGAATCCCTTTCAGCTTTTGGTTGACGAGAATCGCTAATCCCAGCGGCAAGCTCGTCAATAGCGGCACGACACAAACCAAGTAGAGCAGGGTATTGCGCAACGCCTGCCAGAATACGGGGTCGCGCCACAATTTAGTAAAGTTTTTTAGCCCGATCCAGCGGCTCGTATCGGCGATCGGGTCAAACTGCATCACACTCCAGAACAACGCCTGAAGCACCGGATAAAACACACAGAGGCTCAACAAGCATAAAGCCGGGAGCAGAAAAGCATAGGGCGTGAGGGCCGTCGGCCAACGCGGGGTTGCCGTAGCTTGCGATCGTGAATTTGGAACGGAACTATTCGACATCCTCAAGATCAACCCTTCTGATCGTCCGACGGGGCGGTAGGGCTTGGGCGCGGCGACGGGCCATCATGTAAGCGGGCGGATAATCGTCCTGAACATATTCCACCGTGCGCACCGATCGGTTGTTTTGCTTGGCGAACATGGACATCATCCCTACCAACGCAATACCCCCACCAAAGGTCAACAATACACCACCCAAGGCCCAAGGCAAACCCGCGATTGCGCCAGCATCGTCGTTGCGTTGGGAATTAGCGTATTGGCTGGGGAGTGGGGCCATGGGCGAAGGCGGGGTCAAATTATTCGCCTTGGCTTGCAGTGTCAAATTATCGATCAATCCCTGCTGGCTGCGAATCTGCTGCTGCTGCTGCTCGATTTGATTTTTGAGCTGATCGACTTCAAGGCGGATCTTGGCATCTTCGTAGGTACGATCAGTGCCGTTGGCGATCGCGGGCATTGGGCTAGGCGAAGGCAACGCTGTACCGGGCATCGAAAAATTCTGGGTACTGCCGTTCATTGTCGGCAGGGATGGCGGTACGGGCAACAGTGAACCATTGGGACTTGACATCGTGGGCGCACCAAAATTGATGCCACCACGCAGCACAATCATCGCGGCGAGGCCAGCTAGGGCAGCACCGCCCAAAAATGAAGTTGTATCACTCATATTGCTTCGCCTCTGATTGAAATCAAATTGCTTGAAATCAAGTCGCTATTACCGGGAGATTGATTTGGGTAGGCCACAAGACCATCGGTAGGATTATAAACCCTATTCCTTTCAGTGAAACACTAAATGTAGCGTGGTTTTTGCGTCAGTAATGCGCGGCTATTCAATGTGTAATTTAATACATCGCATGAATCACCCCCTAATATCAAATCCGAGTTGACTAACCTCACAAACAGCAACTTCGCTGAAATGTCGTTTTTCAAGCAACTTCAACCTTTAAGGTTTCGAGGTTCACTGGCTC